>CAZOOW010000001.1:0-338579 GCA_964581535.1 uncultured Candidatus Saccharibacteria bacterium
TGGTGATCCCAAGGGGAATCGAACCCCTATTGCCAGGATGAAAACCTGGTGTCCTAACCGTTAGACGATGGGACCATCAAGCAATATCAAATGCTGACGATGATTTTTCTTCCGCTTTTTTGCAAAAATAAAAATCGCTTAGGCGATTGTAACAGATACGGGAGTATTTGAGAAGTCATGAAATATGACCGACCTCCCGGCCCCGTGGGATTGCCGCGGGACCGGGAGGAGACTATGTCAGGAAGAAGTGAGGAGGGGTGTTCGTCACTTCTTACAGAAGAAGCGGGTGGTGCAGTCGATCACGCCGTGGCCGGCAGCACACGAACGGGCTCCGTCACCCGAGCGATGTCCTCCATCAGATCGTTGTCGAACTGCTCAGCGAGATGATGAGCGTGCTCCTCGAAGCGCGCGACGTACTTGCGGGCGATGAGCATCACCGCTTCCTGCACGGCGCTCAACCGCGTCCGGGGGTGGGCGCCGATGGTCTGGAGGTTGCTGGGGATGGCGCCGTCCATGGCTGCGTTGTGCAGCTTGCGGACGTATCGATCGAACTCGGTCAGCTCCTCAGAGCCGCGCTCGAGCTTGTGGGGGTAGGCGAACCGATCCGCCTCTTCCGGGCACGTGAACTTCACGTAAGGCTCGAGGTGGTTGACCAGCAGATCGATCTTGTCGTCATAGCACATAGGGCATTCCTCTTCCTGAATTGTCAAAACACCGCGACTTTCGCGAATGCACACAGTTCCTACCACTCACGGAGGTCTTGTGTTACACCTGGTATACGCCCCTTGACAAGAGCTGTCAACGGTTATGGTATGTATGAATAGTGTGTTATTTACAATACGCTATATATAGTGTTTTTAGTCTTATACATAGCACCACTACGCTACCTATAGCGTCGTTCACTCCTTTTTAAAAAGAAGGTATACTAGGGACTATCAGGCAATCACACTCCGGTCCCTGTGCGCCTTCCATAGACACTTACGCTAGGTGTCGTGCCAGACGAATCAACGGTTTCGAACGGTCATCAGCTAGCGATACAACCAAAAAAATCCGTGTATTTCTATCAACCTCATACAAGGAATTTTTGTCTATGGATCCTACTACGCTCATTAACCGACCAGTCGATGTCGCCGTGACTTTTGAAGTACTCGGGAAAAGCTCGCCTGTCGCTACTCCGCGCATCATGCGCTATAACGGCCAGGACATCACGTTTACGAAGCTCGGCATGCGCCACCCGACAGCCAAAGGCAAGCGGATGATACATGTTTTTGATATATCTGACGGCACCAACGACTACCGACTAGAGTTCGACGCTCAGCGCCTCACATGGCAACTTGTCGCCATCATCCCGGGAGCCACGCCATGAATTACCACATAAACACCGAACGCCCGAGCATAATGTGGATTGACCTAAACAGCGCGTTCGCCACCGCCGAGCAGCAAGCCCACCCTTCCCTGCGCGGGCGACCGATAGGCGTCACTAACCGCCTCTCTAAGGAGTGCTGCGTCATTGCCGCCAGCTACGAGGCCAAAGCACTTGGCATCAAGGTTGGCTGCCGTCGAACCGAGGCCCTGGCACTATGCCCGGACTTCGTACTACTAGAAACTGATCCGCCCAAATACCACCACGTTTACCGTCAGCTAGCGCGCATCATGAAAAGCTACTCGCCACACGTCAAAATGAAGAGCATCGACGAAGGGATTTTGGACTTTCATGGGACACAGCTAGAGGGAAAAACCGAGGAAATAACCCATATTGGCTACGAGATAAAACAGCGGGTGCGTGAGGAAATCGGTGACTATATGAAAATCAACGTCGGTATAGCGCCGAACCGTTTCCTCGCCAAAACCGCTGCCGGTTTGCACAAACCCGACGGTCTGGACGTTATTGACCACCGAAATCTCGTTTCAGTTTATGAATCGCTTGAGTTAGAAGATCTCAACGGCATCGCCCAGGGTTATGGGAGCCGACTGCGCGCTCACGGTATCCATACGCCCCTCCAGTTTTTAGGAACCACTGAAGAGCTGTTGCGACGGCGTGTGTTTCGGAGCATCAACGGAACATACTGGTACCGCCGACTACGCGGTTACGAAATAGATGACGCGGAAACCAAACTCAGTATGGTCGGGCGACAATGGGTCATGGACCGCTCAAGTCATGACGAGGAATACCTCCGCTCCTGCCTGCACTACCTTGCAGAGACGACCGCCATGAAACTCCGCTACCGCCAGAAGGAAGCCCGGGGCGTCTGCGTCTGGCTCAGCTTCACGGCAGGCGGCGGTTTTGTCGACAAACGCACCCACAAGACAAGCTGTTTTACCAACGAAGATATCTGGCTACGCGTCTCGAGGCTGTTCGACAATCGGCCGAAGCATATGGATATTCGCGTCATGGGACTATACCTCTACCATCTCGAGCCATCCGGCCGTGCCCAACCCGACCTGTTTGGTAGTGATGAGGAGAAATGGCACCTCACTGAGGCAATGGATGAGATAAACGACGCTTATGGCACCTTTACCATCTACGCTGCCGACACCATGGAAGGCACACGTCATATCAAACAAAAAATCCCGTTCGGAGGAACGGAATACTTTGACTTACTCTTAAAACGGCAATGAAATCTATGGTATTGTGCTTATGTTTTAAAATATGCTTGACTTTTTGTAAATTTTAGTTAATAATCTAACAAAGACGAAAAATTGCAAGTGTAAAAAACGTATCAACGTATGGGTGGGGACACATATAAGGAGGTGTCCTATGAGTTTTATAAAAAGAGCAGTTCAGCTCTGTAGTGCAGCAGTACTTGCTGTATTTACAAGCGGACTACAATTTGTACCCGTATCGGCATATTCTATCGATCCGGATGCCAGCTACGACAAGGTGTGGGTATGTAAATACGTCACCACTCCACAAGGCTACGAGATACTAAAGACCGGAAATGACGGTTTGGTGTCAAGCTCTGTAAGCTCAGTCCCTGACCCAGATGGCAATGGTGTCCATCTTGGTGATAATTTTACAGACCAACAAAGCCGGTCGGTTGTTATCGCATGGAATGACGGCGGAGCAAAACCGGATCCAGGAATGTGCCCTGGCGTAGTTAACGCTTTAACTGAAATAACAATCGTCCAAACACCGGTTTGTGGACCGAACAACGACACTATCACCTGGGAGGCTACTGACGGAGTAACATTCACTAAATCAGCGTGGGTCGACAACTCGCTGACCGTTACTGCGACACTGAAGGCAGGCTTTAGCTGGACAGATGGAACAGTTGCTCCAAAAACATTCCCATTCACTGACGCAAATGTAGCGTGCGAATCAAATGATACGCCGGCAACTGCTGCCGATGGTGTATTTACAGACTCATGTGGCCCTTCATTTAACCTAGTGTTCGCGCCTGTAACTACTGAAGGAGTCGTTTACACGCAAGTTCAGAACGGCAACACTATTACTGTTAATGCAACAGCTGAAGATGGCTATGTGCTCACGAACCCAACCTGGAGCCAGACGCAAACAGACATGCTCGAAACATGTGTAACGACGTGTGTCGACTGGGGTTCAGTGCATTCAACCAACCTGCAACCTAATGGTTGGACAACAAAAGGCGATGTCACCTACGTTGATGGCGGCATCAAACTGACAACTCCTGGCAACTGGGAGTCGGCATATATCTACCGCGAAATGAGCGGTACACTGGCTTAGCTTGGAAATGTTATCAGCTACACGCCAGATGCCCCATACATGGGTATACATATCGAGACAACAGAAGGTTGGCTCAGCTACGAAACAGTTTACGGTGGTAACTGGTGGCTCAACGATGGCGCCTCTCAGGCAATGATCGACGGTGCACCACACACGGGCGATGGACAAGGTAGCCAATACTACGGCACGCTCGAAGAGTGGGCAGCGGCCTTCCCTGATCTCGAAGTCGTCGGTATGGCAGTACTTTACACGAACGAAGTTCCTGCTTCAGTAACACTTACTTCTGTAAAAATCGGCTGTGTAGAATACACCTTTGATTATGCAGCCCCAGGCCAAGGTGGCGGAACCACCAACGGCGACACGACAATTTACACGCCAACCATCACTCCGCTTGCAGCACAGACCAGCGTCTTGCCAGCAGCTATCCCAGCTACTGGTGGCACCAGCGCAGGAAATCCGCTAATGATCCTCCTAGCTGCACTCGCAACCTATGGCGCAGTCTATTTTGCCCAACCAAAACGCCGAACTGAATAATCAGTTTGCTGCATGAATATATAAAACCCCCGTATCACCGGGGGTTTTAGTTTCTAAATAAAAACTTACCTTCGAGAAGGAACATCTAGGTTATTCATAAAAAACGCGTAGATGACACACACCGAACTACTTACTAATATGCTATGCGATGTTGCTTATGTATATTGACAATAGTATAAAACAGTTATATGTGATATATTTTACAGTAGTGTTTTGAAATGTCTGGTATAAGAGGAGGCAGTATGAATAGACGCACAAAATTTTACCTTATCACACTCGGTTTTTTGCTGAGTACGGTTTTTAGTGTTAATGCTTTAAGAGGTACTAGTTCTGCCGTAGTAGACAACACCCCGGACTGCGATACGGTCGCCATCATCAAATGTGGTGCATTTACAGAAGCTGGCCTCCTCAACAAATACGATACCAATGCGTACGGCGATCTTCCGAAAGTATTCGGCGCATTCGGTATTTCTCGCGCAGATATCGCAGCTGGCGGCTTTGTTAACGGCATTGTTTGGCGAGACGGCCGTGTGACTGTTGGCGATAAAACTGTCGCTAAAGGCGCAATGACAGCTGGACGTAACTACGGCGGTACACCAATACCTGGTACAAACGGCGCAGGCAAATATCCTACCAGCAAATTCGTTACCGAAGGTCAGACGGCATTCGTGAAAATGGTTAACGGGAAGTTCCAATTCGCCATTATCAAAAGTTGCGGCAACCCCGTCAGCGCAAACCCAGAGACTCAGCCAGAACCGGTCTACAGCTGTGACAGCCTAAACAAAAACAAAATTTCACGTACGGAGTTTCAGTTTAACGCTACTGCAACAGCTAAAAATGGCGCAAAGCATACTGGCTTCGTGTTTGATTTTGGAGACGGGAGCAGTAAACGTACCGACAACAACACAATAAAGCACACGTATTCAAAGCCTGGCGACTATACAGTACGTGCAACAGCGCTCTTTACGGTTGACGGTAAAGAAGTTCGTGACACTGGTAAAAACTGTGTTGTGACAGTCACCGTACAGCCAACATCTGGCACGCCTTCAGTCAGCATAACAAAAACTGTCGAAGGCAAAGAACATTATGCGACAACCATCGATACTGTTTTCCGCTACCAAATCAAGGTAACAAATACCGGTGAAGTTGAGCTGAAAAATCTCGTCGTTACAGACCGACCAGAGGCTGGGGTTACGCTGCTTAGCGTAGACGGTAACCGGGGCACGATAACAAACAATGTTTGGAAATATACTATCCCTTCCCTTGCACCCGGACAGTCTATGGATTTCACGCTGACAGCAAAAGTGCCGACGGTAAAAGCTGGCTCGATAAAGAATACTGTCTGTGTCGATACTCCAACTATTCCTGGGGCACCTGACGATTGTGATGACGCAACTGTCGAAGTTCCTGTTCCAGGTGAAGTCATAGTCTGCAACCCGGCAACAGGCGAAATCATCAGTGTTCCGGAAGCCGATAAAGACAAATACCTACCGCGCGATGACGATGCCTGTAAGCCGGTTCTCGGGACAACGACCTCTACGCCAGCCGCTCCGTCGACTGTTGCAGCAACAGGACCTGCAGCCGTTCTCGGAGGATTGTTCGGCTCCAGCGCTCTCGGTTACGGTGCCTATAGCTTCATGCAGTCACGCCGTGCGTTGCTACGCAAGCTAATGAGCGTGCGCTAACAGCAGCCCTGCATCCAGCACAAATAACCCCGGATTTAGTCCGGGGTTATTTAATTTGTGTTTCAAGCGCAGCTTTGTCAAAACGATTTATGTCTATAACAAGGGGCAGTTCGAAACCAAAGGTACTACCCTTGCCCTCTTTGCTTTCAAAAAGCAGGCTGCCACCGTGCGCGACGATAACTTTTTTCGCCATATATAGCCCAATACCTGTCCCATCTGGCCGCTGCTTGCGTGCATTTGGTGCACGGAAAAACTTCGTGAATAACTTTGCCTGTTCAGCTTTTGGCACCCCTATACCGCTGTCTTTGACTTTAAAAACAATACCTCTCGCTGTTTTATAAAGTTGGACATCGATGTCTCCGCCCGGCAATGTATAGTAAATCGCATTGTCCATGAAATTCATCATCACCTGACGGAGTTTATTCTCGTCAGCTGTAATATTTGGAATGTTATGCGGCTTTTCAAAACGAATAGCAATCCCGCGCGATTTTGCCGTATCACGCAGCTGAGAAATCTCTTCCCCGACAACATTTGCGAGATTAACTGTGCTCGGCTCCAGTACAAATTTGCCAGTTCGAAGACGCGAAATATTTAGAAAATCACCGATGAGATACACCATCCGCTGCGAGCTATCGAACGCCTGCTCGAGCAGTTCCCGTTGCTCTTTACTGATTTCTCCAGCATCACCGTCGAGCACCATGCTGATATAGCCTTTTACGCTTGTCAGCGGCGTCCGCAGCTGGTGCGATGCCATGCTGATAAACTCATCTTTCGTTTCATCAAGTTTCGTAAGTTTTTTGTTGGAAGTCAGTAGCTCTTTTGTTGCCTCGTTGATACGCTCCTGAAGGTTAACGTTCAAATCTCGCACCTCCTGGACTGCAAGTGCGTTTTCAACCGCAATGACGAGCTCATCTGAAATAGTCTCGAGCACCTTGATGTCTCGTTGTGAATAGCTGCTGCTGAGCTGTGGCCCGAGCGCCAAAAAGCCGAGAAGTTGACCGTCATGGTAGAGGGGCTTCAGTATCTCGATATTGTTTTTCTCAAGCGTTCTGCGAAGGCGTTTCGAGTCCGTCAACAAGGCTGTGACGACTACACCCGCAACAGCACTCAAATTCTCTTTGATGATTTCAACATCCCCAGCAGCCAACTTGCTATATCCTGCTGTTCCTGCGCTCGTATGATGACTTTCATCGTAATTTATGTAGAAAAAAGTTTGTTCAGCCTTGAGCGTTCCGCCGATTTCTTTGGATGCCCTCAGCATAAGATCGCGTAAATCTATCGCACCTGCAAGTAACTCACTGAGACGAGAATAGAATTCTTCCGTATCATATCGATCCCGGAAGAAAATTTTGTCTGTCACTTTATCGAAGAAATCTTTAACCGGCTGAAAAATAAATGCTAGCACAAGTGCCAACATAATGTTTACAGGGCTCATACTTATCCCGGTAGCGTTATTATCCTTGAAAATAGTAACCGACAGCACATACGCGAGTAAGAAATAAATAAATCCCAGTGTAGTAAGTGAAAGTAAATAAGCTGCAGTGCGTATCGCCGCTGCTTTTATATCAAATAAGCCATGCTTGACTATGGCATAGCCAATCGCCGCTAAGAAAAACACTATATACAGCGGCGAATATTTGATATAGCTTGTGTCTTGAAAAACAATCGGCATTATTACACTTGTTACCGGCGCTAGCAAAAGTATCGGTGTCATCCCAGTAACAATCAAGCGATACTGTTGTCTATCCGAAATGAGTCGCGCGTGCTTCATGCCATTCAACAGCAACCAAATGCTCGCGAGTAGTAGCGTACCAAAATGTATAACAAATATAAAGAACGCCCAACCAGCGCTAGGAATCGCTTCTGGGGGTGCCGAAATACTATTAAAAACGGCTGGACTCGTCTCAAGAACGACTACGACTGGAGTGGTAATAGCAGTTAAAAGTACATATTTACTTAAGACAGTTGAGCGAATTCTTTTTTGAATTTCTGCAACTAAACCAAAAAGCAGAGCTCCGCCTAATGTTGTTGATACTACTACCATACGAACAAAAATAAGCTCTCTACTGTACGGATCCGTAGTTAGATAATTGAAAAATATGAGCGATGCGAATGATAGTGATAACAATCCATATAAAAGATTCTTTCGACCGCTTGGGTTTTGAAGAAAAACAAATGCGCCCACTAAGGCACTCGCGATTACGCCGAAGCCACTTATCAAAGCTTCTACCATATCAAACAGTATAGTTTAGAAAAAACGTAAGCGCTATATGAACTACTACGGTCTATTGGTTTTCTTTAGAGGCTTTGATGAACCGCATAACAGTCGAGGCACCCTCTCGAAAACTAGTTTGTGGTTGAAGTTTCAAAGCTTTGCGCATTGGCACGACATATCGCCCGGTGTCGAGTTTGTTTCCGATAAGAAGCTCTCTGGCCGCTACTGCTGCGAGTGCACCGCCTTCTGCGGCGGTTGAACCTAGTTGCGGCAGCCCACCTAGAGTGTCGCCAATCTTGATTGCAGAATCAAGAATACGAGGAGTAATATTGCCAATACCGACGATTTTTATCATTAGTTTCTGGCGATCTTTCTCTGACATCTCACCTGTAATTATCTGTTGAATTTGCGAATCCGAGAGTCGGCCCAGGAAAGGTTTTACGTCCTCAATATCGTGCCTCTCGACATCAATTATCGATTTATCGCCAAGATCAGTTGCCATAATAAGCGGAACCTTATGCTCTCGCGCAAATACGCGTAGCATAGCTTTCATCGCAAGATTATCGATTTCATCGAAAAGTATATCCGGCTTATTCGTTTCCATCTGCTCTAAAACAGTAGGCGTCAAACCTTCACGAAAATGTACTTGCTCTATATAAGGATCCAGCTCACTGATTTTTTTTGCAGCGATATCTATTTTCATATCACCCACATCCTTCATAGATGCGCGAATACGATTCAAGTTCGTAGGAGCAAGCGTATCAAAATCCCCCATTCCGATTACTCCACCAATACCGCCTTGCACCAGTTGATCAACAACATTACTACCAACACTTAGGCCAAATACAACTGCGTGGGCGCCAAGTAATCTTCGTTGTTCTTCATCAGTTATGAGATTTTTATTACGAAACGTTCTCAACTCTTGGTGAGTACTTTGATCAGGAAAGCGAACGAGTGCATTTCGCCAGTCGAACTGAAACCATCGACCGAAATGTTCGCTCTGACTCGTAATATCCCGTATAAATTCTGCTCTTGCATCATTATCATTCGCTAGATGAGGATTTTGCATCTCAAACAAATCGTCTGCTATCGCTTCAAGCTTGTCATCAACCGTATTGATTGTTCCATCGTCTAGCCTTCTTTCAAGCTCGCGCCTGTCAGCCCAGCTCGTTAAATCAAATTCGTCAGGACGAGTCCATGGTTTAGAACTTGATGCTTTACTCGCTAATTTATCATTCAAATGATCGTCAAGGTGTGATGGTAATACTGCTTCCGACATTGTATCTATCCTTCCTTGTGAGACATCAAATCTCGTATGAAATCTCTTAAACCAACCGCATCTTCGTTAAGCATTGAATCGGGAACACTCTCCGCATAGAACATAAAGCTTCTACTCAAAACTCGTTGTTTTCTTTCATCCTTCTCAACGATAGCCGAAGCAGCAATTTGATTAATAAATTCGTCAACTTCAACTATTGCAGGAATGAGAGTCAAGTTTGGGTTAATTCGTTCATCGTCAAATGAAATGGGTTCACCAACCTGCTTTATAGCGTATTCTCCAAAGTTTTCTTGCAAAGATGCAAATGTAGACGAAACGATACTGAAAAACCACACTTCATTTTTACCAAGTGCACTGTGAAATGGATCACGAAGTACTTCAAAAATCGCAAGTGGTGACGTGTTAGGCTTCTTCGCTAAGGCAGCGATCTCTTTAATACACTTTTCAGGGTTTTCAATTGATTCAAGCCAGCCACGACATTCATCATCCAGTGTATCTTTACACAAATTATAAGCGGGTAAATCAGAAAGACTTCCACCTTTTGGGATATTTATAACACGTACTGTCGCCTCTTCTGAATCTTCGTCATCATTTGATTCGTAGCTCGTCGCAAGAAAATAGTCGACATTCTTACCACGTGCTTTATCAATATCGGCAGGCAAAGAGCCGTCAAGCGCTAAATAGCCTTCTCGGACAAATCCCATGTCCATATATCCTTGGGCATGCACCGCACGTGCGGCACTCACTAGTGATGGACTAGTTTTTTCTTTACCCTGCTCAATAATATAACGGTCTTTTCGTCCGGTGCGTCTTTCGACATTAGTGGATAGAGTGTCAATACTCATAATTCTATACTAACATGAATCGATGTTTTTGTCAATATGTTTGTTTGTGCTTAAGCTGAATGCATACTATTATAGCATTATGACAAAAATAGCCATTATCGAAGATGACGCAGTTATTGCACAAATGTATCGCATGAAGTTTGAGAGCGAGGGCTTTCAGGTTGAAATGGCGGATAATGGCAAAGATGGGATAGATCTCGTCAAAGACTTTACACCTGATTTGGTACTGCTTGACATGCAAATGCCAACGATGACCGGACCAGAAGCGTTACGGAAAATACGCGGCGAAGATTGGGGCAAAACCGTACCAGTTATCGTCTTAACAAATCTCGGTGAGGAAGAAGCTCCGAAAGACCTTCGCTCACTAGGCATCCATAGCTACATCGTCAAAGCCGACCTTACTCCTCGACAAGTTGTTGAGCGCGTGAAGACTGCGCTCTCAGAACAGTAAACCTACCTATAGCTCTTGAGGTGGAATCGTCGCTCGTGCGGCTCTGATGACATTGTCAAATAGCGCTGCGACTGTTAGCGGACCGACGCCGCCTTTTTCAGGAGTAATCGTTATGTCATGACGCTGCCGGACATCACTCGCTACGTCGCCAACGACCTTACCGCCTTCACTAGATGTTCCCGCATCGACAATCACTGCTTCCGGACGGACCATGTCTGAGGTAATCAGCCCCGGTTTTCCAACGGCGCTAACGATGACATCCGCTTGTCTAATGAGTTCGGCCGCATTATCTGTCGTTTCATCGATCACAGTCAGGTTATAGCCTGAGTTCTGCCACATTTTTGCAAGAGGCGCTCCGACTAGGCGGCCATGGCCGATGATGGCGATTTGTTTATTGTTCAGATCGACATTGTAGCCTGCGAGCAGCCAGCTGATAGCGGTCGGTGTCGCTGCATCGAACACCGGGGCCTTTCCAAGCGCATCGACATCCTTTTCTGCCGCAACCGCTTGTAGCAGCTCATCTGTCCGACTAGCGTCGCCAAGCGGTAGCTGCACGATAATACCGTGCACCAGAGGGTCTTCGTTCAGCTCCTTTATACGTCCCAGCGCTTCATCTTCATTTCCTTTGAAATACTCAACGTCAATCAGTATATCCTCGCCATAGCGTTTTTTCAGGCGGATATAGGCATCGATAACGGGATTGTCGTCCGTTTGGATTATCACTAGCTTTGGAAAGACGTTCCATGCCTGACGCAATCCGCGCACTTGTTTCGCCTGGCGCTCTTTTACATATTCGGCCAGTTCCGCACCGTTCAATAGTTTCATTGCTTTCATTTTAACAGATATAATGAATGCAATGTTGTTAGACGCGTACACATGGAATGAAGTTAAAATCCGCTCCATTCGCTTGGTTGCCAAGGACGTGGTTGCAGTCGGTATCGAAAAACCGGCGGCGTATTCCTACCACGTTGGCCAGTACGCCGTCGTTCGTGCAAACGGAGTTATTCGCCAGTACTCGTTCAGCTCTGCGCCAAAAGATGAGGAATTAGAGCTACTCGTTCAGCGTCAGCCGGGCGGAACGGTGTCTAACTGGTTTCATGACACGGCACGTTCGGGTATGTCCATCGAGCTTTCACAAGCCTTCGGAAACTTTGTCCCGCCATATGACAACAAAGAGTTCGTAGCTATAGCTGGAAGGGTTGGCGTCGCACCGTTTCTCAGCATGAAACGTGCCGGTATACGCCTTCCGCTGTTATATGCGGTGCGGAACCGTCAGGAAATTTGCTTTGAAGAGCTTCTGGACTTCTCGGTGGACAAGATCTTTGTCAGCGAAGAAGACGGCCACATAACTGCAGAAGACCTATTATCTTACATCAAACCCGATATTCGCTTTTATCTGTGCGGGTCGAAACGATTCGTCGATAGGATGTTTCAGAAACTTGAATCAGCCGGTGTCACAGCCGATCGCATCCGACGAGAATTATTTACCTTGGAATAACCTAGTATTTCTCTCATACCTCAGATGCGCGAATATCTTAAAAAGCCGCAGCAGTCTAATGGCACGTATCCCTTTGAGCACCTCAAATGACGCTGTAGGGATAGGGATTGCGGCGAGCAGATAGTACCAGTGATGTCGAAAATAAAAACGCCTGTCACGCGAAAAATACCACTCAAATAAGAATTCCGCGAGAAATAGTAACGAAACGATGATCTCAAACGTCTCGGCAGCCAACAGCTGTTCGTGAGAAAGGTGTTCGAAATGCTCAAGTCCGAGCAGTATAAAGCTGACTGCAACCAGCGAAAGCATGATTATTTCTTTAGCCAAAAGAAAACGACGAAGCTTCAGGAGGTTTTTCCGCTTTCTCATATTCGTCAGTATAGCACTAGCGAATTGAGGTTATTCCTCGGCGGTGCTATGATAAACATAACCATCACGAGACTTTGACTAAGATAAAAATATGGAACGCTACTTTTTTCCCAGTTTTGTTGGATACAAGCGACGCTACTTGCGTTCTGATTTTTACGCGGCACTCATAGTTACGGCAATTGCCGTTCCCGAATCTCTGGCATTCGCCGCAATAATCGGACTACCTGTGCAAACCGGTTTGTACTGTGCCGTTATTGCGCCACTGATTTTTGCAGCCCTGACAACGTCGCGTCGGCTTGTCATAGGCGCGGACAGTGCGACTGCTGCGCTTCTCGCCGGAGGCGCTGGGGCGATCGCCGCAGTTGGAACGAGCGAATACTATGGCGCCGTTACCGCATTAAGTTTACTAGGAGGCATCCTAGTTGTTCTGCTTGGTGTGGCACGTTTCGGGTTTTTAGCAGATTTAATCTCACGACCCGTACTTGTCGGCTTTGTCGGCGGTGTCGGTATCCAACTCCTTCTCGGGAAACTTCCTGAAATGTTAGGTCTGGAGGTGCATGGAACCATCGTTCAGAAAATCGGGTATGTTATTACTCATATCAGTGCCGTAAATCTTCCGACAATACTCGTTAGTGCTGCCGTACTGGTTGCTATTTTTATTGCTCCGAAGCTAAAACTTCCCGGTGCGTTAGCGGGGATTGTCGTCGCGCTCGGGATGGCTAGTTTCGCAAACCTCGAGTCCGCGGGCGTAAGAACAATCGGTTCGATAACTGAAGGCCTACCAAATATCGTTATACCAACATGGTCTTTGGATTTATTATTCGTCGCCTTTCCGACAGCTATCACTATTGCCCTTGTCATACTCGCTCAGAGCACTGCAGTGACAAGGAGTTTCGCAGCACGACACGACGAGGAAACAGACGATAACCGAGACCTTATAGCACTAGGGTTTGCAAATATAGCCTCAGTATTTAGCCAAGGTTTTTCTGTCAACGGCAGCCCACCGAGAAGTTTTGCAGCGGAAATGAATGGCGGGCGCTCACAGATGGTGAATGTCTTTATGTCTGGTTTTATTATTCTCATCCTCCTTTTTGCTGCTGGAATATTAGAAGAAATTCCTGTCGCAGCCCTGGCAGTTATCATCGGTGCAGTCGGTTTTCACCTCGTTAACTGGTCACAGTTAAAGGATATCTACCGAACGAACCGTACCGAATTTATGATAGCTATTGTCGCGTTACTTGGTGTTGTTCTGCTTGGCGTGCGTCAAGGGATATTTATCGCAATCATTGCCTCACTTATGGAACGACTACGACGAGAATATCGGCCTGTCGATCATGTGCTTATCAGCGATAGAAAAATCGACCCGTGGGCGCGAGACCGCATCGACCCGCATCACCGTTACCGCTCCGCCCCTGAAGGATTACTCGTGTATAGGTTCGACAGTGCCCTTTTCTTTGAAAACTCAGGGTATTTTAGCCGTCAACTGATGCATGCCGTAAACAACACGAAAAATCCGGTTCACACCGTCATCATAGACGCCGGTTCGATCAGCGATATCGACTTTACGGGGGCAGAAGAGTTACGCCGTTGTTATAAACAGCTACGCGCAGACGAGACCAGTTTCGGACTAGCGCATGTTTCGCCAAATTTGAAAAAACTCTTAGACCGTTACGAGTTGACAAAGCTTATTGGTAAAGAGCACATATATCCCACACTAAACGCCGCGATAAAGGCTCACCCTACTTCAAAACGTTCGGTTACTGATATGGTGAAGCGGCTTGACCTACCAAAAGGCAGTTTCGTCGTCATCGGAGGCGGAGTGCTTGAGGTCCTTAAAATACGAGACACGCATGATGTTGACATAGTAGTGAACGACGCTTCGTTTCGAAATATCCAGCAACGAGGCTGGACTGAGTACGTGCAAGATGATGGAAAACGAGTCCTTTCGCGAAATGGCTACAAGGTCATGAAGCGATGGGTTCATATGGATTTCAAGCGTGTTAAAAAACATGCCTTTACAGTAGATGGCGTCGCCTTCATGGATGTTCGTGATCTGATGGATGCTAAACAAAAACTAGGTCGAAAAAAAGACCTGCGCGATGTACAACTTATTCGGGAATACCTGAGCACACGCGACTGACTTCTTGCATGAACAGGGGTAATTTGCTATTATTCTGTAGCTCCTCAAAGGAACAACGGCACATCCAAAGTAACAAAACACCTTCTCTGGAGAATGGGCCAGTAGCTCAGCTGGTTAGAGCACCTGCCTCTTAAGCAGGGTGTCGAGGGTTCAAGTCCCTCCTGGCCCTCCAAGTGTCAAATATACCAACTAAAGCTTCGTCTAACTCCTTAGATGAAGCTTTTTTGATAGTTCCAACCCTGAGGTACTTTTTCTCAATAGCAGGATACTGCTCTTTAAGCGGAACAAGCCACTCGCTCGGCTCGATATAAAGTCGCTGATCCAACAGGATAAGTCTTTCTCCCATCGTCATCAATATATCTCGTTTAACCTTGCTATCTCCGTTGGAAAAAGCCTCTTTAGCTGTAGTTGCAAACTCAAAAGCTTTTTCTGTGAGCTTTACCCAGTCTCTTGCTCTACGATCGGTTTCGTTAATATCAACGTGAATACTGTCCAGTTCTAACCTAAGGCGATTCTTCTGCTCCAAATACTCGTCATCCGTAAGCAATTCTCTGGTACGCATATCGACAAGCTTGTCGAGCCTAGCTTGAACTTGTTCTCTGGTTGATTGTTGATTCCGGTAAATTGCATTTCTATCTTTCACCTCAAGCTTATGGTTTCTTCGGATAATATCTAGTGCCAGTTCCTTAAACTTCGGAAGAATAGTGAACTTACTTATTTCTTCGTCGATCTCTTCTTCGATCTTTGATAGAGGAGTATATTTTTTCTGGTCGCAAGGTCGCTTTTCGCTTTTACGAGTACAATAGTAATAGACATAGGTAACTACTTTACCGCTCGCCAAAGTCTTATCCCTTGTTTTACCGACAACGCTACACCCGCATTTTCCGCACTTTATTAGACCGGTAAAGGCATAGTCGTTAACATTAAGACGGGGTTTCCCTCGTTTGCCTAAAAGCTTTTGAGCGTAATCATAATCTTCTACTGTAATAATCGTTTCGTGACCACCTTCGAACTCTTCATTATTGTGTCTTATAATCCCCGCATAAAACGGATTGTTTAGAATCCGATAAAGACTACTTTGTCCGATAGGGATATTGCCTCCTACCGTGCCATCTTTCTTCCTATACGACCTTGACCTCAGTTTCCAGTCTTCGTTGGCAACTCTTCTTATCTCCCCAGTAGTGTATATACCGCTTAAGAACATCGACCATATTTTAGCTACTAACTCGTGCCTATCAGGATCCAGAACGGTTTCGGTAAGTATCTTATCTTTAT
This sequence comes from uncultured Candidatus Saccharibacteria bacterium, assembly GCA_964581535.1. Taxonomy (GTDB): domain Bacteria; phylum Patescibacteriota; class Saccharimonadia; order Saccharimonadales; family Saccharimonadaceae; genus CAZOOW01. The sequence continues at coordinate 15,995 of CAZOOW010000001.1, forward strand.
GCTGGATCAATCTACCATTACTATCGAGTACCGGTCGTTTAATATAGCCTAAAGGCACTTGGCCTGGTCGTTCTTGCTTCTCGATAACTTTTTGCTTCATTCCTCGGGCTACATCTACACCCTGCTTCGAAGACTCGTATTGAGACTGAGAGAGTACCATCTGCAACATCATAATTCCTTCGGGGCTGTTGCTAAATGTATAGTTTACGAACTTTAAATCCTGTAGATTACTTGTCTTGTCTCGGAGCCGATAGGTAATCTCGCTAGCATCCTTCTCGTTCCTAGATAGGCGGTTTGGGTGATAAGCAATAATACCTTCTGCTTTTCCTAGATCTATGTCTTTAAGCATTTTGGCAAACAGCGGACGATTATTAGGCTTAAAAGCTGAGGTTGATTCTTCTATAGGTTGTCCGACTATTTTAATACTAGGGAATCGAGCTTTTATTTCTCTTAACTGTGCTTGCAATGACAGGAGTTGTCGTTCCTGTCTTTCCTCGGACTTCCTAATATATACGTAGTATCTTAATTCTTTACTCATATGTTCTCCTATTACTATAAAGTGAGCTAAACTGACTTTCCATATATAAGCTCGTTTCTTTTTTTAAAGTAGTTATCCTTGGTTATCTTTATATTCTTTTGGGTATTCTTTGATATGTTTTCAGTATTTGAAGTAGGATAACTTCCTTCTTCCGAGTCTTTTAATATACGTATTCCACGTAGATTGAGAATTACATTAACCAGGGAATCAAAATCAATCACAATATGGTTGATCGGGGAAGGTCGCCCTGGCTTAACAGTAATTTTTACGACTCCCAATCTCTTCAGCTTATCCTCAACTCTTATCTGTTGATCCCTACTTAGACCAGTCTCTGTTGTAATTTGGCTACGGGACTTCCTGAGGTCTTTCCCTTTTTCGCTTTTGTCGTACCAGTATAATATTTGGCTAAACCAAATTGCAGAGTTCACGTCTCCGAATACATCTCGAAGTCTAGGATGATATAAAATTGCTCGACCATTAAGCTGGCTAAAGACGCTATTTTGAAACCGGTGCTTCGACTTGTTGTTGTACATCTAAATCTTTCATCTTCTTTTCTTCTTCTCGTACAAGTATTTCAACCTGTCGCAGAAGTTTGTTAAGCTTGCGTCTAGCTTCATCATCTGAGAGAGATATTCCTACGGTTTGCAGATAAAGCTTATGGAACTTGCGAATATCGGAGGCTATTACTTTCATATTGCACCTCCGTGAATACGATTCTTCAGAAGCCGTATATTTTGAGATAAAGAATAAGCGTCAATTTGAAGGGTCTTAAGCCAGTATCTGTCTTCTATAGACTGATACTTATCGTCCCTACGAAAACAAAAGAAGATCCGTTTAGGATCTTTTCTTTCAAGATGCGAAACAGAGTAGCCAACGGTAACTAGGGTGGCCGCAAAGCCAAGATCCGAAGTTTTTACAATCTGATTCTCATCTAATCTCATACTGCAAGAGTATTGAATTAGATTAGGACTGTAAGTGTCAGTCTAGGTCGACCAAGGGTGTCTCTCGCCGAATCTTTTTCGTGCTCTTGCGACTATTTTCTTAGTATTATCATCGTTGAATGCTTCATCTTCAGTATCGTTTAGCCATTTTGTTATTTCAGCAACCTTCAATCCCTCCTTATACTTCCCATATACGGCATAGTCTCTGTCTAGATTCTTTATTAGTTGCTTTTTAGTCTTCATACCAGCTTTACCAACAAGCTTACGAATAGCTTTATGCGCTTCTTCAAGTTCCTTTAAAGTTACACCAGGATCAACGTCAATCCGAATATCCCGCACCTCCTCCGGATTGGTCGCTTCGCCTTTATAGGAATACCTTAAGCCCCAGTTATGTCGCACACGAAGATAGCCTTCATTCCCTAGCTCGATATACATCATTAAGCCGTCCCTCCAGCCATAGCCAAGGCTATAATTGAACATCAAAAGCTCGACAGATCCTTTATAGCTAGTAAACTCTTCTTCCGATAGCTTATCTTTCCAACGATAGCTTTGCCCCGAAGTATTAAAACCGCCCAATGGAATATTAAACTGCTTCCTTAATAATTCGACATCTTTATTGAAAGGGTCATTATAAAGAAGGGATTTTATCTCGTACTCATCGGGTTTAAGGTCATTATTTTTCATAGCAATCTGCTTATATCTTATAACTTCCCACATACCGACGTAAATAAAGCGTAAATCCGACCACCCCTTGGCGTAGTTTTGGCCACCCTAAAACAGGCTAAATCGTGTAAGTTTCGTATAAGACTCGTCTAATCGTGATAGTAAATAATTCGTCTTTTTTGCCCACCTTTTACCGTAACTTTGCCCACCCCCTAAAACGCCGAAATCGCCCAACTCTTGCCTAAGTTTTACCCAACCCTAAACTAGCCTAATAATTGTTTCTTCTTTGCTTCAAACTCTTCAGCTGTAATGACACCCTTGTCTTTAAGGTTTGCCAATTTTTCTAACTGATCAATGTCCGTAGAACTTGTTGTGTTACTGTTTGATTGGTTGTTGCCTATAATTTCTTCTATCTTTTGTCGTAGGTCAGAAAATAGCTTATTCTTATTAACTTGGAATGTAACGGTATTTTCGTCTTTAACCGCCTCGTTAACGCCACTTTTTGCCTCAGAGCCACCTTTTATAGAAAACTGTATAAATCCTGACATCATTCCCGCCTTCTTGTACTGGACAGCTACAAGGCTCTTGTAGGGAATGGTTTTATCACCTCTAATCTTTCCTCCGCCCAACGCAAACCCTTTAAATCCACGCTTTATAATCAATCGATCGTCACCAAGGACTATTGTCCCGTTATAGCCTTTATACTCATCACTCATAGTTCCTCCTTCTTAGTGTTAAAGACGAGGTTGTCCGCAAAATAAAAAGGACGACCACGCTAGTCGTCTAAAACTCACAAAAGGGTTGAACCTAATGCTTTTGTACGTAGTCGCCCATTTTATGGTTCAACTACGCCTAAAAAGGCGTTCTCTTTTGTAAGTTTTAGACTTTTCTATTTTAACACCTGTAACAGGTTAAATCGACACCTTAAAATGCTTAAGCTTGTACCTAAGGGGTTACGGGAGGATAATTATAGAGATTGGATTTATATTAAGATGTTGAATGATAAACAAAGTGAACTCCTTACTGAAACTTACGAAGAACTGAACGTTACTTATCCGGAACGCTTGAAGTTAGCATTAAACCTTTCAGGTAATCGGATCGAGCAACTAGTTAGTAAAACACAGGTATTAAAGACATCTTTTCGAACTGAAAAAAAAGGAAGAACACGGTACTTAGTCGGCGATAGTGAAGGTCGAAAAGATGTATATTTTATTTCTCCAACTCAAACGAAACCAAAGCAAAGTAATATTGTAATTGTCGAAAAAGCCACCTCTTCCGTACCTAAAGAGCTACATCAGATCATAAAGGATAATGGGGCTATAAGGTGGCACTACTCCAAGACGGCAGTGGAAAGAACCCAGGAGAAGGCTATAAAAAGTGCTGATAAGGCAGTAACTTCTTGGACTGATGCCGTTTTAATTCGTAAAGAAACGAAAGACAATAAAGGCCTTCGTACCCCACAAGTAGGAGCTTTACACGCAATACTTGCACACGAAACGGTATTTGAAACGTCACCTGCAACCGTGGTTATGCCCACTGGGACTGGCAAGACTGAGACTATGGTATCTTTAGTTCACGAAAAGCGTTACCGAAAGACGCTTGTCATAGTCCCCACAAACGCATTACGTGATCAAATTGCTAGAACATTTATGACCCAAGGGATCTTGCGTGATATTGAAGTACTAAAAGAATCGGCAGATTTTCCAGTGGTCTCTAAACTAAAGCACTCACTTAAAAGTGTAGAAGACGTAGAAAATATTTTTGATGCGAGCAATATTGTTGTTGCAACTATGAGCTCTATTAGTCCATCTGATGATCAGGTACGGAAGAAGATTGCCGACTATATTGATGTATTGATAATTGATGAAGCACACCACATTCCGGCAGCGAGCTGGTCAGCTTTTAGGGCTCTATTCGGGGAGACTCCTATATATCAATTCACGGCAACACCATTCAGGAATGACGGAAGGTATGTTCAGGGTAAGATTATTTACGCATATCCTTTAGGTAAGGCTCAGAGAGAAAACTATTTCACAAGTATTGAACTTGCTCAGGTCTATTCCTATTTCAATGAAGACGAAGAAATTGCCTCAAAGGCAATTGATCTTTTAGAGAAAGACCTTCTAGACGGCAAAGACCATATGCTGATGGCTAGAGTGAAGTCCATAGACAGGGCTAAGGACGTATTTAAGATCTATGAACAAAAAGCGGCAAAACACAGACCGATTATGGTGCATAGTGAGCTGACCGTTTCTGAAAGAAATGAGTCGCTCAGGAAACTCCTTAGTAAAGAAAGTCGTGTTGTTGTATGTGTTGATATGCTCGGAGAGGGTTTTGATTTGAAACAGCTCAAAATAGCTGCAATGCACGACATACATAAGAGCTTAGCTATTACACTTCAATTTATAGGAAGATTTACTCGAACCTCAAGTGACGACAGCCTCGGAACCGCAAAGGTAATAGTTAATATTGCGAATCCAAAAGTTGGCAAAAAGCTCAAAGAACTTTATTCAGAAGATGCTGACTGGGACCAGTTAGTGAAAAAATATAGTCAAACGGCGACAGAAGCCGAGCAAGAGAAGTCCGACTTCTTACATTCGTTCGTTAGTACACCACAGGAAATATCCGCTCAGAACATTGAACCACGAATGAGTACTGTTGTGTACAAAGTGAATTGTGATGATTGGAGTCCGGAGAATATCAATGATTTGTATAAGGAAGAAGAGCTTTTTACTCGGGAAATTGCAGTCAACAATAAAGATCTAGTCTGCTGGTTTGTAACCGCTAACCAAGAGACGCTTAAGTGGGCAAACTTGAAAGATCTGAAAAACACAGAATACAATTTATACGTACTACATTGGGATAAAAAGAGAAAATTACTCTTTATCAATAGCTCGAATAATACTAGCACCCACGAGGAACTTGCTAAAAAAGTTTGCGGTAATGACATAGAGATAATAAAAGGTGCGAACGTCTACAGGAGTATGTATGGCGTAAAGCGACTGGTACCAATTAACCTAGGCCTAACTGATGTTACTAGTAGGACAACGAGATTCACGATGTTCTCAGGATCAGACGTAGGAGCTGGATTGGATGAGAGTCAAAAGGTCAACAAGACTAAAACCAATATGTTCGGTCTGGGTTATGAGAATGGAGAAAAAGCTAGTATTGGGTGTTCATTGAAAGGAAGGATTTGGTCTTATTTAGCAGCCAGTAATATGAAAGACTGGACTAAATGGTGCGGAGCCATAGGAGATAAGCTACTGAATGATAGGATCGATCTTGATAAGATCTACGGCAGTTTTGTAACACCTCAAGAGCTCACAGGAAAACGACCGAACTTCGTACCCCTTGCTGTTGAGTGGCATCTTGGCTTCATACTCGACGCAGATAGGTTCTATTTTGGTAGCGGATCTACCAAAACGAACTTGATAAGTACTTCCTTGGAATTATCAAATCACTCGAAAACAGATCCGATTAAGTTTAAGGTCAAAACAGAACAATCGGAATACGAATACGAGATCATATTCACTAACAATAAACGCACTGCCTATCGTGCGATTGGTGTTGACGTAGATCTAACTAGGGGGTCAACTACCAAACCACTCTCTCAATGGCTAGATGATAAGCCGTTAAAAATCATATTTGAAGGTGATAGGATTATCGAAGAAGATTTTCTGTTCGAATACAATAGTGAAATAAGTCCTTTCGACTCAAATAACATCGAGGTATGGGATTGGTCTAAAACTGACCTAAAAAAAGAGTCTCAGAGGCTTGAGAAGAGACCTGATTCTATCCAGAGGAAAGTCATCGAAGAGCTACTGAATGAGGGAAGCTGGGAGATTGTATTCGACGACGACGGGTCAGGAGAAGCTGCTGATGTGGTAGCAATAAAAGTCGTTGATGAAACACTTATCGTCAACCTATATCATTGTAAGTTCTCATCAGCGAAAACAGCAGGGGCACGAGTGGAAGATCTATATGCCGTTTGTGGTCAAGCTCAAAAGTCGGCTTTATGGAGAGATGAGCCAGAAGCCTTCATAGAGCACTTACTTGAACGCGCAAAGATTCGGTTAGAAAAAGGTCTTGTATCAAGATTTGAAAAAGGCGATTTTCAAGATCTTAGTAGGATAGCTTTTAAGCTCGAATATCTACACAAAGACTTTAATATTCTTGTGGTTCAACCAGGTCTTTCAAAAGCAGGTGCAACTCCACAGATATTAAAACTTCTAGGTGCAACTTCTTTATTTCTTTCGAATACTATAAACAAAGAACTTAAAATAATAGCTAGTAGGTAAATCGTGGAATCTAAACTTACGGACGAAGAACTTACAAAACTAACCGAATACTTCAAAATATTGATTGATATTGATTCGCAAAATTGTAAACAGGAAGCCACTAAAAGTGCCTGATTCTGTGGTTACAAAATGTGCGGATATTATGAAAGACCGAGTCTACGGAGTTAGCAACGATCTTAAATCATTTATCTATATACGCAACAATAATCTTCAGCATCAGGAAGACAACCTTGGTGGTGGCAATACAGTTGCGGCACTTTCACTCTTCTCCGCATTAAGCTTTTTAGCTAAATGCTATTACTGTACGGAGCGACCTGATAAGTTTGATGATAGAGGTTACGCAGAAGACGAATCAGCAGCATTTATCGCATATGTTCGTTTCCTCCAGTCAAAAGGCGTAGACCTAAACCTCCCCGACAATGGCGAAGTACTCCTTTTAGTATGGAACGGTTTTAGGAACTTCCTAGCACATAGATTAAAAGTGGAAGATGGGAAACGGGTTCTAACTTTTGTCTTTGATGAACCTATGGATGGAACCATCGAAGACATCCTGAAAAAGGCTGGCACTCATCCCGTCTTTGAACACGACGGTAGCGAAAGAAATTGGACTATTAACGGAGACTCTTTGCTCTCGAAGTTAATGGAGATTACAGACTTGACGGAAAAACACATATTAGCCAAAGATTCCTTAGATGTAGATTTGTTGGTTAAAGTTATAGATATTCGTGTTGACTAAACTCTCAGATATTTCCGCTTAAATGTAGGTTAGTCTGTCCTTGGATTTTAGTTGCTACAAGAAGCACGGTGTCCCTCCAGAGAAGTTGTTTTGTAACATGATAAACTAAGTAAATGGCTCATCAACAGATATCCAATTACGAAAAGTTCGAGACTGCCATGGAGGCTGCGGGTTTAGCATGGTGGTGGATGGAGCTGCCCAGCGGCGTTGTCTTTTTCAGTCCAAATAAGACCCGGATGATTGGTCGTGATAGCGATGACTTTCATCACTATTCACAATTTACCGAGATCGTACACCCTGATGATTATGAGAAAATCATGAAAGTGATGCAGGATCACATCGACGGCAAGACGAAACTTTACGAAACTAACTACCGTATTAAACATGCTAACGGTAAATACGTTAAGTTTTATGACAGAGGTCAGATAGTCTCAAAAAAAGATGGGGAAACACATATCGCCGGCTTAGTTTTTGACGAGGCGAGTCATCTTGAGGCTATGAGCCACGCCAGATAAGACCTCCGTCGTAGAGCATGTTTTAAAAATGAGATTTTTACTGGCCGGTAGTTGGTACGGTAGTAGCTGGAGCAACGTTCACGTTAGTCGTTGAGGTACTTCCTCCAAAATATTGAAATGCCAAATACGCAAGTACTAGGAGGACGATAACCGCGACAATTGCCACGATTGGTCCCGCTGAGCTGTTATTATTTCTTTCGACGATAACTTCTTTATCTGCCATAATTTTTTCCTGATTAATCTTGATACTCCTTGGATTTATATAAAACAAACAGAAAATGTGCTGTGTGAAATGTCACAAAAATGATATTAACGTACACCCGGCAAGGTATCAGCCTAAAGGCCTCCTCCGTTCATTTACAAAAATATGTAAACACATTTTTGTGCCATTTACTTCGCCGAACTTCTTTTGCTCTCGCAAAAGACAAGTTCAAATCTTTCGCGATGTAAAACCAAAATAAATAGGCCAGAAACTGACCTATTTATTTTGGTAGAGTTTTACAACTCCGCTCGAACCCATTTTAGCACGAAGTGCTGAGCTAAAGCCCGCCGTTTGCCAGCCAAAGGCTGACCCGCCCCGCCAGCCCTGACTTTTACAGATTTTTTTGAATTTTCCCCCGCCGAATTTCTTTTTTCAGTTGAGAAAAAGTCAGGTCTGTCGGGTCGGCTACGCTAAAGCGTAGAAACGGCGTGGCTGGTCGGTGGTATAACGAACGCACCATTTGTTTCAATGGATACAAACTTTACACCCAAGTTCTCTGCAAACTGTTTGTCAGTATCTCGGTCGCCAAACATTAGTGAGTTTTCTAAGTCAATGGCACCTCTGTGCTTGGTAAGAAATGGCTCAAGTCCGCCAATTTTTGGCTTTTTGCAGTTGCAATTATCTTCTAGAGCATGCGGGCAAACCATACTGTATTCAAACGCAATGCCGTGCTTTTGTAGTTCAGTATAAAAATACTTCATAACCTCATCATAGATATTTTGGGGATTTCGAGGCGTACCCAAGTATGACTGATTAGTCGCAAGCACAAACTTGTAACCCTGCCTTGATAGTTCTTTTAGCCCGTCTACGACGCCGTCCATAAATACGATTTCATCTATGTTTTTTGGTGGATAGGCAACGTTATGCTCGTCTCGACCCCATTCCTTGATGAGCGTACCGTCTCGGTCAAGAAAAGCGTATTTTTGCATTGCGTCAGTTCACCAGTAGTATTACGCCGATAAACGCCACACTCGCAGCAACGAACTTCTGAACGCCATACTTTTTCTCGTTAAGAAAAATGTAACCGCCAATCACCACAAGAATAACTTGCAAAGCAGCGATCGAGCCGATAAGTGAAGCGTTGTTGGATAATTGCAGGGCGTTGATAAAACAAAAACCTGCAATCGTACGCAAACCACCGAGCAGTAAAATTGTCTTAATGCTGCCGTCCTTGATGAGTACGGGTACTCTGGCAAGCTGGCGATTTGCAAGCAGGGTCATAAAGAATGCCTGCAATCCCCAACCAATGACAACATAAGTAGCCAAGTTGACCGAGCTCAAAACATACTTCTCGCTTGTTATGCCTAGTCCCATGAATACAGCTGAAAGAATGGCGATGATTGTAAAGATGCCCACCTTGCTCTTGCGTGTCTTCCGCCGTGTCAGGAAAACAACAGACAGGCTTGAGCCGAATACGATACACGCCCCTAGAAATTGCAAGAACGTCAGTGTATCACCAAGCAGCAGCCAAGACGCAACGACAATAACAATTACCCGAAATCTAGTGATGATGGCGAACTGCGAAGCCTCAACTTTTGTATTTGCCTTGAAAGACGCTATGTTACCGAGTGCAAGCAACAGCCCTGTTAGTCCGAAAAACCACCAAATGCTAACGGGGAAATCTAAAGAAAAACCACCCTGTGCTATTGACCAGACAATGCCAAAAGGCACAACTGTCGCAAGGTACATCACGGCATTCGTAACAAAATGGTCTTTCGGATGTTTTTTCGCATAGTCTCTATACACAAGTGCAAAAATCGTTTCGAGTATCTGGTGTATCAGTATCGCGAGTTGCCAAGTCATTTCAAATTTTTTCTATTTTAGTGCTGACTTATGCGTTTTGACTGACTTCTGGGGTGATATGAACGACTGGGTGAAATGGGATATACGCTTCGAGTGGCTTACCTGTCAAATCACTCACTGTTTGTAGATACCAAGGGTTTTCATCTGGATCTGGTACGCCATACTTGAACTCATGGCTGTCGCCGTAACCAAGAAAGTCAATAACGGCGTCAATTGGCAGACCACCCTTGCCATATCCATCGGACGTTATCGGCTCTAGGTATTTTATAATCTCGCCCCCAGCTGCGTGGGGTGCATAAAATTTCAATGTAGGTGAGCTGGCAAGTGTTGCCAGCCTCTTTTTAGCGTCCTCGATGAGTTCTGTCTGCTTATCGACTGGTGCGTCTGGATATTGACGCAGAATTACTGCCTCTGCATTATCTATTGCGTCTTGCCAACGACTATCTATTGGCAGTTGTTCTGGCGTTTGTGGCATGTCCTCTGACATTTTTGTTCTCCTTTTTGCCTATTGTTTCTATGTTTCTTGCGGAAATAAAAAACGACACCGCAAGGTGTCTTACTTCCATTCACAAATCGGAATAATACGTATTGTTTATGCGGTGCCGTTTCTAACGGATTACCGCAAAGGATTCGCGTCCGATTTGTTATAAAAGTAAGACTTTTCTATCATACCATAATTTTGACAACAACCACCGACCAGCCACGCCGTTTCTACGCTTTAGCGTAGCCGACCCGACAGACCTGACTTTTTCTCAACTGAAAAAAGAAATTCGGCGGGGGAAAATTCAAAAAAATCTGTAAAAGTCAGGGCTGGCGGGGCGGGTCAGCCTTTGGCTGGCAAACGGCGGGCTTTAGCTCAGCACTTCGTGCTAAAATGGGTTCGAGCGGAGTTGTAAAACTCTACCAGAATCGAACTTTTCGAGGAATTGTCGCCCTTTTGGGCGATTTTTTCTTGCGTTTTGCGGAGCAAAACCCAAATGTTCTTGGGGGGAGGAATTTCTGGGGCAGCCGTAGGCTGCGCCTTTTTGGATTTTAGCCGCCATAGGCGGTTTTTTGGTAAAATAGAAATGCACACAAGTTTACAGGATTTTCCTATTTTTATGGCTTTAATAGCCGTCTCGTACAATCTGGGAATTTCCTAGCTTGTGTGCAACGAGGCGGCTATTTAAGTTGTGAGGGGGCAACAATGAAAGAATTACTACTAAACATAGAGCTGGTGTATTACATCTATGTGCGTAAAAGCACCGATGTTGAGGACAAACAAGTTTTGAGCGTTGAGGCGCAAATCGTGGAGCTGCGCAAGTTTGCGGCAGACAATAATCTAAAGATTGAGGACGTTATCATTGAAAAGAAATCTGCCAAAACGCCAGGACGACCAAAGTTTAACAAAATGATGAAGCGTATAGAAAATGGCGAGGCAAGCGGGATTTTGTCGTGGCATCCTGACCGCCTTGCTCGTAACTCTATTGACGGTGGACAAATCATCTATTTACTCGATCAAGCCCGCTTGCAATCGCTCAAGTTTCCAACATTCTGGTTTGAAAATACCTCTCAAGGCAAGTTTATGTTGTCTATGGCATTTAGCCAGTCAAAGTATTACGTAGACAACTTGTCTGAAAATACAAAACGAGGTTTGCGCCAAAAAGTCCGACTCGGGCACTACCCAAGCGGTGCGCCTATTGGCTACATAAACGATGTGCGTAAGAAAATAATCATCATAGACAAGCGGCGTGCGCCGCTTGTTGTTGAAGCCTATGAACTATACGCTGTCGGCGATAAAACCTTGCAAGATATCGCCGACTTTCTAGCCAGTAAAGGCATTATGACCAAGGGTAAGAAGTCCTTGAGCAAAGACCAGATAAAATACATGCTCATCAATCCGTTTTACTATGGACATTTTCGATACAATGGCGAGATACACGAGGGCAAGCACAAAGGCATTATTGAAAAGAAACTGTTTGACCGAGTACAAGCGGTTATTGCCAAGCGTTGCCACCCGCAAAAGGGCGCAACTGCGCCGCAAATCTTTTGCGGCTTGCTCCGTTGTGGCGGCTGCAATATGTCCGTAACAGCGGAAAAGAAAGTTAAGCACCAGAAAAACGGTAATGTGCATGAATATGTGTATTACCGTTGCTCTCGTAAAAGCAAGGTTATGAAATGCACCGAGCCAGCCATAACCAAACCAGAGCTAACAACCCAACTGACGGACATATTGCAGGGCTACGCCCTGCCGAAGTCGTGGGCAGTGGAGCTAGAAACAATGCTAGGTAAAGACGAAAAACAAGCAGAACAAAGTTCTGGCGTCTTTATCTCCGAGGCTCAAGAGCGCATAAGTAACTTGCAAAGCAAGTTACAGCGACTCTTAGACAGCTACCTTGACCAAGATATTGACCAAGCGACATACAAAATCACGCAAGCAGAGTTGATATCCAAGAAAAAGTCGCTAGAGGAACAAATCACCAAGCTAACGCTTGCCGCCAATGCGTGGGTTGAACCTATGCGCAGTTGGATAAAACAGGCGTATGACCTCAATAAAATCGCAAAGAACGCCGAGCCAGTGGCGATGAAGCAGGCTTTTACTGAAATCGAAGGATTGAACCTATTTCTAAAATCCAAAAAGGCGCAGCCTACGGCTGCCCCAGAAATTCCTCCCCCCAAGAACATTTGGGTTTTGCTCCGCAAAACGCAAGAAAAAATCGCCCAAAAGGGCGACAATTCCTCGAAAAGTTCGATTCTGGTACACCCGGCAAGATTCGAACTTGCGACACCTGGTTCCGAAGACCAGTGCTCTAATCCGCTGAGCTACGGGTGCATATAGTTATACCTCTGCTGCGAAGCTATTATAACAGATGTGGGTTTAATAGCGGTATACTGAGTATATATGAAACAAACTTCTAAAATCATGCTCGCACCATTTACTTCACTCAAAGTAGGAGGTCCCGCTGAAAAGCTAGTAGAAATTTCAAGCTATGAAGAAATGCAAGATACTTTACGATCACTACCAGAGTCTGAAGCATTAACGCTGCTTGGATATGGTAGCAACAGCCTTATCAGCGACAAAGGGCTCCCTGGTACAACCGTCATCTGGAACGGGGGTTCTATTAAAATCGACGGGACTAGTGTTATAGCCGATGCAGGCGTGTGGTTCGATGAGTTGGTTGAAAAGACTATAGAAACGGGACTTTGGGGGCTTGAGTTGATGAGTGAGATCCCGAGTAGCGTCGGAGGCGCCATCATGGGAAATATCGCTGCATACGGCCAGCAGATCTCTGACACACTGGAGTGGATAGAGCTATATGACAGGAAATCGAAAACTACAATGCGCAGGGATAAAAATGATTTCGTATTTGAATACCGTCATTCTTCACTTCAAGACCACCCAAACCTGTACGTACTTCGCGCTGGCTTCCGTTTATCCGATAGTCCGCTACATGAGCTGAAATACGCCGCCGCAGTGAAAGTAGCCGAGGAGCTCGGGTGCGATACAACCAACCTTGTCGGACGTCGAACAGCGATCATCGAAACCCGAAATCGTGCTGGCTCAATTTACCACCCCAATGATGCCTCTATGCTCCGTACGGCAGGATCTTTTTTTAAAAACCCGATGGTAACGACTGAAAAAGCCCTTGAGTTAGCGAAATATGATGAAAGTGGTGCGACGGCTGAACGAATTCTTCAGCAGAACAAGATACATGGCGGCAGCAGCCACCGCGCCTCGGCAGCGCATGTACTACTCGCTGCCGGCTTTAATCGAGGTGATACGTGGGGACATGTCAGGCTACACCCTTCACATGTGTTAAAGCTAGAGGCTCTCGACGGAGCAAACGCTCAGGAGATTTTCCACGTCGTCCAGATGATTGTAGACACCGTCAAGCAGAAGCTTGATATCACAATAGAGCCAGAAGTTCGTTTTTTAGGCGATTTTTCATAATAAACTATCATTTGTATTCGTCTGGTGATATAATCTAAAGCACTATGACACAGAACTACATGCGTCGCATAGGTGCTCTCATCCATGAGACCCGTCTGTCGCGGGGAATGACGCAATCCGAGCTGGCTGCTGCGCTCGGTACCTCGCAGAGTGCTGTAAACCGTATGGAAAAAGGAGGTCAGAACGTCTCTTTGGAAATGCTGGCGCGGATCGGCGAAGTGCTTTCAAGCGATATCGTATCGCTCAGCACCCCTGGTTCCAATCTTCGGATAAATGGCGGCAAAAAACTCACTGGAGAAATTGCCGTTAAAACCAGTAAAAATGCGGCCGTTGCCCTGCTCTGCGCTAGTTTACTCAACAAAGGCACGACGACACTTCGCCGTGTCGCGCGAATAGAAGAAGTTAATAGAATTATCGAAGTACTGAATAGTATCGGCGTCCGAACGAAATGGGTTGATGAGACGAATGATCTAATAATTACTCCTCCTGCGAGATTAAAGATTGAGAACATGGATAACGACGCGGCGATGAAAACACGTACTGTGTTGATGTTTCTCGGTCCACTGCTTCATCAGTACAAATCGTTCAAAATTCCTTACGCGGGAGGCTGCAACCTTGGTACGAGAACGGTTGAGCCTCATCTAAATGGGCTGCGTCCATTCGGGCTAGATGTCACTGCCACAAATAACTTTTATAACGTCAGTTCGAAACCTACTCGCGCTGACCGATCAATCATACTGACTGAACGTGGCGACACGGTTACTGAAAACGTGCTGATGGCAGCAGCTATGCACGAGGGTACTACTATTATTAGGAATGCCAGCCCAAACTACATGGTGCAGGACGTATGCTTCTTCCTGGAAAAACTTGGCGTAAGAATCGAAGGTATAGGCACAACAATCCTTAAGATACGTGGACTTAAGTCTATAAAAAAGAACGTCGAATACTACCCGAGCGAAGACCCCATCGAAGCTATGAGTTTTATAGCTGCCGCAGCCGTCACAAACTCCGAAATAACTATCAAACGCGCACCGATAGAGTTTTTGGAGCTTGAACTTGCCACCCTTCATGAAATGCGCCTGAACTACACTCTTAGTGACGAATACACCGCAAACAACGGACGGACACGACTTGTCGACATCACGATTCATAAATCCTCACTCATAGCTCCGAAAGACAAACTCCATGCGTTGCCATTCCCGGGTATAAACATGGACAACCTGCCGTTTCTCGGTCTAATTGCGGCTGTAGCCAAAGGCCGTACATTGATACATGATTGGAGTTATGAAAACCGAGCAATATACTTCCTAGAGCTGAATAAGCTAGGCGCACAGTATGAAATTCTTGATCCGCATCGCGTATACGTCACGGGACCCACAAAGTGGCGAGCCGAAGATATTGTTGCTCCTCCTGCACTCCGGCCGACTGTCGTTATTCTTCTCGCTATGTTAGCGACCCCAGGTACCTCAATTCTTCGAAAAGTGTACCAAATGGATCGCGGGTACGAACAGCTCGCTGAACGCCTTAATACTATCGGTGCAGATATCGAGAAATTCCGCGATCTTTAAAGTGAATTGAGCTTTGGCTTTCCGTCTGCCCAAACTATAGTTCCAACCGGCGAGGCGATGACGACTTCGCGTCCTGCTTTTGGCCCCGCAAGCTCACAGCTATACATTGTGAGTCGATTCTTTTCGGTGCGATGTTCGATTTCGACCGCATCCGGTGTCACCTTTTTTTTCTCGATAACTTTGTATGCATAACGCACGCCTTCAAAATCTATATATATGTCGTCGTTAACGTTTAGTTTGTCTATATGATAAAACGGCGAACGGGCTTTTGTTTGAGTAGGAGTAATTCCGAGATTAAAACGATGCGCCGCTAGAACAAAATTTCCACCATCTTTTGGATTGCCGCTAGTTGGCGACCGGTGAACGGCACCTTTTTTCAAAGCCAAGGCTTCGTTCCCATTTATTGGCACGACGGCAACGTCAACGTTGATCTTTGGGACATACAAACGATTTTCATTAATTATCGGCTGAGTGCTGACGAGTTTTTTTGCTGTTGTGTCGGGTTTAATAAAGATATCAGCCGTTGCAGGCGTGAGCGAATTAACAAGTAGATACAGCCCGGCGATTATGCCGATGACTGGAAAAACGAGCCACCGTTTCCTTGTTTGTTTTTTGGCACCCTCACGATAGTTGTATCGCATTAGGAATATTATAGCACAACCTACTTATGCCTAAACGTCAAAACTAGCTACGTTTTTTGACTTCGAGCTCTTTCACCAGATTTATGATATCGGCTTTATACGGTTCAATCGAATAAGCAATCGCTGGTTTACTGCCGGACAAAGAATCATCAGATGCTACAACTGGCGATTGGCTAATGACAAGCAGATGCCACCGATTATTCGCTTCAAAGACTGTGGAATAAACTATTGTTTTACCTGCAGACTTGGTGGGGCATAGGAAAATATCTTTTTTGGTCGCTTCGTTTTTTACAGAAATTCTATCTTGAGTAGAGCTATAGCAAAAAATCGCACTATCATCCGGTTTGTTCTGCAGTCTAGACAGTGTTAGCATGAGTGGCGGCTGGCCACCTTTAGAGATTTTTGAAACGAGTTTTGTAGTGGTATTTCCGGAAACTGAGGCAGTTGCCTGTTTGTAAAATGGGAAAATGTAGCTGTCTGTGGCAGTGTTGTAGTTTGTAAGTTTCATGCCGTTACTAGAAAAATACGCAAAAGCGGCTGCTATCAAAAACAACGCGACGAGTCCGATAATGATCGTGAGCTTTCTGGAAACGTTTTGAGGCAGCGAGACAACCTTTGGCACCGTAAGCTTGAGTTTGGGCTTTGTAGAGACGGGTTTTTCGTTTAATTGGTCTACTGCCGAAGCCGGCCGCGGGGGTTCATCTATAAGCCTGCTTTGAGTACCGCCAGGGCTCGCGAGCCTCGTAGATGCAACGGAGGGAACAGTAGGTCTGTTGTAAGGGGGCCGTGTTGCTTGACGGGCTGAGGTTAAACGGCGATTTGGTGGTGGTGTAGAAGCGCCTGCGCGAGGCTTAGGTCGACGTATATCATCCATAGTATATCGATACTGATTGTAACAGTGTGGGTTCATCTTGTCTGCACCGTGACAATATCGCCCCTGTTTGATACAATATCGAGTGCCTCATAATCTGTCCTGCGAAAGGAAATTAGCACACGCCACATTTTCTTTTTGAGAAGCAGTAGCGGATAATCAGGTCGAAGCTTTAGCACAACGCGTTAAGACTCTAGTTTCGACACGGCAGATGTAGCTCAGTTGAGGGCCTTCAGCGAAATTATACAGCGTTGCGCTCTAACCAACTGTACCGATTAGCTACATTTTACACACTTTTTCATCTATGGCGGATGTAGCTCAGTTGGTTAGAGCGCTGGATTGTGGCTCCGGAGGCCGTGGGTTCGACCCCCATCATTCGCCCCATAGAAATAACTCTTAACCAAAGAGTTATTTTTTGTTCTAAATGTGTGAAATATCACATGGCAAAACACGCCAATCATTGTATTATAAATGGCAACTAAAGTAGAAAAGGAAGTAGTATGGCGTTATGGGACCGAATCGGTAGTGAAGGAAATGTTGAGGATAGGCGTGGTCAGCGTACGTCATTGACGGTCGGGGGTGGGTTGTTAGGAATGGCGCTCGTCGCAGCCTTTATCTTTCTCTCTGGCGGAAATATCGGCGACGTGCTGCAGGCAGTACTGCAACAAGCCTCCCAAACGACTAGCGTACAACAAACTGATCAGCCGTTCGAAGACTCCTCGAACTATAAAGGGTTTGCAGGAAAAGTACTCGGCTCCACCAACGAAACATGGACAAAAGTTTTTCAGCAGAGTGGCCAAGAATACACTCCACCAAAATTAGTTCTGTTTCGTGACATGACCCAGACCGGATGTGGTGTAGCTAGCTCGGCTGTCGGCCCCTTTTACTGTCCGATGGACCAAACAGTATACCTAGACGAGACATTTTTTGATGCTATTCGCTCACAGCTCGGAGCGTCTAACAGCGGAGATGATGTAGCCCAAGCCTATGTTATCGCCCATGAAGTCGGTCATCATGTACAAAATTTGCTCGGCGTCATGAATGAACACGGCACAAGCGCTGCATCAGACCCGGAGGTATCAACAAAAATCGAGCTTCAAGCCGATTGTTACGCGGGAATCTGGGCGAACAACGTGAAACAACAAGGTATTTTTGAAAACGACAATGAGATCAATGAAGCACTCGGTCTCGCCAGTACGATAGGAGATGACAAAATTCAAGAAAAAACGGCTGGCCAAGTCACCCCCGAAACATGGACGCACGGTTCGAGTGAACAGCGAGTTCAGTGGTTCAAAACGGGCTACACAAACGCCTCACTAGACAGCTGCAATACGTTTTAATAGCTTTCAATCGAGCGAAGTAGAGCTACAGCTCATCCAGAAACGGGCACTGGCTTTCCACAGCTGCGTAAAATATTCTGACATCTAATACTTGAAACCAGAAAATATGCTTTTTATTTTGCTTGTACTTTTTTCTTCATACCTGCGGTATGCTCAGTCCTCACGAACAGGCGTTATGATATCGAGCTCGCCGATAAGATCTTCGTGTTTGGTGATAATGTGCTTCCGTGCGTCCTCGATGCCTTTTCTATAAACATCTTTACCGGCATGCTCTAGGAAGAAGTCCAACAGGTTTTCGGCCGCGATATAGCCAATCTCTTCATCTCTCTCCTGCTCAAAATACGTAATAACAGCATCGATATGTCTTCGTCTGTCGTTATCAGAGGAGAAATAAAGTAGATTGCGTTTTATCATAAAGTTTGGCGCCCCCTGTTGGACGTACTTCGAACTTTTAAGCAGCAGCCCGGAGTATAGCTGCATCTCGTTGGGCCATAAAGCTTACTTCAACATCTTCATGCGATGTGTGTTCTTCAACTAACTGCACAGCAGCCTCAATACCGTCCACCCACCTGACTTCAAACCCCTCATCAAGCTCACTTTGGGTGAAGTCAGGATCTGCAACTTGTTCAGTTTTCGTAGCTGTAAATGCATAGGATATTTGATGCAGATCATCATAATCTCGCCACTCTTCTACGATCCCTATTTCACCAGTTACTTCTGCAGTGCAGCCAGTTTCTTCTAGGAGCTCCCGAGCCATAGCCTTAGATACTTCTTCGCCTTCATCAATGCCGCCACCAGGCAACTTATAGTATTGCCTTTGACCTGCATACATCAGTGCCACTTTGCCAAATTCATCCTTCAGAACCGCTCGTGCTGCATGGCGTTCACGATAATTCGCTCTATTTTCTGCAGAAACGCTCGGATCTAATTCATGCTGATCAAGAGTGAGAATGATGTTATTCATTTATTAATCATAACAAAAACTCCTTGCGGAGTTTTAAGCATACGTAGTTCATGGGAAGTGGTAGAGGGAGCGAACGGATGGAATCCGCAGCCGTCGACGGCTTAGCCGCTCCCCCTACCTGATGGTTTCATGCAGCTCCGAAGAGGTGCTCCATCATTCCCGAAGGGCTTAGGCGGTCGATCACGACCGCGGGCTCACCTAAGGGTAATACCCATATTAGCATGAGTATAACATTTTGTCAATAGTGGTGCCCCCTATTATACGTACTTCGAACTTTACAAGATAGCAAAATGCCCCGCGTCATCGACGTGAGGCACTAAGCTTCTCATTGATGAGCGGGGCGGCGCGTCAGGAAGGGATGGAGCTCTTCTTGACAAACCAGGCGAAGCTCACATTCATGGTGCGCGCCGACTTGGAACCGTCGTGGTACTCGCAGATCACCGAGAGGATGTCTCCTCGACGACGGATAGAAGCGATCCGCGCCCAGCGCGCTCCCTCGAGGATGCGGATCTGCTCGTGCGGGCCGGCTGACTCGTAGCGATCCGGGTTCGGTCGCACCAGCGGGTCCTCACATAGAGCCACCATCCCCTCCCTGAGCTCGTCTCCGAAGATCAGGTCCTCGGTCTCGGGGTCGTTGGTGTAGTTGAGCGGAACGAAGGTCTCGGGGATCTTCGTGACTTGAGCGTCCATTGCTCCTCCTGATGTCAAAGCCAGGGTTGGCTGTCATCCTTCACAAGAAGAATTATATCTATAATAGCATAAGTGTAATTTATTGTCAATAGTGGTGCCCCGGGGTGGATTCGAACCACCGGCCTTAGGCTTAGAAGTCCTCTGCTCTATCCAGCTGAGCTACCAGGGCACGCATTTTATATTATAGCCTGACGGGGCAGCTCAAACCAAAAGCACAAAGTGATTTTGGTTTGTAAGGAGGGATAATGAAAACAGCCAGATAGTTTTGCGGCTCGTTTGCAAAACTATCTGGCATGTCGTTGTTAATTCCGACGTGGTGCGGGCGGCGAGAGTCTAACTCGCGTTGCCTGCTTGGAAGGCAGGAGTAATAAACGTTATACCACGCCCGCATAAATGCGCGTGAGGGATATTATAGCGAATTTATTTACGTATGTCATCACCGGTGATAGTGATCACATCGCCGGGAGTTACATCGCCCGCCAGCATACGTTTTGCTACGAGGCTTTCAACACTGCGCTGAACAGCCCTCCTGAGCGGACGGGCGCCAAGCCGTGGGTCGTATCCAAGCTCTACAAGTTTCTCTTTTGCAGAGTCGTCAAGCTGCAGAGAAACCTTCTGCGGCTCGAGCGTCTTGTTGGTGCTGGCTATCAACAAATCCACAACCTGATGAAGTTCTTCTTTGCCAAGTGGTTTAAATAAAACAATCTCATCAAAACGGTTCAAGAACTCTGGACGGAACTGACCACTTGAGACGAGTTCATCCTCAAAGGCCTTTTCAAAGTCTTCAAGATTTTCCCCAACTTCTATATGCTGGCGAATTTGCTCTGCACCCGCATTACTCGTGGCGATAAAGATCGTATCTCGGAAACTGACCTCCCTACCATTTACGTCGCGTAGGACACCTTCATCGAGCACCTGCAATAGCGCAGTCAACACTGATACATGCGCTTTTTCAATCTCGTCTAGCAGCACGACCGAAAACGGCTGTTTCATGATCTGCGCGCATAGACTCATCGGGTCTGTTGCGCCATCCGCGATCAACCTAGTAACATCATCTGCACGAACAAACTCATTCAAATCAACCCGAACTAGTCGATCTTCGCCGCCGAAATAAACCTCTGCAAGGCTCTTGGCAAGCTCAGTCTTCCCCACACCTGTAGGCCCGAGAAACAAGAATGTACCGACAGGTCGCTGCTCGTTTCGTACACCCGCTCGTGCTCTCCGGATAGCATCACTCACAACGTTTACTGCACGCGTCTGGTTTATCATCCTCTCGTGTATCATTTCCTCAAGACGTAGCAACATCTGTTTTTCATCACTACTGGCATTTGCCCCGACTTTGACGCCCTGTGTCTGCTCGACGCTACGACGAACAGAATCTGCGGTAACGATGCCGTTATCGGCAAATCCGGCCGCTGTACGTAAAAGTTGCAGCGCCTTGCCTGGCTGAGCCTGATCATAGAAATAGCGTTCACTAAGCCGAAGCGATTCTTTTATAGCTTGGAACATATACGTAACTTTATGCTGATACTCAAAATATACGAGCTGGTCTTGCAGTACCCGCATCGTTTCCTCTGGAGTACTTGGTTTGATAGTTACTTTGTTCAAAGCGCTTGCAAGCGCCGGATTGCGTGAGCCGATTTGCAACCAACGCTGTTCGTCCATCCCCAGAATTACCCGCAGCACCCCGCCTTCAATAACGGGTAAGATCACGTTCGACACATCTACTGAACCGATACCTTGTTCGAAGAACAGTTCAGCATCATCAAGAAATAAAATAATATTTTTTGCATGATACGCCTCGAGAAATAAACGGTTGAGCAGGTCTTCTAGCTCTCCGGGGCTTTTGGCGACGGAAATGAGCGAAGCCGCATCAAGACTTATAACTTGACTGTATTTCAACGCACTCGGAAGTGAAGAATCTGCACGGAGCAGCTCCCCTGCAAATGCTTTGACGATTGTTGTCTTACCCGCGCCAAGCGGTCCAACAAGCGCCACGTTCTGCTTGCCAGCGGAACTAAACATCTGTTTTATATAGTCGAGCGCGTCCTGATGTGACTCTAGGCGGACACCATTACTCGAGCGGGCGCTTACCTGTAAAGAAAGATTAGTACCAAAATGATTGAGAAGGCGCAAATATCCGAAGCTCCAGTCCCGCGCAATCCCACCAGTCCGAAAAGGCGAGCGATGTTCGCGTATAACCGAGTCGAGATGCGAGAACCATAGTGCCATTTGCGGCAAATCGCTTTCATCGAGCTGAAGATGGGGCAATAAACGAACCAGTTCAGGTGAAGTTTTCGTAAGTGCTGCAACAATAGTAGACGCTCTCACGATCCCTTCCGGTTGCATATCTCGAGCCGCAGACCATACGAGATCGATTGCCGAGCTATCATCACCGAGCACTTGAGAAAGCATGTTCGGCGATAGTCCCGACCGCGCCATAACAAATTGCGCACTTGTAACTTCTGATAGTTTTTCCGCTAACGTTCGTGGTGTCAGCTTTTTTGGTAGTCGGCCAAGTAAATCGCTCTCAACTCGAGCATCGATACTATTCCCTAGCCCAACAGGTAAATCGCTAAGGTAGCGACGTTCCCAGATCCATAGCATAAACGGCCATGCAGCAAGCCCGATAACAAACCAACCGACACTGTAATGTGTCAGTTCAGCAAGTGCTCCGAGTGCCACCAGAAGTAGACATGCCGCCAGCATTATCCAGCGCATCGGACCACGAACTTTCTGATGCATCCTCGCTAACTGCGCTCGTTCGCTAGTGTAAGAAAAACTGGCCATGCTCACGCCGCTCCAATCATCGTAAGCGGTGCCATAACAAATGGCCCGAAAGGAACAAGCGGCCAACCTGCTAGTCTCAATATACCGAACAGTGCTTCTACGACCAGTACAAGACAGCCAACCAGAATTAGTATTGAGCGCAATACTGCGCCAAAGACGCGCGAAAATAAGTTGTCGAACCATGCTCTAAGCAGGACATCAATAGACCCCTGACCGGCCGATCCGGCATCTATCTGCTTAAAGGGGCTGAAAAGCGTACGGGCGCTCTGAGAAATCGAGAAAAAATCTGCTACTGCAGCTAAACGGTTTCTGACTAAATCATATTGATCTCGCCATCCTCGACCATACCACCACCGTAGGAGCGAAATTAAAGGCATATGCTTTATTGTATCACTCTCTGTCGGGGTTATAATGAGTGGAATGAGATTTTTACATGCTCACACTCATCTTATCGGCAAGTCATTGAAAAAAGCGATGCGACTCCGAGGCGGTGGCTCGGCGCTACCCGGACTGGTTGTCGAGAAAATCGATCCGCGCTTCCTGAGCAGAACGCTAGGAAGTTTACCGCATGGAGTTATTGTAATTTCTGGCACGAATGGCAAAACAACCACGACAAAAATGGTCGTCCATCTCCTACGATCACAAGGCTTGAACGTATTTACTAATCCGAGTGGTAGCAATTTCACCCGCGGAGTTGTTGCTAGTTTGATTGATCACGTCGATGCGGATGGAAAATTGAATGCTGATATTGCCGTTCTAGAACTCGACGAAGCCCATGCGGTACATTTTATCCATCAGGTGACACCCCGCTTCAGCCTAGTCTTAAATGTACTCCGGGACCAATTAGATCGCTTCGGAGAGATAGACCATACTGCCCGGCTTCTGCAAAGACTGGTCGACAGCACAACCCAAGGAATCGTCCTCAACCGAGAAGACTCATTAGTGCTGAGCATGGGAACGAATCAGCCAAAAGATAAAAAAATACAGTATTTTGGGCTCACCGAAACTCTACGAAAGCAGTTTCCAAGCGACGCTGAACTTCACGGAGGTCACAAGAGTACCGCGCCGCTTCCACATCCGCACGGCAGCGACGTTATATTAGAGTCACTGCAGAAAAATACCGCTCAATTTGCTTTCGGGAATAAAATTCAGGAGCCTGTCGAGCTAAAAATCAACGGTCTCTACAACGTGCTGAATGCAGCTGCTGCTCTAGCGCTAGCTCGATTAGCTCTCGGTGCAGATACCGCAACGTCTCAGGCGATGCTCAGAGAACTGGCAAACGTCAGGCCTGCATTTGGACGCGGAGAAGCCGTGGTGGTAGACGGTGATGCGCTCGAAATCGTACTCGTGAAAAATCCAAGTGGCTTTCGACTAGCGCTTGCTTCTTATAAGCGCAGTCCCGCCGCGACAATGATCGCCATAAATGACAACTATGCCGACGGCCGAGACATGTCTTGGTTATGGGATGTTAATTTTGAAAGTCTCAAAAAAACAGGCGTCGCCATGGTAACCGGCATGAGGGCATACGACATAGCACTTCGGCTACAGTATGACCAAGTAGACGTGTCTCAAGTCGAGACGGACATACAAAAAGCACTCACATCCTTCATCGCTTCAACCTCAGGAAAACGTCGAATTTACTGCACGTATACCGCTATGTTAGCGTTGAGACGAATCCTTGCAAAAACATATGATGTGGAGCCTATCGAATGAGCAACAAACAAATTACCCTCGTTCATCTTTACCCAAGAGAAATGAATATTTACGGTGATTGGGGGAATGTACTCACATTGCTGCGACGACTCGAATGGCACGGCTACGAGCCCGTCGTTCGTTCGCACCACCCAGGCAGACCATTTCCAAAGGAGGCAGATATTATTATTGGCGGTGGCGGTCAGGACAGCGGCCAGAGCGTGGTCAAAGATGATCTTATTGCAATCGGGGACAAACTCCACACTCTCGCCGATAACGATGTTCCAATGCTTGTCATTTGCGGACTTTACCAGTTATTTGGTCGTTTTTTCCGAACAAACGAAGGAGTCGAAATACCCGGTATCAGTATATTTAATGCCGAGACACATGCAGGCAAAAAACGACTTATTGGCAACACGCTTACAGATACGCCGTTTGGCCAAATGATCGGTTATGAAAATCACTCTGGCCTCACGATACTCGATGATGAACAGCCAGCGCTCGGACGGGTTATAAAAGGCGCAGGAAACAATGGTACCGATAAAACCGAAGGGGCTATCTATCGCTGCGTATTTGGTAGCTACCTGCACGGCTCGCTGCTCCCGAAAAACCCCGACTTTGCTGATGCACTTATTGAAGCGGCAGTCGTAAAAAAATACGGTAAATTCGAATCTGCAATCATCGATGATAGATTTGCAGAACTCGCACGAAAATACGCAAAGCGACGACCTCGGTAGCCTCGCACTCCTTTAGGTAACTTTAGTATACTAATACCCATGTCTTCTTCGGGAAATAAAAAACGCCGGATAATCGAGCTCGATTTACTTCGAGGGTTTTTTATTTGCGTCATTATTCTCGACCATTTGCAGTTCTGGCCTAGCCCATTCCAATACCTTACGGGGCAAGGGCGTTTGTGGGTTTCTGCAGCCGAAGGTTTTTTTCTAATATCCGGTCTGCTCATTGGTTATTTACGAGCCTACAAGGGCGCCAAAACACCCCTTAACGTACTTTCGAAACATTTGCTAGCCCGCGCCGGAATGCTTTACGTGTGGGGCGTAGCTGTCACCTTCATCGTCGTTGCACTCAGTGCCGTTCTGCCAGGAGATGGTAGCTTGTTGCCTCGGCTTCCCGAAGTCCAGCAAGTAACGAGTCTACCTATATATGTATGGAATGTTATTTCTACTACTTTCCAGTCCGACTGGATATACTTCCTGCGCCTCTATGCTATCATGCTGGCGTTTACTCCAGTGTTTTTGTGGTTGATTCGCCGAGGCAAGTGGTGGCTCGCTGCTGTGATATCACTAAGTCTTTACAGTGCCGACCTGTTACTTTCTATCAATGAAGCGGCGCTGCAGTGGCAAATACTTTTCTTCGGTTCTGCACTCCTAGGCTGGAAACTAGAAACAATCCTTGATTGGCTTCGCAAGCGCCCAAAGTTACGACGGGTCGCTCTGGTTGTATTTAGCACGTTTATGCTCGGAACCTTCACGCTCAGCTATTTCATGGTTCATGGCTGGAGTTATGTCGAAAACCCGGCGACGTCGCTTAGCCGTGAGACGTACGTATCCGTCAGGTCATATGTTGATCCGCTTTTTTCGAATAACCCGCTCGTGCCACTACGCATCCTTCTCTCCTACGCCTGGTTCATCGGCTTGCTCGCTATCTTCCATGTACTTAGGCAATGGCTGTTGAAATACATGGGATGGATGCTGCTGACGTTTGGGCAGTCCTCTTTAACCGGCTACATCCTACAAGCACTGCTTTTGCCTTTCATCGTCAGCTATATCAACCTCGGCGGTAGTTTCTGGCTTAATGGTCTGTTCAGTTTAGGTCTTTTGATCGCATTTACCATCATCATGCGACTCGGCATTATTAAAAAAATTATACCGAGATAACTAGTAAAACAACTGAGGTCACTGTATAATGTTCTGAGTCAGCGGGGAGTAGCGCAGCCCGGTAGCGCATTCGGTTTGGGACCGAAGGGTCGCAGGTTCAAATCCTGTCTCCCCGACCACAAAAGTGAGTTTACGAAACAGTAAGCTCTTTTTTTGTACAAAAAACCATCAAAAATTTAAATAACACTCGAATTTTTGCGAGTGTTATTTAAATGGTCGGGGCGATCCGATTTGAACGGACGACCTCACCGTCCCGAACGGTGCGCGCTACCGGGCTGCGCCACGCCCCGACATCTGATATTTATATAGCAGATAATCTAGAGAGTTACTACTTAGCAAACTCGATCGCGCGAGTTTCTCGGATGACGTTGACCTTAATAGTCCCTGGATATTGCATCGTTGATTCAATCTTCGTAGCAATATCACGTGCTAGTTTGATCGCGCTGAGGTCATCTATCGACTCCGGCTTCACGACAACCCTGACTTCACGACCGGCTGATATGGCATAGGCTTTGTCGATACCGTCAAAGCTTGTTGCAACGTTTTCAAGATCACGCATACGCTCGACGAAGTTTTCAGCGGAAATATTTCGCGCACCCGGTCGCGCCGCACTGAGCGCATCACAGACTCGGACAACAAGCGCTTCAGGTGTTGTCGCTTCTATGTCGTCATGGTGTGCCTCTATAGCATGTACAATCGCATCACTCATTCCATATTTTCGAGCCAGTTCAGCCCCGATATGGTGATGTTTGCCTTCCATACGATGCGTGACTGCCTTCCCGACATCATGCAGAAGTGTCGCCGTTTTAGTCGTTCTGACATCTGCCCCGATCTCCTCTGCAATAACACCGGCCAGTTGTGCCATCTCTGTGCTGTGCTTCAACACATTTTGGCCGTACGAAGTTCGGAACTTCAGCTCACCCAGCAGCCGCAGCATCTCACGCGGGATTCCAACGACGCCACATTCACGCGCTGCATCCTCTCCTGCCCGTTCGACTTCTTTGTCGATCTGTTTCTGAGCTTTAACGACAACTTCTTCGATTCGAGCCGGGTGCACGCGGCCATCTTTCATCAACATCTCGAGAGCAATGCGAGCGACCTGACGTCGAACTGGGTCAAAACTCGAGAGAACGATCATTCCCGGTGTATCGTCAACGAGAATGTCTACGCCAGTTGCGCGTTGCAAAGCCTGTATGTTTCGGCCTTCTTTTCCGATGATACGACCTTTCATCTCGTCATCAGTCAATTTCACAGCCGTAACAGTTCGTTCAGCTGTTACCTCGGAGCTCATTCGTTCCATGGCGGTCAGAATAATCATCTGCGCACGATCTTCGGCATCATCCATGGCATCCTTTTGAAGCTTCGCTACGAGTCCTTTGAGGTCATCGCGGATATCACGCTCGGTCATTTTCAGCAGATGCGACTCCGCATCTTTTTTTGTGAGCTTCGCAATTTTTTCTAGCTTGTCTTGTTGTTTAGTACGGATCTCACGGATTTCGTTCTTCAGCGATTCAACTTCGTCTTCACTCCTACGGAGTTTTTCTGCACGACTATCCAGCTCTTCCAGTTTCCTGTCGAGATTCGTTTCGCGGTCGGCAACGCGGTTTTCAGCCTTTTTGATTTCTTTACGGCGTTCATCTTCTTCTTTCTTGGCTTCCTCGGCGACTTTCAGCGCTTCGTCCTTCGCCTTCAGAACGATATCGCTCGCTTTACGTTTTGCATCATCAACCGTTTTGTCTGCCTGTTTCGATGCAGTCGCGCCTCTTCGCTGGTTATATACCGTCGTCGCGCCAGCGCCAAAAACAATTGCAACAATTGCAACAAGTGCTTCTACCATAGTTGGTGTCCTTTCTGAGTTTCTAACGGTCCAGCCGCTGCGACATCGCTATCACTTCTCTAGTCGAGCAATCCGTACCATATCAACGTAATAGATGGGTTGCTGTGCGAATGCAAACATCGCCTACAACCATTTATAGTATACGCCGTTTTTTTATACCTGGTCAAACATCGAAATGAATGTTATTTTTTTGGTTTCGTAATTCGCGCAGCTGCGCCGTATTCCGGCATAACGATGCCGTCACTTGCATTATTTTGTAGTTGTTTGACACCCGATTCGAGCCACTTGTTTCCTGTTTCACCGACTATCGGCACACCTTCAGAATAAGCAATAGTATTCATAACGGTTATACCAATACGAAGTCCGGTAAAGCTTCCTGGTCCTTTATAGACGCATAGCCCCGTTATGTCTTCGAACAACGTGTTGTTTTGTTTGAGTAACTGCTCGATTTTTCCAAGCAAATCTTTAGCAAGTTGCCTGTCTGCCTGCCAAATAATCCGGTTGACTTCTTCCCCACTCGGCTTAAGCAGATAAAGCTCTGCCTGGGGATTATCTGTTTTTATGGCAAGTATCATGCTGCGCTCTCCGGTTGCAGATAGTCGAATTTTTTCGGGAGGATTACTGTGACATCCCGTCCTTCGTCTGCCGGGTGATAAGAAATCTCCATTCTGACTCTCTCATCGGGCAGGACATCACTGACGGTTTCCGCCCATTCGATAACCGTAACGACAGTTTTATCTGCTAGGGATTCAAGTAGCTCGTACTTCATTACTCCAGCGTCTTGCAGACGATAAAGATCGTAATGGTGCAGCTCCAACCCGTCGCGGCATTTATATACACGACTGATGGTAAAACTCGGGCTCTGCACGTCGTCGTCGGCATTGAGACCTTTGCCCAGTCCTTTGACGAGCGTGGTTTTTCCGGCACCGACATCACCAACAAGTTCAAATACCTCCCCGCCGCGGCAAGCACTCCCAAGTCGGTGTCCAAGTACTTTCATAGCTTTTTCGTCTTTAACAGATAGCATCCCTAGTATTATATGCGCTTTTGCCTATGAAAAAAGCGTAAGCATTGCTGTATACTGTTCTCAGAGATGCGCATATCAGATACATTGCTCGAGCGCCTACTCAAAGAGGGTGGCAAAATAACGGACGAGCAGCTTGCTGAGTTGAAGGCGGAACAGGAAAAAACTGGCCGACCATTGCAGTCATTGGCGATAAATAAGGAAATTATTTCCGACAAAGAGCTGACGCAGCTTTTCGCCAACAGTGCTGGTATTCCGTATGTCGATATTCCTGTTAAAGAAGTTGCTAAAGAGACCCTTGCCGTTATACCCGAGCGAATGGCGAGACAATACAACGCCGTAGTGTTCAAAATCGACGAAACCGGTAAACACCTGGCAATGGAAGATCCAGATGATATCCAGGCGATCGACTTTATAAAAAAACAAATCGGTGATGACTACCACCTTTACGTCGCAACGAAAGAGAATATCCTACAGGTACTGGAAAACTATCGTGATGGAGTTGCCCAGGAGCTCAGTGACGTCATTGCTACGCAGGAGTTTGATGCCGAAAAACAAGAAACCGTTTCTCAGGAGGAGATCGCCGAAGATTCACCTGTCGCCCAGACAGTAAACCTTATTTTGGAATACGCCATTCGTTCCAACGCTAGCGATATCCACATCGAACCAAGAGAAGATTTCCTGCAGGTACGCTACCGTGTTGATGGTGTGCTCAAAGAGGCAAATCGGCTTCCCCGAAGCATCATGAATGCACTCGTCAGCCGTATAAAAATCCTCTCGAACCTCAAAATCGACGAACGCCGTGTTCCACAAGACGGACGCTTTAAGGTAACAGTCGCGGGTAAACGCTACGCGCTTCGTGTTTCGACGCTACCGATTAGTGAAGGTGAAAAAGTCGTCATGCGTATTCTTGATGAATCAAACAAGGCACTGACCCTCGAAGAACTTGGTTACTGGGGATTTTCTCTGAAATCGATCAACGATGCCATTGTTCAGCCGCATGGAATGATTCTGGTCACTGGCCCGACAGGCTCGGGAAAGTCCACCAGCCTTTTCAGCGCCTTGACTATACTCAATAAACCGAATGTAAATATTTCTACCGTCGAGGACCCTGTCGAGTATAAAATCGTCGGCGCGAATCAGACTCAAGTAAACCCTGTCGCCGGAATGACTTTTGTCGCTGGGCTTCGTGCACTTCTGCGCCAGGATCCGAACATCATCATGGTTGGAGAGATTCGCGACAGTGAAACGGCAAATCTTGGCGTTCAAGCCGCCCTAACAGGACACCTTGTATTCTCAACTCTCCACACAAATAACGCCGCCACCTGTCTACCGCGCTTGCTCGACATGGGAATCGAGCCATTCCTCATAGCGAGCACCGTTCGCGTAGTTATCGGTCAACGGTTAGTACGTAAACTATGTGGCGCATGCAAAGAAGCCTACACGCCGAGTAGCGAGGAGCTTTCTAGCATAGCGCATATGTTTGGAATAAAAGACGCCGCGGAGCTAACGCGCATCCACGAGCTGGAGCAACAAGCGGCCAGCGAAGGAATTGGCTCTGACATTGGCGAGGAGCTCTCCAGCACGCCAACAACATTCACCAGACTTTACCGAGCTAAAAAAGACGGTTGTGACGAATGCGGTCATATCGGCTACCGAGGTCGAATGGGAATCTATGAGACACTTGCGAACTCAATCGCCATCCAAAAACTCATCGTTGCCAATGCTACCAGCAACGATATCCAGGAACAGTCGATAAAAGAAGGTATGATGACGATGCAGACCGACGGTCTCATCAAAGCTTTGCGTGGCCAGACATCCATAGAAGAAATCCTTCGAGTAACCCGAGAGTAACATGCCTGTTTTTACCTATCAAGCAACCAACTCTAGCGGAAAAACCATCAGTGGTGTCATCACGGCAACTGACAAACCAACCGCTCTGCAGCTTATGGGAAAACAGGGCCTGAAGCCGGTTAGCATCGAGCTGCAATCCGACATAAAAAAAGGCGGAAAAGGATTTTTTAAACCAAAAGTCAAAGTCAACGATCTTGTACTTTTTACTCGCCAGCTAAGCACTATGGTGAGTGCTGGCGTGCCATTGCTTCGTTCGCTTAACACAATGTATACCCAGGTAGAAAACCCGACACTTAAAGAAATTATTGGCGACCTTATACATGACGTTGAAGGGGGTGTATCACTGGCTGATGCCATGGGCAAACATCCTGACGTATTTTCGGATATTTTCGTCAACATGATTCGAGCAGGAGAAGCAGCCGGTATTGTTGACGATATTCTTAAACGCCTCGCGACGCAGACGGAAAAGAACGCCAGTATGCGCAAAAAATTAAAAGCGCCAGCACCTACCCTATCGTCCTATTGGTGCTGACACTCGGCGCCTTCATGGGACTAATGATTTTTATCATTCCTCGCATCGCTGCAATTTTGAAGGATCTCGGTGGCGAGGATGCCGAGCTGCCTATGATTACCCAGGTAATGATCAACATAAGTTCGTTCATGACCCAGTATTGGTACATCATTATCGGCGGTGCCGTTCTCGGCATATTCTTTTTCCGACGATACGCCAAAACACCTGCCGGAAAGTTCCAAATACACAGTTTCGTTCTAAAAGTACCTATTTTAAAAAACTTGATCACAAAAATATCCGTCGCTCGCTTTACGCGTACTTTTGCCGCCCTTATCGGAGCTGGGGTGAGTGTGGTCGAAGCACTTCAAGTCACTGCGAAAGCTATTGGCAATGAAGTTTATCGAAAAGCTATAGAGGAGGCTGCGGCTGAGGTAGTCAACGGAAAGCAGCTCTCTCAGGCGATTGAGGGCAATAAACTGTTTCCTGGAATCGTTCCGCAGATGCTAGCAGTCGGTGAAGAGACCGGACAAACGGACGTTGTTCTCGTAAAAGTAGCGGATTTTTATGATGAAGAAGTCGATGCGGTCATCGACAGTCTCAGTTCAATCCTTGAGCCAGTTATGATCGTTATTATGGGTGGAATGGTCGGTCTTGTTGCCGCAAGCGTCATGGGACCGATAGCAAGCCTGTCCCAAAACGTCGGCAGCAATTAAAAAATATTGACTCTGACTTGCTTATGTTTATAATGACTACTAGATATCCCCTTTTGGGGTTGTCGATATAAAACTATAACTACAACAACTTAAGGAGGGTGGGCTACATGGTCTCACTTAAGAATAAACAGTCCGGATTCACGATCGTCGAGCTTTTGATCGTTATCGTGATCATCGGTATTTTGGCAACGCTTGTCATCGTCACGTTCTCAGGCGTTCAGCAAAAAGCACGTGACTCGGAACGAAAAACCGACATTAACGCGATTGCTGGACAGCTCGAAGCTGGTTACGCAAACAAGGGATACTACCCTGATGCCGCTGGTCTTAATGACGACGCAGTCCGTTCAGGGCTTGAGATTCGTCTTGATCTAAAGGCGCTTGCAGATCCAAAAGATCCTGACTCACAGTCAGTTGTCGCTGCAACTGACACTAGTGTTCCTTCGTTGCCTGCTACACCAACATACCGCTACTACTATGCCCCTGATGGCTGTAATACGGTCGATGGCGTTGCGCAGTGTACTGGCTACATACTGTACGCATTCATGGAAGCGACAGCTGACCCAACTCGAGTTTACTCTCGACAGTCAACTAACTAGCTAGTTGTCGCCAGACGATAAAAAGAACCTCTCCTTGTAAGAGGTTCTTTTTTGTTATACTAACAAGCATAACCGTCATGAAAAAAAGCGACCCACAATCAGGTTTTACTATCGTTGAGATACTAATAGGTATCATTTTACTGAGTCTCATCGTGAGTGGCGCAGCCCTCGCTTTCGATGGCCTGAACCGCGGCTATGCAAAAACGCGAGAACTTTCAGAAGTATATGCAGCATTGAGTGGATGTCCTGAAATAGACCGTGCCCTGCAATTTGATGCCATAACACAGACTAACTGTAGTCCAAACGATACGTTTAACTCAGAAACCGCAACGGGTAACAACGATATAACCTACACCACGAGTTCCTTACCCCAACTTACATCTGCACTTCCGAGCGGCGACCCGGTTAAAGATATTCCTGATTCCAAAGTTGTTGACGTGACAGTTAACACGAAAAACGCTAAGCAGTGGAAGCTGCGTCTTCTCATCACTCGAAACGGGATAGGTCAACAATGAACCGATCAGCTTCTCAAAAGGGCTACAGCCTTGTTGAAATGGTTATCGTACTGATATTGACCGGCATCGTTAGTACTATTATTTTTTCCGTCGCCTACCAGTACCTCAAAAGCGCTGCCCAGCTCGAAGCAAAGACCAACTTCTTTAGCGAACGTATAACGCTCGCGGATTTTCTGCGACAAAACCTCGGCTATTCTACAGGGCTCGTCAACCAAAATGGACTAGTTGACCCAGCACCTTTGGTAGTGGAGCCTAGTGATACTACGGGACATCACTGGTTAATGCTGCATGCTATTCCAGGGATAAAGGCCGCTACACCATCCCAACCTGTTGTACCTATCATTTACTACACCATGGATGCCCAGGATGCTGCACGGAATGAAATTACAAACGGTGCACAGAAGTATCAAAATGAATACATCATGTATCTGGATGGGCCTACTAGCGAACTCCGAGTTAGAACGCTTGCCAACCCAGACGCAGCCGGAAACCGAGAAAAGAGTACTTGTACTGTCGCGACAGCTGCCTGTCCGAAAGACAAAGTTCTGCTTACGGGAGTAGAATCAGTAGAGATGAAATATTTTTCGCGAGCCGGAGAAACAATCGACTTCACTAACGCGACAGACCCTATCACTGGTGAGTATATTGGTCTCGACTTTGAGAATGTCGAAGTTGCTGAATTTCACGTCAAAGTAAAAAAGCGTATCGAATCGGATAAAAATAAGTTCCAGTACAATACAACTCTCGTAAGGATAGCTATTAGAAATGTATAAGAAAGAAAACGGATCAGTCGTCGTCAGCGTATTTATCATAATGATATTTCTTACTTTGACAGTCTTAACACTTTCGGTTATCAACCAAAGCAACATCTCTCGTTCGTATAGTCGCCTCTATATGCTGCAGGCACAATACGCTGCTGAGTCGGGGGCTGATGCTGCCATCGCCTATATCAACCGTGCCGATCCGGCAACCGGTGGCACTCTAGGCTCCTATCCGGATAGCGGAGTAAAGAAATTGCTAGTACAAAATACCGATGCAAACAGTCAGAGCTATAAAGCGATGTACACCGCCACGACATCGGCAGTTACTGATGAAAGTGGCGCGAGCGACCCAAACAAATTAAAAGTAACGTCCGTCGGTGAAGTGTACCGACCCGCAACCGCCTCTAACCCGACACACAGATATAAAATCGAGGTGCTAGTCGAACGAAGCATTATCAATGCTA
Source organism: uncultured Candidatus Saccharibacteria bacterium (assembly GCA_964581535.1). Taxonomy (GTDB): domain Bacteria; phylum Patescibacteriota; class Saccharimonadia; order Saccharimonadales; family Saccharimonadaceae; genus CAZOOW01. The sequence continues at coordinate 50,408 of CAZOOW010000001.1, forward strand.
GCTCGTCTATTGTCAGTCGAAATAGCGTTGTCGTTGATTCCTCAGTAAAGAACATCACTGCCAAAAGTTTGTATATCAACTCATTTATGAACGTCGAGAGCAACTCAACGGACGTCACAATCGACCAACTTTCTATTGCCGGAAAGGTCCCGCAGAATGGGGCTGCCTGTTCCCTACTTGGCAAAGGCCACTTGAAAAAGCGAGTTGACCTTGGCGGCCCCGTCGAGCTGACGATGGCAGGAGTGAACTGTATGGATCCTATAGTCGGCAATACGTCCAGTCCAGATTTTACTATTTCATCCAACGATACGACTATACGGCCGATTTCTTCAACACACATCCCTTGGAATTTTAAAATGAACGATGCCTATACGAGTTCGGGAAGCTGTAGCGACTGGATTAGCGGTTCAAGTACAGCAACTATTCATATCCCAGCCACACTAAATTCGAAAAAAACACATTATCCCGACACGCTCAGTGGCGTTGCAACTGGCGTCGCGCCGTCGTGCGGAAATGGCGGAGACCTGAATCTAGGAGAGAGGACGATTGTGCTTGATGACCATGCACATGTTCGGGGGCATTTTTGTAAAAACTCCGACCAGTGCCGACCAAAATTTATTAACCCAGACTCAGCTCATCCTAAATTTGTTTTTGTTGAAGGTGTTATCAATTTCAAAAATGTCACCGTAAAAGAGCCTGAATCACCTGGCGATGTTGTGCTAATTTCTTATAGTCCGGCTATCAGCGGCGTCGCGGGCGTCAATGGATCAAAGTGCAACGGAAATGTGGTCAGCATTCACTTCAACAACGATGGAAGCAACAACGTAGTTGCTCCAAACCTATACGTCATTTCCACTGTTGGTACAGTTTGTATTGATCAGACGAAGTTTCCGAGCACCTCTGATGCGCTCGGGGGAATCTCTGGACACGACCTTGTTGTCTCATCCAACAGTGGTACTGTATTCACACTAGCCTTTAACCCGGAGTTTCCGGTAAGCGAAATTCCTGTAGATCTTTCTTGGCGCGCCACGCATACGAAACGCCTATACTAAACCCCCTAGCTAAGTTATACTAAACACTAGTACTTCGAGTGGGCAGCAATGAGTAAATACTTCTATAAAGACAAACCTGTAATCGGTCTCGACATCAGCCAGACTGGGTTAAAAGTAATGGCGATAAATCCCCGAAAAATGACTGTTACTGGCTACGGCTCGCTAGATGTTGACCCCACTAAACTGCAACAAAGTCTTGATGGTGATGGCGTCTACCTAACCGAACAACTAAAGAAATTGCTTGAGGAGAAGGTGGTAGGTAAGTTGCCTAGCAACCATACTGTACTAAGTATCCCGAGCTCCAAGACCTACGCCCGTACGCTTTCCCTGCCGCCTGATGTCAAAGGTGATTTACTGGAGGCTATTAAACTGGAGGCCGATCAGTATATACCTGTTCCGGCAGACCAACTATACATCGACTATGAAGTAACGCACCGCGATGATGAAAGCATCGACGCTTTCATGTGCGCTGCTCCACAGCATATTATTGATACGTGCATTACGGCTGCACGGAACGTCAACCTCAAAACAGTCGTTGTAGAACCTAGCATGAACGCCGTCGCACGTCTTTTAAAGATAAGTGAGCAAGGAGACCTACCGACAGTTATCGTAGACATAGGCGCAGCCAGTAGCGATGTTGCAATCCTTGACAGCACGATAAAAGTTACAGGTGGCGTGGGGATAGGAGGCAACACGTTTACGCTTGATATCTCTAACTCAATGAAGACCTCGCTTGAGCATGCACATCAGCTCAAAGTTCTAAAAGGCCTGAATGCGGGGCCTGATCAGGAAAAACTTCGCAAAGCGTTATCACGGGATTTAGACAAGATTATCGAAGAAGTAAAAAAAGTAATGCAGTACTATGACGAACGTGTCCCCGACTCAAAGAAAATAGAACAAGTACTTATCATCGGAGGCGGCTCTAATATACCAGGCATCGGTGACTATTTTACCGAGAACATGCTCATCGCCTCCCGCGTAGCGAGTCCGTGGCAAATCCTAAATTTCGATAAGCTCCCTCAGCCAGCGCGACAATTCAAACCACGCTACATCTCAGTTGCTGGCCTCGCCTGCGTTAAGCCTAAAGAGGTATGGGCATGATAAATCTCATGCCTCCCCCGGTCTACAAAGACCTGAAAGCAGCCAGGTTGAATGTTGTGCTCGTCAGGTATGTCATTATGCTGCTGGCGCTTGTTATTATGGTCGCCATTGTATATGGGGTTGGCTTTTGGCTAGTGAACGGTGAGAAAAAAGCCATGACATCTCGGCTACACCAGCAGAATGAACAATCTAAAGAATACGCCGAGGTACAGTCAGAAGCCAAGGTATTTCGCGACAACCTCAAAACTGCAAAATCTATACTCGATAACGGAACGCCCTACAGTAAATTCTTAACGATACTCGCTCGCGATATTCCCGACGGAACATTTATTTCCTCACTTTCCCTAGGAGGATCATCAACGGGCGCAGGCCGATCTGCTAATTCAACCGATATTCGAGCGAGAGCGATAAGCTACGAAAAAGCGGTGGCCTTAAAAGACAGCTTAGAGGAATCTAAACTCTTCGAAAATGTTCGCGTAACAAGTATTTACCGACCAGATAACATAGACGGATTGTCGGGACTTGAAAAAAAATATCCTCATGAAGTTACTATGTCGGCAACGCTATCCAAGCTCGATTACACTCAGGAGTCCTTTTGATGAAAAAATACTTTTCATCCCCAGCTATTATCATGAATTATGTTCTAGGCTCTTCGTTGATAGTGCTTATTATTGCAGCCGGAGCAGCGATATACTACGGACAGACGAGGTTGAGTGATTTCGCTCGGAGTGCGAACCACGTAAAAATCGATACTGAGGTAAACGAGCTTAATATTCTACAAGCAAAAAAGCTAGAAAACGCAATGAAGGAACAGCGCGAAAATGCTGCTCGAGCCGCTGCAGTCGTTGCTGATTCAAAATATTATACATACCAAAATCAGATAGTGAATGACCTAAATAACTATGCGAGGATAGCCAATATAACCATCTTAGGTTTTAACTTTTCAACAAATACCACTGCAAATAAGCAAAAGGTAGCAGCGGGTCCTAAAACAGTCACAGCGACAATCTCTCTGAAAAGCCCGATGCCCTATGATGATTACTTCCATTTTCTTCAGTTGATAGAAAACAACCTAACAAAAATGCAGGTATCCGAACTCACTATCCAATCTGAACTTCGTAACTCCGGAATGATTGCAGCATCGAGTATTCAGGTGGAGGTATACGTGCAATGAAAACAAAGATGAAAAAACCCGACGCACTGCTAAAAAATCTTCGCAGGGTTGGTCATGCATTCATCGCGCATTCGAGTATTATCTTTACAATACTCATTCTAATCGTCGTAGGCTATGCAATCGTCAACCTCAACCTTATTCTAAACATGGCTGATGATGAAGCGTATAGAGTGCAAAAACAAAGCACAAGTCCAACACGCTTTGATACGGAAACTATTGAACGTATCAACAGGCTAAACACCGGGCAGACTTCGACATCCCGTTCACTACCCGCCGGTCGTTACAATCCTTTTACAGAATAAGGTTATACTATAGCTATGTTGCGGCCCGTTGAAACATTCCTATCGGTTCCAGTGATGAGCTTACAGACTGGTGCTGAACTAGCGCGAACTACAGGTATCATTGTCGATCCGAGACAGCTGACAGTGGTGGCGCTCTATGTAGACGGACCCCTCGTATCAGAGCATCCAAGTATTTTGCATCCGAGTGATATCCGTGATATCAGCGCAATCGGCTTTATCATAGACGACGAAAGCAAGCTTATGTCACTTGAAGGATTGGTGCGCCTTCGCGAGATAATTGATTTTGAGTTCGAGCTAATAGGCCTCAAAGTCGTTGATGAAGACGGTAAAAAACATGGAAAAGTCAGTACCTTCGTTATCAACCCGGAAACGTTTACTATCGAGCAACTTAGTACGAGCCAATCGATACTCAAAAGTCTTGGAACAGTCGGGCGCGTTATAAACCGCTCACAAATAGTTTCTGTGTCAAACGAAAAAATAGTTGTTAAATCAACGAGAATAACCGACGAAGTAAAAGAGACTGCCCGCCAAGCGACTCAGCAATTTATTAACCCTTTCCGCGGAAACGAGCAGCCAGAAGGCTGAGAAGATACGTCGTTAAATTTACGAATCATCGGCCAGCGAATCGCGGATGTCATCGTAGGAAAAGCCTTGTCGGATGAGGTAGGCGATCAGTTTCTGTTCATCACCAGCATATTTAGCCTGTTTTTTGGCAATTACCTTCTGTAGTTCACTTTTTTCCTCACGTGTACTTTTTTGCATTATTTCGTTGATTATTTCTGTTTTTACGCCTTTCCCGTGTAGCTCTGCTGTCAGTTTACGACGCGATATGCCTTTTGTCTGATGTCTTGTTTCCACCCACCACCTGGCAAAGTTCTCATCACTCACGTAGCCCCGTTCTTCGAGGCGGTCATAAACCCTGTCGGCCAGTTCCCTGCTGACACCTTCACGCTCGACCACTTCCCCGGCTCTATTTTTTGTTTTTCTGTTCAATGTTTTGCGCCACAAATAGTCTCGTATTTCACGAGCGCTATGCGGACGTATCATTGTATATTCGAGCGCCCTGCCGTACAGCTTACCAAAGGCGCTTTCTTCCTCCCAGATAGCGATTTGCTCATCACTAACTTCCAGCCCATTTTTTATACCCAGCTCACCCACTTGAAATATATCCAAGGAAAATCGATACTTGCCGTCAACCGAGATATTTACCCGGTCCCTGTTCTTTGCCTGTATAGAAATATCAGTAATCTTCACTATCTGATTCGATTTGAGATTGAGCGTGAGCTTGTTGTTCCTTAAATTCTTTCTCAAATTTGGCCCCTGCCCACTCGGGACCCCTATATCTTAAATCATTAAAATATAGGTCACAAATTACTGAGCGAGTCCCTCCATCGATGTTATTTAAATTAACTTTTCTTATAGCTTCAGCCATAATACAGCCAATAGTATCGTATTTCTCTGCTGATTTTTTATCATCCGACAAATGATTTATTTTTATTTTAGACTCAAGTATTTTATTTCTCTGCAGAGTATCAATGATAACTATAGATAGATGGTACGAGTCGAATAACTTTCTTAGTTCTTTCTCGTGAACTTCACCGTCACACATAGCTCTCTAGCCCTCTTGTTCAGCTACTTTAGCTCGGACGGCCTTTTCTATCTCGGCGAGGGCTTTGGGGTTTTCTTTTAGATAGACCTTGGTTGCTTCACGGCCTTGGCCGATTTTCTCGTCCTTATAGTCAAACCATGCGCCTGCTTTGCCGACGATACCGTGGATAACACCGAGGTCAAGAACGTCTCCGGTGCGGGAAATGCCTTCGTTGTACATGATATCGAACTCGGCAGTCCGAAACGGCGGCGCGATCTTGTTTTTCACCACTTTGACTTTGGTGCGGTTGCCGATAATATCCTCGCCCTGCTTGATTTGTCCTATGCGGCGAATATCGAGACGTACGCTAGCATAGAACTTCAGCGCGTTACCACCAGTTGTCGTTTCAGGGTTGCCAAACATGACGCCAATTTTCATGCGTATCTGGTTAATAAAAATGACTGTACAATGCGATTTGTTGATGATACCAGTCAGCTTACGAAGTGCTTGGCTCATTAGTCGGGCCTGCAGCCCCATGTGGCTGTCACCCATATCGCCTTCGATTTCTGCCTGTGGCACGAGTGCGGCTACCGAGTCCACAACTACAAGATCGACCGCGTTTGAGCGCACCAGTGTTTCAGCAATTTCGAGGGCTTGTTCGCCATTATCCGGTTGGCTAACCAGAAGATTATCGGTGTCTACACCAAGCCGTTTAGCATACGCTGGATCGAGCGCATGTTCCGCGTCGATAAATGCAGCGGTTCCGCCTTGTTTTTGAATTTCAGCGATAGCATGCAGCGTCAGTGTCGTTTTACCAGAACTTTCAGGACCATAGATCTCAATGATTCGCCCCTTAGGGTACCCACCACCCAGAGCGATGTCGAGTGATAACGCACCGCTGGGTAAGAGTTCGATGTCGACTTTTTTCGCCTCGCCCAGTTTCATGATAGACCCATCGCCGAACTGTTTCGTGATCTGGTCCATCGCGAGACCCAGTGCTTTTAGCTTGCCTTCTGTGTCTGGCTTCACACTTGATACTGGTGTTTTTTCAGTTTTCTTTGCCATATCTCCTCCTCGTTTTCCCCGTTAACAACCTGTTACTTGGTTGATTTTCACTGCTATCCGCCTCACCCGAAATCCACAGCGATCTTCCTTCAAAATCAGTACTACTAAGTATATCGGCTAACTGGAGAGATATAAAGCATCAGCATAATTTTCATGTTGTATAATGATACCAATGAAGAAAACATCGGGCTTTACAGTCGCTGAACTTATTGTTGCGATAGCCGTTCTAGCTACAATCGGACTCATTTTTCTATCGCAAAAAAACACACTCGAATCAGTTCATCGCGATAAGTTACGAAAAACAGCGATCAATGCCATACACTATAACCTCGAGGAAGTGGTTAAACCAACGCTCGGAGGTTATCCGAACAAAATTGATGCGAAACAACTCAAGGCAATGGACAGCGAGCTACTAAAGGACCCTTGGGGCAAATCTATTGGTGATAAACTCTCTAATTATCGCTACGAACCCACCGGCTGCAATGGAACGACAGTGTGTAAAGGCTATACACTTCGAGCTGATTTAGAGCGCGAAGCCGACTTCGTAAAACAAAACCGTTCTTAGTTCTCGTTGTTTATTGCGTTTTCGACAGGTCGGAAATTCTTGAATGCCTCGACTGCGTTATTTAGCAGGTCAATCTGTTTTTTTGGATCGGCTACGAAATTAAACCTATACGTGGTTTCTTCGCCCTCGGTCGAAAGACGTATCGAACCATAGTTAAGCATCGTCTGCAACAACCCTTTTTGCCGATAACTCGCATCCTCAATGTTCTGCAAGCTGATGGTTTGGTCTTTTTTTGAAAACAGACTGGTTTGGATATGCTGTATAACGCTCTCATTTGTCAGATAAAACCTGTTTGAGTTATAAACAACGGTCGCAATAATTCCACCGAGAATGAATAGCACCGCCGCGAGCACTAAGGTCAACAGGCCTGTCGCGATAGCTCCACCACTCAGACTACTACCTAAAAAACCACTCATGCTAGTAATGAGCAGTGGAAAGCCGATAAAAATGATCAAAACTCCGGCAGCAACGACCGCCCATATAGAAACGAGGCCTATTGGATGCCGTTTGATAGCGCTAATAATATACTCATGCTCGCTGAGATTCAGTTGCGGAAAACGACGGACCGATTCATCATGGCGCGCCTTAACTTCCGGTGAAGGCTCTTGCTCATGAGGATCGATAGCCCTCGTCATATACACGACTTGAGGCGGCTGTGCAGCATCGGCCGGACCCCCTTCTGTTGAAGGAGCGACTGATGGCTGTGGTTGCGGCGAAGAAATCGGCTGTGCTGCAGGCTGGGTAGGCGGGTGCGGGTAGAGTGGTCGGCCATAGTGATCATACGCTACCGGTTTTGGTTGCGCTTCTGGCTGCGGATTTGGCGGCACAGGCTGCCCACTTCCCTGAGGATTCATAGTTTCAGTATACTATTTTTTATCTTTTTTGCCGATGTGTTTGGCGGCTTTCGGTGTGACGCGACGACCACGTGGTGTACGCTCTATAAAGCCTATCTGTAGTAAATACGGCTCATAAAAGTCTTCAATGGTCGACATCTCATCGCCGGTTAGTGCCGCGATGGTATTCAGCCCGACCGGTTTGTCTCCGTATGTCTCGATAATGCTACTGAGCAATGTTCGGTCCGCTGGGTCGAGACCGAGCTCATCTATCTCCATCATCGCGAGCGCTTTTGTCGTGATAACCGTGTCAATAATTCCGTCACCATTTACGTCGGCATAGTCGCGCACTCGTTTTAGTAATCGGTTCGCGATACGCGGAGTCAGTCGAGCCCGAGTGGACAGCTGTATGGCTGATTCGGGTTGAATACTCGCGTTGAGTATCCCGGCAGCACGAGTAATAATTTTTGCTATCTCATCTGCTGTATAAAACTCAAGCCGATACAAATGTCCGAACCTGTCACGTAGCGGTGCAGCCAAGCTCCCCGTGCGAGTTGTCGCGCCAATAACACTAAACTTTGGTAGATCAAGCCGTATAGAACGTGCTGCCGGACCTTTACCGATTACGATATCGAGTTTGAAGTCTTCCATTGCACTATAGAGCACTTCTTCGACAGTCCGTCCAAGCCGATGAATCTCATCGATAAAAAGAATGTCTCCGTCGCTTAGATTCGTGAGGATACTAGCGAGATCGCCCGCTCGCTCGATAGCCGGACCTGACGTCACTCGCAGCCCAACGCCCATTTCATTTGCTATAACAGTAGCCATTGTCGTCTTGCCTAGACCGGGTGGACCGTAGAGCAAGACGTGGTCTATCGGTTCACCACGTTTTTTTGCCGCCTCAATCGCCAGTTTTAAATTTTTCTTTAACCGTTCCTGCCCGATGTATTCATCGAAATTTTGCGGACGTAGCGTAACCTCGATAACCTGCTCATCGTTATCCTCGTCATGCGTACCCGTATCAACTATTCTTTCGATTGCCATTTTATTTTCTCAGTGCTTCCTTAATACGCATACTGGTCGATAAATTAATGTCTATTCCTTCAAGTGCCGCCACTGCATCAGATAGCGTGTAGCCAAGTGCGATGAGTGCTTCGACTGCTTCATCGCTGGTATTCAGTTCAGTTTGTTGAGGCGCCCCGGTCTCATAATGTGTCGGTAGGCCGACTTTATCGCTAAGATCTACAACAACACGTTCAGCAGTTTTCTTACCAACGCCACTGGCTTTTGTTACATATGCGCTGTCGCTATTGGCGATAGCATTTCGCACTTGCTCGGCTGGACCAAGGCTTAGTATTGCAAGCGCCGCTTTTGGGCCAACGCCTTGCACAGTTATAAGTAATTCGAATAATTTCTTTGCGGCTAAACTAGAAAACCCATAGAGCTCCTCCGCCTGCTCGCGTACATGATGATAGGTGAAGAATTTACGTGTTTCGCCTAGAATCGTGCTGTCATAATCATCCAACGCTGCTTGCACTTCGTAGCCAACTCCGCCGACATCAACGATAACCGCACCGGCAAATTTTTCCACAACTTTTCCCTCAACATGAGCAATCATACTCATACTACTATACCCGACTCATCAGACTATGAGTAATCGCTGCAGCAAGCGCATCGGCCGCGTCGTCAGGTTTTGGTATCGACTGCAAACCCAGCTGCAGTTTCACCATTTCCTGAACTTGTTTCTTATCAGCCTTACCGTAGCCCGTCAAAGTCTGTTTTATTTGCAACGGCGTGTATTCGGCGATCGGCAGTTTGGCTTTCCGACCCGCTAGCATGGCAACACCACGAGCATGCGACACACTCATTGCAGTCGTAACATTTCTCGCAAAAAATAGTTTTTCAATCGACATGACACTCGGTTTTGTGTCGTGGATAATTTCCTTGAGGCCATCGTAAATCTCTTCCAGCCTTACATCAAGCGGTGTGTGAGCTGGCGTACGTATAACCCCCGCATCCACTAGCGACATTTTGCCTCCTTCAGTATCGATAACACCAAAACCGAGAATGCCGGTTCCCGGATCGATACCAATAATTCGCATACCTTTAGTATACCTTTAGCGCTTCAGGAAACCGAGAGTACGACGTAACGCACGCATAAACTCACTGCGCCATTCATACAAGCCATAGGCAATCGCGCTCGCTGCTGCTCCAACTACAAGAGTTCTAGTTATATTACCGTCCTTCCTTTCCGAAATGGGTATGGAAGCCGGGCTAGCGGCACTAGCAAGTATTGAATCACCGAGAACTTTGCGACAACGGTTGGTTGATGGATTACGCTCGTAACCTTCATCACAAGGGATTAGTTCTGCGACTGCGCTGGCTATGCTTCGACAGCGGTTTGTTTCCGAATTGCGTTCTTGGCCCTCTTTGCAGGGCACTAGGCCTGATGTAGTTGAGAAGGATGAACGACAGCGGTTCGTCAACACGTTACGTTCCTGGCCTTCCGGACAGGCGCTCAATGCGTTAACGGCCTCTTCAATCGTTCGACAACGATTTGTTTCAGGGCTACGATACTTCCCGACAGGACAATCTGTCGGCTGGGTATTACTGATAAGCTCGATAGGGAACCTGTTCTCTGCAGCGGGAGTCGGCAGCGCCGTCCATTTCCATATGCCCTCATCAGTTTGTGCCCATGAACTTCCCTGCTGATTTATTCCGGCACTCGCATATTCCGTCATAGTTTCGTCATAACGCGTCAACCCCCAAGTATCCTCGAGCCATACATACCCGCCCGAATTCGTCAAACTAAGCGCCTCCCTATTATCAAGCACATCAACCGAAATATACTCATCAGGCTGTATAACATACCCGGAAAGGTTAATCGTATTAGAGACCGTACGATTTGATGAGTTCGAGTCGGTGCGCAGTATGAAGCCGTCTAAATTAATCGGCTCAACAGTTGGGTTGTAAAATTTAACATAATCATGACAGAGAATATCGGTTTCAAGTGGAGAGCAACTTTTTGCGTACGGATAAATTTCCACGATTTGCAAATGCCCCGCATTTTCCGGCGGAGTATATAACTCGTCACGAAAGTACTGGTAATCGACTGTTCCGTCAGTATTAACAAGTGGAGTCTTAACGCTAAACGTTGTATTGTAAGTGTTTTTTGGCGTTATTGTACGTTGCATCGGCGCTCGAAGTTCAGCTGATTTTGATGATAAATCGTAAAAATCAGTTGTGAGCAATGTATCAACCGGCGGATAAATTGCAATGTCTGTCAGAGGAGATGATGTGGCGCTAGCTACGAGTGGGTATGCGCCAAAGGCATACGTTTCGGCTGCCACGCTAAACATGATATGTTGAGCTGGCAGTAAATATCCTTCAACATGGGATAAGATATTTATATTGTTACTTGTCGCGACCTGACGAGCGTTAAGGAACACTCTCCACTGATTAAGGTCAATGGGCTCGTTGCCGTTATTATAAAGTTGTATGTAGCGAAGTGATTTCTCATCGTTACGCTGATATCCGGTAAGTAGAAGTGGAGATGAAGAAAGCTCGTGAGGTGAGGCAATCAACTGGTATGCCATAGACACACCCGAAAGCAAAACACCGGCTAAAACGGCAGAAATGATCCCGATGAACACCCTCGCAAGACGTTTCATTACGCACTAGCATATACCGCTCCAAAATCTGTTTGCAAACATGAGCATTTTATTTTGTAGAATATTACAACGAATTATTCGACGCTCACGCCGTCAGCCACATCGAAATTACTATGAGTAGCTACAACGTCATCCAGCTCATCGAGTGCATCCAGAAGCCGCATAATCTTTGCTGCTTCATCCTTATTTTCTATCGTTATCGTGTTGTTTGGTTCATACACCAGCTCGGCGGTTTCGACGTTCATATTAGTATTCATCAAACTCTCGCGAACGGCATGAAGTTCTTTTTGACTTGTCGTGACAAGTAGTTTGCTTTCTTCCAAAACCTCGGCGTCTTCCGCACCGGCATCCAGCGCCGTCAGCAGCGCTTCGTCTGCATCGCCTTTAAAAGCAGCGACAATGTGACCTTTTTTCTCAAACTGAAATGCCACACTTCCGGGCTCGGCGATATTTCCGCCATTTTTGGAAAATGCATGTCTAACTTCCGGATAAGTACGGTTTTTATTATCAGTTGCCGCTTCGACAAGCACTGCGATACCACCGGGGCCGTACCCTTCATAAACAACCTCTTCGAGAGTTGCCGCATTTTTATCCTTTACCCTGTCAATCGCTCGCTGAATGTTGTTAAGCGGCATGTTGGCTGCCTTAGCTTTTTCAATGGCTAGTGCTAAACTCGGGTTCATTGCCGGGTCGGTACCACTCCTAGCGGCGATAGCTATTTGGTTACCGATACGTGTAAATAGTGCGCCACGCTTTGCATCGTTAGCGCCTTTATCGCGTTTTATTTTCGCCCATTTGCTGTGTCCTGCCATAACTACGTTCCAGTATACCTGAAACTACCTCTGTTATCAAACTTCATGCCCACGATAAATCTTTCGAAAATCATACCCAGAACGTTTCCAAAGCCATATACATATAAACACAACTAACACATACCATGCCGTAACAATCGACAGCGGAATATCGATGCTCAGCTGTGCCCAAGAGATACTCGACAACCATTCGACAATGGCGATGACATAAGCGATAACGATAGTCGTCGGAACGGCAAATAACGCTCCAACAACCGGCAGTACCATTCCCACAAATCCTGTGATGGCGCTCAGCAGCATTGCAAAAGGTATGACCGGTGCAACCAGCACATTAGCCAGGAGTCCGAAAATCGGCAGAGTGCCGAACGCTAGTGCAATGAGCGGCAAGGCCATTATTTCCGCCGACATGGTTTCGACCACCAGTTGTTCAACGGCTGTCGGTCGACGTTTTTTGTAGAGCCATGCGATGACCAGCGGCGATACGATCAAAACTCCAGCGAACGCAAAGAATGACAAGTACCAGCCCAGATCTCCCCACACATAACTCGGGTTGTATAGTGCGGTACCGGCAGCGACGAATAGTAGAAGATAAACTGGGTGAAACCGTCTGCCAATATACCATGCTAGTAGTCCCATCACAGTTACGGCAACGGCGCGAATCATACTTGGACTAAACCCTGAAAAGAACATAAATGTAAAGGCTAGCGCCAATGACCCAACCAACGTGACATAGCGCGAATGCCTCGAAAAAAGCCGCATCATAAATCGGACCAATATCGTCAAGTTATAACCACTAGCAACAACGATATGAGTAAGTCCAACAATCTTTAATTGTTCGTCTAGCGTGTCGGGTAATGCTGTTCTTTGTCCTACCACGAACCCAAGTCCTAAACTTGCCATAGGCTCCATAACATACATACGCAACGTTTTGGCAAAACGCTCGCGAATGTCGCGTATAGTATCCGGATGTCGGACGACTGAACCCAGCTTGGCATATGACATTGCTATCGGATACGTTGCAAAGCCCTCGCGCACTTTTCCATTGAGGCTCACTGTATCGCCCCGCTTGAGCTGCACGCGTCCAGCCGTCGTCACAAAAACGTCACCAGAATACCTTTTTCCGTCTATTCTTATCCCTCCAAGCACCAGTTTCGTCGTCCCTTTTGACGTATCTTGTGGGTCATCTGTAAGTGTCCCACTGAGCAAAATCTTTTGACCAATCAACGGTGCATAGGCATCCAGTGCATTGCGATGTTCGGCGCCACGGACAAAACCCAGTAAGCCGCCCGCAACCGCCATGACAATCAGTGCCCACCACCGTTTTGAACGAAGCGCGCCAAAGAAAAGTGCAATGGCGATAATGTAAAAAATATAGTCACGATCGCCGCTGAAATGGCCCACTCCTAGCCCGACCAGAATTCCTACGGCCAGCCATAGAAATAACTGCGATATGTGAAAACGTTGATAACGATATCTCAAAAGGCTCATCTGCGTCATTATAACCCTGATAAAGAAAATAGTTCTATCCCGCAATTGAGATAGAACTATTTTATTGGAGGAGCCACTGGGGCTTGGCTACGTTTCGCAGCCCCAAAACTTCACCTATGAAAGCATAGCTTTCAAGGGAAGGTTTTCTTGCGACGCAAAGACGTTTGCGTCTCACCCAGAACACCTGGGTTCAAACTCTCAGATTTATCCAAGTTTAAAGCCCATCCATTAGGACAGGCTTTAAACTTGGAGGAGCCACTGGGGCTTGAACCCAGGACACCCTGCTTAAAAGGCAGGTGCTCTAACCAGCTGAGCTATGGCTCCGCGAACAGATGATATGGTAGCATTTTACCTCTGTAGATGTCAATGTTTTCCTTTTTTTGGCAACGATCTCATCGTATGCATATGTAATGTGTCGAGAATCGATATAACTATCCCGGTAACAATAAGCCATGAGGTGTTACGAGCGATGAAGCTCATGAAAGGTTCGACGGCGGTATCTACCGTTGGCAAGTCCCGCGCAAGAGGACCAACAAGGATAATCGTCGCAAATAGCGCAAACAACACGGCACCGACAAGCGCACTACGCTTGTCGTAGTATTTCGGACCGGAAAATAGCATGACGAGCGCTGGTGCGAGCACCAAAATAACTGTCGCGGCGGTCGTATCTTTTAGTGGTTCGGTCGGAAAATCGCCGTACCGTAAGAATGTCGCGACAAATCGTGTTAGTTCTTGTGAGAGTACCAACCCTGCCGCCAGCCCTAACCCGAGAACGCCAAATCGTCGTTTTGTGACATATGCAAGCGCAAAAAGACAGAGTGCTAAAGCGATGATAATCACGAGCGTCATGCTACTAGTATACGCTAGTGTGTTAGGATGTATTATCTCTTCTAGGCGCCTATTTTGTCTTTTGTATTACGTCTTTTAGCATTTCGCTCAACGTATTCTATGATAGGTGTCGCCACATCGCGGCCGGTTACTTTTTCAATGCCAAAACCAGGGCTGGCGTTAACCTCCAAAATTAGTGGACCACGGTCTGAGCGCATTAGATCAACGCCTGCGACGTGGAGCCCTAGAGCACGAGCAGCTTTGATAGCCATCTTTCGCTCTTCATCAGTCAACTTAATTCTCGTTCCTTCTCCGCCTTTATGCAGATTCGAACGAAAATCATCATCGAGGCTTTGTCGTTGCATACTCGCCACCACGCGGCCACCGACCACAAATGCTCGGATATCTGTACCGGCTGACTCTTTAATAAATTCCTGAATCAAGATATTTGTTCCATCTTCATTAGAAAGGTAGAAGGCCTGCAAAACCGACTTGGCAGCCTTCTTGCTTTCGGCTAGAACGACGCCATTGCCGTGCGTTCCACGTGCAAGTTTGATAATTACAGGTGTACCACCGAGTTTCTCGATAAGGTCATCAATATCGGTTGAGTTGCGCGAAAAAACGGTCTTCGGGATCCCAACGCCGGCTTTTGCGAGCACCTGCATACTGCGCAATTTATCACGTGAACGGTTGATAGCAATCGAACTCGATACACTGTATGTTCCTTGCATTTCGAGTTGCCTAACAATAGCAGTACCGTAACGTGTCATGTGGCTAGCAATACGTGGAATGATGGCATCGAATTTCGCCAAATCTTCACCTCGGTAGCTAACCGATGGATTATTTTGCTCTATGCTTGCATAGCACTCACGATACTTGATTATCGACACCTCGTGACCTCGAGATAAAGCAACCTCTTTGAGTCTTTTAGTACTGTAGTTACCAGTGCCGTTTGAAAGTATAGCAATTTTCATTCTCATGTTTCTCCATCGGTATCGTGTTCTTGATTTATCCTAACATCAACTAGCATATTATGCTCTCGTAAAAAACGTCTTCCAAGCAGGACTTCAAATTTCATATCTTTTCTGTCCGCTAGACCGAGCGTGATTGGGTATTGTTTCCCCTTTACAGCTACAGTTGTATCAATAAGAAATCTTGTAACACGGTGCCCTGTTGAACTTCTAACGCTACGTTTACGATAGTTCTTAGTCTCATACTGTTTTGTGCCTTTTTTGCCTGGGCTGAACGCTAGTACATTCTCCCCATGTTTTTTGACCAGCTTAATATACGAGCAGCCCAGCGCACCTGAAAAGGCACCCGTATCAACTTTTGCGAGCGTCTTGAAGTCATCTAATTCAGGAAAAGTAATTTCTTCAAAGCTTCCGATGGTCACGTTACTATGTATACTCCGATGAATTGCATTTGCAAGAGGCGGAACGATGTCATGCATGTTACCATCGCGACAAGAATAAAACAGTTTCAGCACCGGCGAGGTGTTGAACTCAATAAACCAATAATTATTGCTATTGGCTGGCTTTGTAAAATCTTTGATAAATATATCAACTACAATAAATCCAGTTCCCAGCATACGAGTGAGGTTCTCAGCAATAGTAACGTAGCTACTATCAACTCGATCAAGCACATCGTACACCGAGCAACCTTTTGAAATCATCGTGGCGCGGCTCAGTTCAATCACCTCACCACTCACTGGTATTTTTGTTAGGTCAACTTTTCGTTTTATGAGCTTCGCATCGAGGAGTGGATAAGTAACCATTGAATCCTTGATTTGTTGACGACTTTCATTTTCCTTCTCGATTAGTTTGGCAATATTCGACAATCCATCACCAATTACTCGTGGTGTTTGACGAAGCAGCGCCGAAACAGCAACACCATTCAACATTGCAAAACGTACTTCTTCGCCGAAAACTTGTTCCTGAACAATAACTTTTTTTGAATATTCAGCTGCTTTTTCTATTGCTTTTGTAATTGCTTTTTTATTTGATACATCTGTCGTTAGTCCAACCGACAGTGACCTATTGAGCGGCTTAACAACTACCTTGTCGTGTTTTTGGATAAAACTGTCAAGTTTAGTATGCGCGATATCTGCAGAGTCAATTTGGATTGTATCGGGCACTCTCACTCCGTGTTCAGATGCAAATATTGTTGCACGGTGTTTATCGGTTGAAAGATCTTTTACTATCTGTAAAGTGAAAGGGTACGCAATATGAGCCGCCCTTGTTGTCCATGATTCTCCAGCAGGCCCAGTGAAAGTTACTTGTCGTTTATCTTGGGAATTTTCTTCTTTTACTGAGTACCCACGCAAGGCTAGCTCGCGAGCAAGTAATTTATAAGAGGCAAATTCATCAGTTGTTATGCCCATTTTAATTCCCTTCACATTTATTCGATATAATATATAATATCACTTTTTATATCTTAAGTCAATAATTACTTAGGCCGATTATCCCTTGACAACATGTAACCTCTGTCATACACTAGAAGTATGGAAAAGGTAACCGTCAAACGCTTCAATGAATTGTTCCCTGACGATGACACCTGCCTCGACTTCATGTTCAAACAAGCCTACGCCAGCATGCCCGCCTGTCTAAAGTGTGGCGTCATGGAACCTCGTTACTACCGGGTACGTGGCCGCAAGTGCTACGAGTGCAAAGACTGCGGTAACCAGATACATCCGCTCGGCGGCACTATCTTTCATAAGTCCTCGACCTCACTCAAAGATTGGTTCTATGTCGTCTATCTCTTCTCGGTATCAAAGAACGGCGTATCAGCGAAAGAAGTTGAGCGTCATTTAGGCGTGACATACAAAACCGCATGGCGCATTGCTAAACAAGTTCGCGCGCTCATGGCGCAAGATAATGGTAACCCGCTTTCAGGCACCGTGGAAGCAGATGAAACCTATGTTGGTGGTCGCAATAAAGGCGCTGGCAAAGGCTTTGCCAATAAGGAAGTTGTCTTTGGCATGGTTGAGCGTGGCGGTCGTGTTAAGGCCGAACACGTTAAAAGTGCTGGCGCTCGGATATTACTGCCACGTTTACCTGAGGAAATAGCACCCGGTACGGTCGTCTACAGTGACCAAGCCCAAGTCTACCGAAGCCTGCACCGCATTGGCTATTACCACGATTCAGTGAATCACAGCGTAGGCGAATACGGTCGTGGTGTTGTACACACGAATACCATCGAGGGCTTTTGGTAACAGCTCAAGCGCTCAGTCGATGGCACGTATCACTGTGTTAGCGCGAAGTATCTTCAGTTGTATCTGAATGAGTTTGTGTATCGCTATAACCATCGTCAGGAGCTGTCGATGTTTCCGGCTCTAATTTCGTCGGCTGCGCGGCGCGTGCAATAGCATCGCTAAAGATCTGCTCGGCGTTTTCGTTCTTCTGATCGTCCGGCAGGTTATCTATAAAGGCTTGGCGCTCTTCGTCACTAAGTGGGTCTTTTGACATGTATCTAGTATACCGCACTGCCACAGCCCAGCGCCTTAAGGGATAGATATAATCCCATTCACCGGTAATCGGGTATTTACATCTGTTTTACCCCTGTTGCTACTTTCTTTTTCTCCTCCTCTTCTTTATATATAAATATATAAGGATAAAAGTGAGTTGTGATGCGGGTGTGGAGATAGTGGTATGAATGTATGGATGTTCAGCATAGAAGTAAGTTAAGTAATAGTCAGATTAAGTTATTAGGATTAATAGCTAAGTTTCGGTTTGTGACAGTTGAGTTAGTCAGTACATGGCGCGAGAAAAGTAAGGCAACCATGTATGAGAGATTAGCTGTTCTGGAAGATTTAGGCTATGTACAGAAACGCTACGAGAAAGCTTGGAAGCTACTCGGCAGGCCTGCAGTGTATTCACTGACTGGCAAGGGACTTCGGGTACTTCGTGATACAAGCTCTGGCTACTTTACCGATGCTGTCATTCGGAACCAGTACAAAAATAGATCTGCCAGCTTACAGCTGGTAGACCACAGTTTGGACCTGGCCAAACTGTGCGTGCAGCTCCACAAACAATACGACGGTACCTACGATATCTTTGCTAAGTCAGAGATAGACCAATTTGAAGCATTTCTTCGACCACTTTCCGACCTCTACATACGCACCAACCATACAGGTGAAAATGGACGGGCAATCCACTACCAGCTTGAGACTGTTGAAGCTGGTGCATTCACCTGGATGATTAAGAAGCGTATTAACGCACACCAAGACTGGTTTGATGAGAATAACGGTGAGGATTGGGGCTTTGAGGATAGCTATCCGAACCTACTGCTCATTTGTGATAACAAGAGTACTGAGAAGCGGATACACCGGCTGACGGATGAAGCCTATATGGACTTTGAGACTTGGACGACGACAAGGGAGCGGTTTGATAGTAGTAGCAAAGACATCTGGATACACTACAGGGATGAATATGAGGAGGATGGAGTGATGCGGGGGTTATAGCCCCGTTGCGCATTGCAAAAAGCACCATTCTGTGTTATAATCTAATTGGAACCTTAACAGTTTAGCACTCCCTCTGAGAACGGCGTTTTCTACACAAGTATTCCTCTATTGCTTGCGTATAGTACGCCGTTCTCAACGAACCATTGAGATCACCGCTACAAATTGTATCGGAGAAGTCTACGGCAGAAGCTAGGTCACGATGACCACCATCGAAAAGCTGATCGGCATTACCGCTCAGCACAACGAGATCGTCAAGCGTGTCGGTAACGGCTCGCTCGACCCGGACAACGTTCGTAAGGCGCTCCAGGACATCATCGAAGGGAAGTTCCCCGAGATCAAGCTGCCTAAGGCCGCCATCACGCACGTCCTGGCCAAGCAGCCCTCCTGGTACGTCTCTCCCGAGGATCAGCTCAAGAAGGTCAAGGCCTTCAACGCTGCACTCGACTGGGGCTTTGTGACGGAGAACATCCCGGCGATCCCCGGCTCCTGGCAGCATAACCCGAACGAGGTGCTGATGCTGGCCGTCTCCCTCCCTCCCAAGGGAAGGAAGTCCGGTCTGCACCACACCTTCGACGAGCTCTGGAACCTCATCGAGGCTCCGGATGGCTACACCAAGTGGCGCTGGGAAGAGCTCAAGGCAACGGCCAAGTTGCTGCGGCAGGCACCTGGGTATGACTACACTCCCGGCATCCGCTGGGTGGTGTTCAACCCGAACGCCTACCACGGTAAGTCGCCGGAAGCTGCCCTCAAGCAGTCCAAGGAAGACAGCGTCCAGCTGGCTGGTCTCGAAGTACTGATGGCAGCGTTGCTGTTCCCGACCTGGACGACCAGCTGGAATGGTGGCTCATCTCCGTACCCGAACATGTCGGCGCTCCAGTTCTACTGGAACTCCCGCTGGTCGGTCGTTCCGTACCTCTGCCGGTGGGTTGGCAGCCGTCAGCTGAGGCTGCACGCCGACTGGGCTGGCTATGCCTACGGCGGCTGGTCGTCGCCGTCGGTCACGGAGTGCTGATACTGGGACCTTGGTTCCTTGGTGTCCGGAGGGGTATTGTATTCTTGGATCTTGATCCTTGAAAACTTTCACCCTTCCGGACACCGCATCACACTTTTGCATTTGTTTCTTTGTTACTTTGAACGTTCCTCTGCTTTAGCAGAGGTTTTTTTATTTTGCTAAAATTAAGGGTGGATCAGTTACTGCATATACGTTCATGGACGTATATCACCGATCCCGTGTTTTGAAACTGACTGAATTATTCTGTTTACGAATCGAATGAGTGCGCAGGCAAGATATCGAGCACTCCGTGCGATTTGCTAGAGATAACGTGTATCTCATATAAAATACAAAGTTTGGATGCGTCTGGACTTGGTGATCCATGATGGCAGATTGCGCTATACCGACTGGTCGAACGTTCCGTACCTCTACCGGTGGGATGACAACCGTCAGCTGAAGCTGAACGCCAACTGGGCTGACAATGCCAACGACAACTGGTCGTCGCCGTCGGTCAGGGACTGCTCGCTATAGATTTCAACCAGCCTCCCAGCATGCGTCCGATTTCACTACAGGTGGAATCAAGCTGCTGGTGGGTCTGGTTGGAAACACACCGACAATCTTTGCACAGATTTAATAGCAATCGCAGACTATCCAATCTGACGGATGCTTCCTTTAGGTGGGTAGCTTTGTCGGCTGATTTACTTGTCCCGGCTGCCCGTAGTGATAGTCGGAGTATTTCCAGGATCTCATTCTGGCAGGTTGCGCCTAGACCATAACGTTCGGACTTCGGAAACCCAGCTAAACACTCATGAAAGGATTGATACAAGTGATAGGTACTGGCAATGATAGGAATTTTTCGGAGCGCGAGATTACTCTCTCTCTCTCTCTCTCTCTCGATAAGCCCGCTCAAGATAATAACTCTTTTCCTTTTGTAAGTATTGATGACATTACATCTATTAAAACATTAACTGAGGCCTGGCAGAAGTTTTCGCGTGGCAAGAAAGCTCGGCGGGATGTGAGCGAGTATCAGAAACAAATTCGCCAGAACCTGGCCGAACTTCACGACTCACTTGTTTCCGGCCACTACAAGCATGCTGCCTACCAACGCTTCACCATCTGCGATCCCAAGCAGCGGCAAATCCATAAAGCAACCGTTGGCGATCGAGTGGTACACCAAGCGATTGTGACAGCCATTGAGCCATTGTTTGAAAAACGCTTCATCTACGATAGCTACTCTTGCCGTATTGGCAAAGGCACGCATGTTGGCGTGACGCGTCTAAAAAACTTTCTTCGCCAGGAGAGCCGCAACAATACACACAAAGTCTACGTCCTGAAATGTGATGTCCGTAAGTTCTTTGCCTCAATTGACCACGAAATCCTCCTTCGCCTGATTACTCGATGCATTGAAGATGACGCAACACTGGAGCTGATCCGCACCATTATTTTGAGTCATGGTGCTGAAACGGGAAAAGGTATTCCGCTTGGCAATGTGACGAGTCAACTGTTCGCCAATACCTACCTGCACGAACTCGACTGGTTTATGAAGCAGACGCTTGGCATTCGGCATTACGGGCGTTACTGTGATGACTTTGTGGTGGTCTCAACCGACCAGGCGTATCTTGAGAGTCTAATAGATCAGATTCGCACCTTCCTGCGCACAGAACTCCACCTTGACCTCCATCCCCACAAAGTAGAGATTCGATCGTGGGATCAGGGAGTGGATTTCCTTGGCTATGTACTGCGACCATATGCCACAACCCTTCGTGGGAAAACTCGCCAACGTATGATAGCGCGAGTGACAGAGCAGAACATTAGTTCGTATTTAGGCTTGTGCGGACATGCCAACGCCTACCGTTTATCCCAGATCGTCAGAGTGTCTGCTTGGCGCAGGGATAAGAGCTGAAGATATTACATGTCATGAGGGTATACTCAGCTTACTTAGAGTAGTCGTCTGATGTAATCAATACAAGCTGTGTGAGTCGATGAGATGCGAAATCGAAAAGATTCTATGAAAATACATTATATTTACCCAAATAAGCCTCGTTTTGCACCACCGAACTGCTCGAGGATTTCTTTTTGTCGTTTATTAAGCTTTGTGGGAGTATCCACGATAACAGATACGATATGGGCACCACGAGCAGAACCTTTGAGGTGCGGCACGCCATGTCCTGATAGTTTAAAATCAGTTCCCGACTGTGTTCCAGCTGGGACTTTCATGCGCACATCACCATCCACTGTCTCAACTTTTATTTCCGTCCCGAGTGCAGCGTCAACCATCGAAATATGCTCTTCGCTGAGTATTAAATCACCTTCACGGGTGAATTTCTTATGAGGCTTCACGCGTAAGTTGACGTACAAGTCACCTTTCTGACCGTCCGCAACCGCTTCGCCGCGGCTTCGAAGGCGTATTGTTGCGCCATCATCTACGCCAGCAGGAACCTTAAGCGTTATGTTCTGCCTTTTTTTCTCCGTGCCTTTTCCATGGCACACACTACAGACTTTTTCTGGAACTCGCCCTTTTCCATGACACGTTTCACAGGTAACGGCTTGCTGCATCGCCCCGAACATCGTGTTGATGACTTTCATTTGCTGACCAGCGCCTTTACAGGTCTCACAAGTTTTCATCTCGTAGCCTGGCTCAACGGTCGTACCTTTGCAGTGTGAACATTCGTCGTCAAGATTTATAGTAATGGTTTTTTCTGTACCAAAAACCGCGTCTTCAAATGTTAAATCAACATGTGTTTCAACGTCCCGTCCACGCCGGGGACCATTTTGTGCTCCACCGCCACCAAAAAACGAGCCAAAGATATCGCCTAATCCACCATCACCGAAATTAAATTCAAAATGTTGCCCCTGTCCACCACCAAATCCTCCGAAGCCTTCGAACGGGTTACTGCCGCCATAACTGCCACCCGAGCCCCCCCCAACACCTGCATGACCGAACTGGTCATAGCGCTGTCGTTTTTGCTGGTCTTTCAGCACCTCATAGGCTTCGTTGATTTCTTTGAACTTTGTCTCGTCACCGCCTTCTTTATCAGGATGGTATTTTACCGCAAGCTTACGAAAGGCCTTCTTTATCTCATCGGCCGATGCATCTTTTTTTATCCCTAAAACTTCATAGTAGTCTCGTTTTGACATATCTGTTACAAGTATAAAAAACTAGCACTCATATGTAAAGAGTGCTAAAAACAGTGCTTATGGTATAATGTACGCATTCTATTATGGCGATTAATAAGGAGTTACTATGAACCCGCAAGACCCGTCGACGCAACCTCAGCAACCAGAAACAAATCCGTCACCGAGCGTAGAGCCAGAAACTGCCCCTTTAGCAACTGAACCCGCCCCGCAGACGTCAGTCGAAGAGCCTGCTGTTCAGCCAACTACCTTCGACGAGCAGCCAGCATCTCAGCCATCTGTTGATACTCCAACTTCATTTTCAGAAACACCGGCTCCAGTCGTTGCCGAAACAGCACCGAAAAACAACAAAATTCTCGCCATTGCCATAGCATCCATTGTGGCACTTGCACTTCTCGCTGCAGCGGCCTTTGCGTTGCTTAACTCGGCAAATGAACCGTCTGAGACTCCTGCTCAAGAAGCACCAGTCACCACGACAGAAGAAAGCGTCGAAACGCCAACGGCCAGTCCTGAAGAAATCACTTTGAACAAATCAATCGTTGATGATGAGCTCGGTTACACCATCACTGCCGAAACCATGAGCATAGATAAGTTCCAAATTCCAGCTAAGTATGCTGACGCAAATAGCGACAGAACTGTCGTCGCAGTAACGTACAAAAACACCGATAGCAACAAATTTGCAGGTAGTGCTAACAACGTTGTTCTGCGGCTTATTGACTCAACCGGCAAAGAAGTGACTGCAACCAGCTTAAGCGATGCAGACCTTACCGCCGCCGGGCTCACTCCGCTATCTGAAGCGAAAGAAGCAAATGACACAGTTCAGGGTACGTTAGTGTATTGGGTGAACAAAGATTCGACAGAAAAACTAACCCTCAAATACAAGAGACCGACCTCCAAAGTAATCGGCAGCGATCAAACAATCCCCGCGAAAGAATTCACTGTCGACTTAAGATAATAAAAACGAAACGTAAATGTGCCCCGTCATGGGGCACATTTAATTAAAATAGTAACTTATTGGCAGAGCGTCGTTTTCGGTAGAACATCCCTCACCTCTACTGCAGGCATCTGCAGTTTTGCACCGACGTTCAGAGTATACTCCTCATATCCTGGCCAGCCTGCATTAGCTGCATAGACTCGTGGCCATTGTTCATAACTACCGTAGTATTTTTCTGCTATACAACCATACGTATCGCCAGCTTTTACCGTGTAGGTACCGGCTTTTTTTGCCGATGCATTGTCAGTTGCTCGTGTGCTAGCAGGTGGCGTAGATGAAGCGGGAGTTTTGTTCTGGTTATCAGCATCTGACTGGTTGTTTTCAGCTGCCTTACCCTCATTTTTTTCCGTACCATCGGCTTTAGTATCATCTTTTTTTACGTCATCTTTCACGACGACCGACTGTGCCGCGGCTGCAACATAGTTTTTCAATTTTTCCTGAACTGTT
Organism: uncultured Candidatus Saccharibacteria bacterium; assembly: GCA_964581535.1. Taxonomy (GTDB): domain Bacteria; phylum Patescibacteriota; class Saccharimonadia; order Saccharimonadales; family Saccharimonadaceae; genus CAZOOW01. The sequence continues at coordinate 74,913 of CAZOOW010000001.1, forward strand.
CCTGGCCCGCCGCCAAGGTTTCCGCTTGCGACAAACAATGGCGCGAGCAGCGTAGCTCCGAGCACACCAAGCGTGGTTTTGAATTGATCGGATTCGGTCATATTATTTCCTCCTCTTCGTCGTCACCGTTTTAGCTTCCGGCTCCAAACTTGCTATAGCCGCTCCGAGCACTCCTGAGAGTAGTATTAAGACAAGCGTCGGCCACCAGTTACCAGCGAGGACAATACGGAACGTGTCCTGAAAAACGGTCGAAGACACGACGTTCGTTCCGCCCGTCAATGCAGCCGCTAACCAGCCTAGGATCCGCGCGACTGCGCCTGCGAGTATACCCGCCAAGAATCCTCGAGTCGCATGTTCGGTCAACGTCGAACGCCTTTCTACATGGTTCGCCATGTAGAGGCCGCCGAGCATCAAAAGCACGCCGAGCACTCCCCACCACGGTGTGTTATAAAATGCACTGAGCCAGGCGCCCGAAAACAATGGCACGCCAGCCAGTAGCCCCACCCACTGGTATCGTTGTACTTCCATAAAACCCTCCTTTAGGTTGACTTCATTTTAGCCATAACCATAGGCTTTTGTAAAGAATGTGGGCTGTTATACTAGAACGATGACATACGAAGGCACAAAACTAGCTGACTTCGTCCCACTCGGACAAGTTGGCGCACTGGAAGTAAAAGATATCGAAGTCGGAAGCGGTGAAGAGGTGAAGCCGGGCGATACTATATCCGCCCACTACACCGGCGCGCTGTGCAAAAACGGCGTTATTTTTCAAAGTTCACATGATTTCGGGAAGCCCGCGACGTTTGGCCTTGACCAGGTGATTGCCGGCTGGACTGAAGGCGTTCCCGGCATGCGCGTCGGCGGCATGCGCCGTCTCGTCATACCTTCAGATATGGCCTACGGCAGTTCCAGTCCAGCGCCGAACATACCCGCGAATAGCGATCTAGTATTTGATATAGAGTTACTTGACATAAAGTAATTTTTTTGATATAATATAAATAATGTCGCCTGACAGGAGATTGCTGGAATTCTCAAGCAATAACGCCTAACGCCGGGGCTTAATGGCATCACAGAAGGGATGGACGCATGTCCACCACTCGCACCTCTCAGCGCACTCTGACCATCACTGATGGTCCGCCAGCCCACCACATTTGGGACATGGCCAAGCACGCATTCACCCGCGGTTTCCGTCTGTCCCCGACCTTTCAGCTGGAATACGGGATCCCCCAGAAGGACGGCGGCGTCATGATGTCCATCGTCATGCCCCGCATCTTGGGCGTCACCCACGAAGATGGCTCCGGGCAGTGCCTCATCCTGACGGGCGAGATCGACGGTCGGACGTTCACGGGCTACTACAACGCCCGCACCCGCAAGGGTAGGTTCGTCGTCAACAGCTGAGCCCCAAAAGCCCCGCATCATCCAGATGCGGGGCTCGTCACATTTCGAGGATGTATAGACGAGATTTATTTCTCGTCTTTTTTCTCGTCGACGACTTCGCCTTCGACTGGTTCGTCTTTGTCCGATTTATTTTCGGAGGCCTCTTCATCAGATGACGGTTTATTTTCGTCAGCCTGCTGGTACATCTTCGCGCCTATCGGCATGATAGCGTCGTTGAGGGCTTTGACGGCTGCTTCTAACTCGTCTTTGTCCTCGCTACTGAGTTTTTCCTCTGCGGCTTTGACGGCATCCTCGATGACTTTTTTGTCCTCATCCGAAATCTTGTCCTTGAACTCATCCGGCATCTTTTTCGCCTGGTAGATAGCGTTCTCGAGCTGGTTCTTTGCATCGACCGCTTCACGCTTTTTCTTGTCTTCATCAGCGTGCATTTCGGCTTCTTTCTGAGCTTTTTCGATGTCTTCCTTGCTCATGTTGCCAGAGTTCTGGATAGTAATAGACTGCTCTTTGCCGGTGCCTTTGTCTTTAGCGGTCACGTTCAGGATACCGTTAGCGTCGATATTAAATGTCACTTCGATCTGCGGGACGCCGCGGGGTGCCGGAGCAATACCATCGAGTACGAATTTGCCGAGACTCTTGTTGTCACCCGCGAACTCACGCTCGCCCTGCAACACATGTATCTCTACCTGCGGCTGGTTGTCTGCAGCAGTCGAAAATGTTTCTGACTTGCTGGTCGGCACGGTCGTGTTGCGTTCGATCAGTTTCGTCGTCACGCCGCCCATCGTCTCGATACCGAGCGAAAGCGGAGTGACGTCGAGCAGAAGAACGTCTTTGACATCGCCGGCTAGTACACCGCCCTGTATAGCGGCACCGATAGCGACGACTTCATCAGGATTCACGCCCTGCATCGGATCTTTACCAAAAATCTGCTTCACTTTTTCAACGACCGCCGGCATACGAGTCATGCCGCCGACCAGAACGACATTGTCGATATCACTAGCTTTGAGCCCGGCGTCTTTCAACGCCTTTTCTACTGGGATGGCGGTTTTTTCGATCAGTCCACCGACAAGCTCTTCGAGTTTTGCTCGGGTAAGCGTGTATTCGAAGTGCTTCGGACCATCAGCGTCAGCCGTCAAAAACGGCAGGTTGATATCTACCTGAGTCGAGCTAGAAAGCTCTTTCTTGGCTTTTTCAGCTTCGTCCTTGAGGCGCTGAAGAGCCGCATTATCTTTCTTGAGGTCGATTCCCTCGTTCTTTTTGAATTCTTCCAGGAAATGGTCGACGATGCGGTTGTCGAAATCTTCACCACCAAGGTGCGTATCGCCATTTGTGCTCTTTACCTCGAACACGCCATCTCCTAGCTCAAGGACCGATACATCGAACGTTCCGCCACCAAGGTCGAAAACGACAATCTTTTCTTCCTTACCCTGATCAAGACCATAGGCAAGCGCTGCCGCTGTCGGCTCGTTTATGATCCGTCTTACCTCGAGTCCAGCGATCTTGCCGGCGTCTTTGGTGGCCTGACGTTGAGCATCGTCAAAGTAGGCTGGTACAGTAATGACTGCCTCAGTAACTTTGTCACCGAGAAACTTTTCTGCATCAGCTTTCATTTTGGAAAGAATCATCGCTGAGACTTCCTCAGGGGTGTACTCTTTGTCGCCCATTTTGACAGCCACACCGCTCTGATGTTTGACGATTTCAAACGGCATGATGTTGATGTCGTCCTGAATTTCCTTGTCAGAAAACTTACGTCCTATAAGACGCTTTACACCGTAGATTGTGTTGTTGGCATTCGTGACGCGTTGGCGCTGAGCAACTTGTCCCACCAAACGCTCGCCTTTTTTCGTAACAGCCACGACACTTGGAGTCGTTCGGTTGCCTTCCGCGTTTGTAATAACTTCCGGCTTACCAGCCACCATATAAGCCATGGCAGAGTTGGTTGTACCGAGATCTATTCCTATGATTTTACCCATCTATTTTCTCCTCAATTCTTATTGCTTGCGTTGGCACTCCTCGCAGGATAGTGCCAAATCTATCCTCAATTATAGCAATTAGCACTCTAGTGTCAAGAGTGCTAATTTGTTATTTTCACAGAGGTGGAAGATAGAACATGTATCACACGCTTTACTTTGTTGTGAAAAAGGAGTATTACTTAAGCATAAGTCTTTAGGAACATAAAAACATCGAAAAAAGGAGCTCTCATGCTACTCGCCGAGGTTATCCAATCTTCCGATATTTCTGTCAGTTCCTTAGAGCGGCCCGAAGAATGGCTGCAACGAAACTCCGAACAAGAATTCTCCCCTGAACAAAGACGAATGGTCGAAACGTTTGCTCTAGACACCGCTCAGAGCCTGTTGTCCATGCTAGACGAAAGGACACTTCTACCCCATGACACGATTGAACTCCAGGCTAACGGGGATGGAAGCTTTGATAATAAAACATCAGCAACTAATATAGGTCTCGCTATTGCAAACCTTCTGAGCATGAAAGAAATGGAAATTGTCCCAGGCGCTGAAGCGAATGAGGTGCTAAGCGAATTGGTTCGTTCCATAGACGCGTTAGATAAATCGCACGGGTTACTCTACGACTGGTACGACCCGCGAGACGGCAGTCTGCTTACCTCTGATAGTGATGGTCGTCCGAAAGAAAAAATGATTTCAAGTGTCGATAACGCATGGTTGGCGTTCTACTTGAACAAGTTAAAATATCATCTGCCAGAGAGCGAGATGTCACATACTGCTGGACGGCTACTGGAGGAAATGCGTGAAGGGTTTGATACGAAACTGTTTGATCCTGAGGCAGGTCTATTCTATGGAATGTACTACCCGGATAGGCCCAGTTCCGAACAAAACAAACAAAATTGGCACTATGATCTTCTTAATTCCGAAACTCGGATTATTTACTATACAGCTATCGCTTGCTTTGACTATCCTCCACGGCTACTACAGCGACTCAGCAAAACTATGCCGGGTGGTAAATCGGACAAATCGCGAGTACTGTATGGCCTGCCTACATGGTCTGGTGGCGCATTTGAAGAATGGGCCGTTGAGACAGCACTACCAGAAAGCAGATATAGCCCTCTCATTCATGAAAGCCATATAGCCCATCTCCAACATCAAATTGACTACGGGCGTTCTCTTGATCCGCGTGGGTATTGGGGAACCTCAGCCTGTCTGGACCCAGAGGGAAACTACCTCGCCCGAGGAATACCCGCTGACCGACTGTGCCCTGAGCCGCCTATAGTTTCGGAGGACAGGAAACGCAGCTCGGACGGCGTTGTTACACCACACGCACTTTTTATGGCTATGCAGATCGCACCGACACTTGCAGCGGATGAGTTAAAGCGGCTGGCCATTGATTTTCCAAATAGCTATATCCCTGAACGCGGATTCGTCGATAGTATCGATACGAAAACTGGGGAAGTTAGCGGTTCTCAGCTCTACCTTGACCAGGCATGGTCCTTTGAAGCGCTTAACAATGTTCTTAAACGTCCGTCGTCACGTTCGTTACGAGCTGCTGTCGGAAAAAAAGGTGCCCAACGTCTCGGAGTTGGACTCGGTTCACTCGTTGTCTAGCGACGAGTTACTCGCACCATACTCGGCCGGATAACATCGTCCCCTAACATATAGCCAGTTTGCAGCTCTTCCGCGATAATTTCTTTGTCACCCTCAGCTTCTTCATCAAACTGTACAGCATTGTGCAATTCAGGATTAAAAATTTCATCTTTATCTGCTTTGATACGCGATACATTCATATCTGCTAGGGATTTTTCGAGCTGTTTACTCAAACCAACTATGCCTTGCGCCCAAGTATTATCTTTGAGTTCCGATGGAACATGAGTTACGGCACGTTCGATATTATCAATAACCGGAATGAGCTGCATAATAGCGCTGACACGGCCGTTTGCCTTAGCCATCTCACGCTGCTGCTCACCCTGTTTCCGGTAATTCTCGAAATCAGCCCGAACGCGCTGTAGATCTTGTGTCAACTCACCGATTTGTTGTTCCAGTTCCTCGACTTTTTTATTCTTTGGCATTTAGAGTACCTCCTCGAGCATTGCGCCAGTATGACGAACGAGTCGCATGACACGTGCATAGTCCTGACGGGTTGGGCCGAGCACCCCGATATAGCTTCTGTCACTGTAGGGTGAACGGAAACGACTGATAATAAGACTTGCTTGGGAATTTCGGCCGATAGGGTTTTCCGTACCGATAAAAACATTTAAAGGTTCGTTTGGTGCTGCTTCACGTAGCCACGGCTCAAGGTTGTCGAGCAATTGAGCGACCTTTTGCGGATGAGAGGCGAATTCGGGCTGAGAAAAAAGATTACCCATACCACTCATATATAGTTGATCGCCAATCGTCGCTAGTCCGAGATTTCTAGTGATTTCAACCAAACTGTCGACGGCACTGCGAATCGCTCGGTCTGTTCTGTTGCCGTGAGTCGTAATACGCGCTTCGATAGCATGAGTACTCCTGTCGAGAAGCTGTAAGTCATTTCCCTCGCGAAACTCGTTCAACTGGTTTACATAGTACCGATAGCCTTTGTCCGTAGGAACGCGTCCCGCACTAGTATGCGGCTGGGTAATATAGCCTTTTTCTTCCAGATGCGCCATTTCTGCCCGTATAGTAGCACTCGAAACACCAAAAAGTTTCGCCAGCGTCACACTACCCACCGGAACGGCTATTTCTGCATACTGTTCGATAATAGCAGCAAGTATCTTGGCTTGGCGTTCTGTCATATACGTAAGTATACCCCAGTTTAGCACTCTACGTCAACGAGTGCCAGAAACAGATTACCGAGCGAGAAAGCCCCACCCAACATATTGAGGGCGGGCTGGTGTTAACACTTCAACCGTCAGATATGAAACATTTCTTGTAGCAATGGATTGCGTGATCATTTCAGCACTGGCAGATGCGAGAAAGCGGTTTGTTGTTGCTACATCATTTTGGACAATTGCCTCGACGCTCGCGGCACTCAGATTAGAAGAACCGGATGATGACGTTAAAGCCTCTGCACTTGTCGCAGCTTCACGAGCCTCCGCCATCCTACATGACCTCCATACCTATCTCAACTCCATTCACACCCGCAGGAGTCCAAGCGGCGCTTGTCGCCGGGTTTGCCTGGTAAACCTCATAATACCCCAGATACGATGTAGAAAGGGTCTGAGTTATACCATTGAAATCAGTTCCGCCAGAGCGCAACAATAGTCGTGCGTTGGCGTTCGTCGCATCGCTTTTTGCCATTAAACCACAGAGTTGAATTCCATATACTGTCGTTATGCCGGAAGGGAGGTCTTCGACTACGTAAGTATCTTTGTCTCCCACTGTCGCGCTCCCAACATAATCCGTTACGGAAAAAGGACGTTCATCAACTAATTGGTAGTTATCGGTGCTATTACCGTCAGAACCTACTAGCTGTGAATAAGTCCCGTTACCGTTTGGACTCAGCGTTCGTACCGCAACGTCGCCGAGAAAATTATTGTTCGGAGCAGGTCCAGTATCGTTCAGGATATAAACATCTGAAATATACCAGTTTAAGTTAAAATCAAATCGTATTTTATCTATATCCGTTGAAGATCCGCCGTTTTTTGTGTCGCCGACAAATGAAACTTCATCCGTTGGTGAGCCGTTGAGCCGAACATGAACTTCGCCTACTGTATCCGATATAGTTACTGACACTTCGATATACGACCAACGATTCGGATATAAATTGGTCGTCCCTGTCGCAAGCAGCGTGCCTGTTTCCGTACCGCGTCTTATTTCGACCAGACCAGTGGTGGTATTTCGAACGACGCTAATATGTTGCACAGTGCCGCTATCTCCAAAGACAGAAATCGATCCGGAATTTGTTCCAGGATACCACCCGGCACCAATAAATATTTTGTTAGACGCAGCTACGTTTTTGTTCAATAACCGACCGTTACTCCCACCACCACTGCTATAGCACCCTGCCACACGTGGATTTGAGGAATTCGGGTTATAGCTAGTACTGCCTATACTCCATTTCGTGGTTTCCCCCCCGCCAAATCCATCCATAAAAAGTAAAGCCATTTATGCTACCTCCACTTGCACTGTTAAGTCTGTACCTGCTGAAATACTTCCTACTTGATCAACGTCCACAGTAAGGTATTCGCCTACTGCGACAGAAGAAACGTCCATATTCGTCACATTCCCTGATGTATTGTCGCCTGCCGCAATGGTCGGGCGGTTGGACTGCGTAGTGAAAATCGTTGTACCGTTTTTATTAATGTCAACAATCATCGAATCACCATCCGGTGCAATACCCACCGAAGCGCGCACCCCTAAAATCGTCCAGTTAGCACCTGTGTCATTATATAGCCGGAATTGTCCTGTCGATGTTCCGACGGCACCAGTGTAGGAATACGGTAGAATCTTGGTGATACTAGAAGTACCGAGCTGGCCAGGAATTATTTTGCCGTCGCTATCCAACGTTGCAACGCCATTCGGCTGGCCCTTTTCCGCTGTATTGATTTTATTTGAAAGCCCAGGAACAGTTGGTGCGGTTGCAGTTCCCGCAAGATCACCTGCCAGCTGAATAATTCCGAGAGCTGTTGTGCTGGTGTTAACAGCGCTAATGGTGCGGTCTGCCGATAAATCACCGCCGCCAGTCAGTCCACTGCCAGTACTAATAAGTCGGGTTGCTGGTACTTTGCCAGAAAGATCGGTCGTAAGATTGGCGATTTTACTTTGCTCTATCGCAGCAGTGGCTGAAATTTCCGTGTTGGTTATGCTACCATCAGCAATTTCTGTGGCACCAACCACGCCAGTGGCTATTTGAGCGTTAGACGCTGTTCCCGACAAATCGCCACCTAAAGTTGGATCGCTAGAACCAGTTGTAATCGTTCCCGGTTGCCAGTACGAGCCATTATATTGCAGAACCTGACCAGAAGAAACACCGCTCGTCGAAACATCGTTCAAAGCATTTAGTGGCAAGTTGTGCGTACCATCAGAGTTATGCTGCACACTCAAAAAATCATTGAGGATGTTACCCCATGTTCCGTCGTCACTGCCCGGTAGCGGAAGTCTAGCCAAAAATACCCCTCTAACACGTTTAAAAGTATGGGTCTAAGTATAAGCGCTATAGAGGTAGTTGCGCAAGGTCTAAGTCGCTTTTGGAACACTTATTCGCATGCTTGTCCCCGGCGTAATGGTTTCGTCATGTTCTATCGATCCCTGAAGGTATTTCATAATCAATTTGTCGAGGAAAAGACTGAAGCCAAGCCCTTCGTAATCAAACTGCATAACTGATGTAGTACGCGAAAATGGCTGAAACAACTGAGCGCGCTCGTTCTGCGGTATACCTATGCCCATGTCCCTGACTTCAACTCTTAGTTTGTGCCCCTCTTCCGCGCTAGAAATGCTGATTTTGCTGTTATCAGAAGAGAATTTTATGCCGTTATCAATGAGTGTTGCTATTACCACTCCAAGTAGTACAGGGTTACCGGCTGCGCGAAAAGGCTTCACGTCATTTTCTATTGAGATAGATCTGGTTGCGGCAACATTACGATAGCGTTCGATAACGTGATCGATAACTTGTGTGACATCAAAGGTGTCTGGTGAGCGAAGACTCCCGCCTTCGAGGCGTAAACTTTGCAGCAAGGTAAACCTCTCGAGCATCGCGGAAAAATCATCGTAGCCCTTCTGGATAAATTGGTCACTTTTTGCAGGGGGAAGGCTATTTCGATTCATCGCAATACGCTTGAGATTATTCTCAAGCATTTCGCGAACACGCTCAATAAAGGTGTTTCTCGCCTCATCGACATGCGCTTGGTGTTGTTCTAGCTGCTCAAGTTGGTGACGACGCGAGATATTCATCTGATGCGTTCGCATAGAAACCAACAAAAAAGCCGCAATTATGACCCCGACTATTGCCTGTATAGCGTAGTTCGACATGCTAAAATCCCACTGCCCGACTTTTGTCAGGAGAAGGTTGGCGCCAATGACAATAATAAAAGCGACCAACACCGGCAGCCAAAATGTGCCGCTTCGAAGAGCCGATATTGGGGCAGAACTTGTTTCAGGTCTTTTTATACTTTTCAATAACTGGTTGTCCTGTATGTCAGCTAAAATCTGCTCGATAGTATCGTGGAGGCCGACGACAACCGATTTCAGAGGAGCAACGGCACTCTCGGATAACTTATCGACTGAGACGAGCATGTCAACACCACTAGCAATCAACGTCTGCGGAGTATGTAGATAGTGAGATGATAATGCTAAAAAATTGTCCTTGCCTTCAGCAACCGCTGCTTGTAATTTAGTTATTTTTTCTATTTCAGCAATATACTTTGCTTCTTTGAAAGCCTGTAGCATATAGCGAAGTGCGAGTGCGAGAAGTAGTAGGAAAATCCAGTAGGGGAACGTATAGGCTACAATCGGAGGCAGTTCCATAAGGAACCTCTGTAGCCCAGAAGCGTGAGGTGCATAATTCGTTTTGTTTTCTGTGTTTGATCTGAGGGGTAAATCAAGTCGCACTACTGTGTCTTGACGTGCGATCGCCTCTCCGTCCTCATTAAAAAGGACTAACGAAATGTTTTTCCCGCTAAATCGATAGACATCCCAAACAATGTGGAATTTTCCATCTGCTGATGGAGAGTACGCGGTACCGACTAGGGCGCCATCAACATACAGGCTCACCCACCCCGGATCATTAGCTTCAGATGACTGCTGGTTTTGATCCTGAACGCTTACGATGACTTCAAAGGGACTAGTGGATATCGTCTGATCGTTTGTAACGTTTGTTTCTAGAGTATAGGTCGAGGTGTGTTGTGGTGTCGGCACACTAGTGGGGCTTTCTGGGGTGACGCCCGGTGTAATGCCGGAGGACGGTTGCGACTCTACGGGTTGCGTCGGACTTTGAGGGCAATTTTCTTGATAAGGGCATGAGCCGTAAGTACTGCTCCCATACGGAGCAGCAAACACTCCAGGAATATAAAAGAAAACGGCGAGTAATGCCGCCAGTACAGAGAAGAATACACGCGCTCTACCGGCCGTAAGAACTCGAGCCATAGCCGGTACTCTTTTTTCGGTTATGGGCTTCCATGCCCGATATTACTTTGAAAAACAGACTGCCACCGAACAGCAATACGAAGCCGACACCGATGTGTTGCAAAAACTCACGGCGGTCCATTGGCTTATCTAGTAATTGGTTGAACTTTTCCATGTTTTTGTTTAATAGATTTATGCAATTATACCAGAAAGCACTAGTAGTTCACAACCGCATTCGGCTGTGGATTGAACGCGAATCCATCGAGGTTACGGCGAGACGGATGAGAAGCGGGTTGTTTTTTGTTTTTTACACTTCCCTCGTGTCTGCGGTTGAGAATAACCCCATCAACAATACGACGCGACGACTTTGTCGGTTTCGCATATAGCCCAGGTGCAGCAGATACTGCTCTGGGTGAGATTTGAGGTATAACCGGATGGGCAGCTGGCGCTGGTTGGGTTGGCTGAGCAATTTCCGCACTCGAATACTGACGAGGTCGTTTTAGCCAAATCAACACCACTCCAATCTGATACATCAGAACCATGGGCAGTGCGAGAATCGTCTGGTTTACAACGTCCGGAGTGGGCGAGACGATAGCCGCAACTATAAACGAGCCGACTATCAAATGTCGCTGGTAGGACATGAGTTTCGTAGGTGAGAGCGGTGTAATAGAGTTTATGACAAGTAACAGTAACGGAATTTGGAATAATAGCGCACCAGCAACCAAGTATGCAGCAACAAATGAGATATATGAATCAAGAGTAATAAGCTGTCCCACTCCTTGAATCTCCATATTTGTTAAAAAATGCAGAGCAGCCGGTAAACTTACCGTATACGCGAACGTAATCCCAGTACACGCCAGAACAACTGATACACCGACGGTTCGGATTGCTCGCACTGAGCGGCGTTGACTAACGAGCGGAGAGAAGAATTTGTATAAGTGATACGCAACCACCGGTAGAACCGTAATAGTCGCCACATATAGACAAATTTTTATCGTAAAACTCAACCCCCCGGCTGGGGTCATGTAGTAAAGTTTGTGATCTCCGAGTGGCGCCAGCAACAACTTCGTTATAGAGTCGAAAAACGGAAATGCAATGACAGCAAAAATAACAAAAAACAGCGCAACCCAAAACAAACGCCCCCTGAGCTCATGGATGTGATCCGCAAAGGTCTGCGGTCTAGCTGTTGTCTCGCTTGTTGTCATTTTTGTTGGTAGTCTTTTTAATTTTATCGTCGTCTGAAAGACTGTTACGAAGTTCTTTAACGGATTGGCCTATCGTTCGGCTCAGTTCTGGCAGTTTTTTCGCGCCAAACAAAAGAACGATGATGATCAAGATAATAATTAGCTCTGGTGCCCCAAGATTTGGCATGTAACCCTCTTCTCTCTTTTTATAAGGTAATCAACCGTTATAGTACCGTGTTTTCACCCATTTCGCAACTCATACCGCTTCGCTTAATCGCGCCGTAGCATAACCGTAAACGCTTCCGATGGAATATCTACCTTTCCAAACCGTTTCATACGAGCTTTTCCTTTAGCTTGTTTTGCGAGAAGTTTTTTACGGCGAGTTACATCACCGCCGTACAGCTTAGCGGTGACGTCCTTGCGATATGCACTTAGATCTTCGCGGGCAATAAACCGTCCGCCGATAGCCGCCTGAAGCGCCACCTGAAAACTTTGTCTCGGGATGACATCCTTCAGCTTCCTCACAGTTTCGCGACCCAGGCTCTCTGCTTCAGAACGATGTGTCATAACGGACAATGCATCTACGATCTCGCCTGCAACGTAAAAATCGACTTTTACAAGGTCCTCGGGTTTGTAACCCGAAAGCTCGTAGTTGAAGCTACCATATCCACTCGTGACACTTTTTAATTGGTCATAAAAATCCGTCAAAAGATTTGCAAGTGGCGCCTCGAAACTGACGAGTGCTCGTTCATCGATATAACTTAGATTTTTTTGCCGTCCGCGTTTTGATACAACCAGCTGGATGACACTGCCGACATATTCTGTCGGGACAACGATTTCGCCATTTATCCACGGCTCACGTATTTCTTTGATTTTTGCAACATCCGGCAAATCGCTCGCGCTTTTGATATCAAGTTCGGTCCCATCCGTTAAGTCGACTTGGTAGTCGGTGCTTGGATTGGTGACGACCAAATCTAGGTTGTATTCACGTTCCAGGCGCTCACGGATGATATCCATATGGAGGAGACCTAAGAAACCGATACGAACGCCAAAACCAAGGACCGGTGAGTTTTCAGGCTCAAACTGCAGCGCACTGTCGCTCATTGAAAGTTTGTCGATTGCATCTTTTAGATCGTTGTAGTCTTCGTTCGACACCGGGAAAAAACCGGCATAGACGAACGGTTTGACGTTCTTATACCCAGGAAGTGGTGACTCTGCCTGTGAGCGAGTGACCGTTACGGTGTCGCCAACCTTTGCATCACGTGTCGTTTTAAGGTTAGTAACGATATAACCTATCTCCCCGCTACTTAACTCTGGGCTTGGTGTCATTGTCGGGCTGAGTGAACCGACCTCGAGCGCCAATCCATGCGCAGAAGTCGCCATCATGCGTATGGTATCGCCTTTTTTTATCACGCCGTCAACGACGCGTGTGTAGAGGATAACCCCACGATAATCGTCGTAATAGCTATCGAATATTAATGAGCGTGTTTTACCTGTACTTTCGCCACGCGGCGGAGCTACCCGCTCAACAATCGCTTCCAAAACTTCCGGAACGCCTTCGCCGGTTTTAGCGCTAATTTTAATGATTTCTGACTCATCGCACCCGAGCAGGTTAATCACTTCGCGACTTACCTTTGGCACATCAGCCGCCGGTAAATCGACTTTATTGAGCACCGGGATAATCGTTAGGTCCTGTTCGAGCGCCAAGTAAACGTTCGCGAGTGTTTGCGCCTGAATACCTTGGCTGGCATCAACTACCAGCACTGCGCCTTCGCAAGCTTGAAGGCTTCGGGAGACTTCATAGCTAAAGTCAACGTGGCCGGGCGTATCGATCAGATTTAGTTCGATATCTTTATAGTTCATGCGGACTGGCGCGAGCTTTATCGTAATTCCCTTTTCCCGCTCCAACTCCATGCTGTCGAGCAACTGGCTTTTCATTTCACGTTGATCAACCGTACCAGTAAGCTCGAGCATCCGATCCGCTAGCGTGCTTTTTCCGTGATCAATGTGAGCAATAATGCAAAAATTCCGTATATGATCCATGCTATTTCTTTCCCGAAATCTGCGCGAACGTCATTGCCCTGACGCGATCAATAACGCTGACCGCTTCGCGTAATTTAAACAGTTTTCCGCTAACCAGCACGTATGTCACCATGCTAATTCCGGTGATGAGAGTGAATTTTGGCAATGTTGTCACCATACTATGGTCGTCAGCTGTCAATGCGAACACACGTACGCTCAAAAAAGTTACGACTGCCATAAAGCCTGTCGCCGAAGCCATCCGCATGATAGAATGCGCAAAGTTCGTGTCAAACAACCTTGGGATTCGGTAACTCATGATAACAAACAAAATTATAACTTCTACTGCGGCCACAATGGACTGCGCCCAGGCGAGGCCATAAATACCGGCACCAAGCTCCATAGTGAACCAAATAGCCAGTGCAATATTCAGTCCAATCGTAAAGAACGAGATATAGAGAGGGGTTTTGGTATCCTGCTGCGCGTAGAAACTCCGTGCGGCTATGTGGTAAATAGACCGGAACAAAATGGCCACCACTAGGATTCCAAGCAACCCCGCTACAATCGGCTGTCCACCGTTGAATAAGAAACTGACAAGGTATCCCCTTGTAAAATAAGCAATAGTCGCAGTCGGAAGTGCCAACCATATGATAACCCGCAAGATAGCTTGGAGTTCAGACCGGAACAAGTCTGTTCTGCCCTGACTAAGGCGTTCAGTCATCTTTGGAAACGCTGCAGTCGAGATGGCAACACCGATGAGGTTTATCGGTACCATATGTAGCGTCGTGGCCTGTTGATAAAAACGAACAGAACCAACCGCCATGCGGGATGCGAGATTGGTCTCGACAATTCCGTTGATATAGTCCATACCCTGATCAAGTGAACGAGCCGGCAATAGTCTTAGTACTTGACGAAAGCCTTTGTTCTTCCAAAAAATCTTAAATCGATAGTCAACCCCGAGACCGATGAGCCCAATCGCACTGACGATAAGCTGCAGTATCGAGCCGAGCACAACACCGAGCGCAACACCCATGATACCGCCTTCAAAAATCTGTACTCCGAACACAGTGATGCCGTTTGTAAACCATAACAAACCGATAATAATACCGACGTTATATACGGTCGGTGCTAGTGCAAAAAAGACAAATCGACCAACTGCTTGTTGTACGCTTGCGATGACTGAGCTTATCGCAAACAAGAACGGGTTGATGGCAATGACTCGCATCATACTGACTGCAAGTGCTCGCGAAGATTCGTCAAGACCGGGGCCGACGACATAGCGAACAAGAGGGTCGGCGAACACAATCATCAACACACTTGCTAACAGGGTGAGGAGTGCCATGAAGTTCACCAAACTGGTACTGAGCTTCCACGCAGACTCTTTGTTGCCTTTTTGCATCCGGTCATTAAAGACCGGGATGAACGTCACACTCAGTGCACCGGACACTAGGATAAAGAACATGAAATCAGGAATGATAAATGCCACCGTATAGGCATCGAGTCCCATCGGATAGCCTGGATTACCGGTCACAAAATTTTCGGCATACGTGCTGTTCAAGAGTCGGTCACGGAACAGGCCCAAGATTAGTGAGAAAAACGTCGAGACAGCAAGCAAAACAGCGGCCAGCTGAACGCTGAGACGCTGATTCGCACGATTAACAACAGATTGGACGCGACCCATACGTTACTAGTATACCTCGAGGAAGTGAGAGAAATCAGTATTTATCGTCATTTCCGAGTCAGCGAAGATATATATCTGTTTGGTAGTACGGCTACACCACTGTTAGTTAGAGTAATTAATAGAGTTTTGCATCGCGTGGCAATATGGCACCTTCGAGCACTTCCGCAACAACGGTTTCATCGACAGTTTCTTCCTTTAGAAGGCGTTTTGCCAGCGCCTCAAGAAAATGCATATTGTGTGCGATAACGACTTCGGCCCGTTTGGCAGCCTCGACGATAAGTTTTTGTACTTCCTGGTCGATCAACTTCGCAGTCTCGTCGCTATATGGTCTCTCGTGGGTCATCCGATCAAACACCATGCCCCCGTTATCCTCATGGAAGACTTGATCACGAAGTCCGGTGCTCATTCCTTGTTCTATCACCATATCTCGGGCGATTTCAGTCGCCTTCCGCAAGTCGCTTCCGGCTCCTGTCGTCACGCGGTCTTCGCCGTATACAAGCTTTTCTGCTACGCGTCCACCGAGCGCGCGAGCCAAGATATCTTTAAACTCAACGATGCTGGTATATGTCCTGTCTTCTGGCGGTAGGAACCATGTCACTCCACCAGTTCCCCCGCGAGGGATAATCGTTACTTTATGTACAGGGTCACTGTCCGGCAGCACGTGCCCGACGATAGCATGTCCCGCTTCATGGAAAGCAGTCAGCTCTTTGTCTTTGTCATTCATAATCTTCGTCTTGCGTTCCGGCCCGATAGCTACTTTTTCAAATGCCGCCGTTACATCATCGTTCGTTATTTTTTTGCGGTTATGTCGTGCTGCGATGATAGCCGCTTCATTTGCAATATTCGCGAGGTCTGCGCCGCTGGAACCAGCTGTTTTTGCGGCCAGCTTGTCGAGATTGACGGTTTCGTCAGTCGGCTTGTTTTTGAAATGTACTTTCAAAATAGCTTCGCGATCACGTCTTTCCGGCAGGATAAAGTTCACTCGTCTATCGAAGCGTCCCGGACGGAGCAGGGCAGGATCAAGCACGTCAGAGCGGTTTGTGGCAGCCAGAACTATAACATTCGTGCCAGTTTCAAAGCCGTCCATCTCTACCAGAATCTGGTTGAGCGTCTGTTCACGCTCGTCATGTCCACCGCCCATTCCTGAACCACGTCGTCGACCGACTGCATCGATTTCGTCGATAAAGATGATGCACGGTGCGTTTTTCTTAGCTTTTTCAAACAAATCACGTACACGCGATGCACCGACGCCGACGAACATTTCAACGAACTCGGAACCCGATATGCTGAAAAATGGTACGTCCGCCTCACCGGCGACAGCACGAGCAAGCATCGTTTTACCCGTTCCCGGAGGCCCGACCAACAATACGCCTTTTGGAATCTTTGCACCTACGTCTTGGAATTTTTTAGGATGCTTGAGGAAATCTACGACTTCAGTTAAATCTTCCTTGGCTTCATCATTTCCGGCGATTTCGCTAAACTTCACTTTGGTCTTTTCGTTGCCATAGAGTCGAGCTTTACTCTTCCCAAAGCCCATCGCTTGGTTGTTCTGACCCTGTGCAGAGCGGAACATAAACAAAATCAATCCACCGATAAGAAGCGCAGGTAGCACAAGACTAGCAATATTCCAGAGCGCTGCGTTTGTTTCCGACGGCGCTGAGTCCTGAATAGTTGCTTTTGCCTTGTCGGTCAGCAAATCCTCCTTGAGTAGGGTGCTGACCCCTCCCTGTATGTAAGACTTCAGTGTTGGTTTGTCCTCATTGCTCACGGTAACTTTTATATCGTTACCGCTCCCTTCGATTTTCTTGACTTCACCACTGTTGGCTTTGGTGATAACCTCCGAAATCGGGACGTTTTTTAGGTTTTCCTGCGGGAACAAGGCACTAATAAACACGAGGGTGAAAAATCCGAGCAGGGCAAAGAACATAAGTGTTCGCCATTTCGAATTGCCACCATTGTTCGGCCGTTTTGGCATTTTAGAGATTTTCGGTACTTTTGGCACGCTGATATATACCTTTCTTGTGCAAACTATCTAACCTTATTATCTTATCAGTCTGGGCGCGCAGTGACAACGAGGCGGTCAGACTCCGCAACAACAATTCGCGCCGCATCGAGTGGCCATAGGCCGCCGGCTCGTGCGGTCTTTGCGAACATCCATAGCTCGTCTAAACGACGAATTTCGAGAGGGCCAACGACGAGACGAAGCAATTCACGGGCCGATGATCTATCAATCATTGAAAGAAAATACCTGTCATTTCCAACCGATTCAAACTGCCTAAGCTCCTCCTCGATACCGCCACGAATCCGACACTGCATGTGGTAAATCTCAAGCAGCTTACGACGATCAGCATGAGAAATAGCTGCCAGAATCCCATGCCGGATTTGGTTACGTAAATATCGTATGTCATCGTTCGTCGCATCATCATGCCACGTAAGCGAATTTTCTATCGCATAATTAATAATCTGCGTTTTTCCCCACGTGAGCAAAGGACGCATATATTCTGCCGTTTCCCGTAACGAGCATAGACCCCGCCATCCCGTTCCCCGGATAAGGTTGATGACAATCGTCTCGAGTACGTCATCTTCATGATGTGCGGTTAAAACTGCTCGTGCTTGGTACTTTTCTTTAATACCCCGAAGCCACTTATGTCGCTCTTCCCTGGCCTCATCCTCGGATGTTTCTGAGCCTAGCTCGAGCGTGACAGATTCAAACTGACAGCCGTACGTCTTCGCTAGGGTTTGCACCAATTCCTTGTCATTGACGCTCTCCGCACGAATACCGTGATCAACATGCGCCACGATGACTTGATCGGGCGATAGTCGCGATTTAGCATCATGCAAAATAAAATGCAGCATAACAACAGAGTCGATCCCGCCCGATACGGCAGCCACATATCGTTCGGTCATACTGCTCGTCGTCGCCATCGACCTATGATCGCCTGAACGAGCAGCACCCATATGATACTGATCGACCAGCCAGCGAGAATATCACTCGGATAATGCACGCCCAGATACATTCTCGTATACGCAATAACCAGCATGTACGTTACTCCAACCGCAACTACCCACCATCGCCACCGTGTATTCCAGAAAATTAATATCAAGGTGACTACGAGTGCGCTTGAAGCCATTGCGTGACCACTCGGAAATGAATAGCTGTTTTCTGTAACTAAGCGCTCCCAAAGCTGCGGTCTGTCTCGCTGAAATAATGCCTTTAGGACGATGTTGATGAGCGCTGCCCCGCCTACGCTAACGAGAAGCGTCAAGGCGTTACGGCGTTTTTTGAAATACAGTAAGGCTCCAGCTAGGGCTGCTACGATGAGTGGGAGAACGAACGGGCTGCCTGTGTTGGTTAGTGCAATTACGACGGGGTCAAGTGCTGCCGAACTCGTCCCATGAATAGCGTGTAATATCGGCTCGTCAAAAGGTAGGTGCTCCCGCTCGCGCACCTCGTCAGCGATAGAAACGAACAACGCCGTCGGTACAAGATATATGAGCAGCAAAAACCCCAGCGCACGCCACTGTTTCAGGCTGTATTTTCGCAGGGTCTTCACGAGTTCAGTGACTGTTTTATCAAACCATTTCATTGCAATCAGTATACATAACTCAGCCGGAGGATGTTATGTGGGCGCTCAGGGCTCAGAGTCCGTATTGTTTCGTATTCTCATACGCACCGATATCGGTAATGTTGCTGTAGCCCTGTTTTTTTAGTAACGTCACCGCCTCGGCTGAACGATTCCCACTCCGGCAGTAGACATAGATAGGCTTCGACTTATCAGGAGTCGGTAAGATACCAGAACGGATATAATCGAGTGGCAAGTTCTGTGCGCGCTTGGCGTGCGAAACGTTAAATTCGTCCTGCGTACGAACATCTAAAACTATCGCGTCGTCCGGTAGCTGTTTCGTGACTTTTTTCGAACTTTCGGCGTTTTTCCAGCCCTCATTCGGGTCATCGCTCATCCCCTGATACCACCACAGCCCAGTGCCAAGTCCTAAAATTGCAACGGCGATACCAGATACAATAACTCTTTTCATACGTTATGATTATACAGCGTTTACTCTGGAAAAGCTGTTCCGTATCTGTTACAATCGTCGTTGTCTAAATCGCTCTATTTGTGATTTATCCGTTAAAAATCTGTCGATTTTTAACGTAAGGAGGAAACGCGAAAAGTTGCAGACGTTGAGATAAGGCGTAAGCCGCATCTGCCACGTCGAAAACTGAAAGCAGTTTCCGACGTGGCACCATAGCTCAGATGGTTAGAGCGTAGGACTCATAAGCCTAAGGTCACTGGTTCGATCCCAGTTGGTGCTACCAAGAAAAGAATCGGTCTCCTGACCGGTTTTTTTCTTGGTAATACTCATATGGATTCGGCCAGTGACCGCGCCAGTTTTTGCTGGCGCATGGTCACGGTTCGGTGGAGTGCAGCCAAAGCAGAAAAGCACGATGTATTTTTCTGCATGGCGAACGGAAGAGCGCAGCGACCCAGTTACTACCAAGAAAAATAGCTACCCTTTACGATAGCTATTTTTCTTTCCTAAGTTTCTTTACAGTTCCTCATCAAAATCGGCAAAGGCGACAGCAGCCATCCGGCGTGAGAGCAAACGAGAAATAGCGTCTCCAACTTCTCTCTCGCTGCGGTTCCAAGATTCAGCAAGGTTTTCAGCCGTCGTAGCGTCGATGATGTCCTGGAGTTGTCGTTCGGTTTTTGTCATTGTGGTGGTTCCTTGTTTTTTTGTTTGTTTTAGTAACTTATAAGCTCATTATAGCAAAAAGATTATGCTTTGTCAATACCTTCTGTCATAAGTAGTTTGACCTCGAGACGAGCGCGTGCTATAGTGATGGCGTAAATTGTAATAAAACCAACATGCAAAACGTACCACTTGCGCAATTCGATCTCTGGACTATCGGGATAATCACTATTTCCGCAGTGTTTATTCATGCCTGTTTCCAGCTCGGTGTCAGCGCGCTCACAATGCTCAACGCTCACACGATTTCTCGACGGTTGACGAGTGTGAACATCCTACGTCTTAACATCAGCTACATTCTTGGCGCCATTGTCGGGATAACACTACTTGCGCTCGCGGCTGCAGCAGTCATTGACTGGTTACATTCCTTTAGTACCACTCTCGTTTGGGTAATCGTCATCACTCTGCTCCTCGTTACGGCCCTTGTAACGGTACTCCTCTACTACCGTCACGCGCCTGGCACACAACTATGGTTACCGCGGCCAGCTGCTGACTATATCTTGAAGCGGGCGAAAAAAACCCACTCGAGTCTTGAGGCGTTTACGCTTGGTGCAGCCACAATCATCATGGAGCTACCTTTTGCGGCGGCTCCCCTAGTAGTTATCGGTTTACTTATCAGCGAAATCGGCAGCACACATTGGCTACTGCTTGCCACTTTGTATGCCTTCAGTGTCGCCCTGCCCCTCACGTTTGTCTCACTATACATCGGCAGCGGCCACAAACTAAGCGTCATACAGCGCTGGCGTGAACACGCGAAAAGTTTTCTGAAGTGGTCGAGTGCCGTTGCGATGGTGTTGCTCGCATCTTATCTGCTAGTTCTACAATCGGGGGTGCAGTTATGAACGAAGCCCATGTTATAAAGCGTGGACGACACGATTCGGAAGCGTTCGACCCACTTAAACTGCACCAGAGCATCATGGCTGCCTGTCTGTCTGTCCGCTCGCTCGAGGGGGAGGCGCATCTAACTGCTCAGCGGGTTTGCCGACATGTCATCGATTGGCTGATGAACAAAGACGAAGTGACAAGCGAAGATATTCGTCGCGTGGCCAGCAAGCATCTCACCACCTATCAGCCGGAAGCCGCGTATTTATATGAACAGCATAGAATGATAGCCTAATCAAAGAGGAAACCACCATGAGAAAACAAAAATACGACTACGACCTCATTGTTATCGGCAGTGGCGCCGGCGGTAGCAGAGCCGCCGATATCGTAGCAGGAGCTGGAAAACGCGTCGCTATCGTCGAGAGCGAAAAGATCGGCGGCAACTCTTCCCACCACGGCGATATTCCGATGCAAGCCTTGCTCGAAGCTGCTCATACCTACGAACGAGCTAAGAAATCGGGTGATTTCGGGGTTCGTGCCGCGATGGCTGGCTTTAACTATCCCTCCATCCAGGCCTGGAAAGAAACTGCAGTAAAACGGACTGGCAGTGATAACGGTCGCGGATATTACCAATCGCGAGGCATCGGTCTGTATCATGGCCATGCTCATTTTATCTCCCCTCACGAGATAACGGTTAACCGCCGGCATTTGAGCGCAGAGCATTTCCTCATCGCCAGTGGTTCCGAGTGGCGATCTATCGGCGTTGTTTATCCTGATGGCGCCAACGTGATTCATGCGCGCGAAGCATTAGACCTAAAACGACCACCAAAACACCTGTTTATCATCGGCGGTGGAGCAACCGGTACGGAATTTGCCGAGCTGTTTTCGATTTTTGGCAGCAAAGTTTATATTGCCGATATTGCACCACGGCTTCTACCTCGTGAAGATCAGGAAGTTAGCCAACTAGTTGAGGCAGTGTTTGCGAAACGTCGCGGTGTTCAGGTGCTCACTAAAACCAAAGTTACCCAGATAGAAAAAGATGGCCTTCAGTCGCGAATCACGTTCCTGCGAGGCGGCGAGCAACATTCGGTGCGCGTCGATACGGTACTCATCGCGGCCGGAAAAGCCCCGGTAACCGATATTGGTCTTGAAAATGCCGGAGTCGAATACTCTGCAAAAGGCATAGAGGTAAACGGGTTTCTACAGACAAGCGCGAAACATATCTACGCGGCAGGAGATGCAACCGGCGGATTCATGTATACCCATACCGCCCTTTACGAAAGCCAGATTGCCGCCAGCAACATCCTTAGCAAAAAAGCCGCGTTCGCGCCGGACTATAGAGCAGTGCCGCGCGTTACCTACCTAAACCCAGAAGTCGCTAGCGTCGGTTTGAGCGAAGAACAATGTCTAAAACGCGACATGCCGATAAAATCCTCTATCGTACCGCTCACCACCACTGCCCGGGCCAACGTTTCAAACAGCATGGACGGCTTCGTAAAGGTTATCACGGATAAAAAAGGAACATTGATCGGTGGTAGCGTCGTTGGACGACATGCCGGTGAAGTTATCCACGAGTTGACCCTCGCTATTCAGTACGGCCTACACGCCCGGCAAGTCGCTGCAACGCTCCACAGTTTCACCAGCTGGTCAGAAGCTTTGCGAACCGCATGTGAAAAGATAAAGATTTAGTACCACGAAAAAAACCGGTCATAAAGACCGGATCTTTTCGTGGTAGCGGGGAGAGGATTTGAACCTCTGACCTCTTGGTTATGAGCCAAGCGAGCTGACCAGACTGCTCCACCCCGCGCCGTCGCATCTCACAATTTGATGCAGACTACAGCATACCGTATCTGTTGATAGGCGTCAAGGCGAATGCTTTTCACCAAATAGGAAACGCATCCACTGTGAAAAGTTACTCGGTTTGCTTTCAGCGCTCTGCGTTGGTTCACCAGGCAGCGTGTCGACAATGTTTCGTGAATCCGGCAGAATGATTAGTTTCTCGCCCGGGCTGGATTTACCCAGCTGCTGACGAGCTCGCAGCTCGAGAAATTCATCGCTGCGATAATATTTCTGCTGAAATGCGAGGTTTTCGTTCCGTAGTTTTTCCAACTCGACCTCAAGCGTAAGCTGATCAACCTGCTGCTGGTACCGAAAATTTTTCTGAAGCGTCGCTACCGTACTCCATACCCAGTAGACAGCGATAAGCGCAGCAATGACAATCGTGACGTTTTGGATAGTCGCGTAACGGGAGAGAATATTTTTATAATGTCGGATGTTTTTTTGCATTTTTTCGATTTAGCATTACTACTATAACACGTAACAGTGGTCGTAAAGTCAACGTCGTCACAATTTCTATCTGTTATAATGTCTTTCAGGAAATTTATCCTATGACGGGGCTGTAGCTCAGCGGTCAGAGCAGCGGGCTCATAACCTGTTGGTCGTTGGTTCAATCCCAACCAGCCCCACCATAAATTAGTCTTTAACTTACCCCAAACTAAAATAGCCGGCGCGTTGCCGGCTATTTGGATAGCCTAACGTTTAAACGTCAGCTCGATTGCTACCAAGTGTAAAGAGTTTTGCTACTCCCCATCCAACCAGAAGATAGATAAGGATGGCTACGACGGTGCTGACTTCGAAATAGCTAACACCGTAACTCGGCTGATAGCTGAACATTCCAAAGAATGGCGCAGCGAATACACCGCTCAGAGCATAGACGAAGTCAACGAA
This sequence comes from uncultured Candidatus Saccharibacteria bacterium, assembly GCA_964581535.1. Classification (GTDB taxonomy): domain Bacteria; phylum Patescibacteriota; class Saccharimonadia; order Saccharimonadales; family Saccharimonadaceae; genus CAZOOW01. The sequence goes on from CAZOOW010000001.1 coordinate 98,495, forward strand.
TCCGTTGCCTTGGTTCGCACCCAGAAGCTGGAGCACTAAACGAAGCGCCAAAAGCGCGACAATAAAGCCGACGATGTACCATACGACGCGCTGTGCGACAACGCTACTTGGCGCACTAGCACTCTCTGCTACCGTTTGCCGACGGACGGTCGTGTTGCCGACCTGTTCGTCAGTCGTTCGCACCTCACGAGTTGCTTGTTCTCTATCTGCCATAACCTAAAACCTCCTTTTAGTTATCAGGATAATTTCAGTGTAGCACGAAACGCGTTAGTCGGCGTGTCGGTCGTTATACGCACGTATTCGGGCATTAATTGCACGCTGACGAGCAGCTTCATGACGATCTGGGTCCAGTGAACCGTCTAAAGCATCAAATTCTGTATTTACCGCATCCTCTATTGCCTGTATCGGATTATGAGCTTCGTGCAGCGCAGCTTTTGCGATAAGGTAGCCCATACGGGGTAAAGAAGGTTGCTCGGGCGGAGCAGGAACACGGTCGAGTATATCGTGACGTCGCGTCATTTCCCTACCTGAAACATCCGCCGAGCCGGTTGGCGCAAGCAAATCCCCCGGCCCTCTTAGCCCCGTTTCTTTCGTCCCCGTAAAGTGCGTACTATTATCCGTACGTGCCTGAGATAGGAATGGAGACACTCCAGACCCTTCCTCTAGCGAGGCTCGTCGATGAGCGTCTGGGTCGAATGTTTCAGTCATAAGTTTATTATAGCATAAACATTAACATAATGTCAATATATCAGGTCACAAAAAAGGCCCGGCACCGCGGGCGGCAGATGCCGGGAGATTTTTTTGGCACCTGTTTGTTTCCATCTCATGGTAGCACCAAACCATAAACGCTTTCAAGCAATGTTCCAAAAACAACAACATCCTTCTCGAGGAAGGATGTTGTGTGCGAAAGACCCTTTGTACTAGTCTTTACGGATTTTTCGAATAGTCAGGAACCCGTTTCGTGGGTTCTCAGTTACTTCGTAGCCAGCTGGAAGATCGGTAGGAGTTCCTTTGCCGCCTTCTGCTTTCGCGAAGAAGTAGATTGTTTGCTCTTTGCCACCGCGGAGCGTAACGTCTTTTTTATGCAAAAAGTACGTAACACCTTTTGAATTCGTATGCTTGTAAGCTGCCATAGTTGTACACCTCCTTTTATTGGCTTACGTCCTTTAGAGTAGCCCCTCTGACCACCCCTGTCAATGCTTTTTTACAGGGAGGCGCCCGTTTTCACCTCAGTTATGCAGAGCGATAGTGTCGTCGCAACAGTAGTCGAAGCACAAGCAACATAAGGAGTCGGCCGATAATAACAAATAGAATGATTCCGCAAAAGAGTACAGCAAATCCCGCAAGATCAGGTGTCCAGAGAGGCGAAGCAAAGTTAATCTTGTATGCGTCTGCACGCGGCAACTTCATACCTGCAGTCGGATCATTTGCTGGGCTGAGGCTACCGACCTTGTCTATGACACACTGAACGTAGTCATTTCTGAACGATGCAACCCCCCCCTGCCATTTGGCCCGACATTCTATACTGGCTTGTTGATATACGGCGCTGCTCGGGTTGCTGGCGCCGGTTGCAGCCTGAATCGCCGCATCCCGATCATGTTCATACGTCTTACTGAGGAAAAAACCGCTCCCCATATTCGTGTTCATATGGCGGCTGACATAGCCCTGTAAATCTACGACCGCTTTTTGGAGCGTGGCTTTATCACCAGCCTCGTCTGCTTTGAGTACAGCAGTCCGGCGTTCTACCATACCGAGGCTGTTAAGCCGAAGAAGTGAGGCCGAGAGAAGCACGCCCAGCAGCAGTACGATGACAAGCTGCCAGGTTTTTACTTTCTGAAGACGCTTCAGCCAGATTCTTTTTTGAACGATATCATTTTTCCACCCCATACTACTCCTAGTATACCGCTACCGCGAGAAAATACTTCTTCTACGAAGTGCCGGAAAGTTATGTACCATAACCCCCAGAACAAGTACGGCAGCGACCAGAAAACCAGTCTGCATGCCTTCCACTCCGGGCATTCCATAGCAAAGCAACGTCACAATACCGCCGAATAGCGTTGCTCCGAAACAAATCGCCATGTCCATCATCGAAATATAGACGATACGATAGCCTGGCAGGTTATCCGCCATATCGTATTCACCCTTCGTATACGGCAATGCATAACCGACAGTCGCCGCTTCATTTAGGATATTTACCATGACAACGGCTAGCGGCGTCTGCAGTAATGCCCGAGCAACGTGCAGGGAGCTATCGGCCACAACAGAGCTTTTTAGTAGGAGGCCTCCCCTGTTGCGATCAACCAACGCGCCGTACAGACGAGAAAAGATAATTGATGCGGCGACTGAGAGAGAAATCAAACCACCTACCTCGGCATACACGATATCGCTGGTGGTACCGAATATCGCTACCCCCACAAACAACGCCCACACACCACCGGACACAAGCTGGTCCACGCCCACAGCGACAGCTGAGAGCAGTTGTCGCCACGTATCCCGCCAGTTAAACCCGCGAAAGGTTATCTGCTGTTTCGTCATAACAGCTTCAGGGGAAAGAAATAGCGGAGCCGATGAGAGTAAGAAAATTACGCTGGCAGCCCACAGAGTAGCTTCGGGCCCAAACCAAAACGCAACCAAACCACCGATAATCGGACTGAGCGCAGCGCCTGCTTTTTCCGAAATATACATAAAACTAAGTTCTTTGCCAGCGTGAACACTATGTTTCACCTTTGAAAAGCCGACGTGATAGGCGACATTATAAAGCGATACGGCAAACGGAACGATAAGTAAGTAGACTACCAGTGCGCCAAGCCCAGATCCTTGAAGCTGTGTCATGCTAACTAACCCTGGGATATAGAGAATGTTACTAACGAGTGTTGCGTGCTTTGGACCAATTCTGGCAATCAAAAAAGCTGATGGAAGCGTCGCAAGCATTCGAACAGCAAAATAGATGGTGAAAAATAGTAAAATGTGCCACAGCTCGTAGCCAAGCTGATACATAAATATTCCCATTATTCCCGAGAACATATTCACGGCCATCAGCCGAAGCATTCGGTTTGCATAGAGTTCCGCCAGCTGGGAAAATCCGACATTTCGCCAGTAGTAGCGACGCTCCATGAGTCTGAGCAGTAATTTTCGTAGCATGTTTATTCGTTTCCACCCATCATTCTAGTGCTTATTTAATCATACATCGCCTCTGTTGTCAGCTATGTGCGCTATACTGATGCATAGATATGCATATATATTTTTCAGGCATTGGCGGCGTGGCGATAGGACCTTTATGCGAAATTGCACTCGACGCAGGGTATGACGTATCAGGTTCGGACATGTCAGACAGCCTAATGGTACGGCAGCTGCGTGAACGCGGCGTTGATATAGCCCTGTCGCAAGATAGTGGTCATATATCTGATGTTCACGCTCGTAGTCCAATCGACTGGTTCGTTTATACTGCTGCACTGCCACAAGACCACGCAGAATTAGCTTTTGCCAAAGAACATGGCATTCGCACCAGTAAACGGGATGAGTTGCTGGCGGAAATCATCCGCGAAAAGCAGCTTAAACTCATCGCGGTTTCCGGTACGCATGGCAAAACAACGACGACTGGCATGCTCGTTTGGGCGTTCAAGCAACTCGGGCTCCCAGTCAGTTATTCTGTCGGCACGACCCTTAGTTTCGGCCCGAGCGGTCACTTTGATGATAAGAGCCAGTATTTCGTATATGAATGCGACGAATTCGACCGGAACATGCTGCATTTTTCACCTTACCTGAGCCTCATCACCAGCCTGGACCATGATCATTTCGACACTTACCCGACCGTTCAGGAATACCGCGATGCATTCGTGCAGTTTCTAGAACAATCAGACTACACGCTGCTCTGGGAACGTGACCTTCGCTATCTCCATAGTGAAGCCCTTGCAAATACCGAGGCTTACGACGAGCAGATGAATCTTAGCCACATACAGCTGCCCGGCAACCACATGCGCCATAACGCGTATTTGGTTGAGCGGGCGCTTCGCAGACTTTTCCCCGAGGTTTACCATGGACAGATTATCGAGGCTCTAAACCAATTTCCCGGAACACAACGACGCTTTGAAAAGCTCGCTGAAAACCTATACACAGACTACGGTCATCACCCGGCCGAGATAGCTGCGACCCTACAGATGGCTCGGGAACTCAGCGACCACGTGGTGCTTGTCTACCAGCCGCACCAAAATATCCGCCAGCACGAAATAAGAAACGACTACACGGGTGAGATATTCAAAGATGCCGATGAAATTTACTGGCTTCCAACCTACTTATCGCGTGAAGACCCCAGCTTGGAAGTTTTAATCCCGCAACAACTTACTCAGAACCTAGCGGGCAAAGAATCTCTTCATTTTGTTGATATGAACGATGAGCTGTGGACTGATATACAGCGCCACTGCGACGCCGGCCACCTCGTTCTCGCCATGGGTGCCGGAAGTATTGACAGCTGGATAAGATCAAAAGGTTAGCGATTATCGCCACTGCCGTGCAGTGTTCCTCGCTTAGCACGTGAGGCAAGTTTTTCAATGTTGAGTCTTGCAACATCTTCTAACTCAAAACCAAAATGTTCAGATAGGTTTGCTATATACCATAGGACGTCACCCAATTCTTTTTTGATGTCTTCTATACGCTCAGGAGTAAACTCCCCATCATCGTCACGTATCGCCTTTTTTATCTTACCTTGGACCTCTCCTGCTTCATCCCCAATACCCAGCGCTAAGTAGAACGCTGCCTGTGGGTGGTCGCGCAACAAAAATGTTTGAAGTGCTTGTTTTTGATAGTCGTTAAAATTCATTCGTTCCCCTTCTTTGCTTTTACGAACATGGTCTTTCGACCTTCACCGAGCCAACGCGTTTCGTATGACGTATTTATTTTATACTCATCTGACAAATTCGAGCTATGAAGATCAAATGAAAGCTCAGAAAGAGTCCAGCCGCTAGAGACGAGCTGCTCAAGCGACCAGCTGAAGAAAGCAGGGTCGTCGTGTTTTAAGTGCAGTGAACCAGATTTTTTAAGCATTTTTGTATATGTAGACAAATATGTTTTATTCGTGAGTCGTCTACCTGCAGAGCGTTTTTTCGGATACGGATCTGGGAATGTTATCCATATATCCGCAACAGAACGTACCTTTACCAGCTCAGGCAGTTGATCGACCCGGGCTCGAATAAACCATATATTAGCGAGTCCTCGGAGCTCTGCTTCTATAGCACCTTTTTGCAACCTATCCCCCTTAACATCGATCGCAACAAACGTTTTATCTGGATGCAGTACTGCGAGCTCGACACTAAACAGTCCCGTACCAGCACCTACTTCAACAATATCTACTGCTCTTTTTTGCCATTCTTCGAGCTCAAAGCATAGTGGGTTATTCGCGAATAGTGCAAAACGATACTTTTTACGTTTACGAGATATAACAAACTCGTTCGGGTCGACTATCTCAACCATTCTTCGGTCCCATCTGCATGTAAGCGTAGCAGCCGCGAAGGCTTGGTATCGTTCGGTACTTCGCCGCCATCCACATACATGGTAACCGCCTCCCCAAAATAGGTGCGTGCTTCATGGATATTTCTAGCAGGCGGCAAACCCTCCGGGTTAGCGCTGGGTGCGATGAGTGGCCCCGTTTGCCGGAGCAATGTCCGCAACCCCTCGTCTGCCGGAATACGATATGCCAGTTCTTTATTTGCACGTAACAACCATGAAGGCGCATGAGGTGAATCAATCAAAAAACTAGTCGGAGTATTATGAAAGCGTTTACTATCCGTAAGAAGCTCATCGGCAGAGCCGTAACACTGAGAAGGTTCGGCTATAAGGATAATGCATGATTTGGTTAATGTACGTTTTTTGAGCACGTATACAGATTTGACTGCTTCTTCGTTATTTGCGCTCGCTACAATTCCATAAATGGTGTCTGTCCGAATGACAGCAGTACCGCCGCGGCGCAGCGTTTCAACAAGCTTGTGGTTTCCCCTTACTCTACTCATGACCAACTGCTATACTACCACTATATGAGCGAATATCCCTACACGTTTCCACTTCAGTCTGAAGAGTGGTATCCCATCCTAAAACGCGCAAGTGAGTGGATGATCGAACCCGGACTCACGGTCATAGCTATTTTGTTTTTTGGATGGCTTGGTCGGCACTTTGGGGGAATGATTATCGATCGACTGATTCGTCAAACAGTCCGAAGCTCGACGCTCAACCCTTTATCCGCCGATGACGTGAAGAAGCGACAGGATACACTAATTAGTTTACTGACGGTAATTTGGAAAGGTGTGCTAATACTCACCGTAGTCTTTTTGGTTTTTCAGCAGGTCTTTCCACGTATCGACCTCACACCTTTCTTTGCCAGCGCCGGTATCGTCGGCATCGCTCTCGGTTTTGGTGCCCAGTCACTGATAAAGGATTTTTTAAGTGGTATTTTCATCATTACCGAAAACCAGTACCGGGTTGGTGACGTGGTTGATATCGAAGGAGCAGCCGGTACAGTTGAGCGCATCACGATACGTTCCACTGTACTCCGCGATGCTAGCGGAAACGTACATTTTCTACCAAACGGTGAGGTTCTCCATGTTATCAACAAAACGATGGGCTTCTCAAAAATCAACTTTACGCTCGCCGTTCACCCAGACACCGACATCGACAAACTCGCAAAACTAATCGATGATGTTGGCGAGAAGATGTACGAGGACGAAAAATGGTCCGAGAAGCTTTTAGAAGCACCGCATTTTCTGAACGTCGGTACGGTCAGCGACATGGCGCTCGAAGTTACAATCGTAGGAAAAACAAACCCCTCTAAACAGTGGTCGGCAACAGGTGAACTCCGCAAGCGGCTGATACGCGCATTCGACAAAAACAAAATTGAACTAGCCCATATCCCGACTATCACGACGAGCAGCAAATAGTTATTCTATCGGAACGCTAGGGGCTATCTGTAGTTGCGTATCATCTAAAGCGGATGAATTAAACGTACTAAGACCGTTTAGCTTGTCGCGTTGTTTTGTATAACGAGACTGAAAATCATTGAGCACCTCCGTCGTTATCGGACCCGTTGTGTCAAAGGTCGAGTTATCCTTATCGTTTGCGACTTCACTACGAGCTTTTTCGTATCCGGGTCGGCTGAGATCAAGCCGGGAAGCTCCGCTCGAGACATACAGGGCCATGCTTATCATGGTCAGTAGAGAGGAAATAATGATGGCTAGTACCACCCCGTAAATAATCCGATGCCGCGATATTGCTGCTTGAAAATCTAACCAGCTCACTGCGTAACTCCTTGTGAAGCCGTTGTCTGGCCAGACGGAGTGAGTTGTACCTTTAGCTGATCCAGACCTTTTTGATACTCATTTAACTGATTATCAATTTCCACGATATCCTTTGCAACCAGTGCCCGCGCCTCGCGTGCTCGCGTCAGGCTGTCATAAAAACTTACAGGAGCATCTTTGCAGTTAATCGCGAGTGTTTGGTCCATCTTGGAGGCATAGTCCAAGTAGTGCTGGTGGAAAAGATCGAGTTTTTTCTGTGCGTTTGCTGTCGATGAGGTAAGAAGCCCGGCATCTATTTTGTTGAGTGCCAGCCGACTGTTCAGGGCAGACATCAGGCGAAGGGTAGACTCGTATACCTGACCACGGTTGACCCGGGAAGCAGCTTCAGTCTCCTGAACAAGCCGCACACCCTGTAGCCCACTTTGGCAACCCGTACGAATTGCAGCAATTTGTTGGTCGCTTAGTAAACTAGCCTCAGCACGAACGAGCGGCGAGGACAACAGGACGATAGCTACTGCTAAGCAGGTGACGATACGATTCATTGCTCTCTATTATGAAGTTTGATTTGACCCTGTCAAACAAAGTATTCCATCTGCCATTTCTACCATCCCATCTTTCATCAACCCTTCGATGGCCGGTTGGAGCCGTTTATCCTGTTGTACCACTTTTGGAAAATCCTTAATAGCGCATGGCCCTTTCAATAAGCGCCTTACGATCTCTCCACGCATTTCGCGCACCGACCCGCGTAATGGCCTCTGCTTTTTATAATGTTTTGACACATCAAGCTTTCCGCCAGTCGTAGCTTTTAGATGAGTGCCATAGTCCATTAACGCCCAATACCATTGCCGTGGATGTTTCGAGTCAATAACTTGTTTGAGCACATGCCGTAGTTCGGTATCAGCGACATCTTTTTTATCTTGGAAAAAGTGATGGAACAGAACTGTGCGTATGTTTGTTTCGATAAAGATTGCTGGTTGGTTAAACGCATACGCCAGAATTGCCCCTGCCGTGTTTGGACCAATACCAGGTAGTTTGACGAGTGCTTCATATGAATTTGGCAAAACGCCAGAACAGTCATAACAAACAATTTGAGCAATCTGATGGAGGTACTTAGCGCGGCGGTTATAGCCGAGGCCAGACCATAGTTTCAACACGTCGGAAAAAGGTGCCTCGGCTAGACTATCAAAATTTGTATACGTGTATAAAAATGAATTATACTTTGGAATCACGCGAGAAACTTGGGTTTGTTGCAACATCAGCTCGCTTACAACTACGCCGTAAGGGCTCGGGTCTTCCCGCCACGGCATACTCCGAGAGTTGACTCGATAAAACTTCCATATAGTGGCTTGGAAGCTGGTAATTTGATTCTGGCTAAGCCTCATCACGCAAGGTGGCATCGATGGCGTGGACGAGCTGATGATCCAGTCCTTCACCATCCTCTGGTACAGTCACTATCAGCTTTTGTGTACTAAGCTGTACTTCAGGAAAATACCCGATTTGCTCTGCAACACCTCCTATGAGTGTTACCATCTCAAAACCTTGTCGGAATGACTGGGTATTATAAACCCGTACTAGCCCCTCACCGTCTATAATTGCCCATTCTAGTGGTATGTCATCATGAACATTCATGAGAAAAGTATACGTGAATAAGCGATAAATTGATATCAAAGAAGACCAAATTCGCAGACTAAACAAAAAACGCAAAACTTCTACGTGAGGCTACGAGGTCTTTACGGCAAAAAGACTTCTCTGCTATAGTACATTATTGTACATGTGTATTTTTATGTATCGGAAGCTATTGTATTTTGATACCGTACTGGGTGATTACTTCTGTTGGAGGCGTGTTTTGGCCGGACCACACTACCGCCCACGATCCATTTACCTTCTTAACATAGGCTTTGTATGCCCCACCGCTGTTATCGCTGACGGTTGCTATCGCTTGTTCGCCATCTTTCTTATCCAGGGCGACTGTGGCATTTACCAGCGGTGTCGCTAACAAATCGTTGTGGTTTTTGGCGGCGGATTTTATCATCTCCTCGTCTGTCATCCCTGCACCCTGCTCTGTTACGTCTTTGATTGTTTGGTTTGCTTTGCCGAGCTCGGTGCGCAGATTGCTTATAGTCTGCTCGCTTGCACTTGTGTCATTTTTAGCATCATTTAGGGCTAGATGGTCATTTTGCCACATATACCAAAACCACGCGGAGGTACCTGCCGCCACAGCAAAAAGAAGTAAAAACAACATGGCCATAGTCGACCAGCCGCTCCGTTTTTTCTTCTGCACGATTACTTGTTGTTTATCCGTCTCACCATTTGAAAGTTGCATGGTTACTCCTTTTACTATGAAGTATTGTAGCGCAAGACAACAATGGTTCTGTGTGATAAGTCACAATTTGAGTGCTAGGGGGTCAAACGGTTCATATCGCGTGGGAATAACGTTGCTTCTTTGACATTAGCGAGGCCTACCGTCTTTTGCACAAGACGATCGATCCCAAACCCACAGCCGCCGTGCTGAGGAAGCCCGTATTTAAACGCATCAAGGTAGTATTTGAAGCCAGGATGCGTGACGTCCAGGCCGGCCTTTCCCATCTGCTCTATCATTTTTTGATAGTTGTTTTCACGGAGAGGACAGGTAGCAATCTCGAGACCACGAAAAAGCAAATCGCCCCAAGCAACCGTGCCGTCATCCTTGAATTTATGATAGAATTTGCCAGCTTCCCGCGGGAAATCAACTGCAAAAACCAAATCACTACCAAGCTGTTTTCTGACATGCTCGGAAATCCATCGTTCTTCGTCAGGTATAAGGTCTTTTTCGGCAGTTGTATCTGTACCAGTTGCTTTCGTATACATTTCATGAATTTCTGCAATGCTAAAGCGTGGCACTTTTCCATCCCCTGGCAGCTTTAGCTCGGGAGCATTAAGGCTTCGGAGATCAGCACCATGTTTTTCGTAAGTTTTTTTAAGCACTTCCTGTGTCATATTGCCGACGAAATCTAGAACTTCATCGTGACTATCTACAAAGCCTATCTCAACATCGAGCATCGTCAGCTCAGTCAAGTGCCGTGTTGTGGCACTCGGTTCGGCCCGGTAGCTATGCCCGATCTCAAAAACACGCTCGAATGCTCCTACCATAATCTGTTTATAAAATTGTGGACTCTGCGCCAGAGTGGCGGTTTTTCCAAAATATTCCAACTGGAAAACTTCCGCACCGCCCTCGGTCGCCTCTGCGAGCAGTTTCGGTGTATCTATTTCAACGCATTCCTGATTCGTCAGATAGTCTCGCAAGAGCTGCGTTTGTGTTGCTCGTATCTTAAAGATTTTCTGTTCCTGGATATTACGTAGGTTGAGAACTCGGTATTCGAACAAGGTATCAAGGTTCTCGGGTTTATGCGAAATAGGTTTGTCGACCTCAATAGGCGGCTCATCGGTGACTGGAACTTCGACGACAACAGAAACATCATGGAGTTCCGCACCGCCCGGTGCCCTTTCGTCCTCAACGACCGTCCCCGTAAAGCTAACAACAGTTCCAATTTGCATGCCGCGCAACTTCTCGAGCTCATCCTTATCCTCTATAAGTGACTGCGTGAGACCACTCCTATCTCGTACGGTGATAAAGTTAAGTCCGCCGAGTAAGCGTTTTTTATGTAACCAACCCCGGATAGTAACGGTTTTACCTATGTTGCTTTTCAGCTCTCGGTTAAGTGTTCTCATATATCTGTCCTTTCTTTCGGCTGGTTATTTGCACGTGGATTGTTTTCGGCAACTGCACGCAGGTCGTCGAACCTGTCAAATTCATCAATGATTTTTTTGCCGAGTAGTTCTTCGACGACATCTTCAAGGCTGAGCACCCCGACAGTTTCACGATATTCATTTACGACGACAAACAAGTGACGGTGTGTTCGAAGAAAGCCATGCAAAGCATGTTCTAACGTTTGATCTTCATGGATAAAGTGAACGTGAGCATCCATGGCTTCGCGTACTGTTTTTTTCGATCGTTTCAAATCAACCAGTTCGCGCAAATACAGGATACCGACTATATGGTGGATATCACCGTCAATAACCGGAAAGCGACTATGTCCAGTTTTGTGAAGATCGTCCAAAACAAGTGGCCCCAATGCATCATTTACGTCGACCGTATCAACAACCGATACTGGTGTCATGACATCTGCAACAACGCGTTCATCGAGCGCAAGTCCTGCCTGTAACCGAAGCAGCTCATCTCGAGACAGTACACCAGGAGAACTGTTGATTATACTCAGAAGCTCTGCTTTTGATGCTACCAAAGACTCACGATGCTCGCCCATATTCATACTGAACCAATCCAGCCAGCGCCAATTCTTCACAAGATCGAGAATCTTTTTTTCATTTGGTCGAAACAATTTGTCCGCATGCATTGAAAAGAAATCATTTTTTGCAATAGTGTCCAGAAACAAAGTGAGAAGTGTAGCCCCAAGAAGTCCTGCAATAGGGCCAGCGTGAATGACAGTAAGGGCGATAGCAAGAACAAGCAACGTCATCTCGACAATACGGCGAAGTGCACGAACGCGTGGCAGCAGTTCTTCTCGCTGCTGTATTTGACGTGCCTCGGCATCGCCTGCATCAACCCGGCGTTTTAATTCAAATGCCGTGATGGAGGATGATGGTATTCGAAGCGCATGCAATACAAAAATTACCAGCCAGAGTGCTGCATCAAAAAGCAATAATCCAGAGGAAATGTCATCCATACCACTCTAGTGTACCTCGAGTAGCCTACTATAGGCTATACTAAGTAGTAACAAACATAGGGAGTAGTAGATTTATGACTCGATCACGTTGGATTATTTTTGCACTGGTCTGCCTTATCACATTAGGAGGTCTAGTAATACTGTCGAAAAAAGAAAAGGTGAACGTTAGTGACGTCGATCCGTTTACGCTAGTTAAAAGCACTGATACTTCTATCGGTGATCATGTGTACGGCAAAGCTGATTCGAAGGTCGTTATTTATGAGTATGCCGATTTTCAGTGCCCAGGCTGTGGTGGTGCCTACCCTAATCTGAAAAAAGTTAAAGAAGAATACAAAGACCGGGTCGCTTTCGTGTATCGACACTTTCCTATTATCACAAGTCACCCGAATGCGCTCGCAGCCTCAACTGCCGCTGAAGCCGCTGGCCTCCAAGGAAAATTCTGGGAGATGCACAATGCGCTGTTCGAAAACCAGGAAAGCTGGTCGACCATTGATGCTGCAAAGCGGACTGATGCGTTCGCAAAATACGCAGATGAAATCGGGATCGATGTCGTAAAGTTTAAAAATGATCTTAGCGATGAGCGGATTTCTCAGAAAATCTCTCGTGACAGAGCAATCGCTAGTAAGGCGGATGTAACTGCGACTCCGACACTGTATATCAACAAAGAGAAGATCGACGGGGCAATTATCAATGATCTTATACGAGCTGATGGATCGCAGATGAAGTCAAAGATAGACACCGCACTAAAATCTGCTCAATAGACATAACTGAACCAAAAAATGCTCCTTCTTGCGAGGAGCATTTTAAAATATTCGTTTTGCTCTACCAGCCAGAAATATTACTGCCATCAACACAATCGTAGACCCCACAACAGCAAAGTATGCCCACGGTTCATGCTGGAACGGCAGCGTAACATTCATTCCAAACATACCGTAAAACACATTTGGTAATGCGATGATAACAGTTGCTGCTGTAAGGATTTTCATACTGCGGTTTAGGTTGTTACTCGCTATAGTCGAATACGCCTCACGGATATTCACAATACTTTTGACATTGCTCCGGCAGCCTTCGATGGACTGTTCATTGTTAAGAAGTAAGTCCTCCACGAGATCCTGATCATCCTCAAACAATTGGATATGGCGTCCAATCAGTAAACGGCGGAGTATAGAATTTGTTGGTAGCATTGCACTTAAGAACTCGTTCAGCTCATCTTCTATGACGACGAAGTCAACGAAATCCTGGTTGACCACAGAATGCGAACGAAGACGTGTACGGATGATTTTAATCTGCCGAGAAATGTTGTTGATGAACACTTCGTATTGATCAACTATCTGGTCGAGAATCAAAAGCACCAGTTTTGTCCGCTGAGTTGTTGCAAAATCTATCTTACCGCTCGTGAAACGCTGCAGTCGCGGCAAACTGCCGTGAGCAACCGTGATGATGGCGTCTTTGCCTATGATAAACAAGAGAGGGGCCGTGGTTAGTTCCAAGTCATCGCTCGTGTAGGCATAACGTACAAAAAGGTAAGTAGAGTCTTCTTCCTTCTCTAGTCGCGGCATCTCGTCAGGATCTGTTGCATCCTCAAGGTGTCCCGCATCTAATCCAAACGTTTCTACTAGAAAATCAAGCTCCTGCTCTGTCGGACTTTCAACACAAACCCAGCTGCCCGGCTTGAATTCGGGTAAAGTCTGTAATTCCGAGTCCTTTTCTGACTTATAGTAGTAGGTTATCATTTCAGTTTTTCAGTATATAGAGTTAATGCTTATATCACAAAAAAGAAACAAACATACTAATCGTCGCAATGCTCATTACACCGAACGCCATATAGATTCCGGCGCTCGAAAGTAACGTGTTTTTGTACTCACCCATGATATCTGCCCTGGCCCCCACTCGGGCAATCATCAGTAGCAATGGGACGGCAGCAATAGCGTTAAAGACGGCGGCAAAAATCAATGCTTTGATAGGATCGATTCCTAAAAAGTTCATACCGAGACCTACTAGAGTTGAAAGGATGATGATACCGTAGAAGCCTTTTGCTCGACGCCATTTTCGGTTAAGTCCTTCGCGCCAGCCGAGGCTTTCACTGAGCGCATAGCTCGAACTGCCAGCTAGCACAGGTACAGCCAAGAGGCCGAGCCCGATAATGCCGATCGAGAAAATCAGTTTTGCGACAAAACCAGCGTTCGGAAAACTGCTTACCAACGGTTCGATAGCTTTAGCGGCATCAGCGGCCGTATTGATTTGTGTAATCCCCTGAGAAAACAACACTGTAGCGCACGTCAGCATGATAAACCACGCCGTCAGGCTAGCGAGCGACATCCCAGCAAACGTATCTATCCTGACGCTCCGGATAAAATGTTTGGTAATTTTTGGAGGATGCAGTCCGTTTAACCCCAGTCGTTTTTTTGCGATTTCCTCCTCAGCTACCTCAGATGTATCCCAGAAAAACAAGTACGGTGAAATGGTTGTACCTAAAATCGCCACCAGCAGCATAATCGTTTCCGAGTTAAATGTTATAGACGGCATGAGTGTTGCTTTAAAAACCTCTGGCCATGGCTGCCCGACGATAAAAGCAGTAATCGGGTAGGCAAACAGCAGCACTGCTAACCATTTCAAAATCGTGGCATAGCGCTTATACGGTATTAACAATTCCATTAGAAGAATAGCCACGGTAAAGCCTACTGCCGCATAGGCAAAGGGAATACCAGGGAACAGCAACTCGACAGCCGCTGCCATCGCTCCCAAATCCGCTCCGATATTTATACTGTTGGCGATAACAACGAGCGTCACCAACGAAAACAATATTTTTTTGCTGTAGTGTTCTTTCAGAAGCGCGGCCAGACCTTTCCCGGTGACCGCACCGATACGTGCGCAGGATTCCTGAACCGCTATAAGTAACGGAAATGCGAACGGCAGCGACCAGAGCAAACCGTATCCTGCCATCGCACCGGCTTGAGAATACGTCGCGATCCCAGAGGGGTCATCGTCAGCAGCTCCGGTAACTAGGCCAGGGCCAAGAATCCGGACGAACCTACTAAATCGCTTGCGAACATGAATAGCCTTCAAGATAGAGCGGTAATGCCGGTATGATGAGACGATTTTCATAAGCGATATCCTCTTAACATACTACAGTCGTTTATCCGTATGCTCAATATAGTAAAATGAGGCGTATGAGACGTCGTCACATTCCGCTGGGAGCAGACAACTTTTTATCTGTTCTGGAAGGTATTGAAGGTGGTTTTGCCATTTTTGTCGGTATTATCGCAGGGCTGTATTTTCAAAATATCCCCCATCACCTTCTGATAATTACAGGTGTTATTGGCCTGATCGTCAACGCTTTTAACTCGAGCGCCGTGCGCTATTCGAGCGAACATTATCTCGATGAACTGGATGGATCTGAGCATCGCAGCAAATTTGATACTTATTTCATTCCGGCCGTCGTTGAATTTATAACTTACGCTGTTGTCTCGCTGATTGCCGTCATCCCGTTGCTCCTTATTAAGGATTCCTTTACTGCCATCTTGTTAACAGTATTCATGACGACACTCATACTTTTTCTTGCTGGCTGGTATCGCGGCCATCTCCTCGGGAGGCATGCTACACGTGACGGTTTTGAAGTTGCTTTGCTCGGCTTGTCTATCATGGCGGTCGGTATGTTAGCCGGCTGGCTGCTATCGATGGTATAGCACAAGCATAACCGCTATACTAAAAGCTAGATGGATTCTGAAATCTTTACGCAGCTAAGTATTTTGATAGTCATTGGCGGCATCGTTTCTATACTGATGAAGTTGCTGAAGCAGCCTCTCATTATCGGTTATATTCTTACCGGTATTATCATCGGACCGAGCGTTTTTGGTTTGATTCACGAAAAAGAAGCATTTGAAACATTTTCGCAAATCGGCATCACTCTCCTGCTGTTTATCATTGGTTTCGGACTAAATATTAATGTCATCAAGAGTCTCGGCAAGGTTTCGGTCGCTACCGCAAGCGCTATTATTATTGCTGTAGGTGGATTAGGTTTTTGGGCTTGTCACTTGTTCGGCTATACGTTTACCGAATCACTCATCATAGGTGTTGCGCTTTTCTTTAGTAGTACCATTATTATTTTGAAAGTACTTTCCGATAAACGTGAGCTTGGTCGGCTCCACGGGCAGATTGCGATGGGGGTTATTTTACTCGATGATGTGGTCGCTACTTTCGCCCTGTTATTTGTGGCGGCCGCGGGAACCGCAGGCGGACTACAGATAGGTGATGTCGGATTGCTGGTCGTTAAAGGAATCGGTGTTGGCGCAGCTTTGTTCCTACTTAGTAAATATGTTGTGCCTCCACTGATTAAATTTCTCGCCAGCTCACAGGAGATGCTTTTCATGTTTACGGTCTCTTGGGGATTCGGCATTGCATCTGCCTTTCATATGGCAGGCTTTAGCCACGAAGTCGGTGCCCTTTTCGCCGGCGTTAGTTTAGCGGGACTACCATATGCCACGGAAATGGCTGCACGCCTCAAGCCGCTTCGTGATTTCTTTATTGTTATCTTCTTTATAATGCTGGGAGAAAGTCTTGGTTTTAACGCCATACAAGAAAGCCTGTTTGCTGCGATTGTTCTGTCGGTTATTGTGATGCTCGGAAAGCCGATTTTTGTCATGTCTACTCTCGGCATCATGGGCTATACGAAACTGACGAGTTTTAAAGCAGCTATCAACCTCTCGCAAATCAGTGAGTTCTCGATCATTCTCGTACTCTACGCAGCAAACGTTGGACTGGTCGGCAAAGAGCACGGTGCCGTCATTACGCTGGTCGCGCTTATCACCATCAGTATCAGCACATACCTTATGAAGTATGATGACGAGCTTTTCAAGTTATTTGAACCCCTCCTTAATTACTTTGAGAAACGAGGCGCTAAAGAGCCTCGCCACAAACGAGCCAGCTACCCCATCGTGCTTTTCGGCTATCATCGTGGCGGCCACGAATTTGTTCAAGCGTTCCGAGAAATGAAGCAGCGATATCTAGTTGTCGACTATGACCCCGAGGTCATTGAGCATCTCGATCGACAGGGTGTTCGAAACACCTACGGTGACGCAACCGACGAGGAGTTACTCCACGAGATTAATCTTCCTAAAGCTAAGCTGGTCGTTAGCGTCGTGACGGAAATGGGCGTCAACCGGGCATTGCTCGGTTACTTGCGCTACCACAATCCAGAAGCGGTTTTTATATGCCACGCCAATAACTATGATGAAGCGGCTGATTTATATCGACACGGCGCAACCTATGTTATCCTACCCCACTTCCTGGGATCAGAGCGGCTGGGAAGTTTCATAAAAAAACACGGTTTCAACCATAAAGCTTTCGACGTTTATCGAAAACAGAATGTTCTCTCGCTCGGAAAAAGCGCACTGAAGAGCTAAAGTCTCGCGATAACGTCGCCAGTGTATTTATGCACTACTTCACGAATCGCATCGCCAACCACAGTTCTAGTGCGTAGTGTCGCGTATTTACCAAATTGTCGCGTGAGGATTTCTTTTCTCGGTGGAATTTTCTCTGACGTGTGATACTTTCGTGCGTTTTTATTCACGATGGTATTTTTCGCATTTTTTTGCGCTATTTTTTTCTTTCCGATAGTTTTCTCACCGGTACAAACATTTAGTTGGCAGCCACAATCTATCCCTGAAATTACTTCACCAGCTTTTTGAGCGAGAACATTTTTCTCACCACAGAGCGGACACGCCTCAACTCGTTTTACCCAGTCTTTCATGAGATCGCTTTCAGTCTGGTTCATGCCATTTGTGGAAGTGGCGCATTCCCTGCCATAGTTATTCGTAGCAATCTCCGCGCTTACTGCTGCAGCGTCACTCGACGAGATATCGGCACCTTCTAACGATAGTTTGATCGCCGCAGCAACGCGTCTGCGCTCTGCCTCTAAGTACGCCTCCATCGTATCAGCCTGTGCCAATAACTGAATTTTGGCAATCGCATGCATATGTTGTTCGACGAGATTATGCTTAGAAGCGACAAGGCTATGAGCATCGCGCTTATCCATGAACCGCGACCCGGCACTCGTCACCTGACCCGTTGTTTCTAGCACCGCTGTGTCATAAACGGTTTTAAGGTAATCTCCCAGTAGTGCGACGTGTTCTTTCGCTTCTTCCACATGTTTTAGCCCTGTCGACGCCAATATATCCTCGGAGCTTTTTCCTCGCACCTCAATACCCACCAGATCGCCAACCCGCTCGAGACCTGACTGGTTGTTCCCATCAAGCGTAAACAACCGGCATTTCACTACTTCCTCATCTTTGTAGTAAATTCGAACGAACGAACGCAGTAAATCTCTTCGATACCCTTTAATAGCCGTCGTTCCATGCGCGACCGAATCTGGTACGCGTGATAACTTCATGACAATATCGGCATCGACTTCGCCGCGAGCAAACGCATCAATAAACAGTGCCTCGTCATGTTCATGGCAAAGTCGCGTGTATTCGAATGCTTCTGTGCCTTGAAATTTGTATTCCCCTTCGCGTTTAGCTTGTTCTGTCTGGGTATGAAACGGACGGTCTTGTGTGTCCGTCATTGCGAATAACGAATCACCTCTCAGCTCGTAGGTAATAGTCGTATCTACCGCATAACCTATGCGCTCAGCGATATCAGATATTTCTTCAAAGCGTTTATTTTTCTCATAACGCTCGTAGTTTCGTTCGGCTGGTGTTGCTCGGGTTGTTTGCATATAAAAACGACGCCTCCCTGATATTGAAAAGCGCCGCTTGAGTACTCAAACGTTTCGTTTCCTGCTCGGGAAGCCCTTTTTGACCAGCGCGCGTATCGGACTTTTCAAGCATCTACCCTCATAGCCTGCTCGAATTCACCGTTGCGGCACAGTTCACGAATTACACGTGATTCCGCGCGCGGTCTGGGTACTGTTTGTTAATACCCTTACTATACGCCTAGTACAAGCATTTTGACAATCGTAAAAAATACATTGTTAGGCGACGCCAGGGGTATCGTCATGTCCACCGCGCAGCGGCCGCTCTTTGACCCCGGTTGCGACTAGCGTTGCCGCAAGCATGAGGCCTGAAGAAACATAAAAAACGTTTCTCAAACTATCACTGAACGCATGTACGATTTTGTCGGAATAGGTTCTCTGTTGGGCGGCAAAATCAGCCCGCACGGTATCGCGCATCGGCTCCGGCAATGTCGAGGTTCCTTTTTCCATACCTTTAGTAATCTTTTCTTTGAAATCATGCATGTTCAGGTTTAGAGCCGTATCTGTCGTAATTGTGCCCAGCATAGAGGATGCAGATGATTGCTGATTGAGCGTCTGAATATATGGATCGCTTTTTATATCACCGAGTTGTGTACTGACGCCACCAATGAGCATCGTACCAAGTATCGCTGTACCGACTGTTGAGCCTAGTGTTCGGAACAATTGTGCTGATGACGTAGCTGCCCCGAGGTCTTTTTGGGTAAACTCATTCTGAACGGCAAGGTTCAAAATCGGCATCCCTGCCCCCAAACCAACGCCGGCAAAGAACATCATGATTGCTTCGTGCCAATAGGGACTCTCCGGTGTTAGGGTCGAGAGCATAAAAATCGCCACAGTAGCAATAGCGTAGCCACCGATGATATACCGCTTGTACTTCCCCGTGCGCGAAACAATCTGACCAGTTACTGCAGCAGTGACGCTCAGCCCTGCGATCATAGGAAGCAGCATCAAGCCGGACTGGGTAGCGTTAGCGCCAAAGACCTGTTGGTTAAACTGCGTGAGGTAGAGTATAGCCCCCAAAAATGCCGCACCGAACAGCAGCGCAACCACCATCATCGTGCTAAAAGTGCGGTTTTTGAAAAAGTTAAGGGGAATAATCGGCTCTTCGGCTCGTTTTTCAGCCCAGATAAATAACACTGTTGCTAGAAACGAGACGCCATAAAGAACTGCCTTGATAGTCGTGAGAGACACGCCATCATCGATGAGACTAGCGAATATTTTGTCTGTATTATCAACCGCGAGTATAAGTGAACTGAGTGCCGCAGCGAGAAAACCAGCGCCAAGCCAGTCAATACTCGGCTTGTGGTCATGACGAATTCTCGGCATGTATTTAGCAATGATCGCAAAACTGATAATGCCGACTGGGATATTGATGAAAAATGTCCAGCGCCAGTTGGTCGTCAGACCAGCTATTGCATGCGGATCGGTCAGGAACCCCCCGAGCAGCGGACCGATGACAGAGCTAAGGCCGAACACCGCCCCGATAAGCCCCTGCCACTTTCCCCGTTCACGAGGACTGAAAAGGTCGCCAATGATAGTAAATGCATTTGCCATAATAATACCGCCACCGATACCCTGAAATGCGCGAGCCCAGATAAGCTGGTCAATGTTGGCGGCCGCTCCGCTCAAAAACGAGGCAAGGACAAACGCAAATACTCCTGAGAGCAGTATCTTGCGCCGACCGAATACGTCGGACATCTTACCTGCGAGAGGGACAGTTACGGTGGTCGTGAGGAGATAGGCCGTTACCACCCAGCTCAGGCTGGAAAAACTGTTAAATTCCTCGACTATTTTGCCTAGTGCGGTGCTGATGATGGTCTGATCAAGCGCCACGAGAAACATCGCGCTCATGACCGCACCCATTACTATCGCCTTTTGGCGCTGTGATATATGATGGAGCATTTTATCCTTTCAACGTCGCTTCCAGCGCACTCATATGTTCACCCATTTTGTTGACCATCGACTGCGCTGCTTTTTCCGTGATAAAACCAACCGCTTGTTTGTCATCGACATACAGGGCAATCAGTTTATCCCCTGGTTTGATATTCATTTTTTCCCGCACTTCCGCCGGTATGACCACTTGGCCCTTTGGACCCAGTGTTGCTGTACCGGCTAGGGTAACGTGTTTATAGCTCATAGTTATACATGTTATACATGTTATACGCCTCGCGCAAGCCTTACCCTGTATTGATTTTTTTATATTTTCATAGTATTATATTCAAACGTTCTTTCCCATTTTGAGAGGTGAAACATGGTATCAGACCAGAATGTCGTTGATAAGCTTAACGGCATGATCCGCCTGCTGTTCGAGACGACAGTGAGGCGCGACGAGGCACTCAAGCCGATCAAGGCGAGGGAGGCAGCGCTTCAGGCCGAGAAACAGAAGGTTCTGCAACAGTTCGACCCGGCGATCGAGGACATGAAGGCTGCCATTAAGCAGCTCATTGTCGATAACCGTTCCGAGCTCCTCGCGAGCGGCAAGCAGTCCTTCGCCACCGTCGCAGCTATCTTCCAGTTCAGGAAAGCTAGCGGACAGATGAAGATCACCGACAGGTCGGGCATCATGAAGGTGGCTCGACGCTTCGGCGTCGTCCGCAAGATCGCTCGGCTGTCCATGGAATGGAAGCTCGACGCCGCACTGTTTAAGCAGTGGCTGGACAAGCACCCCGAGATGTCGACGTTGTTCGAGGACTTTGTCGAGGTAAACGGTGGAGAAACGCTGAGCGTGAAGCCTAACACCGGCTATACCGTCTACTTCAACAATCAGCGCATCTCGCCGCCCTCGACGTCTCTCGAGCCGAAGAACTAGCCCCGCGCCGGTTCTGCCCTACAACTTCACAGGCAGAGCCCCGTTACGCGGGGCTTTGTCATGACTAGAATTTTTGGAGCCGTTTTTGCAGCGTGTTACGACTCAGTAACATTATCGTTGAGATAAACACAGGCAACAACACCACAAGCGTCAAAATGATAGTCGGGTACATGCCGTTATAACCGCCTGGCGAGAGGTGCTTCAAAAGTATACCGGCATATGCCCAAACGAATACGCCGAGATACGCCCAGTCGTTATTCCTCAGGGCACCGACAAGGCCTATGACTGCCCCGACCAGCAAAAGTCCTACCGTCCATACCCCCGGACGAATCAGGATACCGTCCCAGTTCACGCTCACTAGCCAGGTTGAAATATTTGCGATAGTCGCAACCGTCAGCCAACCGAAATAGACGCTGAACGGTAAACGTACTAGAAACTGTTCTTTTTCGCTCATATCTTTATTTCTGAGCAGCTCGACTGCTTTGACGAGGCTGACGAGCAGCGCGATGATAAGCAGTACACTGAGCCATAGCACCTGATACTGCCATGCAAGGATCCATAGCGAATTGAACACTGAGCTCAGCAGAAACCACTTCATAAGCTGGTTCACTGTCTCAGTTTTCAGCCGGGATGATTTGTCTCGTCCAAAACCGAAAAGATACGCGCAAAAACCTACTAGTAACAGATAGATGAGCCCCCAGATTGAAAAAGTTACTCCAGCCGGCGTGAATAGACTCGGGTTAGCATCTGATATTTGCGCCGTATTTACACCGCCAAGCAGTGTCGTGCTACCGGCTAACCCGTTTAGCACCAAAGTCACGACGAACGCTGTCACTGCGCCAAGTCGCAATCTTTCATCAAATTTAGTTTTCTTTGACCAGAACATATATCCTCCTCTTTTGCCTTTATAATACCCCAGAATATTTGACAACGTACATATTCCGCATGCCCTGTTATTGACAAAAACATATATTTTTTGTGTAATAGAAAAGTTCATTACCCTCTCCTAGAGAAAGAAGTGGTGAAAATGACTGTCGCTGCAGTCGAAATCGTTACCCTGCCGAACTTTGCACCGGGCTGCAACATGCTCCGCGCTGTTCCGATGGGCGACAAGGACACCTACGAGGCGGAGAAGTTTGCCAAGGCGCTCCACAGCCGCGGCTTCGTGTTCAGCGACGCCTACGTGGACCGCACAGCCGGCATGGTGCTGGTCGGCATGCCCTACAACGTGCACTTCGCGAACGCGCTGTGCGGCTACAACGGCAGCGGGCCAATGCTGAGCCAATACATTTTGGAGCTGTTCGGTTTCAAGATGGATCACCTGCGCATCGGCCGCCTATTCATCGGTGGAGACAAGGCACGCTGCTTCTTCCGCCGCTAAGGCAGCTCGCTGATCGAGAACGATCACAGACCCGCGCCGGAATTTCGGCGCGGGTCACTCATTTATAAGGTTATTCCTATCGCTACTACGAGCTATACTAGACAGTATGAATGTAAACAACAAAGTCATTGTAGTAACTGGTGCCGGTGGCGGTATCGGTGGAGAGCTCGTTCTCAACCTTTTAAAACGAGGTGCAAAGGTAGCCGCAGTTGATCTGCGCAAAGAAAGCCTGCAAATCATCTCTGAACGTGCGGGTGATGCGGCTAAGAGTTTAACGCTTCACCCACTAGACATCACTGAGCGTGATGCGGTCGAGAAGCTTCCTACTGCAATCGCCAAAGCCCATGGTCGGGTTGATGGGCTCATCAATTGCGCGGGTATTATCCAGCCATTTGTTAAAGTTACTGATCTTGAATACAAAGACATAGAACGCGTCATGAATATCAACTTTTATGGAACGCTCTATATGACAAAAACGTTTTTACCTCACTTCCTGCATCAGGATGAGGCGCATATCGTATACGTCAGCAGTATGGGCGGTTTCCTGCCGGTACCAGGCCAGAGTATTTACGGCGCGTCAAAGGCCGCCGTAAAGTTGATGAGTGAGGGACTGTATGCGGAATTACGTGAGACAAATGTCGAAGTAAGTGTCGTTTTTCCAGGTGCAACGAAAACAGAGATAACAAGAAATTCGCATGTCACAACACCCGATGACGCATCGAAAGAGAGCGAGTCAAAAATAAAGATGCTTCCAGCCGATAAAGCGGCAGAGCTCATCATCGATGGCATGGAAGCTGGCAAGCTTTATATTCATACCGGTTCTGATTCTAAGCTCATGAACGCGCTCTATCGGCTGGCGCCCGGCTTTGCGACTCGACTGATTGCAAAACAGATGAAATCGCTGTTGAAATAAGTTACGGCGAAACGTTGCATGCACACCCGTCTGTGCAGGTGCAACATTTACAGCAATTGCATGTACTACCATTGCTGGTTATAGCCGGCTGGTCATTGTCCTGATGCATATCTCCGCCCATCGCTGGATTTGGATTGTTTGCTTGTGGATCCATATCGTCCCCCTTTAGTTAAGTATATTTGACTATAACAACCTATGGCCTACCACACAGTGTCATATGTCACATATATTGCATTTACGGCTAAAACACAATCAGACTTCCCAGGGCAGATCTTTATGACCAAAATGTCCATAGCGAGCCGTCTGTTCGTAAATCGGTCGTTTCAAATCCAGTGTGGCAATAATCCCCTTAGGGCTGAGATCATACCCGCTCACCAGCTCCTGTATACCGTCTATCGTCACCGTCGCCTCAAGCGGCTGATCATAGCCAATGGCGTACGCCAGATGACAATAAACTTCTTGAGCTTTTCGCTTTTTTAGATAATCTAGCGCTATTTTACGAGCCATGTATGCCGCGCTTCTATCGACTTTCGACGCGTCTTTACCGCTAAAACAACCTCCGCCTATCGGTATACGCGGACCATAATTATCGACGACAAGTTTACGACCAGTGAGGCCGGCATCGGCATCAAAACCTCCGTCATTCCAGTCGCCGGCGGGATTTGCATGAATCTCACATTCATCTGTTATTTTTGCGTTTTTGATGTTTTTTGCCCACGTGTATATTTTTGCACGTAGCTCCTCAGCAGGTGCGTTCTGAAAACTGGCGACGATTGCAGTAATTTTATTATCTTTCAGAGTCACCTGAGTTTT
Source organism: uncultured Candidatus Saccharibacteria bacterium (assembly GCA_964581535.1). Lineage (GTDB taxonomy): Bacteria > Patescibacteriota > Saccharimonadia > Saccharimonadales > Saccharimonadaceae > CAZOOW01. The sequence continues at coordinate 123,163 of CAZOOW010000001.1, forward strand.
TCCATCGTACGGCCATATCTTAAATAAATATTGGTTTAGGCCGCGCGCTAGCACTACTTCAAGCGGCAGAAACTCCGGCGTATCTGCGCAGGCGTAACCTACCATAATCCCTTGGTCCCCCGCTCCCCCAGCATCTACGCCACGAGCAATCTCTGACGATTGTTTGACTAGGTGCACCTCTAGCTCAATCTCATCATTCGTTAGTCTGCGGACTATTGGTTCTATCTCCGGATGCGCAACACTCGTCACTTCACCAGTGATAAATATGCGGCCATGCCCACCGACCGCTTCGACAGCGACACGAGCTTCGGGATCACACGCGAGATACGCATCTAGAATCGCGTCAGATATCTGATCGCATAGTTTGTCCGGATGTTTCGGCGAGACGGATTCTGCGGTTTTATAGTTCATATATTTTCCCCTTTCATCGTGGGTTGGATGAAGCACCTTATCAGTAGCTGCTGACAGGTTGCCGACGGATCAAAAGGCCAATTCCTTCCCCGTACTCTGAATATATTTCTAATGTGCTAGAGACCAGTCTAGCATAAAATGATGGCCAGACTTTGCTCAACACGTACCGTTAACTGGCATTTTTGGCACCACTCATCGACAGCGCGCTTTGCCCCAGGTAGCGCGAGATTCGCGTAGTCATCAATAACGATACAGGCGCCCCTGCTGAGATGTGGGGTAATAAGCCGTAGGCTATCACGAATCGATTCATAATAATCTCCATCAAGATACGCAAAACAGATATTATTCGGTACCGCTCGTGGCATGATATCTGAGAACCACCCTTTATGAATTACTGGCACCCGCAGACCAGCTTTTTTAAACTGATTTTCAAACTCTTTGCGGCTGGCAGCCAGTTCTCCAGCAATAAACCGTTCGCCAATAGGCGAGAAATCAGACGAGGTCTTTTCCGGCAACCCACTAAAACTGTCATAAACATGAAACTCACCATACGACTGCAAGGAATCAAGCATGCGACGAATAAACAATGACGTCGTACCGATGTAACAACCAAACTCGACAACAGCAGCCGATGGATTATTTTTCACAGTCACCTCAAGTTCCCGCAGAATAACCCGCAGCTCGCCAGCCTCAACCTGCTCAGATATGATAGGGTATTTGCGAAGCAGCTCTAAGGCAAGTGTACTCACGGAGTCGGCGTACCACCACCAGTCCCCGTACCCGTTCCGGTTCCTGGGTCAGTAGTCGGATCTGTGGTGGTTACTGTAATGGTTCGCGTGACCGTCGTGACATTTCCAGCAGCGTCACTGACCGTATAGGTGACTGGATAGGTGCCAGGAACTGCTGTGTTTACCGTTCCGGAATGTGCGACGCGCGAAGTGATATCACCGTCTTTGTTGTCAGTCGCCGTTACACCGCTCATCGGATCAAACGATGAACCGACGGGAATACCGGTATTTGACGCTCCACTGATTACCGGTTTAGTCGTATCGGCTTCTTCCTTCTTTGGACAGCCTGGTTTCGCTGGATCAGGCGTTGATCCGGCTGGCGTGGTAACACATTGATCAACATCATCCGCTACACCGTCGCGGTCGGTATCCTTTTTCTCTTCAGGCTTACATGATTTGTCTGGCTGAGTCCCGTTTATGAAGAACTCTTCATAACCACCGCCACCCGGCTTGCAGGCCCACGTTTTATAGACGCCCCCAGGCTGCGAGAATTGCTCGACTGGGGTACCGTCAAGAAACGCCTGAATGGATTGGCTCCAGATAGGTCCAGCCATGGCTGAGCCGCCGGAAGTCATCACTTCGTTCTCGTTGTTGCCTACCCAAACTCCGACCGTTACGCTTGGCGTAAAGCCAATCGTCCAAGCGTCGCGGTTATCGTCAGTGCTTCCAGTCTTTACTGCTACTTTCCGCCCGGGGATGTTCAGCCGTGAGCCGAAGGACGGTGCTCGTGCTGTATTGTCAGAGAGAATATCGCTGATTACGAAAGATGCTTCTTGCGACTGAACACGCTTGCTCTTTGGATTGCTTTTATAAATTGTCTCGCCATACTTGTTTTTAATACTGCTGATGATGCTGCGCTCATACTGACGTCCACCGTTCGCGAAAGCAGCATAGGCGTTCGTCATATCAATAGGACGCGCCTCAGCCGAACCCAACCCAAGCGACATACCGTAGTTTTTGTTCGGATCTATGGTTGATATTCCCATTTCCCGAGCCTTTGCGACCGCTTCGTCAACGCCGAGTTTTTGCAAGACTTTGAGCGCTGGAATGTTTAGCGATTGTGCTAGACCGTTTCGAAGGGTGATATCACCACGGAATTTAAAGTCATAGTTGTTTGGTTTATAATTGCCAAAGTCAGTCGCTTCATCACGTAAAATGGTTGCAGCCGTCACCAGTTTCTGATTCAGAGCCTCCGTCACATAAATCGGCTTAAAGCTCGAACCAGGCTGGCGAGCACTAGTCGCCATATTTACTTTGCCGAATGTTGGCTCATTATAGTCAACACTACCTACTAAGGCGCGAACTTCTCCAGTTTTCGGATCGATGGCTACAACGGCGGCGTTGCGACCGCCACCTGCCGCACTTCGCGCAACATTTCTCGCAACGATATCTTCGGCTTGTTTCTGCCATGAGATATCAAGCGTGGTTTGAACTTTATAGCCTGAACGTTTTATTTTTTCATCACCGTACTTTTTATTGAGCTCAGCGAGCACCATCTCGGCAAAGTGCGGAGCGTTTGGATAGCTAACTTCTTTTACCTCAGCATAACTGAGCTGCTGGGCTAACGCTGCGTCCTTATCAGCCTTCGTTATCTTTCCATCTGCCACCATTCGTTTTAGCACATAGCTTTGTCGATCTTTAGCATACTTAGCGTTGCCGGAAATCGGCGAGTACGAACCTGGTGCCGGCAATAGCCCGACCAACATTGCACTTTCAGCGAGATCTAAATCGCGCGCCGATTTACCGAAATAAGTTTTGGCTGCTTCATCAATTCCAAAGGCACCTTCACCGAAATATACTGAGTTTAGATACATATCTAACACTTCGTCTTTGCTGTAGCGATTTTCTACCGCAATCGCCATGAACACTTCTTGATACTTTCTGAGGAGACGATTTTCGTTGGAGAGCAGTGTATTTTTGACTAATTGTTGCGTTAAGGTCGAGCCGCCTCCGTCGCTTCCCGTCAACTGGTTCTTAAACGCGCCTAAGATGCCTCGGATAGAAATGCCGCTATGCTCATAAAAACTTTTGTCTTCTGAGGAAATCAGAGCTTTTTCTGTATAGTCGGAAATATCATCAAGTTTGAGACGCTTGAGAGCTTTGTTTGAACCTGTGCTGAAAAAAACTTCACCATTTTTATCTGTTAACTGAATACCGGTGTTGCTACGGTTCATCAACCGTTCGGAATCACTAATATCTCGGTACAAAAGCGCATACGTCACTATCGGTGTAAGAATAAGAAATGCTAGTATCGGCCCGCCGATGTACAGCATTTTTTTACGCCGAGAAAGACTTTTAAAATCCTGCCATTTGCGGCGTACAAAATATCGACTTCTCGCGTGTGTGCTTGGTTTTTTTGTATAACGTCCTTGTCGTTTCATATGTTCATTCTACCTCTTTTTGTCATGAAAATCCCCTGACTTGATTCAGGGGACTTTCCTAGGAACCTTCCAGCGCTACACTTAGGCCCCTACTACATCTCCAAGCGCCTGTGTTTCAGGATCAAACTCGAGAGCTTCAAAGCCCATCACGCTGGCAATAGTTATAAAGATGAGTCCATCGAGGAGCTGCAGCTCGTATGCTCCTAGCATATAAATTGATCCTACGAGTAAAATCACAGAACTTGCACCCAGAACTACTCGAAGCATCACCGGTCGGGGAACTTTGATGATCAATAGTGTGATGAGCAGAATCAGCATACTTACCCGCGCTATATCCAGTACGAGGCCATTGCCTAAGAATAAACTGAGCCCGGGCACAGCACCAGTTATAGAAACGATGATCGATAAAATAAGCGTCGTGATTGTGGCGAGAATGATGGTCTTGTTGGAATTCATATTTAGCTTCTCCTTGAATGTTTTTATAGTACTCGTCGTAATAAACTAGCGCTGTGATATTTTTTACACAAACGCAAATGGCTTGTCGCGAAATAAAAAACTACCCGCCGTAAGGGTAGGAAGGCGGGTAGTTTTATCCTCGCTGTAATGGACGTATGCGGTCTATTCTACTGAAAGAGAAAGGTCATGTTTCTTACTAAGAAAACGGCTGATGCGACCTTGGATTTGTGCTTCTGTTGGGTTGTACATAATTACGTCCCTCCGTTAGTTTATTTCTCTCTACACTTATGTATCTTCGATACTGAGCATAACTATAACCGGCTCCAAAGCAGACTGCTGTGAAATAAGTTACAATATAAAGACTATGTCAACACTAGCCAGCCAGTTTAAAGAGTTTGGAGTAATGCGAATGTTTCGCGCCAAAGCCCCCATCCTCTTCCAAGGCGAAATCCCTCGTCATGCCTTCGTTGTTCTGGACGGCATGGTTCGTGCCTATACGATCACCAGTAACGGTGAAGAACGAATTATTGCGCTTTATGGCAAAGGTGATGTTTTTCCACTGTCATGGGCTATCGGTGAAGCAACAAGTGCCCTTTTCTACTACGAAGCACTTTCTGATGTACGAGTATTAGCAGTTACTAAATCTGATTTTGAGAGCGTGCTAGCCGATTCTCCTGAAACTACTAGTGCCCTGCTCGCGCTACTTGGCCATGAATATACAGGCTTAATGCTACGTATTACGAGTCTGACGCAGTCCCGCACCCTTGATAAGCTCGCTTATACTTTTTATTTCCTTATGATGCGACATGGGTTGAGTCGTGGAGAGGATTACGTTATCAATCTGAAAATCAACCAGACCATGCTCGCAGCACTGATTGGACAGACGCGAGAGGGAGCCGCTAGAAACCTAAAAGCATTGGTTGAAAAAGGCGTGATTTCTTATAGTGGATCAAACTATACCGTTCATAAAAAAGCACTGTTCAACCTACTTGGTGAAGATAGTTTCCGTGAACTGACTGGCTAAGCCGCTTCGTGCTCTGCAATAATTGCATCGACGAGCCGAAGCAACTCTTTTGGGGTCGCTCGTGCCTTGAGAATATAGCGTTCTGCTCCCAAACGATACGCTTCGTCGATATCTTCGCCTGTATCATAGTTCGTAAAGACAACTACAGTCGTTTCTGGATGCGATGGAGCATTGAATGCTCGTAAAAACTCGAGCCCACTCATAATTGGCATGTGAAGATCCAGCAGTATTACTGCCGGCTGTTTTTCCGCACTTTCAAGACTTTCCAGCGCGGTGCGGCCATTATCCGAAGCTACGACTGTGTAGCCTTTCGACTCCAGGATCATACGATAGGCATCATTAAGTGCGGCGTCATCCTCGATAACGTGAACAACAGACTGGGATGGATTGACTTTAGACATGTATCTACCATACCACGCAGCCGAGCATACCGTCAGTGAAAAATGTTACAAGCTAGGCGCAGCAATAAAGATAAAGAGAGCGCGGGTGGACTGCGCTCTCTTTATTACGTGTGAGTGGTAGGGATTGTGGTTTTAAAAGGTAGTTACCGAAAGTTAAACGGTTCGACGACCGGTAAACATCTGCACAAGCCAGATAAGCAGAACTGCACCGATGATTGCTACGATAAGTCCACCGACGCTGAACTGATCAGGCGTATAGTTGAGAAATGTCCTCGATAAAAATCCTCCCAAAAATGCTCCGACAACACCGACGACAATATTTGCCACTGCGCCCATCTGAGCATCCGTTTTCATTATCATCGATGCGATCCATCCTACAAGTGCTCCGAGTGCTAGCCAGATAATAAAATCAATCATTTTTAATATGGTTCCTCTCTGTAAAAACCTTATTACGTTTTAGTTGTGTGGCCTATCATATCGCAGTGAAAGCTACCCCGTCTGTAAAAAAAGTCACATTATGCGAGTAGTTTTTATGAGTTCATGAACAACACGATACCAGCGAGTATGATTAGTGCTATTAAGACTATAACTATTTCGAGCACCGTAAAGCCCGCTTCGGATGAAGGTAGGGGTGAGTTATTTTGCACCATCTACGTCAATAATACCACGAGAAAACCGTAGGCTTTTTGCTATACTGTTTACCAGAGATAAATAGAGTGGGTAAATAACAGATATGTCGCATCGGAAGAGTGCTGGCCGGATAATGACGAGACCCTGGACCATCGGCCTCAGCATATTTTTAGTGGCGCTCGTCGGCATGAGTGCCCACGCCTTAACTATCATCGCCCAGAGTTATTCACTCGATGGTACACCATCGCTCGGTGCTATTGTCAGTTTGAAAAAAAATACGACAGACCAAATCGTGCTTTCCAGTGTTAGCAACGTCGATAGTTTACTCGGCGTCATCATTGATTCAAACAGTACGTCAATCTCGCTTACTAATGGGACCGGAAAACAAGCCGACGTCGCGACTGACGGCACGATCCCAACGCTTGTATCTGACGTGAACGGAGATATCCAACGGGGTGACCATATAACAGCGTCTCCTATTGCAGGGGTGGGCATGAAGGCTACTTCCAACGCGCGAACGATAGGTATTGCTCAGGGTGATTTTACAACCGGAACAAAGCAAAAATACAAAGACAAAGATGGCACTGAGCACGAAGCATCTTTCGGTCAAATTCCTGTGCTCGTTAACGTCGCGTATTACTTTAAAGAACCTGACAAGACTATTATTCCGCCCGCTCTGCAAAATGTTGCAAATACAATGGCGGGGCGACAGGTTCGAACACTACCGATTCTACTCAGCATCGGCGTGTTTGTCGTAATGCTTATTGTGGTCGTCAGTATGATTTATTCGATGATTCACAGCAGTATTATTTCGGTCGGAAGGAATCCGATGAGCCAGTCAGCGATCTATCGGGACTTGATACAAATGTCAGCGCTGGTACTCGCCATCCTCTCTGTTGGCCTGATTGCAATATATTTAATACTTACGAGGCTATAGGGTGGATACTGCATTACAAATTTTTCTCGTCATTAACGTCTTCTTCATCGGCGCGCTAAGTGTACTTGGCTGGCAATACTTCCGCGCACATAAACATCCTCCGGAAAAATCTGCGATACAACAGCCAGTTGAGCTACCGAAAGAAGTAAAAGAGCGCTTGCTGCAGGCAGCACAGCTCGATTTTGAAACCGTACTTCGTAAAACAGGTCGTGAGCTCCAGCATGATCAGCTCCAACTTGCAGACAAATTGACAGAGCGTCTCGACAAGCTTGGCAACACTATTGTCGACGATGAGATGAAACGCTACCGAGCAAAGCTAGATGAACTACGGACAAATGCCGAGTCAACGATTGCACGGGCGCATGCCGAAACCGAACAACACCAAAATGATCTCGATGCGGCTATGGAAAAACGGCGCAGCGAAATTGAAGCCCAGATGCAAGCCGAGGCTAAAGCAACCACGGAAAAAATGCAGCGTGAGCTCGATACAAAACTGTCGGACGCAATGCTGGCTTTTCTAACAGAAACACTACAGCACAACATAGATATCGGGGCGCAACAAAACTATCTGCTGTCAGTTCTCGAGGAGCATAAGCAGGAACTAATCGAAGGAGTCACGCATGAGTAACCTCCGACTACCTGAGACTATCGCCTCTATGCAAGACCTCTCGGCGCTTATTTTCGAGATACGGGCATACAACACGTGGCTAGGCCATGAGTCAATAAAAAACAAAGTCGCAGGAAGTCAGATTGCGCCGCCACCTGCACTTTCCCTTGCCGCGACACAGCTTTTGCAGATGTTGAGTAATAACAAGTCCCTAAACGCCGCTTCAGTCGATGCACTCGTTAAAGATCTGGAACAGTACAAACAATCCGCACCGTCTATAACCTTAACGCTTGCCGGTCTTCCACCGCAGCCCCTAAAACGAGCATTAGTCGCTTGGTGTAGGACAAACCTGCATGAGGCCGTTCTAGTAACGATTAATGTCAACTCGACATTGCTCGGCGGTATGGTCGTTCGAAGTGGATCTCGTGTTTTTGATATGTCATTTCGGCGCGCCATTGTTAACAACATCGCTACGTTTCCCGAGGTACTAAAACGTGTTTGATAATCAAAAATTTCAAAAACTAGTAGAGTCCGACAACTTGACAGGAGAAGTCGTAGCAACAAACCGATTCATCGTCGAAGTTAAAGGTCTCGAAGGCGTCCGTATCGGCGCACAGGTGCTCTTCGAGGACGGTCAGCGCGGTATGGTTCGTGAAGCGCACGGTGACAGAGTCATTCTTTATAACATCGATACCGAGAGTCTCGCCCTCGGTAGCCTTGCAGTCGTTGAGCATGACCAGTTGAGCGTTCCGATTGGCGCAGAGCTCATTGGCCGAGTACTAACGCCAATGGGCGAGCCGCTTGATGGTAAGGGGCCGATAAGCTCAACTCAAATGACGGGGGTATTCACACCGGCTCCAGGCATAATGGACCGAAAAATGCTTGATGAGCAGCTAGCGAGCGGCGTGACGGCAGTCGATGGTTTTTTCCCGATTGTTCTTGGGCAGCGTATCGCTATCCTAGGTGATAGTAAATCAGGAAAAAGTACGTTCCTAAGCCAGCTAAGTGCCAACCAGGATGGTACGGATCGTATTGTAGTCTACGTCCTGATGGGCAAACGAAAAGTTGACGTCGAACGACTGTTACGCGGGCTGCGGGAGTCAGGAGCAATGGAGCATACTATCGTCGTGATGGCGGATATCTTTGACTCATTGACACAGAGCTACTTAGCACCCTATGCTGCCTGCTCTATGGCCGAAAGCCTGTGGTACGGCGGCCAGGATGTGATTATTATCTACGACGACTTGTCTAGTCACGCTGAGGCCTATCGCCAGCTCTCGCTCCTTCAGGAAGTAGATCCAGGACGCGACAGCTACCCGGGTGATATCTTCTACACGCACAGCTCACTACTCGAGCGTGCCGGAAAACTGCTCAGCAACGACAAAACGTTAACGTCACTACCCGTCGTGCTTACACCCAACGATGATATTACGGCTTATCTCAGCACCAATATCATGTCGATTACGGATGGTCAGATTGTTTTTGACCTCGGTTATTTCCGAAAAGGCGTCCGTCCAGCCGTCAATGCTGGTCTGTCGGTCTCGCGCGTAGGCGGACAAGCCCAGACTAAACGCCAGAAACAGCTCTCAACCGCCCTGTTTAAGTCGCTTGCAAAATACCATCAGGCGGAGGAGTTTTCCCACTTTAGCTCTCAGCTATCCAAAGAAACTCGACTCGACCTCGCCAGGGGAAAACATTTGTACGAAGCACTTGGCCAAACTCCGGAAGAGTTGTATTCTCTGCCCGAACAGCAGCTGATGCTAGAGACAATCATGCTAAGCCCTGACGACAGGGCAATCGATGTTGCCGGTTTGAAACAAGCCGTGCAAGAAGTTGCTAAAGACGAGCTAAGCGAGGATCAGTACGACTCTATCGAGGCTGACTTGCTCGCCAAGTTTAGCGCGCAGCAGCTAGAAGAAAACAAAACCGCCGCAACTAGTGCTAACGCCACTGCTGAAACAGAACCAACGACCGAGAAATCAGAAAAGAAACCTGAAAAGGCGGAGGTTGCAAAATGAGACGACCTGGCGCAATAGAAAAAGATATGGCGGGTATTGAAACGCTCAAAGACTTGACGAATGTTTTTGAAAGTTTAGCAAGTACACAGGTTGCGAAGGTGAAAAACAAGGCACAACTCAGTCAGGAATTTTTCGAACTACTATGGCAGCGCTATACGTCTATCCGTGTCGATCCGAAAAAGCGGATTACTGCAAAAAATGATATCGGCGGTAGCAACGGTCGTAAGGTGCTCATTTTGATCTCTGCAGAAGCCGGACTGTCGGGAGACCTCGATATGCGCATGATTGAACAGATGCAAGAAAACTACAACCCGAAAGATACCGATATTATCGTGCTCGGTAGCCACGGAGCCTCTCAGCTGAGTCAGCGTGGCATTCCGTACGTCAAGTTTTTCCAAGTTCCAGAAAGCGACAGCTATATCGATGTCAGTCCAGTCATCGAAGCGGTCCTCCCGTACGACCAGATTATGGTGTACTACGAGGAATACATCTCTCTCGGACAACAGGAAGTTCGCTCCATCGACCTTATCACCCGGATGCAGGACATGAGCGAGGATGCAGATGAAGATGTTATAACCGACATGGATACGATTTTCGAACCGGGCTTAGAGGAGATTGCCGACCAGATGGAGCAAACCATGATGAGCCTAGCGCTTGCGCAAACCATCCTGCAGTCTGGTCTTGCTCAGTCTGCTAGTCGTTTTAATGCTATGACTGTTGCCGAGGACCGGGCTGGTGAGCTACTCAGTGAATACAAACTAGAATTTCACCGCTCAAAGCGAGCCGAGAGTGACCGCCGGCTTCGTGAAGTCCTGGTTGGAATGAAGAAAAAGCGCCGCGAAGCGGCGGCAGGAGGCGCCTAATGCAACCCGCTGTTGCAAATGACTACGTCGGTGTTATCACGGCGCTACGAGGCCTAACTGTCGAAGTGCAGATTGTAGGCGCAAAGCCTGATGTAAAAGAGTTATTAGGCGTTGAAGGCTATCCGGACGTATTTGTCGAGGTGAATTTCTTCCGAGGCGACAAGGCGATTTGTTTGAACCTCACCAACAACACGGCTGTCCGCTGCGGTCAGAAACTCAGCCGAACTCATAAAAAAGTAAGTGTACCTGTCGGCGCAGCGACGATGGGCCGTGTGTTTAATGCTCTCGGCGAACCACTCGACAAAGGCGACGCCGTTACCGAAAACCTGCGACCCATTTCCGAGCCAAGCGGAACAAAAAGCTACCGCGACTCATCAAAACTAGAGCTTCTACAAACCGGTTTGAAGGTCATCGACTTTCTCACCCCATTCGTAAAGGGGCGCAAAATTGGTGTTATCGGTGGCGCCGGTGTCGGTAAAACAGTTCTCACGATGGAAATGATTCACAACGTTACCCAAGGTGAAAACAACCAAAGCCTCTCCATCTACTGTGGTGTTGGTGAGCGTATCCGTGAAGGAAATGAGTTATATGAGACGCTACGTGATACCGGTGTCCTGAAAAATACAGTCATGTTTTTCGGGCAGATGGACGCGACACCTGCTATACGTTCCATGGTAGCGCCCGCTGCTGCCACAGCTGCAGAATACTTCCGCGACGAAGAAGGCAAAGATATCCTGTTTTTTGTCGACAACATCTACCGTCACATTCAGGCTATGACGGAAATGTCTACCAACCTCGGGCTTATTCCGAGCGAAGGTGGCTACAGTCCGATGGTCTTTTCCGACCTCAGGCGCCTTCAGGATCGACTAGCGAGTACCGAGCAAGGTACTATCACGAGCGTTCAGGCCATCTATGTCCCGGCTGACGACCTTTCCGATCCTGCAGTGCAGGCTATCTCCCAACAGCTCGACTCGGTGCTGGTGCTTGATCGTTCTATCGCTGAAACCGGCATCCGTCCTGCAGTCAACCTGCTTAAAACCAACTCTTCCCTGCTGACTCCGCAAATTGTCGGGGAACGACACTACGCACTCGCGGGCCGTGTTCAGGCTATCATGCAGAAATATGACAGCCTGAAAAACATTATCGCCATCGTCGGTGAAAATGAGCTCAGTCCGGCTGACCGTTCTGACTATCAGAACGCCAAAAAACTCATCCAATATTTTTCTCAAGACTTCGCCGTCGCTGAAAAATTTACCGGAAAACCCGGCGAGTACTATACGTTAGATGAAACACTGACCGGAATCGAACAGATACTGGCTGGCGAAGAAGCAACGGTCGGCGTGCGAAAAGACGACACAAAACCACCCGCAGACACCGCTGGAAAAGAACAGCCTGCTGCGGCACCATCGCCAGAGAACTCTAAGCCTACTCAAGAAAAACTTAATGAGATGGCAGAAACAGAATCACCAGCTAACGTTCAAACTCCTGAAAATACACCGAAAGCTGCCAACACATAGTCTATGAAACGTCCCGAATCTCAGAACCTGAAGGTTATTGCCCGGGCACCGTTCACGGTCTACTACGAAGGCGAGGCGCTCGCTGTAACGGCGAAGAACCGTATCGGTGAGTTTGATATTCTGCCAGGACATGCAGACTTTTTTTCGATGCTCGTCCCTGGCAAGGTCATTATAGAAACCGGAAAAGAGTCAGTATATTTCGAAATGCACAACGGTATTATCACCGTCCGTGATGACGAAGTTATGCTGTTCGTAAATATGTAAAACGCTGAGAAGTTAAATTGATGATTACTTACGTTTTTCAATGTCTTCTTCCGTTATCGGGATACGAAGATAACCACTGAGAAAGCCAAGCCACACTCCCACAGAAGCGAAGCAAAAAGGCAAATACATAAAGTTTTCATCCTTAAACCCTCCGTGGCCATCTGATGAACCCAACGATTTAAGCTCTAGATTGGTCGTGTGTTCACCGAGCCAATAGCCCAGATAACCGAGTCCAAGACTCGCAGCTGTGCAAATTAATACTGAAAGTATGCTGCCTGATACTCTACCCGTCTTGCCTCGAAGCCAGCGAAAGAAAATATGTGAGGGCCACCATAAAATGGTATAAAGTACTAATAGCAAGAATCCTGCACCACCATTCTGTGCCCTTGCAAACAATAGCAGGCTATTCTCAAACATATTATCTATTGTAAATCATGAATTTTTGAATAAATTATTAGCAATAAATCTGTGCATTGTTAATGTCTTTAGGCAGCAAGATGACTGCTCACGAGGAAGGTAACTGCTCCGAGTCAAAAAAGCGCGTAGAAAATTTATTGCATGACTATATAGTCAAACGCGTAGCCCCCTGGAGGCACCCCGCTAGCGGCGTGTATGCTAAATCCGCTCGCCGAGCGATTGACATAAAACGGTATAAAGCCACCGACTGGGTTAATGACGACTTTCGGAGTATTTCCATAATTACTAGCAAATTTGATCGTTGCAAGTGTCCCTGCGCCAGCCCCCGCTCCAACATTCACCGCAACAGTACCGGCCGTGTCATTACCACTTAGGGAGACCGTACCATTTGAACCAAGGCCGTCACCACCGCTAACTGACGGTACTGCGCCACGCGTTATAATATGCCCGCCGATCGTCAGGGTTGGGCTACTAACATTCGGGGTTTTACCTTCGAGCGGAACAGGCAGCGATCCGTATGATCTTCCTGCACTCATCAGTCCCGGCGCATCAGGTCCGTGTAAGGTTTCTCGAACTGGAAACACAACCGTGCACATAAATGCATGTACAGCTTATTCAAACGGCCGGAGGGTCAATGTTGCGGCAACTGACTTAAACACAAACAGCGTATCGGCACCGCATATCAACCTAACCGGCACAAACCGCTGGGGACATGTTTGCTTGAATCCAGTGAGTGGTCAGCCTGAGTTCACGACCCGAACAGGAAATGTTTCGGCAACAGACGGAATGCCTACTTTCAGTGCTAAGAGCCCTATACTCTGTCTTGCCGATGTCGTAAGTACAACGAGTGGCCCAACTATCGATAACCTTTACGATGTTCGCACCTTCAGCTCCTCGATGAAAGAAGCGGTCAACACATCTAGCGCGGTTGAGCTGGGGATGCTTGCTGATGCAAGCTCGACCGGTGCAATGATTCCAGCTGCATCATGCCCGACTGCTAGCTCGAGTACATGCAGCAAGAAGCTTTATGGACTCGTTGTTGCTACTGATGGCTCTACCAGCGGTGGTGCACCGAACGCAATCGTAACGACCGCCGGTCCAGCTTGGGTAAAAACAACTGCCGCAATAGCTGGTGAGTTCGTTCGTTCAGGCCCGACCGCAGGATATGGATTCACAGTTTCCAGTATTCCTAACAACGCATTCTACTTCTCCGCCGGAAATACACGCACAAACTATTCAACCGGATGTACTTCAACCAGTGACTGTGCAGGTTCCGTCTACGTCAACTTTATTGTCCGATAAACTATACTTGATAGCATGAGGATTCAACCCAACTGGTGGAAGCGAATAGGAATTAGCCTGCTGGTAATCGCCATCGTTGCTGGGTTCATTTATGGGTATTTGAGGTGGAACGGTTCAACAGTTGCCGGCACAATCCCCAAAGATATACAGCAACAGCTAGCCTTCTCTCCACTGGTTATTCCGCAAACAAAAAATAACTTCAAAGTTGACTCATACAAGTACCTAAAAACTGAGGACGGTTCAGAATTACTCAGTTATGTGGCAGATGTTAAAAACACAAAAGTAACCGTTTCCCAGTATCAGCAGCCGCCACAATTCGGCGAAATACCCGACTATAAAGACAAGTTTTTATCGAGTGTCATCCAACAAACCAGCACCGTGCAAACTAGTAGCGGCGTAATATTCATCGGAAAATCAAAAGACGGCAAGCAAATCGCATGTATGCTGGAAAAAGGTTTGCTCATACTGTTTGCTCCCGAGCGTCTGTTGAGTGATTCGGAGTGGCGAAGCATTGGTGAGCAAATGGAGATATATAAAAAATCTTAATGCTGAGGAAGCTGGTCAACGACCTCTAAGTCACCCCGAACATATGCAGAGAGCTTGTTGTAGTAGCAATAAACATCAACAGGCCAAATTCCACTCGCGGCGTCATTATTTACCGTCCAGGCCCACTGCAAGCTGCCGCGATCATCTGCGATCTTTGGTTTGAGCCCTGAATCGGTGCTCACGACCCCTTTGTAAGTAACCTTTATCGTACACTCGGCCGTTGGAATGGTTTTTATCGTGATGCTGGCATTCGTTCCACGCAGTACAGGCGTCGTTAGATATTCAATCGCCGCCGATGGACGCGCATTCGGATCCGGCTTTCTTGCTTCAGGTTTTACGCTTTTTGCGGTATCTACTGATTCGGGAGGCTGCGGAATTGTACCTGCTCCATTCAGCCATACAAACAAAATAGCGGCAAATATCAATGCCGCTGTTAATCCGGCTGCCCATAGCATAGTCTTGCGCGCGCCGCTAAAGCGACGCGCTTTCATATCGAGTGCCACTATTTATTTTGTTGCTTGTATTTAGCTATAGAGTCGCTTACTTTGCCGTCTTTTTTGAGATTTTCGAAGAACAAGACTTGGTCGCGACTGATAATCATCGCATCATCCGGACCATGAATTTCATTACCGAGCTTGATCAGCTGCAGGTCTGAACCCTGCGCATTATCTGCATTTTGCGGATTTTTTGCATCAGCATTGTTTGACTGTGCTTGGATATAGAAGACGTCTGTAAGTTTCATGTACCCATCGTTAACATAGGACAATTTACCAAAATACACTTGGCCACTCGTGAAGAATACTGCCTGGTATTTATTGTTATCAATCTGGGAAGCCAGCGTGCCGCCACGATTCGTTAGCAACCAAGCTCCGAGAAGTAATAGCGCAAGTAAGGCAACTGCAACTGGTAACCATTTCTTCGATTTATTCGCCTTTTTCTTGCCGCGTGGTTCAGATGGTTGAAACTTTACTGGTTCCGGTTGCTGTGCGCCTGCCGGTGATGATTCTGAGCGTCTTTCAGGCGGACGCATTCGCGCATATTCCATTGTTCCTCCTTAGTTCTTCAATCTGGAACCATAGTACCATAAGCGCAATACCTCAGACAACGCTCAGCACCACTCTAGGTAGCTTCGATTGTCTGCCGAACTAGATCAATGAGGCTCATTGGCGTCAGCGAGGATTTCAGAAGACAGGTCGATGCACCAAGTGAAATGATCTCTTCGATATCATGTTTTGAATCCAAGTTGCTGAGTGCAATTATCGGTACATTCGAATCATTTTTGAATCTTTTCAGGAACTCACGTCCGTCCATAACAGGCATTAATATATCAAGTAGTATCAAATTCGGTACAGTGGTTTCCAGGAGCTCTAGAGCTACCTCGCCATTTTCGGCGACTGCGGCATCGAAGCCTGAGAATTCCAAAGCCATTTTCGTACTGTCGCTGAGCGCACTATCATCCTCGACAATGAGTATTAGTGGGGTACGAGTCATGATTGAACCTCTGCTTTATTGCACGGCAATGACAAAGTAAAGGTGCTTCCCTTACCGGGTTCGGAAACGATAGATATATCACCACCATGTGCAATAGCGAGTTCCTTTGCGAGGAACAAACCGAGACCGCTCCCCCCTTCGGACCTCGATAGCGCGTTCGAAACCCGCTCAAACTTTCGAAACACACGCTGCTGATCATCCTTGCTGAGCCCAACTCCTTCGTCTATAACTGAAAGTAAAATATTGCCACTCGATTTACGGAGCTTCACATTTACCGTAGTATTTGCATGTGAATACTTTATAGCGTTACTGATCAGGTTTTCAATTGCCATAATCATATACCTATCATCTATCAAACACTTATATGGTCGTTTCGCAACAAATTTGAGTTTGATATCTTTGTCTTTTGCAGACTGCGAGAAGCTGTCGATGACACTCTGTACTAACGAGCGCATATCGACTTCACGCGGTTCGACATGAAGCTGTCCGGCATCTATTTTTGAAACATACAAAAGCTCGTTAATAATTTCCAACTGACGTTCGTTGGCGTTTTGAGCTTTTTTTGCTACCTCGAGTTGCTGAGCCGATAGCTCACCGACGAAACCATCAGTAAGCAATCCTAGGTATTGTTTAACCCCGCTTGCTGGAGTTCGTAACTGGTGTGATGCCAACGCCAGCAACTCTTCCTTTGACTTTTGCACCTCAATTTCGTACCCCTTTTCGATGTGTCTCATGCGGCTATAAAGCACCTGGAAGGATATCAAGCCAGCCAATACGCTAACAGCAGTTCCGAGAGCAAAAATCGCACCCGGTGCACCCGCAGCGTTTATGAAAGCGTTTCGCCCACTGATCTCAAACATCCACTGCCGTCCATCGAGATACATGTCCTGCTCAGATTTGCTTATACTAGCAGTCTTATCCGTGCCAGCGTTTTGTAGTGAAAACACGGATTTTTTGCCATTTGTCACGTCTGCAACATCTATATTTACCCCATCATCAAATGCAGGAGTTGTTGCAAGATATGCGTCTATGACATCTTTTGGCCTGACAACAACATAGGCGTATCCCTTCAGCTGTTCCCGCCTTTCTGCTACTGAATTTGGAGTTGTACGAGTTTTATATATAGGCGCATACAGTAGAACCCCCACCGCGGAGGTGTCTGCCGTATTCGCAGCTTGGACTAATCGAATCGGCGATGTCATAGTTGTCCGTCCACTATCGCGTGCTGCAAACATAGCTTGACGACGGCTTTCCTCGCTCAGCATATCAAAACCAAGCGCAGATTTATTCTCCTCCGACATCGGTTCCAAAAAAGTAATGATTGCCTTTTCTGATCTTGAGCTGTCAGGTTGAATAACAAAATTTTCGAGCCACGCATTTTGCTCTGACATGTAGGCTTCAAGGTCTTCATTATGGACAATTTGCGTAAAACCTAGGCCGGTCAACTCAGGATACTGCCTATCGACCTTCATATTCTCATAGAACTGACGCCAGGTATCAGCTGTGACCGTCTCTTGCATGTTATATAGTGCTGCGGTTGATATCAGCAGATGATTATAGTTCTCTATAGAATTCGCTAGATGAATCCGCAGCGCCGATGTCTGACGACTCATGCGAAGTTCATAATCATTCTTCGACTGACTCTCCACGGCTCTCGCAAGAACACTGGCAAGCGTCGCACCAATCAAAAACACGATGGCTGCTGCAACAAGTGCAGTTGTTCGAGAGGGTGCTGCAAACAAAGCAGATCGTTGTTTCTTTACACTGAACATGTATGTTTAGTGTAGCAGATTAGCTAGCCTACCCCAGTCGATGTCGGGTTCCCGAGCCAGACTGTTTCAGGGTTTTTCGCATAGAATCAAATGATTCATCGTCATCAATGAGTGCTTTTCCGAGGGTATAAATATAGGCAACGTCCTCGCGTAATATCACAAACCTCGTCGCTTCTCCTCCAGCCGGGCTAGCGACAATAGGTACCTTCAGCTCTTCCTCTAAGTTCAACATATCGTCGAACGACTGCACTTGAACGATTTTTTTATCAGCTAGATCTGTCGGTTTGCTGGCTTTTATAATGATCCCGTCGTTATACCTAAATATCTTATCGAGTTCTCGTTGGTATGCGGTCTTAAAGATCTGGCGCCGAAAACCTTACACGACCGCCAGCGCACCGAGTCCAGCTAACACGACAGCGAGTATCGTTTCGTTTCGTCTCAGACTGTCTTCACCCTGCTTGGCAGACTGGCTGCTAACCTGCTTGATATCCTCTTTTTGAAAAGTATTCGCAATCTTAAACAATGGTTGGTCAAGCGGTGTAGTCAACGTCGTGATCTTCGTATCGTTTATTTGAGCGCCATCAATCACTCCTCTTACCTGAACAGAAAACGTTATAACCATTTCTGTGCTAACAGGCAGAGAAAGCGCACCCCTCAGCTGCTCAACCGTTTTTCGATATTCAGAGTAAGGAACACTAACTGACTCCTTAATGGCAACGCTTTTCGTAGTTTTAGTGTCAGTGACAGGCTTCACGATGGGGTATTCTTTACTCCAAACATCTGAAACGTCTTTTCCGTCAGAGCCTATAACATACTTCGCTCTGACGACAGCCTTAACAAAGTGCGTTGTCGTGAGTTCAGCTTCTTGCTCCGACTGAAGGCGATACGAAAAATTCCCTTTTAACTGGTCGGTGAGCTCGGCAACATAAGCCGTATTACCTGCTCCCGGTGTTTCGCCGAAAAAGCTATTTTTGAAATACGTTACGCTTGGCACTGATTCCTGATTGATTCGATACCGGTACGTTGTCGCCGTTACCACGTCTTCTGGTCGACGTTGTGCAGCATCATAGCCAAATATTCCTGCCAGCCCCAGAAGAAAGAGTCCAACAATCACAAAACCATAAGGACGATGTTCATGTGTCGGGTTTCCTATGTCAAGTGCCATGTATATGCCTACCCATTTATTTTTTCTTCGCCAGTTCACTCATCCAGACGGTCGGATATCCAACCAGAGGAATCTGCCCTTTTACAACGCCAACAACTTGTTTCTCTTGTACTGGCGCATCGGGACTAGGACTGTTGTCACCCTTTGTCGTTAATATTCGCGTTCCGGAACCATCATCGGCAAAACTTGCCTTAATGACGCGGTGTGTGACCATTTTTCCATGTCCTTCATATTGTATGATATCACCTTCTTTTACGTCCATTGCTTTAACTTTTTGCACCACAACGATTGAACCTCTAGAAAATACTGGTTGCATGCTATTCGACATGATAGCGAGTGGTTTATAGGTAAACACTCCTGTCATGAAAAGCACCAGCGCAACGAACACTACTAGAAACATAACATCGTAGGCTCTTTCAGTATGCTTATACCGTCGTCCACGAATCGGTGTATCGACTCGTAGCCTGTCGATAACAATATATACTGCCATCACTAATGCTACTTGAGAAACTCCTATCAAGTACCAGTCAAACTTTGGAATGATAGGTGGAATCAACGTTAAAAACAATACTCCTAATCTAAAGGCTAACTGCGACGGCAGCCCCGAGGTTACGGCCAAATACGTCAGAAGAAAACTAGATGCAAGAGCCGGAACAATGTTCTGGACGATAAACTCGACTGCACCAACAGCAGAGGTTATCCCAAAGATCTGGTGAAGACTAATTTGACCGAAGGCGAACACGATGCCAACAAGAATGCCCAGAGGAATAAGTGTTCTCCGGCTGCCCATCAGCATAACTTTGTTACGAACATATTCTAGGGCAGCGGCTCCGATTCCAAATGCTGCTGTGTTGATAAGAATTGCAGTGAGACTACTAGCGACGGCATTATGAACATACGTCATAAACAATCCAAGTAAGAAGTACAACACAAACCATACCGTTATAACGGAAATAATAATCAGCGCTTTCTCTCCCTTATGCCGAATTCTATCGTGCATTTTCCCAGCATATGCATAGGCCACCGTCGCTAAAACAACTGCTAATGCAGGTTCAAGCACATACAGGTTTAGTGAACTATCAATTACCCGTGAATTACGAATAAAATTCGATAGAAGTGAACTTCCTATAACCCCGAAAAGTAACAACCATACAACTGGTCTCAGCGTAGCGAATAAACGCATCATAGCTGGCCCTGCACCGTCGCTGCCACATTCCATGTATTTGCGGTCGTAGCTGAGGTATTTATTGTAGCGGTTGCACCATTAGCTAGAGGATTAGTACTCGTAAATATAAGCTGTGAAGCTGTCGTTGTGTATATTATGCCGGATGGCATAGTGGTATTTACGGTATAGTTACTGGACCAAGGAGTAACAGTAACTTGCCATCCGTTTATTGGCTGCCCGCTGTTATTTTTAACAGTTATGACGACAGGCGACCATGTTTTACCAGATTTAGTACCTTTGGAAATCGTGACCGTAAGACCACTTATATTTTGAAATACTGCAGGAAACGTTGCAGCAGTTTGCACGTTGTCGAGAGTAAAACCAGGGCTGGTGCTCGTAAAAGAAAAAGTAAATGTCGCAGATGCTCCAGATGCAAGTGCCCCGTTGCTCGCTGTATTTGAAACACGAACAGTCGTGCCGGCGACAATAGCACAAGTGACACTACCAGCGCAGCTGAGCGATGTCATATCTGCCGGTCCATCAAAAAGTACGCGCCACGTTTCAGTCGTTGTCGTGCCCCGGTTTACTACTGTAAATGGTGAGAAACTATAGGAATATTTATTGCCTTGCAGTGTTTCCGTTTTAGTATAGCTTGCCGCTATTTGGTTCGCGGAAGTGTAGCTGATATTAGAGGTTGTTGTAGCTAAAGAAAGATCTTGGCTGAATGCAGCGTATCCGACGCCTATCAGTAATGTCGGTACTATTAAGAGCATACACAGCTGTCTTAGAAGTAAGCTGCGCCTGCTGTAGTGTGCCACATCCCACTCCTTATCTGTTTAACTATTTTGGACGTAACCAAAGTTTATGGTTGCTGCTTTAGATGTACCGTTTGCGCTCGTCGTATCGCTCGCAGACCATGTCACAGTAACATTCGCCGTTGCCGTTCCACCTGCAGCGATGACATCATTCACTGCTACGCCGTTCACTGCGTACGTGATGTATGATGGAGCGGCGCTGTTTATGGTCGTAAGATTCGTGAGAGTAACCAGTTTCGCAGGTATATTCCCGTTATTCGTAATCGTAACCGCATACGTCGCCGTGGAACCAGGATATGCTAGGTCAACATTAAACGTTGCACTTAGTCCGTCACCCGCAACAGATGGAGCGACTCCATTATGGTTTGTTGCTCCCGTACCCGTCGCAAGCGTTATAGAGGTGATTTTTACATCCCAGTTTCCCGTAGCAGTACCAGTACCATTTATGTTCAGTGTCGAGGCAAACGACGCATAGGCTACTGACGCCAAAGCAACGAGTGAAGTAGCTATGACGAAAACTTTATTTTTCACGGTATGTTTCCTGTTCATCTAAATACTTGTCCGTATCATATAAGATTATGCTTAAAATTACAACGTACCCGGGCGGATGCATCGGGTACGTTACAAGATTTGCGTGTTTGGTTCGGCTATAGGTTTTGCTCGACCGTATAAGTGATTTCTGCCGTTTTCGAGAGCACTGACGGGTTCGACTGAGTTGTGACCGATTCCCAGGTTACAGTCACGGTCGCTGTCGCTGTGTCTCCCGGGTTGAGTACTTGGTTTAAAGTAATCCCACTCACGGTAAATTTTACGTCCGCTGGGTCTGCAGCGTTTATTGTCGTCAAACTAGGCAGGCCGGTAACTTTTGCACTTATGCTGCCATGGTTCTGAATAACAACCTCATATGTCGCGGTAGCCCCAGGGTAGGCCATGTCGACGTTGAAGTTTGCCGATAAGTCACCAGTCTGGACTGCTGCTGCGACAGAGTTATGATCCGTTACACCGGTTCCAGAAGTTTGGGTGATGCTGTTGATGTGCACGTCCCAGTCACCGCTGATGTTTCCGGTACCGTTAATTGTTAATGTGGTAGAGAAAGCTGCGTAGGCGATCGATGCAAGTGCGACGACACTGGCGGCGATGACTAGCGCTTTATTCCGAAGTGATGCGTTATTTAGTTTTTTACTCATAACCGTAGAATACAACACTTTAGCATAAGCGGCAAATACTATATGTATCGCATTATAGGTAAGTTATAATGCAACCTATGAAAACACCCAGCGTACAAGGTGGTACTGTGCACGAACTGCCGACTGATTTGAAAAAAGCATTACTCAAAGATGAAGCTCAGGCACTCGACGCATGGGATGACATAACGCCACTGGCACGAAACGAATTCATTTGCTGGGTGACGAGCGCTAAACTTATCGAAACCCGAGACCGCCGTATCGCCATTGCTCTGGACAAACTCAACAAGGGCGAGCGCCGACCATGTTGCTGGCCAGGGTGTATCCACAGAGAGAAAAACGGGAAATAACCTCTAATCTATTGATTTTTTATAGCATTTATGCTATTATTAGAGATAGTAGACAGTAGTCCACTGGATGAATACTTGCATTTACCCTAATTCTTGTCGTTCATCGTAACCGTACAAGAAAGGTATATTTTTGTGCAACAACCATACAGATCTAACGGCAGATCACGCCGTAATAACTTCGCGCCGCGTCATAAACGCGCCAACAAACCAAGCTCTATCAGTGCGCATCGTTTTATCAACAAAGCAACGCCGGCCGCCGAAGAAGTCGTCTATGAGCCAACACACACGTTTCATAGCTTTGGCCTGAACCCACGTACCGTCGCAACACTTGATTATCTTGGTTTCAAAGTCCCCTCACCTATTCAGGACCAGTGTATTCCGCCTGCCCTGCTCGGTAAGGACATTATTGGCCTCGCGAACACTGGAACAGGCAAGACTGCCGCGTTCCTACTGCCGATTATTGACAAGCTGCTCGCAAACCGCGACCTTGTCAGTGTCCTTGTTCTTGCGCCTACCCGGGAACTTGCCCAACAGATAGACGATGAGTTCCGACGCTTTTCAGCAGGCCAAAAACTTTTTTCGACACTCGTCGTTGGGGGCGCCAACTTCGGCCGTCAGATAAAACAAATCCAGCGTGGCCCGCATGTCGTTATCGGTACACCTGGACGTATCAAAGACCTTATACAGCGCGGTGTACTGCGTCTGCAGAACGCGACAACGTTCGTTCTTGATGAAGCCGACCGCATGTGCGATATGGGATTTGTGAACGACATTAAAGCTATCGAGCATGAGCTTCCGAAAACCCGACAAACATTTTGCTACAGTGCGACTATGACGCCTGATGTAAAAATGATTGTCGAACAGTTTATGCACGAGCCCGTCACTATTTCCGTCGTCAAAAATGAAACTAACGACCATATCGATCAGGATGTGATCCACGCCCGTGACAAAGACCATAAAATAGAACTTTTGACCGAGTTTCTGAGTGGTCCTGACGCCGAAAAAACCATCGTGTTCGGTGAAACAAAATACGGCGTGCAACGACTGAGTGACAAGCTGACGAAAAGCGGCCTGCCAAGCGTTGCTATCCACGGCAACAAATCACAAAGTCAGCGTCAAAAAGCTCTGCAAAGTTTTAAAGCGGGCGAGGTATCTATTATGGTTGCGACTGACGTCGCTGCGCGAGGACTCGACATTCCGGCGGTTTCTCACGTCATCAACTTCGACCCGCCAAAGGTCTATGCAGACTATGTTCACCGCATTGGCAGAACTGGGCGCGCAGGCAAGAGCGGTAAAGCCCTCACTTTCATCACAAAACCTTAAGCAGCGTTTTTGAGCGTTTGAATATCGATTTTCTTCATATTCATCATGGCTTTTATTTGGCCGTCAGTGCTAAATAGTTTCTGTTCGTCTGTCGGTACGATCTGCCAACGCAATCCATACTGATCCGTACACCAGCCGCATTGTTCTTCTTCTGGCTTGGCTGAAAGCTTTCCCCAGTAGTAATCGATTTCCTCTTGATTTTCACATTCAACAACAAACGAAACGGCGTTGTTGAAACTAAAGCCTTGCTCTCCGCCATCCAAACAAGAAAACTTCTGCCCATTCATTTCAAATATTCCCTGGATAACTTTACCGCTCATCCCTTTGAAATGCTCGTCGAGTGTCTCGTCAGGATAGCGGTCAATTTGTATGATACGCGAATTTGGAAAAACCTCGCAGTAGTAGTTCATCGCCTCTTCAGCATTCGTGTCAAACCATAAGAACGGGTACGGTGCTTTTGCCATTATTTCATCTCTGCTAGCGGCTCGATGACACCAACTAGGTTTTTTTCGCTATCACGAATATAGGCGAGCTTACCCACACCCGGAACGACGCCTAGCGGCATCTCCACTGTTGCGCCGTGTCTTTCGGCGTTTTTTAATAGCGTCTCGATATCATCAACTGCTATTGTGCAAACATACCCATTCGGCGCGGCTTTTTCGTCGGCCGCCGGACCACCGCGCAACAACATTCCGCCGTTGATACCACCTGAGCTCGCCATCGCGTCTACCTCACCACCCGGATAAACAAGCACATAGTCGTTAAAATCTTTACCAAGGTCTTTAAACACCCAACCGAATACGTCGCGATAAAACGCTTTTGCGCGTTCCATATCATCAACATGTACTTCAAAATGCGTTACTAAATTTGCCACGAAGCCCTCCGTCCATAATTAGTTAACAGTCCGTCGAGTATAGCACGGCAGCATTTCTAGCGCAGTAATGTTACCTGGGTGATTTAAAGAAGCTTAGTCGTTTTCGTGTTTTCGACGCATCGCGGCTATCAACCACCAGACAAGCCCAAGTCCTAGTAGTAATGCTGGAATCCACCAGTATTTCATGAGACCCCAAGCCGAACTTTCATCTGCCATGTCCGCTTCAACTTCACCAAAATTGCCGGCAACATCCTGAGCACCGAGGACTGGGTTTACTGCATTTTCAGCAGCAGGCGTTGCAGCTGTGGCTTCCGTGTCTCCGCTTGTGCTATCAAGGTATGCGGCTGCGGTTGCCCCATAGCCATTGCTAAGTGTTCGATAAACAGAGCGTTGCTGAATTGGAGCTTGGTAGGCAAGTTGCGGAGAGACCGTGGGAGCACTCGAGCCACCAGCTGATGGCTTGTCAGTTGTAGCCCCTAGCATTTGTGGAATTGATACCGGAAATAGATTCGCAAAAGTTGTACTAGCTTCAGTAAAGTTCGTATTTTGAGCAGTTTTAACGACATCTTGACCTGCACGATTTATTCCCGCAACTGTTATTATCGCTTTCACTGGTAGTTTCGTTTTATCCCATGTTGCGCTACCTAGGTTCCAGCATGGACCGTCACACCATGTATCAACAAGGCTTCCCTGCACTACGAACGGTGAGCTGTGCTGTAAAACACTGTCTTCGTTAATGAGTGCCAGCAAACCAGCCGTTGCAGTGTTTGTTGCCCGTAGCCCGTCCTCGTCATAGACATCCACTGTTACTCCAGAAACTGAGCCGAAGCCAGCAATGTTAAAGCCAACATTTATTCCGGTAAACCCTTGGTCTTGCATCGTCCACGCACCAACGCCAAAATCTTCAGCGTTTACCGAGGGTACTGTGTTTGCAACTGTTACGGTTACCGAAGCAACTGAAGCATTTGTCTTGTTCTGTACTTTATCGCGCGCCTCGAACTGGATCTTGTACTGTCCATCTGCAAGTCCTGCCGTGTTCCATGAATAGGTATGGCTCAGACGCCCATCTCCGTAAAAACTTGTTACTCGATACCCATTCGGACCAGTGATAACAAAGTAACTATTCATTGGGTGCTCATCTGTAACCGTTCCGGTAATATTAACGGTGCCTTGTACGACCGCGCCCGTGGAAGGTGAAGTTATAGCAACAACCGGTGCAGTGTTATCTATAACTATCGTTCGCTTCATTCGCTCAGTAACGTTCCCGTCAAAGTCCGTACCGACATAAAACAGTTCATAGGTACCGCTCTCTAGCGTAGATGGAACGCTCATGTTGTATGTATAGGAACCGTCGGCATTTGCATAGGTAGCTGCTGGGTCAAAGACCGAACCATATCCGTAGAAGGTTTGGTTTGCTACGAGATTTCCCTTATACACGAGCTGCAAATTCGCATAGTTCGCCTTTACGTTATCAGTAAATGAGCCCTTGACAGTCAGTTTGTTACCATTCGCCTTTGTTGAGACGACAGCACCTTCGCTCGGGGATGTGACGGTCAAAACAGGCGCTGTGCTGTATTTGACAGTACACGGCGTAGACCATTCAGATGGTACTCCCTCGCTGTTTATGCTCCGGACCTTGAAAGTATAAACACCTTCTCCTTCAGTAAATGCTCCAGAGTAAGAATTCGTACCAACAACGGTTGACCATGGGTTATCAACGTTGTGCGTTCCCGGCGTCGCAACCCAGTACTCATAGTTTGCAGCACCCTCGGCAATATCCCACGTTGGTACGATAGCGTAGCTATCAGTCGTTGCACCGCAGGCTAGATCCGGACTCGCAAACTTTAGGTTTGCAGGCGTAGCTGGTACATCAACGACATTTCCGTATGCGAAGTTGCTCCAGTGAACACTGTAGTCCTGTCCGTTCGACCCGTAGTTCTTGCTGTTGAGTATCGCGGCTTTGAGGTGTGTCGTTGTCTCGTCGTACGAGTTTGACGCCACAACAGCACCGTTGATACTCAGGTCGAATTTGTGAGTCGATTCGTTGAAGGTCACTGCGAGCGTGTTCCAGCTGTTCCACGTAAATGGAGTGGCGAGGTTTGTCCAGCCACCAGGATATACTCCATCATAAACACGCCAACCAGTATGGCCTGCTTCTGTTGCAGTTGTGAATTCGACGATAGGATAGGCAGTTATCTCGCCGCTCGCATCGCTAGCAACGCCCCATAGTCCTGCACGGGTTTCTTTGTTCTGCCAGTCGGCGTCCACATACAAGTCAGCTTTTATGCTGTCGCTAGCAGGTATCTGGCGCCGCAAACCTTCTGTATGGTAAAAGTCCCCTTGAGTACTCTGCGCCTCAGCGTCGATATTCATTTCTAGGACATCGCCGCGCCCGCCGAATGCAACTGAGCTAAAGCTACTCGGTGTTTTACGATCTTCCGACCAGTTCGCAAGCTCGCTCGACGTAAATGCAGCATTCGTATACTGTGTCGTTTGTAGTGCCTGCACTGCATTGAAAAACGGCTGCACTAGCGTAGAGACCGCCAGTAGAACCGCCCCCAGAAATGCATGATTAAGACGGAAACCCCGTCGTTTTTGTATCTTCATCGACATATGCTAACCCTTTCTCGCAGTAAAGTCGCACATCTTATATATGCTTAAACTATAGCACTATGCCGCTGGAACTGCCAGTAGTGAGTATGGCTACTTTTTATTGCTGAGATATTTCCCTGCGACGCTGAGTGCAAACGACGAAAGTATGACAAATCCGCACATCAGCAGCAGCTTCATCAAAAATATATGCATTTGTGAACTTTTTTCGTCATTATCAGGAATGTTGAGAACCATTAAAACGCCTGTGATTCCAAAAATGACTGACGAGACTATAAAAACTTTTGTTGCTATTTGTTGCATACTTACCCTTTCTCTTAATCAATATCCGCTACATTCGGAAACATTCCCATAATAATGAGTTCGCATTACAATAATATAAATAATTTCATTATTTTTTATCGATTTCCTTTTGCGCGGTTATGTGATTTGCATAGCATTTCGCAGTTTGAAGGGTCAGTTCCGCCGCCTTTGCTCCAGGCGTCAACATGATCAGCATCCATGTCGCTCAGTGACCAGATTTTTGATTTGTTCACGTCATGCCCGATAGCACAGTAAGAACAGTTCGAAATGTTTTTTTCGCGAGCTGCGACCGTTTGTCGCTCATAGGTTGCTCGTTTTGTTGCTTCATCAAACACGCGAATATCGAGCAATTTTTTATCCGTACGCCCGCCTAGGATATATTCGAACACTCCGCGACGATTTTTTACATATGGATCGGCATAAAGTTCGTGGACTTTTTTCGAAATCTCTTCAGCATCGTATTCTTCCGTGTGATATGTATCGTACAGTCTGCCCCAGTCCAGCCCTTTCATCTCGCTTTCGACATCACTAAATACCGAGCTGATCCAATCGATAACTTTATCAAAATGTTCTTTTAGCTCAGTTATTTCAGGGTCATTGCGATGTTTACTCATATAGTCATCGATGTTGCCGCCACTAACCCATTCCAGTGCACGCTCTAAAAATGCTTGACGTTTTACATCTCCGGAGAGATATGCACTCCACATGTTCACGTATGCGCTCTGGCTATTTGAAAATACTTCTTTTGCGCTCGTCACAAACGGTCCTGAATACACAGCGTTACGAATTTCCTGCATTTCGAGCGGAACACCTGCAATATTAATAGTTCGGAACCAGTCTTTTATCTCTTCTTCTTCACCCTCACATACGTAGATAAGTAAATCTTTACCCAGTATCGACTCGCGCTGTGTTTCTGACATGCCGCTAAAATACTGTTCGTGACCGTTGCTGTCTTTGACGGCAAATTTACCGGCAACGAATCGCCCGATACTGGTAATACGCTGCTGACCGTCCAGTACCTCGTAGCCATCGCTACCAGTTTTGTTAAAATACAGCACGCCGATGGGATAACCTTTAATGATAGAATCAATAACGGCAACATCTCGTTTTCCGTCGGCGTAGATATAGTTTCGCTGGTATTCTGGCTGGATGGTTAGCTTACCACCCCAACCAAATAGTCCTTTACCTTCGAGTTCATTGTATACAAATCCGTCAACAATATCGCGAATTGTTAGCTTTGTTTCAAGTGTTGCTATCATACGGTCGCCTTTCTGTGCTTAATAAGTATTCGTGCGTAGGTCGCAATGTATTCCGTGCCTGACTTTATTGCTCCACGTCGATTTAGATCGTTATATTTGGGACTGTCATGACGCGTGTAAACCTTTGTTCGCATCCCATGTATATTTTCACGATCTGTAATTCCCAGGATGATAAATTGTTCAGGTGAATACTTATCAAGGAAACTAATAGGTACACCCATTACTCCCTCATAATCGCTGGGGATTGCATCAACATATGGTACTTCAATCGCATCGTAGTTGTCATAGGTATCATAATCGTTTTTATCGGTTAATTTTTTGTTAAATTTTAAATTATCATTCGCGCTCATCAGACTGAGTCTTTGATGTCGTCTACCATGATCAACATTCGTAAACCACCTAACGCCACTAACTCGCGATTGAACTCTTCCATCAGGTAATACTTCCCAATACTTTGAACCGTTCGATACGCTATCACTCGGTAGATAGAATCTTGATCCATCGAAATTGTTTAGGCCTAACCAAATTTCGTTATCCTTTATTAGTGGAAATATCTCTTTGTAAGTGATTGCATTCATATTGCCAATAATAATAAATTTCTTATTGTGTTCCATGAGTTGACCCACGTACTCGCGAAACAAACTAAACGGCGGGTTTGTTACTACAATATCGGATTCTCTTAAAAGCTTTACGCACTCCTCACTCCGAAAATCACCGTCACCTTCAAGCGGCGTCCATTCATTATGTTTGTTAGCTTTTAGCTGTTCAGCTACGTCGTTCAAGTTGAATGCTCCGTCGTCATCCATATCGCCCACGTCATTAATAACAAGTTTGTTTGCTGTTACTTTAGGGCGTCCTTTTTCGGGTACGAGAGTTATATCGTCACCAAATAGTCCAAGTTGTGTGTTCGCAACCGGCGACGGCTTGTAACTGGTGGTGATCAACCGTTTTAGCCCAAGCCGCTTAAAATTTAGTGCAAAATAGCGGAAAAAGTTACTCTCGAACGGGTCATCACAGTTACAGTACACGACTTTGTTGCGAAATGTTTCCGGGTCGTATTCCAAATACGCCTCCATCTCTTTCTGTATATCTGGAAATTGGGTATAAAACTCATCGTTTTTTGCCCGTTTCGCACTGGCTAGATTTGTATTTGCCATAGTTTTAAGTATACCGCCCCTACCCCTGTTTTTCTAGAGCCCGGTATCCTGGCCCAACTTCATCAGGCCGTCTCTATATACTCAATCTGGTCTATAGGCACGGTCGCGCCGCGAAGGATTAAGTCGGTTTCGGTCGGGTTGCTGGCTTTATACATAGCTTCTACATCAAGCCCTAGGGTGAGAGAGCCGGGTACATACGGCGGGATACTTGTAAAATTAACACTGTCGAGCTGGCTATGGAGGCCGACGTTTTCGACCACTAACCCAGCCTGTTCTTCTTCCACACTATCAACAACGGCAAGTTTGGTTACTACAGTCAGGTTATCCCTCGTTTCGGATGATTGACGTAAGCAAGCGTCTAGCGCCCTGACGGCAAAAAACGCATGACGGATTTTTGCCTCACGACTTTTCTGCACATCGATAACTTCTTGCATAACAAGCATCATGTCAAAAAGGTTATCTATATTTGGTGTTGCATCGGGGCGCGGTACCCATAAATCCAAACTCATTTCGTCAGTCCTTTTTGTATCCACCCGTTATTAGTACTGTATTGTACCACGCCGATAGTTTGGTGAAATACTACTGCCTGATGAATTTAACTCTCTAATGTTTAGTCGTAAAACTTTTTCTCATCATACTCGCATGCATTAACCAGTTTGTAGGCAATATCGTGAGCGGTAATGAAATAGCCAAGGTAAAAGCGTTCTTCCATATCGGTCAACGCGTAGTTCGGCGTATCAGCAAAGAGGTCGTCACAAAATGCGCTCAGTGCCGTAAATAAATCTTTGGGTTGGTTGTTCAGCATATCCACGATCCGCTCTTTTGCCTGCAAAGCCGCAAGCTGTTGCTCGGGAGATGGATGTGTAAGGTTTATGTTATCTACTTCAAAACTCAAAATCGGTAGATTCATCAGAAATTGTCGCTGGTTACTTTCAACGAGCGATAAGTGTGTATGCATACCGAGCAGCGCCCCATCATAAAAAGCTCTTTCTTTTTCATCGTTAACATGAAAACGTGTTTGGTAGTGAGATGGACGCGCCTGAGATTCCTTCGTAATACCGGCTCCGTTTCCTTCCGCATAGCTAAGCAGCCTCGCGTACCATCGGTAAACATCCGCTATTTGTGAGTTACCGTACATTGCCTCGAATTCTTTTAAAAGTCCGGGGGCGAATTTATACCTTGTGTTAGCATAAGCAATCTCATTGCTAATAACTTGGGCGGGTGTTTTAATCTCATTCGGAGATAAACGGCTGAACTCAACGCCAAATATTTCGCTCATAATGTTATTTATGCTACGTCAAGATTTGACATGTGTAAATAACAATCTCAAGCATCACTATCGAAACAAGCCGATGATACAAGCAGCGATAACGAGGTGTAATAGTGCTTCACTAGATAAAATAGCAATTTTCTGCAGCACATATTTTGACTCAGTTCCGCCAAAAATTACTCCCGAAACCTGAGCCGGCAGAACAAATCCTAGCCAGACTAACCCCGCGACGGTTGCTGGAGCAAGGTTTGGCAGCAGATGCATAAGATAGGCGAGTACAAACGCAGATATAATCGTAACCAGTAACTGTGCGCCGTAGAGCGGTGCCATTTGGCTCATCATGGCTTCCTGCTCTTTCTTGCTTAATTTGTCGAAACCATGTATCCGTGACCACTGGTCTTGAAAAATAAATGTATACCACACCGCGCCCACGGCGAACATCGCAATTGTTGCCGCCACAACTGCCCATACATTAACAGATTCGATCATCTAGATTCTCCTAGTTATGCTTTTTATATTTTGAGTATATATATTTGCCCGTCTAAGTTCTATACTGAAATTACAAGGAGGTGACTATGTCGAAGCAATGTCAAAGTTGCGGGATGCCGCTAGAAACCAAAAAAGCCGGTGACTGTCGCGGGACGGAAGCCGACGGAACAAAAAGTGAAACATGGTGCTCGCTATGTTATGAAAAAGGCTCGTTCAAACAACCGGACATAACCCTCGAGCAGATGAAAAAACTCGTTGACGATGCCCTCATTGAAAACGGCAGTGGTCGTTTCATGCGCTGGATGGCACAAAAACAGCTACCGCACCTGAAGCGTTGGAAAACCTAACATATCTGAATGCCCTGCCTCCATCAGTGAATGCTTGGGTAAAAAATCTTTAAAAATCTATTCGCTTACTGCACTTTTTTCTCAGGAGCTACGGGTTTTCGGACCTGACACGTAGGCATTATTTTCAATAAAAAAACGGCGATGTATGTCACGTGCTTTTGTAATACCTATACGGGGCGAACTGGCAACTATTTCGTCTTGACTCAATTTTCCCGCTTCTAACTGAAGCGGTGGTTCACGTAGGTCATGTCCGTTCATCGCCATGTCGATCCCGAGGGCCTGAGCAAGTTTTGCCGGACCATTTGTTGTATTTACTCCGCCTACACCTCGTCGCTTTTCGAGCATCTTGCTTCCTGTTATTGGCTCGACAGCACGTATCAAAATCCCAGAGCCTTCACCTTCTTTTCCTGTTACGACATTGCAGCAATAATGCATGCCGTAAGTAAAATACACGTATAAATGTCCCGCCTCACGAAACATTGTTGCGTTTCGTTTTTTTTCACCCCCGAAGGCATGTGACGCTTCGTCGGCCTGATCGTAGGCTTCGGTTTCAACGATCCGAACTCGCACAGATTGTCCATCGAGCTGCCTTACAAGTTCGCATCCCAGCAACAAGCGTGCCGCATCATCAACAGGAAGATATAAAAAGTCCGGAAATTTTCTCATCCGCGAACTTTGATTCGGACGGCCGGCATTTCAATATTCTCAATCGTAATATAGTTCGAAACACGCCGAAGATGCAGATATAGACGACCAACTTCAATCCAGGCGAAACGATGCGCCGCCGTTTTCCTTTCATTTTCTGAGAGATGACGATAGCGAGCAATGGCACTTTGGAACGCCTTGGTATAGATTTTCTGCGCAGCGTGGAGGACCGTAATCTCTTTCATGAGTTAAATTTATGATAAAGATGTTACTTTTACAGTGAGAAATATCACTTATCGTAAATTCAGCACGAAGAAAAGAAAAAATGAAATATTTCGCCGTTCACTTGCGTAATATATATAGACCATAATGAAATGGAGAAGCCATGGCACAAACCTCAGTAACAAACGCTTTTAAAAATAACTGGTATTACATTGTTATAGCTGCGCTGCTGCTTTTACTGACCGGGGTTACCGTATGGGGATTAAACGAAAAAAATAAAGCAGCAAATTCAAAACCCATGAATCATGCCGACATGACGGTTGATGACGCGCTATATGCACACGGAATTGCCCCGCTTACCAAAAATGATGCCAGCAATAGGACTGAGACCGCTGACGAACTTACCTACCTTATCGAAGAGGAAAAGCTAGCCCACGACGTTTACCTAGCGATGTATGACAAATGGGGGGCTCGGGTATTTAACAACATCATGAACAGCGAAGCTATGCACCAAGGAATGTTACTTGCCGTTATGAAAAGTCGTGACCTGGCTGATCCTCGAAAAAGTGAAGAAGGAGTATTCGTAAATCAAGAACTTCAATCACTCTACGACAAGTTGATTACCCAGGGTAACCAAAGCCTCAGCGAAGCTTATAAAGTTGGTGTTGCTATCGAGGAGCGCGATATCGATGACCTGAAAAAAACGCTCGCCGGGCTCGATCCAAAAGATACTGACGTAAAGGACGTCCTAGACAACTTACTGGCTAGCTCCGAAAACCATTTGCGCGCGTTCAATCGTCAAATCAACCGTTAGTCTGCGATACTAAGTTTATGGCCACGCGGAGAAATCTAACTGATGCTGACATCGTCGCTCGAGTTACGGAAGGCGATGTCGACGCCTTTGCAGCGCTGATTGAAAGATACGAAAACAAGCTGGTAAGCTATGTCACCTACCTCCTCCACGACCCAACCACAGCGCTCGACGTTGTGCAGGACACTTTCCTCAAAGTCTACAAAAATTTACATAGCTTTAACCCTAAATACAAATTCTCGTCATGGATATACCGCATTGCCCACAACGAAGCGATGAATGCTGTTAAAAAACAACGCCGCATTTCAGATACTGACATCGATGAGTTGCCAGAAACCAGTTATGATCAGCCTCTCGATGAGTTGATAGACAAAGAAATGCTCGGCGAACATGTCCATGGCTGTATGAAAAAACTCGATCCCAAATACCGCGAAGTCATTCAGCTGGTATATTTTGAGCATATGAAATATGAAGAGGTCAGCGACATACTGCATGTACCGACCTCTACCGTCGGCGTATGGCTGTCCCGCGCCAAAGCGAAGCTAAAAGTGATATGTGAGCAGAGAGGAGTCCAAAAATGAAAAAACAAACTTTAAAAACTGATATCAACGCCTCCGTCATGAAGCGAATCAGATCAGGCAAAGTTCGTATGAAACCACGAAGCTACTACAGCCTGCTCGGTGCAGTCGCCACCGGGACGGTGCTGATGAGCGGTCTGACGCTCGCTTATCTGTCGAGTATCGTGTTTTTCTGGTTGAAAATCCAGACCGCAGAAACGATGGCCTACGGTGCCCGGATGCGTCTGAGCGATGCCATCGCGTCATTCCCGTGGTGGGCGCTCGCGCTCGCCCTGCTGTTACTCGCCACTTCCGTTCTGCTCGTCAGGCACCAAGGTCAAATGTATAAGCACAAAATCAGCACGATCATACTGGCCATCATTACCTCTTCCGTTCTGCTTGGTTTCATTTTCTCACTCTTCGACATAGGAAAACCTGCTACACCTAACCAGCCGGGGCTTCATGGGCAGGGATGGCAACGGATGCGCTGAAATATTTTTCCGATCCCGACCGTACTACATATGCAAACATAACAACTGAAGGTAAGGAGATTTGCATATGAATAAAACGCTCTCACTAGGTATCGCTACGCTCGCAGCTGCAGGCGTTGTCGGTGCCGGAAGTCTGGCATTCGCTCAAACTACCGGACCTGCGAACGGTACGGGAAATCAGTTCAGTACACACCGCGGAAATGGTGAGGGTAACGGCTACCAGTCGTCGCTGGAAATGCGCGCCAAAGTCTTCGGGATAAGTGTCGATGAGCTGCAAAAAGCACTCGAGACCAAAACAATGTCTCAGATCGCAGTAAATCGCGGCATGGACGAAACGACATTCCGTAACAAAATGACTGAGGCCGCCAAAGCCCGCTGGGAAGCCCGCGGACTCAGCAGCGAGGAAATTGCAAAGCGAGTTGCTGACCGCGATGCTCGCCACGCAGCCAACACAGCCGACCACACCTTCGGCAGTGGTGATGGCAACCACCAAGGTGGTTACGGTCGAAACCGGTAGTACGCTCAATAATGAAAAATACCTCGACCGGGGTATTTTTCATTATTCAAGGTAGTAGGTAAAAGGCTGCTAGTGAACGCTTTTTCTACCCTTGCCTTTTGGTGTAGGCGTAGAGCCGTTTGCTATAAAGTCAGCCGTTTGGTTAATCAAAAACATACTTACATCGTCTTTTGTTTTACCTTTTTCATGAAACGGATAGCTGATAGTGTCTATCAAAATCATGATGTACACCATAACAAAGCTGATGATCGCGATAATAGCCAGACTGCCATAGAACGGATCAACATTTGTCAGAATAAGCAATCCGATGACCAGCCCTACAATTGAACGAGCCAATATTGTTCCCGAAGGAATAAACCTGATTCGCTGGATATAAGATATCCGCTTTCGATGCTTCAACAGAAGAACTTGCTGTTGTTTCAGTTTGACGACAAAGTTAGGCGGCACTCCTGCCTGCTCCATCTGGGCAAAATAAGGGGCCAAGGCACGGATTTTTTCACTCACACCGTGCGACCCCCGGCGTGCTTTGCCGTCAAAAGCTCGGGCGATTTCGTGTAGTTGTTTTTGCAATCCCTTGAGATCGAATTTTGGATGGTCTGCATGTATCGAAGCGGAATCGGTATATATGTCTTCGAGATTGGCAGCAAAATCAGCTGGTAGTCTTTCAGACTCTTTGTAGTCTGCAATCGTCGCAGACAGTATGAAGCCGATAACAAACGTGGCACTAGATATCACCCCGTTATGCAGCGAGCTCTGTTCTATCGGCTCCAAGTTGTATTTATGAAAAAAGTACTTAACTGTCGTTACTAAAATCGCTGAGCCCAGAGCGATTAAAAAAATTCTAAATAGGATTAATTTTTCTGACATATCGTTCCATTGTAGCAACACTGACGGCCGTCTGATAAATAGTAAATTTAGTCTCATACGATGAAATGAAAAAAGTCAGACGAAAAAGGTCTGACATTTTTCATGGCTCCGGTAACTGGGTTCGAACCATGCATATATACCGTCTGTTTTTAGGCTCGCTTTACCTTAGCTTAATTGCTGCCGAACGTAAAGAGTCTTTTTGGATAATGCGTACTACTAACTTATGAAGTTCTGAAACTGCTAGTATTGCTACCACCATCACACCCGAAGACACCAACAATGTTTGAATGGAAACTGTCTGGATATCAAATGCCCCACTTAATGGTCCAAACATCGCAAGCATCTGCAAACTGAACGCAATTAAGAAGCCTACAATAAGTCCCTTATTAATTCTCTTAATCCTACTAAAAGATGATTTATACTCGCTTCTGGCATTGAATGCATTCATCCATTGAGCCGCAATCAGTGTCATGAAAGCCACAGTCTGTATGTATGCTATTTCTTGACCCTGCCTATAAAGTATAAATACTACGATCAAAGTTACAACAGCCATCGTCAACGATACAAGCAACATCCTGCTAAGCAACATCCTGCTAAGTAGTGGATCTTTCGGATGTCTGGGCGGTCGTTTCATATGTCCTTCTTCCTCGGGTTCTAGTCCAAGCGGTAGTACCATAGCTGTGTCAGTTACTAAGTTAATCCACAGGATTTGTATGGCAGTTACAGGTAACGGCAAACCAAATAAGAGTGCGCCTATCATGGTTAATACTTCGCCTAATGACGTTGAGAGTAGATAAAAGAGCATCCGACGGATATTGTCAAAGATCTTACGACCTTCTGATATAGCTTTGACAATAGTCGCGAAATTATCATTGAGTAGAACTATACCCCCGGCATCGCGAGCTATATCACTGCCAGATCCCATCGCAATTCCAACATGAGCATTGGCGAGTGCTGGCACATCGTTAACACCGTCGCCAGTCATTGCAGTAATCTCGTTTTGCTTGAGAGCTTTTAGTATCCTGAACTTATCCTCGGGCAGAATTCTAACGAAAACAGTTTTATTATGAATTGCTGTTGCTAGCGCATGGGTCTCTTTTGGCAAATCAGTGCCTTTGATAACCTGCTCTGGGTGAGATGCTAACCCAATCTGTTTACCAATATTAAATGCTGTTTCGTAGTGATCACCCGTAATTAGCCGCACACTTATGCCGGCTTCATGCGCTTCACCGATTGCACCTTTAGCTTCTGGACGTAGCTCGTCCGCAAAAGCGATAAAGCCAACAAACTCGATGTCATGATTCTCAATACTACTAAGATCTTCAGGGTATAAGCCGTTAACTTTGTAGATACCAAATGCAATAACCCGATAACCTTTAGATGTCATGGTATGCATAGCAGACTCTGCTTTATGGTGTTGATCTTTTGTAATGCTCGACTTGGCCAGGATATGTTCGGGCGAGCCCTTAATGTAGATATAGCCATCAGGTAAGTAAGCTCCGCTCATCCGAAGCGCTAGATCGAAAGGATAAAGTTTTTTAATCTTGTGATGTTCTTTGTAACTTTCTTGTATTGCTTGGTCTAACGGATCTGACTGCACGCCACTAGAATCTATCGTTTTCCCAATTATTGCCTTTACATCGGTTGTGCCCAATGACCAATTGTCAACTATTGTTAAATGGTTTTTTGTTAGAGTTCCCGTTTTATCTGTAGCTATGGTAGTGACCAAACCAATGTCTTCTATGGCCTTGAAATTTCTGACTAAAGCTTTTTGCTTTGCCATACGTCGCATGCCGAGAACGATTATCACCGTTAGTGCAACAGGTAGGCCCTCGGGCACTGCCGAAACAGTCAGCGAAAGTACAAATCGTAAAGCTTCACCAGAAGGTATATCCCTTAGTAGTGATAGCAGAAAAACAATAATTGCCATAACGCCAACCACTTTTACTAATAGTGTAATTAGTTGATCGATCTTTTCCTGAACAGGACTTCTTGTTTTGTCATCCGAAGCAAGCGCGGCAATCTTTCCGAACTCTGTACGATTAGCTGTTTCCACAACTACCGCTTTGGCAGTCCCTGCGAGCACATATGTTCCCTGAAATACCATATTATCTTGTTCATAGATTTGTTTGGTTACTTCGAGTGTTGATGCATGTTTGTGTACTGGCACAGACTCTCCGGTAAGTGATGCTTCATTGACTTGCAGGCTGTCGGTATGAATAATGCGGGCATCTGCCGGCACTCGCTCACCTTCGTTTAAAGCAATAATATCTCCGGGAACAAGATATACAGACGAAATAGATGTCTCTTCTCCGTTTCTCAGTACTCGCACTTGCTGGATACTATGCTTTTTTAAACTCCTTAGCACCCTTGTAGTGGCATATTGTTGAGAATAAAAGATGCACGCATTGACCATGATGATCACACTAATAATGACTGCATCCAAAGATTCGTGGCTCAATAAGCTTACAAGTGCCGCAACAACTAGAACGGCTACAAACACACTCTTAAAAGGCTCGAGTATTATTTTCCAAATTGATTCCTTTTTAATCACTAGCTGGTTCTCTCCGTATTTTTTTATACGGCTTGAAGCCTCGGCTTGTGAAAGACCTTTGTTTGAGGTCTCTAAAATTTCAAATAGTTGTTCAGTTTTTTCTTTGTACCAGATCATACAGATGTATTATATCTTTTTATGCTAACTAAAAGGTAGTGAAGGACAGGTCTAGGAAACCAGTATGGATTTCGGCTGCTTGTTCCCTTGGGTCGGGACGGGCTGGGTTCGAACCAAACAACAGGGGTGAAATGAAAGAACCGCCCTTTCGGACGGTTCCAACATTTGGTACTTTGTTATCAGCACTTTACTTCTTGGCTGAGCAAGGAGAGAAGTTGCAGCCAGGTCTAGGAACTTGGTCTGCGCTTTTCTCTGCTTGCTCTGGCTCACCATAATAGAGGAAGTTATAACCGCTATTAGGCAGGATTTCGCTAGTTAGACGAGATAGTCCTACTACT
The DNA here is from genome assembly GCA_964581535.1 of uncultured Candidatus Saccharibacteria bacterium. Taxonomy (GTDB): domain Bacteria; phylum Patescibacteriota; class Saccharimonadia; order Saccharimonadales; family Saccharimonadaceae; genus CAZOOW01. Next base: position 162,418 of record CAZOOW010000001.1, read on the forward strand.
GGTCGGCTGTTTACGAATAAACTTACCGACCTCCGTGGTGATTCCTAAGCCTTTATCCACCATTGATTCCACAACCCGATCGTTTGGGTCGAATGGGTCTAAGTTGGATTGATGAATTTGCCGTATATTTTCTATCTCTAGCGCTTTCTCTAACTCATATCTTGGTGTATGCTCGAGCAACTCTCGCTGTCGCCCAACATCTTTCATTCCCAAGATTATCTGTGCAGCTACATAATACGCTTCTAGCTCACGCCTGATTTTATCCCGTGTCAAAGTTTCAACCTTACCAAGCGGATCGCCTTCTTTCTGGACAACATGAGTCAGCTCATGCAAAGCAACTACCGGACTCAACCTGCCACTTGGAGCGGCGTCGACATTCATAGATATATACGGTCTGCCATAGACAATTGTGTTAGGTTCTGGCAACCAGAAATTTGAACCCGTTACAGCAAGTCCATCTACGTCATCGAAGGTGGGAATTTCACGATGTGATTGAGAGTCCGAAAAATACAGTTTGGTCTTTTTCTCTGCCACACTTGCTTTTCCACTCCCAAGTACTAGACTTAACGAATTAACCTGTTCACTATTCATACCTGAATTATTAGCGTGAATTGCCGCTCGTTGGCCCAAGTGGCGCAGAACAAAAGGAATTTGATCAGTATGTTCATCTTCTAGTTCCAAAAAACCCCTTGAATCTACTTCGGTATGCACAAGCCTGTCCGTGAGACTGCTTAAATGGACTGCATAATCACCAAGTCTATCCGCTACGGTTGGCACAGCCAATAATTCTTGTGCGTCTAGTCGTAGATTTTCTGTAGTAGATATGTTGTTTCTAATCATTTTTGTTTCTTTGAATATATATGTATATAATAGCAAATTACTTGTGTTTTGTCAATGTTATAAAGCCCTACGAAATAAAAACACCATGACTTTCATCATAGTGCTTATGCTTGGCTCCGTCTAGTAGAAACTCTACGAACTGCCAGCAATAACTTTGAGGATTATGAGTTTGAGGATTTGGCAGCGGCTGTTAAACAATACGAGCCTGAACTTGCATTATCATTTAGCGAGCTATAAACCTTTGAATAACTGTTCAAGCGACATATCAAGTGATTTAGCAATTTTAAAGAGTGTGGATAGTGTTGGTTTTCTGCGACCTTGCTCTATAAAACCCATATGTGAGCGGTCTATACCACTATTAGCAGCCAGCTTTTCTTGGCTCATACCCTTATCATTACGTTCTTTAACAATACGTTTGCCAAGCTCAGTATAGATGTGGTCAACAGATGATTGTTTCACATCTTTTAGCGTATTGCTTACAATTGTAAGTAACCACTGACAAATGTCAGCTAATGGTATATACTGATGACAATTGTAATCAAAGAAAGGACAATTCGTTATGGCAGATAAAAAACAAGGTAACTGGTTTGGACGACACAAAATCCTAACTGGCATTATAGGATTATTTCTATTAGTAGGTATTATCTCGGCAGCAAGTGGCGGTACAGATACAAATACCTCAAATAACAGCACGCCTGCCAATAGCGAAACCACTCAAAACGCTGAAAATAAGCCAGCCGAAAAACAAGAACCTGCTGTGCCGGCTGAATATAAGTCTGCACTAACTAAGGCTGAGCAGTATTCAAATACAATGCATATGTCAAAGCAAGGTATTTATGACCAACTTACCTCAGAATATGGCGAAAAGTTTTCCAAAGAGGCAGCACAATATGCTGTTGATAACCTGAAAACTGATTACAACGCTAATGCCCTCGCAAAGGCTAAGGAATACCAAAAGACAATGAGTATGTCGCCTGCCGCTATACACGACCAGTTAACATCTGCTGCTGGCGAAAAGTTCACAAAAGCTGAGGCTGACTACGCCATTGCTAACCTAAACAACTAGGGGGTACTGCCCCTTAGTTCCCAGATTTGGGATACCGCATATGAAATGCCGAATTTTTTCGGCTGCAAAAATACCAAGCGTTTTTAGCCCAGCAACTCGGTCTTTTTCTTATCAAACTCCGCTTGTGTAATTATGCCTTGCTCTTTGAGTTTAGCGAGCTTTGCCAGTTCGTCAGCAACGCTCATTTGATGACTTTGTGCTGCTTGAGCATTGCTACTAGATACGCCAGCTTGTTTAACAAGTGATATAACTTTTGCTAATTTAGTCTTTAATTCCATTGGCGAGTTATTATCAATGAAAAATATAACCTCTTGACCGTCAGATAATTCCAGCGTTAGATACGCCTCTTTTTCTTTCTTTTTCTTTTTTAAGGCAAAGGCAAATATACCAACAGCAAGTAACCTAGTAACCGTCACTCGCCTACTAACATCATCTTTACCCTCAATGACAATGTTTGATACTTGACCATTACTGATAGTGAACTTTGTCGATAGTGGACTATTAAACTCGGTCTGTTTTTCATAAAAAGTTAGTACGCCCTTTGCTTTCTTATAATCGTTGTAGCCGCCCATATAATCAAGCGATAACGCTTTGAGTGTATTGCCACGAGCTTCTTTTGTCGCAGCAACTTTTTCTTTGTGTTTTTCGTATGCGTCAGAGGCTGATTTACCAGCTTTATCGCCCATTTCTTTCATCTTATCTAGAAAAGACATTCACATTACTCCCTTGTTCATTAACGACCAGCCTCTTTATATAAAGTGTAATCAACTACTGTTAAGCCGCCATCTACTGTTAGTGTAGTCCCACTAATAAAACTCGCTTTTTCAGATAGCAAGAAACTAACAGCATTTGCTACCTCGTCAGGTTGTGCATTGCGTTTTAAGGGCGTAAGCTCCTTGCTCTCGTCAGGCATACTATCGGCTGTCATTTCGGTTTCTACCCAGCCAGGTGCAACTGCATTTACTCTTATGTTTTTTGGTCCAAGAATAGCTGCCAGTGATTTTGTAAGGCTAATAAGAGCAGCTTTACTTGCTGCATATGCAACTGTATCAAATGCGGCACAAAAACCGTCCACACTTGCAATGTTTACAACCGCAGAGCCGTCTTTAAGGTTTGTCCGCAGACCGTGTATGATTTTCAGGGGTGCAGTTAGATTAACGGCTAGTGTCTCGTTCCACTCATCAAAGTTTAGCTCGTCCCATTTTGTAAGATAGACAATCCCTGCATTGTTAACTATCCCATCAAATTGCACATCTTTCAGCTGTTCAATGAGCGTCTTTACTTGTTCAGGCTCGGCAAGATTTGCTTGCATAGTATTTACCTTATCGCCGTATTTTTTGACCAACTCATCAGCTTGCTCGCTGCTATCTTTATAGACACCGTAAACGGTACTGCCCTCTGACAGCAGTTTTTCTGTTATCGCTCGCCCTATGCCTCTTGTCGCACCAGTTACAAGTATTGTTTTCATTTGTTTACCTTATTAGGGAACTTACCACTCGCTGCATTAACCATATTTTCGACCCATTTTGTCATTACATTGTTCATCGAGCCGTCAGTGACCCAAGCATATGCAGGTGCAGCCCAAATGTTACCCTCGTATTTATCAAATGTGTTCGGCTTTGCCTCAAAACCATAGCCAAAAATCTTACCATTTTTAACAAGCTCAATAACCTTGTCCTTGTTTTCAAGCTCGATAATGTCGATGACTATTGCAGACGGTTTTAGTTTGCTAAGCAGCTCATCTGTTATCAATGCGTCTGTTTCCTCATTATGGGCATAAGTTGGCAGAATTACGTCAGCTGTTTTGAAAATCTCGCTAAGCTCACGATATTCGTATGTTTCATTACGAGTATTTTTCGACCAATAAACAACGCTCAACCCAAGACCTTTTAATCGTTCAGCAATGGCTGTGCCGTTGTGACCAAGCCCAATTACAGCTGCTGTTTTGCCGTGTAACTCTATGCCCCTGTATTTCATAAAGTCTTTATCAAAATCTAATGGAAAGCCGTCTTTTATGAGGCGTGGTACTTGCCGTGCAACATTAAACATCATCGTTACTGCCCACTCTGCAACAGCTTGTGTTGAGAAATTGCGTATATTGGCAATGGTTATACCATTAGTGTTTGCGTAACTATCGTCAATCCAGGAAAAAGATGTAGCCGCTCCAAGAATTGCTTTTAGGTTTGGTATATTTTTGTAGTCATCAGCAGCTAGTTTCCAGCCTACATAATCTGGGTTAACACAAAGTATGCGTTCGTCGTTGCCCTCGAACAATTCAGTACAGCTGCTAATTGGTGCAATTTCTTTTGTAATGACTAGTTCGACACCACCTGCTTTGAGCTTACCTTGCAAGTCGTCAGTTATTAGGTCGTCCCAGAGAGGGTCAAATATAAATGCTTTCATTTTTGCTCCATCAATTTTAGTAAATCGCTTTTTTTATAACGTCTTAAATTACGTCCGCCAATACGGACGGCTTTGAGCGTGCCATTCTTGTCCCAGTTACGCAATGTGTTTGGGTGTACTTGCAGCAATTCGCTTGCTTGTTTGAGTGTTAGTAATTCTGGTAATTCTTTCTGTGACATAAAACCTCACAATTGATACTATTATGATACAAGAGTGTGAACACCTGCGATAGTGCAGTTTTGGAAAAACGTGATGAAAAAAGATGACAAGCAGCCCAAGAAACCTAAGGAAAAGCCGCAATCAAAAGCGGCTAAGCAGCCTATCAAAAAACCAAAGACCGATGACGTTAAACCATTAGAGATAACTCTACCTGTAAAACAAACACCGTCAGAGGCAACACCAGCACACGTTTTTCGTGATAGACGTATAGCTCGGCAAAAGAAATACGACCTTAATCTAGATGACCCAAAATACCGTACTGGACTAAGTGTCAGCGAGTGGCAAGAGTTACTGAAAAAAGACCCTAGCCTATTAACACCAAGACAAGCAAAGCAACTTGAACAAGCCAACGAAATGGCTATGGAAATAGCAAAGCGTATATCTGCTCAATACGACTTTTCAGGCATTGCCAAGATGTTTAGTACGCTGGAAACCCTGCCGATGGCTCGTATTGCCCAAGACGCACAGCGATTTGCACTCGCAACCCAAAAACTACAAACCAGCTTTATTGTGCCTGCTCAACAGCTCGTCTCAATACAGCAAAAGCTGGCTATTACAACTGGGATAATTGGACAATCGTTTATGGCAACTGCTCACGCTGCAAATCTTACTCGCAGTCTGTTTGAAAGCATAAACTCAATGAGCGAAATGATTGTTAAGGCATTTGCAGTTGACCTTGCCTCAATCAGTACGACATTTGCAAAGTTCACGCCTGTTGAAACAATCAACCTTGATGATATTGAGGTAATTGACCGTGATGGCAATGTAACCGTTGTTAGCGACACAAGCCGCACAAAACGCATAGATGATGACTACCAGCTCATAGAAACAGCTAGGCTAGATTTGCTGTTTACCGAGCTAAAAGCCACACGCAGCGAGCTTAGCGAGGTAAAACGGCTCGTTACAGGCAAGCTGGAAAGCGGTATTACAAAAATTGCATATGCTGACATTAAGTTTTTGATTGAAAGCTCAAAGCTGCTTATTAAGGGTTATCCAGTGTTCGTACAACGCAGCTCAAAGCAAGCCAAGTTTTGTAACTTTTTCTTTAACTCAATAGAAAACTTTACTAAAAAGTGGGACGTTACACACCTGATGGAACTGGTATATACAATGCACATTGGAACTGACGGCAACGAGGATAACTTTAATGCAATTATAAAAGGCTATGTTGAGGCATTGAATATCAAGATTGCAGCAGCTACAAAGGGTCAAGTAACTGACTTTTTCGTGCTTTTGAACTACGAGGTTTATATAAACCCAAAATACTTATCTAATCTGTAAAATCACGATTATCCACAAGTTTAAACTCGGCTAAACGCTGGGTTTGTCGTAATGGCTGTATGCAGCAGCAAGACAGCCAACAACCTAACGCCATCAGCTTGCAAGAGTTTCTTGCCGAGCTAGGTCGAGATGACGTAGCAACTGCCAACCTTGTTGGCTATTTTGACGTGCTGATAGAAATGGACCTTGAACTAAAAGAGCAAGAAAGGATTGATGATGAACGAGGAAACGAAACAACGGATAGCTGATAGCGTTTTGGGTTGGTGTAATGACTGCCGTCTTTACGCAGCCCAAGTGGTTATATGGAACGCTGAACTAAGCGAGGTTGAACATTTGATAAAGATTGCTGAGGGTTACTTACCTGCCGATATTACAGGCGATGAAACCTCAAATAAGATTAAGTCTTTGTTGAGCCGGTTAGACCACAAGCAAATGCGTGCAATACGAGCATATATTAGTTTAACGCTTGAAGGTCCGTGTAAAACGGAACAGTGCCAAGAGGATTGCAATGACAATTAGCGAGGTAAATGTTGTGCCGATTAAACCAAATAGCGGTCTTGTAGCGTTTGCCAGCGTGGTAATTGATGACAGCCTCTATCTTGGCTCAATCGGCGTACATAGTCGCCTAGATGGCTCGTACCGCATTACCTATCCGACCAAGAAAGTTGGTAAAAAAGAGTTAAACCTATACCACCCAATTAACAGGGTTGTTGGCAGCCTGATTGAACAAGCCGTTTTAGCTGAGTGCCAGCGGCTTTTTAAAGGACGTGATGACGATGATAGACACAATAAAGCTGGTAGTCAAAATGGACAAACCATTGCACGCAAGAGCCAACTTTCAGCCAACGCTGGATAGCATTAACCCAGACTACTTTGGTTATTTTAAGGCTGTGTCAAATCCGTCAGCCGCATACAAGAAACTCGGCAAGTATCAGCCACGACTAACCTACACACAACGACCAAGAGGCTATAAACGTGCCAGTTACGAGCTTGCGATTGAACTGAGCCTACCGAAAATTGCCTTTGGAAATAACTTTGACGAACTAACCAACGCTGACTACTCGCTTGTCATCAGTCAATTACAGCTGACATTGCGAGAAATGGGCGTTTGGCTATTCACTAAGCAAATAGAGCAAGCAGAGGTACGAGCGTTACATTATAGTAAAAACTTTGTGTTTAACGACTACACCTCTTGCTCTGCCGTGCTGCAAATGCTCCGAACAGCTGATATTAGCAAAACCTATGATATACAGAACACCGACTTTCGTAATGGCGGCTATGTACTGCACGTTCACACTAATTCGCTTGATATTGCGATTTACGACAAATTAGCCGACTTACGACAATCAAAGGTTAGTGAAAAACGCACACAGGAAAAAGATAACTTTGTGCAACTTGATTTGCTAGACCAATTGGCTCGCACACAGCCAGTAGCAGTTATGCGTTACGAGGTACGACTAAACGGCAAAAAGAAAATAACAGACGCATTAAATGCGGTTGGTTTTGACGAGTTGCTGATTTTTAAGAACGTGTTTTCTGCTGAGTTAGCAAAGGCATTACTACAACACCATTGGCAAAACTTTTTCAGCAACCTGCCCAAGTTGGCACTCGACAGCAATGACCCTCACAAGGTATTGGCTAACATTTTGCAGACTGATGAGCTTAAAGGTCCGCAACAGGCAGCGGCACGGCTTGGTATGGCTCTATTGCTTACAAACGCCGACCAACGCCACGTTAGAGCGTTATTTGAGGACCGCTTTGGTAAACACGCTTGGTCACGATTAAAGCCGCTGACAAAGCCAACACAAAAAGTTCAATACAAAACGATATTAGGCATTAACCAAATGCTTGAACAATTTGAGCCGACAGCAATGGACCAAATAAAAGGTTATCTGCGATTGTCATCAATTGTTATATAATGGTATATAGTAACAGAGAAAGGAACAACTATGAAAACTAAGGCATTTTTAATAGCAAGGGTATCGGACCCAGAGCAAAGGCAGGCATTACCTGCACAGGTTTTGCGGCTTGAAAAGTACGCAAAGGATAAAGGCTACGATTACGAACTGTTTGAGTTTGACGAGAGTGCATACAAGGATAACCGAAAAACTTTCAGCAAAATTGTTGAAAGCATACGAAACTACCCTGAAAACTGCATTGTGGTCTTTGATAAGATTGACCGCTATACGAGGGACAGCTCAGCAGATGAGGTTAAAACTTTAAACAAGCTGCGTGAGGACGGCAAGATTGAAATACACTTTCCGTCTGATAACTTAGCTGTTCATAAAAACTCGCCAGCACCTGACTTGTTCCGTCTAGGTATTGGCGTTGCACTAGCTCGCTACTACTCCGATAGCATTAGAGATAATGTTAAACGCCGCTTTGAACAAAAGCTGAACGATGGCGAGTGGCCTGGTAAGGCACCAATTGGCTATGTAAATCATAGGATTAGTGACAAAGAAACAACCGTGCTACTCGACCAAGAGCGAGCTGGCTATATCAAAAAGGCATTTGAGCTTAGACTAATCGGTACGCCATATAGAGGTATTGCCGCTCAGCTCAAAAAAGAGGGTTTGCGAAACAATACTGCCAAGCGTACACCTATTGGGCAGGGCTATATTGAGCAGATACTGAAAAATCCTTTCTATTATGGCGTTATGCGGTATAACGGTAAGCTGTACCCTCACAAATACGAGCCACTTATCAGCCGTAAGATGTTTGATAAGGTCCAAGCAGTAAACGAACAGCGAGGCACTAACCGCACAAAGAAACAAGCAATTGACTACACTTTTAACGGTTTACTGAAATGTGGCAGTTGCGGTTGCAGTGTTTCGTCTTACACAGCCAAAGGCAACGTCTATATGCAGTGCAGCAAAGGCAAAGGTCCGTGCAAACAACCACACATCAAAGAAAAGGACCTTGTGCCGCAAGTTGCAGCGATGGTTGGTCAGCTAGAAATGAACGACGAAATTGTTAACTACGTTATTGATGAGCTACGCAAACATCACGATAACCAGCAGCTGTACTATGCAAATGCTATTGAGCAGACACGCACCGAGTACGACACAATACAGAAAAAGCTGCGTGTTTTGTATGACGATAGGCTCGATGGGCGTATTACTCTCACTGACTATGACGAATATGTAAAGGACCTAAAAGCTCGACAAGAGCAATTAGACGAGCAGCTGGTTACTTTGACACACAATGATAAAAGTTTTATGTTAACCAGCTCGTATCTGTTAGAGATAGCCACAAAAGCACCTAAACTGTTCCAAAGTTCGAAAGCGGCACTAAAATCCAAACTTTTACGCTTTCTACTTTCGAACCTCGTAATTCAGGACAAAAAGCTGGTTTTCAATCTAAAAGCACCCTTTGATGTAATCGCAGAGTGCTCTCAAACTCAATCTTGGCTCCGGCGGCTGGGCTCGAACCAGCGACCTAACGGTTACATGTAGTTCACTATTTTCACAGTGCATGGACTATATCATCATCCGCGTGGGATGCGGGGAGCTGGTGAGAGGTTATTGCTTGAGGACTCACTCTCTAGTCTCTGAACCTTCCATATGTCCTTATCCTCTAATATGGCTTGGCTGCGGATTGCCGTATCACGTACCTGTGACGTAGATTTCCCGCAATTCACCCCGTTTTCATCATATGATTGCTCATATGCGCTGCCTTTGACAGCCGTCCGCTCTACCACTGAGCTACGCCGGATTGTCGGTTGAAGCCTGAAGATTCAGACAACAACCGCAACAAAAATATAAGGTGCGATCGGCCTCAAGGACCAATAAGTACAGCGACTATTTTACCCACTTTTAACAACTATGTAAACAGGGGTATGAAAAGTAATTACTTTAGTTCTTTGAGTCGGGCCTTGAACATCGCCGCCGGTTCAACTAGCCCCAGTACATGTAGCGCGCCGACCAGCACGAACAAATTGTCGCGTTTTTTTGCGCTCGGTGATTTAATATACGCATCAAACCGTTCGGTAACCAGGTCTACGATCCATTTTTCCTGGGCAGACTGAACCGGACCGCTACTAACCACTGGCTCTGCCCCCACAACAACTTCGAGCGAACGCGCTGAACGATCTCGTTTTCGTACCCAGCCTTTGGCGATAAGTCCATTTACGTGAACTGCTACCGTAGATACGCTTTTGTAGTTCAGCGCCCGCATGATTTCTCGATAACTCGGACCATACCCATGACCAGTTATAAACCCATCCAGATAGTTCAGCAGCTCTTTTTGTTTTTTACTTGGCCTTGTTTCGAGTGGCATAGTGCCTCCGTTTTGCATACAGTGAGTGCTGCTTTGTTTGTGGTGAAACCGAATGAAACACCCAAAACTTCAGTCCCAGCCATGTCCAAAACGTAAAAAACATTGCGGATATAAACTGTCCGATATACGGCGTGATACCGAAAAAGACATCGAGTCCCGTGATAATACCGATATTAATGAAAAAGTTCAACCCCATAAATATCGCGAATCGCATTGCTTCACCAACCGTTTTTTCTCGTCCTGTATCAGTGTTAAAGACCCACTCTTTGTCGACGATGAAAAACAACACATGCGCGATGAGACTGGCTGTCACCAGCGCCGGCAGATGAGCCCAGCCTGCCCATTGCTCGAAAACAAAATACCCGAGATACGTACCCCAAAAAAGCACATTACCAGCCAGTTGCAGTTTAAGAAATTCTATAAGGTTTTTGAACGTGAATTGTTTTTTGATTTGTTCCATAGATGTTCTACCTCACTATAGCCTATAATCGCTCCGGCGATAAGCCACCATGTCATACTGAGCGGATCATCAGCCCAAACGTGCAGAAAAAGACCGATGACGCTCAAACCGGCAAACGTCGAGAAGAGGGCGAGGTTGAGCCGTTGTTTCCATGAATACAAAAGACGAATCACTGCCGCTGTGGTAATACCGAGCCATGCCATTACGCCGACTATTCCGTATTCTTCGGCTATCTGCAGATAATAGTTTTCACTGATTTTTGGCGACGAGCCATAGTACGAAGCAGGTCCACTACAGCCAGCTCCACACCCCAGCGGATTTGCTGCTACACGCTGAACACCGCGCACTTTCGCACTGGCATGGTCATCGAGGTTACCTTCAGTCAAATGGCTGTCATGTTCTGACGAGTGAAAAACCAGCAGACGGATGGTCGGATTTGCGAGCGCTGCCGCGAGCGCGATACCACCACCGACAAGCGCGGCAAGGAAGAGCGGCAAGATGTAGGGACGGAGCGCTTTTCCATAACGCAGAAATCCCCATGTACCGACAGCAACAATCATCGCTAGCAGGGCGCTACGCGAAAACGAAACGATGATACCTGCAGCAATGATGCCGAGTATAAGGATTTTTATACGACGTGACATCGGGACCGCAAGCGTAAATAGTAGGGCCATAACAAGATATGCTCCGTAATCGTTCGGTCCTCGAAGTGTTGCAAACGCACGTATTAGCTCGGGACTTTTTGCATCGATCTCGAGATATGGAGCAATTGTGACGCCTTTTTCGTATCCAAACGAGCTCAGAAAGTCCCGCGGGACGAGACTAACCTGCAGAAGGCCGAAAAGTGCTATGACGACACCGATACCAACGATATACTTTTGCACCTTAGCAAATGTTTTTTCATTGCTAAACGAACCAAAGCGAATCAACACAAAACCTAGAAAAAAGACTACAAAATAGCGAAGATCCATGGCAAGCCCAGCAAGCGTTGCGCTGAGGCCATTCTTCTCCCACCAGACAATCGTCAGCAGTAGTACTGCTGCAACAAATGCTGCGAGCATCTGCCATAAACGCTGACGAAGGTAGGATTTTAAAACCGAACTATGAAATCCGAGCCAGCCCAATACGACCAGCGTCTCGATGAAAATAACGATATCTTTCCATGATTTCCATAGCCACAACGGCCCAATATGCGTTCCTCCCCACGTGGACAAAAATGCATGAAAAGGTAAATACATCAGTAGCCCGGCTAGGCTTACATATAGTAATTTCTCGAGCCAGTTCGGTAGTCGTAGTCGTTCAGTGCGTTTCACTACTACTAATGGTACAATACCTCTATAGAGTTTTCTCATTTATGCCTGTAAAAACCGTACGTCTCTACACTTTCGCACTCATCATTTTTGATGTGTTGGCGGTCGTTGCGGCCTTTGCAGTGGCTTACATCCTGCGGGTTCAGCTCGACCCTCGTCCGCTCGTCAACCAGATCAGTGCTCTGGACTTTCTAGTAACATTCGCCCAGCTACTGCCCTTCTGGCTTATCACGCTTTGGGGGCTAGGTCTCTATAACCCGTCCGTCTACCAAAAACGATTGACCGAAATGGGGAAGTTGCTTGTCGGATCGTTTATCGGTATTTTACTCATCATCGCCTATGATTTTGTCATTGATGAGCCGATCTTTCCGGCTCGACTGGTTCCTGTATATGCCGGCATCGCAACATTTCTATTCTTGGTCGTCGGACGCGAACTATTACGGCTGATTCGCGATATTCTCTATCATTTCAACTACGGAACACAGCGGGTTATGGTCATCGGCAGTGGTGACGCGACGAAAGACATCATTGAAAACCTGAATCGCACCACCAGCTCCGGTTATCGTGTCGTTGCCAGTGTTGGGGCAAAAGCCGGTGATCACGTTAAACATTATTCATCTCTCACGAATGCACTGAAAGACTTGGATTGGCTACACATCGATACCATTATCCAGACGAGCCTCGACGAAGACTCATCCCGCAATCAACGCATCATGGGCGCTGCTCAAGGCCGTCATATTCAGTACTGTTTCATACCGGGAGAGGCCGAGTTTTATAGCGGCAAAAACGAAATTGATGTGTTCCTCGGCTACCCTATCATCGCCGTGCATCAGACGCCCCTTATCGGCTGGGGAGAACTAGTCAAGCGTATTTTTGACCTGACGCTTATCGTGCTGACAAGCCCATTGTGGATACCGTTCATGGCGCTCATCGCACTCTTACAAAAAATCTTTAATCCCGGCCCGCTATTTTTCCTTAGCCCACGCCTCGGCTTGCATGAAAAAGATATTAATACCTATAAATTCCGGTCAATGAATGCTAAATATAGTGGCGAAGATGCAGCAAAAATCTTTCGTGACATGGGAAGGCCAGAACTCGCAGAAGAATACGAAAAGACCCGCAAAATAGATAACGACCCCCGCATCACAACGTTTGGGAAATTCCTTCGGGCTACCTCAATCGACGAGCTGCCGCAGATTTTCAATGTTATCAAAGGTGAGATGAGCCTCGTTGGTCCGCGCCCTATTATCAAAGACGAACGGAAATTTTACAGCGACCGCGCCCCACTACTTTTCAGTGTCCGACCCGGTATCACTGGGCTTTGGCAAGTGTCAGGTCGCAGTGATTTGCCATTTGAAAAACGCGTCGAACTCGAGCTGTATTATGCACAGAACTGGTCGTTCTGGCTTGATATCAAAATTCTATTTCGAACTATCCGCGCAGTGCTAATCCGTAGCGGAGCACGGTAGATGAAGCAGCCGCAGATTGCTATTGTTTGTGATTTTCTGACGACGATGGGCGGAGCTGAAAACGTCGTCCTGGCACTCCATGAAGCGTTTCCAAACGCACCGATCTATACCGCCATTCATAACGAAAAAAACGTTCCGGCATTTGCCAAAACGGATGTGCGGACTTCTCGACTGCAAAAAATGCCCGCAAAGCTGCGAAGTTATCACAAACTTTTCCCGACCATGGCCGTTCGTGCGATGCGAAAACTTGATCTCGATGAGTTCGACATCATTATTGCCAGCTCGTACCTGCATGGACACCAGATTAAAAAAACGCGGCCCAATCAGACTCTGATTTGCTACATGCACACACCGCCGCGTTACTACTGGAGTCATTATGACGAATATCGCCGCGACCCAGGCTACGGCAAGCTGAACCCGGTCGTTCGTGCATTGATGCCGTTGCTGGTTCCTAGACAGCGAAAACTTGATCTCGAAGCTACTAAGAATGTTGATGTGTTTATCGCAAATTCCAGCGAAACACAGTCCCGGATTTTAAAATATTATGGCCGCAAAAGCACGGTTGTCTATCCCCCGGTTGAAACAAATCGCTTTGCGCCTGCGCGCGAACGAGGCGAACACTACGTTACAGTCGGTCGACAACTACCGTATAAACGCCACGACCTTGCGGTTGCCGCCTGCACGAAACTCAGTTTGCCGCTGATCGTGTTTGGCAGCGGACCGGCACATATAAAATTGAAACGCATTGCAGGGCCGACTATAGACTTCCGCACCGATAGGTTCGGCAACGCCTCCGACAAAGAACTTGAAAAAGCACTGACGAGCGCTAAAGGCTTCATTTATCCGGCCGAGGAAGATTTTGGAATCGTCAGTGTCGAGGCGCTTGCGGCAGGAGCGCCCGTGATCGGCTTTGCCCGCGCCGGTACGCTCGACATAGTTCAAGACGGCGAAACCGGCGCATTGTTCCAAAATCAAACAGTTGAAGATGTTGTCTCAGCCATTAAAAGAGCTGAGTCGATACGTTTTTTCCCAAGCAAACTGAACCGCCGCGCGAAGCGTTTTGATAAAACATTGTTTCTGACCAAAATACGCAAGATAGTTCAAGACTCTACTCAACCGTAACTGACTTTGCCAAGTTACGCGGCTGGTCAACATCATTACCTCTTTCGACAGAGACGTAGTATGCGAAAAGCTGACTCACGATGTTAAACAGCAGTGGCGTAAAGTATTTTAGTTTCGTGGTGATACGAACCACTTCTTCCGCATTGATACGTTTGTCAGTATCCGTCACTACGATAGCGTGCGCTCCACGGGCATTCATCTCGATCAAGTTGCTCTGGGTTTTTTCATACAGCCAGTTGTCCTGAAGGTAGCAGACTTCGAAGAACGTGTCGTCAATGAGTGCTATCGGACCATGCTTTAACTCCCCGGCCGCGTAGCCTTCAGCCTGAATGTAGCTGATTTCCTTAAGTTTCAGTGCTCCTTCGAGTGCAATCGGGAAATTCGTATCACGCCCGATATAGAGCGCGTGTGAATACTTTGCATATTTTTTTGCTAGTTTCTTTATCTCGGCAGGTTTTAACTCGAGAACTTTTTCGATTTCTCGTGGCAGAGCATCAAGTTCGCGAATATACTCGTCAAGCTCGCGGTTGCCGAGGCCTTTAGCTTGTGCCAGCATCAGCCCGAATATCACCATCGCGACCACCTGCGAAGTAAATGCCTTTGTGCTGGCGACGGATATCTCGGCACCTACGTGAACATAGACACCGCCATCGACTTCACGCGCAATAGTCGAACCGACAGCGTTCACAACACCAAGGCACTTTACCCCGCGACGTTTTAGCTCCTGCAAGCACGCTAACGTATCAGCAGTCTCTCCGGACTGAGAAACGATCAGTGCGACGCTGTTTTTCGGCACATGAAACGATCGGTAGCGTAGCTCCGAGGCGATATATGAATTGACGCTGATGCCATCGACAAACTGTTCGATATAGTACCCGGCGAGTAATCCCGCATAATACGCCGTCCCACAGCCAATAACCATGACATTTTCTACCCGACGAAGTTCATCGTCGCTCATATTTAGGCCACCGAGTTTTGCCCGGTGCGTTTCAACATCGACACGGCCACTCAGTGTCGCCCGTAAACTATCGGGCTGCTCCATAATCTCCTTCAGAAGAAAATGGTCATAACCTTTTTTCTGTATCGACTGCAAGTCAAGCTCTAACGTCTCGATATTTGCATCGACCGCATGCGCCTCGATATCAAAGAGCTGCACTCCATCTCGCGTACAGAGCGCCATTTCCCCGTCCTGAAGATAAATAACTTTGTCGGTATGGCCGACAAGCGCAGATGCATCACTCGCGATATACGTTTCATCTTCGCCGACACCGACGATCAGCGGACTGCCCTTACGGGCGACGACGATTTCGTTCGGATTTTTCACACTCATCACTGCTATTCCGTAGGCCCCGACGACCATTCCGAGTGCTCCGCTAACTGCTTCAAGCAGCGTGTCTGATTTTTGATAGAGAGAGTCGATGAGCGCCGTCAGAACTTCCGTATCAGTATCGCTCTTAAATATATAGTCCTGTTTTGCGAGTGCTGTTTTTAAGTCCTGATAATTTTCAATGATTCCGTTATGCACGAGGTAGATATCGCCAGCCGAGTGTGGGTGAGCATTGCGCTTGCTCGGCTCCCCGTGTGTCGCCCAACGGGTATGGCCTATGCCGCACGTATCGGCGGTGGTATGACTCGACATTTTTGTTTCCAGCTCAGCGACTTTTCCTTTTGCTCGAAGGAGCGTTGGCTTGCTTCCGACATCCATCGTCATAATCCCGGCGCTGTCATAGCCCCGATACTCCAAACGTTTAAGCCCGCTGATCAAATAATTCTGAGCGTTTTTATCACCGATATAGCCAACGATTCCGCACATATGTTTCCTTTCGTGAGGAGCTAATGCTTCATGCTTACGGTATATGTCAAAATAGTTGTGTTGTCAACAAAATATTTAAATTTTTGCAAAAAGTATGAATTACAACATATTAGTACTTTTCGTGTCCGGTTTCCCGGTTAATACGAGTTGAGCTGTCGTACTTTTCAGCACCACCGACTCCAAATACGAGATGTATGTTATGTTTCATGCAGACTTCGGTTTCAGGTATTTCGCTTGTTGTATTTCTATCTCCTCCGTTAGCGAAGATAAGCGTATCGCCAGGATGTTGGCCGGCAATCATATCCAAGGTATGAGTAACTGACGGATCCTTATCGATGGAAAGAACGACATGATCAACGCCTTTGAGCGCCCGCATAAGCCGCAACCTGTTCTGCTCATCCAGGATAATCTTCCCCTTTTTTTTGCCGCTGCTGTTTATCGTTATTAACGATAACTATCAGATACTCCCCCAGCCGTGCTGCTGCCTCTATCATATCCAGATGTCCGCCATGGAGGGGGTTGAAATACCCGCTGACTATCACTCGTTTCATACAACCGAGTATACTAAACACGTACACAAAAGGAGGTACCGTGTCAGGCATCGCATCTATATTCAAAGCCTACGATATCCGAGGCAAAGTCGGAACAGAGCTCAGCGAAGAACTAGTCGAAAAAGTCGGGCAAAGTTTTGCAAAGTGGCTTAAAAGCCCAGGTCCAATAGTTATCGGGCATGATATGCGCCCAGATTCACGACAGCTAGCTGATGCTTTCATACGCGGAGCCTTACGAGCCGAACGTGATGTTATCGACATTGGCATGGTGACGTCCGACATGGCGGTTTTTGGGGTTGAGCATTTTTCTGCAGCTGGTGCAGCCATCATCA
Source organism: uncultured Candidatus Saccharibacteria bacterium (assembly GCA_964581535.1). Lineage (GTDB taxonomy): Bacteria > Patescibacteriota > Saccharimonadia > Saccharimonadales > Saccharimonadaceae > CAZOOW01. Next base: position 179,562 of record CAZOOW010000001.1, read on the forward strand.
CCGCAAGTCACAATCCGGGTGAATATAACGGTATCAAGCTATTCGACAATACACCCAAGACAATAGGTCTAGAGCAAGGGTTAGCCGCCATCCGCGACGATGTTCTTAATGATCAGGAACTTGTAGAAAATAGTCAAAGCGGTTCGCTCACTAAACAGGCTATCCTTGATGAATGGGTAGATTATTGCCTTGATTTCGTTAACACCGCCACCTTCACGCCATCTAAAATTGCTATTGACTGCGGCAACGGTATGGCTGGTATCGTATTAGAAAAGCTCCTCACCCGCTTACCTTTTGACGTTAAAAAGTTGTTTTTTGAACCCGATGGAACTTTTCCAAACCACGAAGCAAACCCACAAAAACTCGAAACACTTGCCGACCTGCAAAAAACTGTTCGTGAAAACGAATGCGTTTTAGGTATAGCTTTCGATGGCGACGGGGACCGCATGGCAATGATAGACGAGAACGGCATGCCCGTTACAGGAAGCGAGATGATGTCACTGCTCGCATCAAAGTATTCTGACACAGCCCGCCCCTCGTTCGTGTATGAGGTACGGACGTCACGGGCTATCGTTAAAAAGCTGGAGGAAAAAGGCTTTCATTCGATTCGATCAAAAGCCGGACGCAGTAATATCGGAGAGGTCATGCGCGCAAACAATGCCGTTTTCGGTGGCGAAACAACAGGACACTTCTTCTTTAAGGACTACTGGTCGAACGATTCAGGGATGCTGAGCATGATGGTTGCACTGGAACAAATCTTTCAGCAAACTAAGCCTTTTTCAGAATTAATCCGTGAGGAGCATGCTACAAATCCTATGATTCCTGAGACCAATTTCGAGGTTGAAAACGCTGACAATTCCATCACGGCCATATCGCACGCATTTGCAGAATATCCTCAAGACACGCTGGATGGACTATCGATTACCGGGGACGGTTGGTGGTTCAACATCAGAAAGAGCAACACAGAGCCCCTTATTCGCCTGAATGCTGAAGCGGACACGCAGCAAAAACTTGGGGAGATTGTCAGCAAGGTCACAGCTCTCATTGCATAAATCGTTGTACTATTCACACAACTATGTTTTGTTTATTTATACAATGATTCTGTTCGATATTAAAGGTATAATAATTACATGACAAAACTGCTAGTAACTGGGGGAGCAGGGTTCATTGGGTCGAACTTTGTTTACTATACCCTGAAAAATAGACCCGAGTATCAAATAACGGTCATCGATAAACTGACGTATGCCGGTAATCCTGATAACCTCAAGCCGGTACTAGATAAAATTGAATTCGTTACAGGCGATATATGTGACGCTGAACTTATGGATAAGCTCGTTAGTGAGACTGATATAGTCGTCCATTTTGCAGCCGAAAGCCACAACGACAACAGTTTACGCGACCCGTGGCCGTTTATAAACACCAACATTGTCGGTACGTATACGATACTCGAAGCGGTGCGAAAACATGGCAAACGCCTCCACCATATATCGACCGATGAAGTATTCGGTGATCTAGAACTTGATGACCCTAATCGGTTCAATGAAACAACTTCGTATGAGCCTTCCAGCCCCTACTCTGCGAGCAAAGCTGGTTCCGACCATCTGGTTCGTGCATGGGTGAGGAGTTTCGGAATCAAAGCGACTATCTCTAACTGCTCAAACAACTACGGCCCATACCAACACATAGAAAAATTTATTCCGAGACAAATAACAAATATTCTGAGTGACATTAAACCAAAACTATACGGTACAGGCGAACAAGTACGAGACTGGATTCATGTCGATGATCATAACTCTGCGGTTCATCTCATCCTCGACAAAGGACAGCTCGGTGATACCTACATAATTGGGGCCGACAACGACCACGTAAACAACAAAATGGTTATCGAACTGCTCTGTGAGCTGATGGGTAAAGGCAAAGACTGGTACGAGCACGTCAATGACCGGCCGGGCCACGATATGCGCTACGCTATGGACTCCTCCAAACTGAAACGTGAGCTGGACTGGAAGCCGCAGTACACAGATACTGAAACCGGTATGCGCGATGGTCTGCAGCAAACCATCGACTGGTACACGGACAACCGCGAATGGTGGGAATCACAAAAAGCCGAGACAGAGGCTAACTATGCGAAACAGGGCCAGTAGGATATGAGTTTTAACCCGAACGTCTATAACGAGCTGACTGTTACCGAATCACCCATCCCTGGCATGTTTGTCGTCAAACTGCCCGTTCATGGTGACAATCGCGGTTGGTTCAAAGAGAACTATCAGAAAGAAAAAATGGAAGCGCTTGGTCTACCCGAATTTAATGTCGTACAAAATAACTTCAGTTTCAATGACAAGCGCGGTGCAACTCGCGGGCTACATGCAGAACCGTGGGAAAAGTTCATATCAGTCGCAAACAACTCAGTTTTTGGTGCTTGGGTTGATCTTCGTAAAGGAAACAGTTTCGGAAAGACGTTTTCTATAGAAATAAACCCTGGCGTAGCTGTTTTTGTTCCACGTGGCGTGGCGAACGGCTACCAAACACTTGAAGATAATGTCACCTATACGTATCTAGTAAACGAACACTGGTCACCTGAGGCAAACTATACATTCGTAAACTTATTCGATCCTTCACTGAATATCAGTTGGCCAATAGTACGTGAGCAGGCTATTATTTCAGAAAAAGATGCAGCCCACCCCTGCCTCGAAAATGTAACACCTATGGAGTATTAGATGGACGATTCAAAAATTTTTATCGTTGGTGCAAACGGGCAGCTCGGTACTGCGCTCAGAGAAAAATATCCTGGCGCACGTTATGCTGACGTTGACGAGCTGGATATTACCAAACGAAACTCAGTTGATGCGTTTGACTGGACGAATACTGATGTCATTATCAACGCCGCAGCATTTACAAATGTTGACGGCGCGGAAACGCCGGAGGGCCGCGTCGCTGCATGGAGAGTAAACGCCGAAGCCGTTGCCAACCTTGGTCGAGTCGCTATGACAAATGGCATTACTCTCGTACATATTTCCAGCGACTACGTCTTTGATGGAACCAAAGTACCACACACGGAGAATGAAGCCCTCTCACCGCTTAGCGTCTATGGTGCGAGCAAAGCCGCTGGCGATCTCATCGTTCAGCAGCTTGAAAAACACTACCTCTTGCGGACATCCTGGGTCATCGGCCGCGGAAAAAACTTTGTCGGTACGATGCTTGGTCTCGCGGAAAAAAGTGTGGAGCCAGCAGTCGTTGCTGATCAAACCGGCAGGCTGACATTCACAAATGAGCTGGTTCGCGCTATCGATCATCTGCTGACTACACAAGCCGAGTTTGGCACTTACAACGTTACAAACAGCGGACCGGTTGTGAGCTGGGCAGATATCACCAGACAGGTTTTTAAAGAAGCCGGTTACGAACAGCTGCAAGTTACCGACACTACGACCGCTGAATATTTCGCAGGAAAAGACGGCATTGCCCCCCGCCCGCTTGGCAGTGAGATGTCGCTTGAAAAACTACATACAACAGGATTTGTCAGCCGTGATTGGCAGGAAGATTTGAGTGATTATATCGAAAAGGAGCAAAAAGCTAGTCAATGATAACACCTGAGCAAACTCAGGGCGGGAATGAGCACGAAACAATAACTATCCAGGAACGGGTAAAAAAGGAGATTGGTTTGAAAGGGATTATTCTAGCAGGTGGATCGGGTACAAGGCTTTGGCCGATAACAAAGGCGATCTCTAAGCAGCTTATGCCTATCTACGATAAGCCGATGGTCTACTATCCACTGTCAACTCTTATGCAGGCAGGTATTCGAGATACACTAGTTATCACGACTCCAGAAGATCAAGCAGGCTTCCAGCGCCTACTCGGTGATGGTTCTCAGTGGGGTATTAACCTCGCATACGCAGTCCAGCCAAAACCGGAAGGTCTGGCTCAGGCGTTCATCATAGGTGAGGAGTTTATCGGCGACGACAAAGTCGCGCTAGCACTTGGAGATAACATTTTCCACGGGCATCATTTAGAAGAATCTCTCAAGTCATGTAACGACCCTGATGGCGGCGTTGTGTTCGCCTACAAGGTATCCGACCCGGAACGCTACGGTGTCGTCGAATTCGACGAAAATATGCAGGCAGTATCTGTCGAGGAAAAACCGGAAAATCCGAAAAGTAACTATGCAGTTGTCGGACTATACTTCTACGACAATGACGTCGTAGAGATAGCAAAAAACATTGCCCCATCTGAGCGTGGAGAGTTAGAAATAACGAGCGTGAACGACGAATACCTCAAGCGTGGGAAACTAAAGGTCACCACACTCGATGATGGTGACGTGTGGCTGGACACCGGAACAATCGACAGCATGTCTGACGCAACCGACTTCGTCCGCGTTATGCAAAAACGTACTGGTCAAATCATTGGTAGTCCCGAAAAAGTCGCCTACCAACAAGGATTTATTGATACCACAAAACTTACTGAGCATGCTGAAACTCTTAAAAAATCCGGGTACGGAATATATTTGAAAACTTAGTGTGCTGAACGTTACTGACATATAAAACACAATATGATCCGATATAAAATTTACTCCTACTCTTAATAGGCATAATGAGTCAGTAGTTCTTCCCAACATAAAGGTAATCGACTTTTCTACCATCGATGTACTCAACTCCGATGTCGAGGAATCGGAAGACCAGAAGATATCGTGCTGGACTTGTGTACTGGCGTACTGGCAGTGACCCCTAGAAGGGTTTTTTAAGCCTCTGTCAGACCCTTCTCAATCCCTCACTAACTAGCGCGGTTTTATTATTTCGTTTTGACAGAAAATATGAACTTGTTAAGCAGAAAATAATTCCATACTGCCATCACTCCCACAATGATAGTCTTAGCAACTTCGACCCTAACGCCTGTTCTGACTGCTACATCAACAATATACGAAGAAAGCACCAGATTTAATAACGCGAGCAACATGTACAAAGCTATTTGTAACTTGATACCAAAACGACTTTTCTCATTATGCTTGAATACGAAATTCTTTGTTATTAAGAACCCAACTAAAAAACTTACACAAAAACCAATCGCACTTGCAAACCAGGCAGGAAGATGAAAACTATAAAATGCAATAGAAGTAGAGACAACATCAACTACATATAGAATACCTCCAGAAATAAAAAAACGTAGCGGCTTAAGGCTAAAAATTTTTTGCACGAAGCTTGACTGATATGTTTTGTTCATTGCGCACCTTAGTTTATCATTATTACAGAGAAGGAAGAATATGTACAAAAATCTGGTTATCGGAGTCGCTGTGCCGGCTTACAATGAAGAAAAGCTCATTATAAAGACACTTTCTACACTGCCTGACTATGTTGATCACATTGTAGTTATAAATGATGCGAGTAAGGATAAAACTCTTGAAAAAATAAATGAATACGCAAAGAAAGACACGCGTGTTGTTGTACTCGACAATGAGAAAAATGGTGGAATAGGCTTTAGCCTCAAGCGAGCGTTGCATAAAGCAGTGGAGTTGAATTGCGATCGAATTGCGGTTATGGCTGGCGACAATCAAATGGATCCCGCGCAGCTTATACACTTGCTAGACGACATGGAGAAAAGGAATCTAGATTTCATTAAAGCGAATAGATTTATGCACTTCGATGCGTTACGAACAATGCCAAAGTTTCGTCGGGTCGGCAACATAGTCGTTACGCTAATGACGAAATTTGCTACTGGCTACTATTCAATTTTCGATACTCAAAATGGCTACGTGGTATATACCAAAGACATAATCGATCGAATGCCTTGGCATATGATTGGCAATCGTTACGAATTTGAAAATACTGTTTTGATTGCTCTTTCGATTGTTAACGCGCGCATCGGTGATCATGCAATACCGGCAATTTATGGAGAGGAACGCTCAACAATCAATTTGTTTTCGACTGTTTCAAGAGTTTTAAAAGTTTTGTGGAAAGGCTTCTGGCAAAGAATATACTATAAATATATTCTTTATGGGTTCCACCCTGTAGCTCTCTTTCTATTCGGGGGTTTACTGTTAATGATCGGTGCCTTTGTATTATCACTATGGGTGCTGTACGAGAGGTTCGTGCATAACGTGACGCCAACTACTGCTACGGTTATGCTAGTAATTCTTCCCTTGCTTGTTGGTTTTCAACTTTTACTTACAGCTCTCATACTCGATGCTGGTGAAGAGAGCAAAGCTTAAGTGAGTATAACTGTGCGCGAAACAATATCTTCTGCAACAAGAAGCACTCGTCTCGCATCCTGAATAGACACCCGCATCTCGGCAGGATCGGCTTCACCTTTCATGCACTTAACAAAGAAACGAAGTTCGTTCTCAAGTGGCTGAGGGCCAGTTGCAAACTGGGTTTCATTAACTAATACTTCAGGTATATATGCTCCCTCGACATACTTTCCTGCTTTATCATGGCGAATTGCAATTGTTTTTTGTAATAAATCGCCTACAATTACACCATCTTCTGTTTCGATTTCCACCATACGAGTTTTTTGACCTTGGTATGCTCTACTGGCACGCATATGCGCATCTACAGAACCATCATACGTCACTATCGCTTCTGCAGGGTCTGGAGATGCCTTCGTATCTTTTCGCCCAAAAGCAGCAACAACTTTTGGAGTCTCGGATGGAGTGATAATTTTGTCAACTATGGATAGATCATGAACTAGAAGATCACGGATAACGTCATGATACAAGCGTGATTCGTCTGCTACATTTCCTAGTCGTTTTGTACGAATCGATCTCACAGCTCGATCTCCCAGCTCTTCGATAAGTCGCTGCACGACAGGGTTGAAAAGTTCAACATGACCAACCATTAGTGTTCGATGTTCTTGAACTGCAATCTTCTCCATGTCATCAAGTTCTTGACGGCTATTTGCAGCCGGTTTTTCAACTAGCACGTTTACGCCATTTTTCATTAGTTGTAATGAGTGATCCGCGTGGAATTGTGACGGAGAAACAACCACTACACCATCTACTAAATCGCTGTCAAGATCATCAAAATCAGCTACCTCTATTCCATATTGCACGGCGAGTTGTTGGGCACGATCTTTATTTGCATCGATTATATGAGTTATTTTTGCACCAAATTCGGCTCCGTGCTGAGCCAGTGTACGGACATGATTACCCCCCATCACACCTGCGCCTACAACTGCAATACGTTCAGCCATTTTATTTCACACCTCTCTGGATTTGAGCAATTGTATCGATTATTCGATCAATATCTTTCTTGCTTACCCCAGGGTGGACCGGCAATGATAGCACTCGCTCGGCTACATAGTCAGCTACAGGCGTTGGCTCTTTAATTATCCGCGGATGATTGGCATAAGATGGATGGTCTGTCATTGTTTTAGGATAGTAAATACCGCTTCCAATGTTGTTTTCGTTAAGCGCTTGCTGGAGTGAGTTACGATCCATCCCAAACTCTTCAGGCTCAACTAAAATTGTATACTGGTGCCACACATGAGTCCGATCGGAAAGTATTTTCGGAACAATGATTCCCGGTACATCCGCAAGTCCTTCGCTCAAAAATATTGCATTTTCTCGACGACGCTCGTTAGCACGCGCTAAGCCTTTCAGACTGGTTTCAACCACACTGCCTTGGAGTTCTGTTAGTCGTAGGTTGTCTCCTACCATTTCATACACATAAGGAGCAGACATCCCCTGATTACGATAAATCCGAGCGATCTCATCAATACGCGCATTATCTGTTACTATACCCCCACCCTCACCGAATCCGGCAACATTTTTTGTAGGGTAAAAAGAAGTGCTGACAACATCAGAATTCTTCACGATGGGTAAGCCATCGAGCTCTGCACTATGCGACTGAGCCGCATCGCGCACAAGAAGCAAGCCGTCCGCTGCTTCATCATGCCTGCGTATGCTAGCGGGTTGCCCATATAAATCCACCGGCATGATCGCAGCAGACTTATCGGTTCGTGCGGTAGCTGCGGCCTCGGGATCTATGCCAAAAGCATCCGGTTCAATATCAACCACATGTGCAGTCGCACCAGACTGTAGAACACTATTGAGTGTCGCATTGAAACTATACGCTGCCGTAATAACCTCTTTATCAACAATATAGCGATCAACGTGAGCTGGACCGATGCCTTCTTGAGCGGCAAGCCCCGCAATCAGAGCGGTTCTTAACGAAGCCGTTCCATTCGTCACTAATACGCCGTGTGTTGCACCGAATGCACTCGCCATAGCTTTTTCTGCAAGTTTTACACGAGGCCCGGACGCCATTTGTCCAGATTTCAGTATTTCGTCCAGTGCTTTTGTGGCATTTGGTTTGTCAACGATTGGCGCGCTAATATTAATTCGTTCGACGCTCATTTAGTCCTCCTTGTTTTCTTCCTGCTCTCTGATTAATTGTTCGATTGCCAATCGCGGGTCACGCAGCATAGCCGCATACTCCGGTGCGCATGGCTTTAGGGTATCCGATACCATCCGACCCCGTACATCAACCCATCCTATGCCACGTGCCGGATTACCTGCTACAAGCCTTCCTGCTTCAACATTTTTTGTTACGACAGAGCCGCTCCCTACCAACGAGAGGGCGCCGATCTTCAATGTTTCAGGACGTGCAATCAGTGTTGCGTTAGCGCCAATAGATGATCCGATTTCCAGGTGGATTCTGCTCAAATCCCAATCACCGAACGCGCGTGGATTATGATCGTTCGTTGTCGTTGCGTTTGGACCAAAGAAGACATAATCTTCGGCAGTCACGCCATGGTACAGTGTATTACCGGTTTGGACCTTACAATAGTCTCCCAGAGTGGCGCCTTCTATCCCTACACCCGCGCCGATCACGCAGTTTTTTCCAAGAACCGTACCGCCAAGAATACGTGCTCCATCCCATATTTTTGTGCCTGGACCTACAGTCGCTTCCGGGTGCACGGAAGCCCCGTCGCCAAGCCAATACTCCCCACCCTCGGTTTCAATCACTCGAGGTTTTGTCATGTTTAATACTATACAACTTGAAGCGGGTTTTGTCACTATGTTTTACCCTAGTAATAACGCGCGTATAACTTGGCAGCTGTGAGCAGCAGTACTACCAGTAGCCCGAAACAGAGCACATATGGGATTGTGCGGTCCATATTTATCATGATTTTTCTTTTGCCTGTTATTATTGGCAGCAGTGCTAGAGCGGTCGGCATGAAGTAACGCCCCTGAACACCTTCAACGATTGCTGCACCGACCGGCGTATAGTTCATATACATTGCTGTCACGCTACCGATAAATGCTCCTCCAAATGCTAACAGCAGGAGCAGTTTGTCGCGCCACAAAAGCAATATACCTCTTCCAAACTGATAAAGTGTTCCCAGCACTAAGCAACAAATGTAGGTTATCTGTCCCCAATACGGTAGATGTACATCGAGCCAGCCAAACACCCCGAAATAGGTGTCAAGCACGGCATCACCAGGCGCTTGAGGTACGACAAGAACATAATTACGTATGATCATTTCCATGTAACCAAGCGGGTTATCAACTATGCCAGCCTTCTGTACCTCAGGGTCAACCCCCATGTTCGGCTTTTGGGCCTGGACGGCTTTTGCGACTATATCACTCGTGGCAGCACTCCAAACCACCCAAGCAGCTACAGAAATCGCGAGTATCGCCCCTATCCAGACTAAGTATTTGCGGATATCGGCGAACCGTTTTACCGGTACCAAAAATAACAGGAGCAGGAGCGTCGCATTCGTTGGCTTCGTCAACGCGATAACCACGCTGAGCGCAAGCAACATCAACAACTGTCGGCGACTAAGTAACGGGTCGTCCTTTCGTAAGTACAAGACGTAGCTTATAAACAAAAAAGCAAGGCTTATGTTGACCGCGTCGGCCGAAAGAGAAGCAGCAAGCGTCAGGGTAACCGGATTAAGCGCTAGAACGACCAACCCCCACTTCGCAAACGGAAACAGTCGGATCGCGAAAAATATCGCCATCAACCAGAATGCCAAATTTGTGAGGCGACCCATCCATATCATGACAATGGCAGGAAGATTCGCTAGCTTTGCGGCCCCCACTCCAATAGCTTGTGGTATGTAGACGACTGGCGAGTACATGTTGCCCGCATCATTGAGCACCATCTGCGTGTCATGCCTGTTCAAAGGTTTTTTTAGCGAGGAAACATACAAGCTGGTATCAAACGTTGCGAGCGGCTTACCAGCGATAGGACTACTGAGGGTGTCGACTGCATGCACGACACTGCGTGGCACAGCGTACCCATATCGCTCCTGGCCTTTTAGCATGGTTGAATCTGCGAAGAAGTCCAGATCAGAGGTTTGGTAGGAACGGTATAGGTGCGCCTGTTCGTCAGGAGCCTGCAGCGGAGGAATGAGAAAGACAAAGAGTAAACCGAATAGTCCCCCCATTACAAGGAAGAATTTGTCTGGCTGGCTTAGGGAGTTCTTTAAAGATCGTATGGCGCGAATCGAAAATGTCTGTACTGTATGCCAGTTCACGAACAGACTTTTACCCCTTTTTTGCATAGTGGTTAGTATATACTAAAAAACTTGGTTCAGCATCTCGACAAAACTATCGTACTCATGGTACAATAACCATAAGTAATACATAGACATAAACACTGGAAGCAATAATCATGAGACAGAAGCCTTTTCTCAAGACCAAACGCGGCCTCGTAGTAGTCGTAGGCCTCGTGTTGTTGGCGCTATTCGGTGTCTGGTATTTCTTTTACTACCCTCAAGACCCTACCCGCTCATATAAACCGCAGTACCCGCAGGCGTCTTCGAGCGATGAAAGGCCGGCTTCGACTACGCAGCAACCGACAAAAGAATCCGGTACCCCACTAGATACACGTGTATCAGAAGATGTCCCAGTAGCGAGTCAGGGATTGATAGATATCGCAGACCTGAACCAAAAAGATGGTTTTGTCAACGCACGTGCCCAAGTCAGCGGATTTTCCGTCGTTAAGTGTGTTTACCAGTTCGAAAGCACCGGCGCACGACCGGTCATACGAGAGCAAAGCGGCGGGTGCTCGGGAGTATCCATTCCGCAGGTTGAGTTCGAGAAAATAGGAACATACACCCTGACAGTTACGACATACGGTGATACCGATAAATTAAGCGCATCCAAGGATATATTGGTTCGATGAGCACCAAGAAAATACTTCTATGGTCAGCCGGGGTTCTCGGTTTGTTTTCCTTGGCAGTCGCACTGCCGCCAAAAACCCATGCTGTAACCGCCGGCGAGTGGCGGCCGGGCAATATCATTAGTGACCCGCTGTTCTTCAACGGCAATGATATGAGCCAGAATGATGTCCAGCTCTTTCTAAATGCGCATGTGCCAGTATGTGACACCTGGGGAACTAAAATGCACTCAAGCGGCATGACGCGAGCACAATATGGTACCAGCATCGGCGTTCCGCCCCCATATATCTGCGTTAGAGATTACTATGAAAACCCGACCACACACGAGACCAACTTTAACCCATCCGCCTCTATTCCAGCTGGCGCTAAGTCGGCCGCCCAGATCATCTATGAGGCATCTGTACGCTACAACGTCAACCCAAAGGTAATATTGGTAACTATAAAGAAAGAGGCGGCTGAAAACTTACTCGGTGACGACTGGCCGTGGCTGAGCCAATACCGTTCGGCTCTCGGTTATGGATGCCCTGACACCGCACCTTGCGACGTCGAATATTACGGCTTCTACAATCAAGTCGAAAACGCGGCAAAACAGTTCAGGCGTTATGCGACTTACCCGTCCGATTACCGTGTAAAAATGAACGCGACGAATTTCATTCAGTACAACCCAAATGCTGCGTGTTCCGGCACAAATGTTTACGTAGAGTCCCAAGCAACGGCCGGCCTGTATAACTACACTCCGTACCAGCCAAACGCTGCCGCCCTGACGAACATGTACGGCAGCGGGGATAGCTGTAGCGCCTATGGCAACCGGAACTTCTGGAGGATTTGGAACGATTGGTTCGGACCGACGACCGACGAACGTCTGTTCTACCGTCTGATACGCGGAGATGCATCGGGTGAGGTGTATATTCAAACTCACCAAGGAAAATACTACGTTCCCTCTTATGAGCTGCTTGCAGAATGGAAAATGGGACCTAATGACCTAATCACATTGCCTCAGTCGCAAGTAACTGCTTTGCCGTCTAAGGGAACTATTAGCAATGTCCTTACGGACGGCGCTGGTAAATTATATGTGGTCGAGGGCGGCAATATTCATGAGGTTGTCTCGCCAAACCATACTGCAATATGGGGAGTTGATACGTCCCATATAGTCGATTCGCTCGGTCTTTCCTATGCACTTTCCAAGAAAGAGCCCCTCGGCCGGTTCATGACGGTGCGTGGAGGCGACGGTTCGATCTGGCTCAGTGACGGGCAGGTCCGCCACAAGATTACTTCCGGAGAGCTGCTATACGCCTGGGGTTATTACCCCGGCATAACAAACACAGTATCACCTTATTTCTTCGCGAAATATGTACCAAAAGAAGACACCACCAGCTTTGCGTCCGCTGATGGCAGCACCATCTGGGCTATTGACGCAAGCACTAAGTCACGCTTCAAAGACGGCAGCGTTAAGTCTGCATATATGGGCAGCGCAGTGCCAATGCAGGTCAGCATCCCGGCTCTTAATCTGCTCAATACCGGATCAACACCTCTTACGCGTTTTGTCAGGAATACTGAAACGGGTCAATGGTTTGTCGTTGATAATGGAAAGAAATATTACATTCCGCAGGGTGAACTCGCAGCCCTGTGGGGCAAGCCAGACAATGAGGCTATGAGCCAGCTCAGCCCTTACTTTATGAATACCCTACCAGCTGGCGGAAACATAGGATTTGTCGCGCAGTCATCTACTACTTCGCAGTACTGGCTGATTGCCAAGAATAAACATGCCATTGTCGATACCGCAACCTTGGTGGCGTTGACCGGTTCTACTAACGCTCCGCTGCCAGTTTCGGACGATGTGCTAAATAGCTTACCTACCGGCACGAACGCGACGATGAGCATCAAGGGACTGTACTCACCTTACAACTATCCGTATGCCTTGGATGCAGGCCAAAGACGCTACCCGTCAAGTGCCGCCGCACAGGGCGCATGGTCACGAACACCAGTCACCGTTCCAAGCGAACTTATCAAGCTGATCCCCGAAGGCGCTTTTGTTAGTAATGTAGTTCGGTCAGCATCCGGAGGCGCCTACTATGTTGATGGTGGACAAAAGTATGCAATACCCACGGCTTATCGAACATCGTGGGCCGTCGATAGAGCACCTGTCGTGGCGGATAACTCGCTGCTACAGTTCGTCGATGGTGGCGTTATAGGTGATACACTATCTACCCCCACGGGAGATTACTTATTGTCGTATGGTCAGAAAATACTTATTGGACGATATCGTGATAGCTACCCGACTGTGCTTCCTGGGTCAAAACCTGTTAATGGTCAAGGAATCCCAACTTACTGGTCTGAAGCGTCTTATATTATCGCGTCTAACATACCTAACGATTCGCGCGTCTGGTTCATTAACCAAGGAACGAAATTACCTCTCAGCTTTGAACAAGCAGTGACACTTGGTTATCTCAGTAAAGGACTACCTGTATTCAGAATTGCGCAGCCTACGATAGACGCTATACCCACCACCACTGCGCCATTCATTCCTTTGATTCAAAGAAGTGGCTCAGGAATCAAGTTGCTGAACTTCGGGAATGCCCTTGGCTTTCCAGACGGCGCTACTCTCACGGCATACGTTGATTCCACAAAGGGAGTCATGCAAGTTTCTCCATCAATCTACGACACTTTCAGCGTAAACGGTAGCGCATCGCGCGTTATTTATGACGACGCTGGGATGTATTGGTGGGTCGAGAATGGTACCCGAAGGTATATTACCTCGTGGAGCAAGTACAGTTCGCTTGGCTATCCTAGCAACTTGCCTTCGGGCTACCTGTATGGAACAACCCACGCACTGCTGCCCATTGGCGCTCCTGTACAATAGGTTGGCTTATTCTATATACTTGTTCCTATGACTTACCAGGAACGAAGAAAAAAGCATTTAACACAGCATCTCGCAGTAAAGAAACCCGGTCTCGAACTTGGCCCTTTATGCTGGCCGGTGCTTAAGTCGCCCCATATAGAGTATGTCGACCATATCGACACAGCTGGGCTAAGGGAGAAATATAAAGACGATCCTGGCATAACCCCTGAAGAAATCGTTGAAGTCACCTATGCCCTTGATGGTAAACCACTCAGCACCGCCGTTGGCAGCAAGAAGTTCCATTTTGTCATCGCATCGCATGTGATAGAACACGTACCTGACGTTATCAGCTGGTTGCAAGATGTTTCTTCGGTGCTGGTCGAAGGTGGTAAATTCGCGCTCGCAATACCCGATAAGCGCTACACATTTGACATAACCCGTGAGCCATCAGGCCCCGGAGATGTCATTGGGCCGTATTTAGAAAAAGATCAGCGACCACATTCGTCCGTTATTTTTAATAGTCAGTACGACTATAGGACCGGTATCAATCCAGGCCGCGTCTGGCATGGAGAAACATATGTCGACAACGGGAAGAAACGCAAATACTCGCTGCGCGACGCCTACCAGCTCTGCCTAGACAATTTAGCCGGCACCTACATTGATGCGCACACTACCGTCTATACACCATACAGCTTTACGCAGATTATGAAGGCGCTTATAGAGCTTGAACTGACCGATTTCGTGATTGAAAAGCTCCACCAGACAGAAACTGAGCAGTATGAGTTTTTGGTCATATTGCGGAAGGCCTCAAAAATGAAGCTGCAGGACCGACTTCGAACTATCCCGCGCATCAAAGCCCCGAAGCCTTATCGAGAACTGGAAAAACTGCTTGAAGAACAACTGGTGATTAATACCCACCTGTCAAACGAGATACGTGACATAAAATCATCGCGCTCATGGGCAGCAGCGCAGCGTCTGAAGAAAGCTGCTCGCCCCGTCAAGAAAATCGTCCGCACCATCAAATGCTAGATAGCGTTTATTCGAAATGCTTTACGATTGAGCGGTAGGTTTTAGGCAGCTCGCTTTCATAATTGCCATAAAACGTCCTCGTTTTTTCCAAACCATTCTTAACTAGTGTTCTACGAAGGCTGTTGTCTTCTAGGCAACGCCGTAGATTTCGAGCGATTTCTGAAGCAGTCGGCTTGGTAACAAGGCATGTTTTCTCATGCTGATAGAGGTCGAGCCACGTCTTATCGTCATACTCATTTACCACGACTGGACATCCACTTGCCATTAATTCTGACGCGGTTACGCCAGGATGACCGCTAAACATGAACATCAGCCCCGCATCTACACGCCGATATAGCTCGGGCACGCTAGAATACTGTATCCTGCCAAGATTCGTAAACAAACCCTCAACCCCATACTCGGAAGTATTCCAGTCAGCACCGGCCGTGATGACCTCGACGTCCTTTCCGAGCTGCTCCTTTAGCACGCGTAGTCCTGCTACACCCAGTTCAAAGGCATTGCGTGGCATACCAGGGCGGGCATAGAAAAACACCTTGTATGGCTTTTGTGGCACTGCGTATTTGTCGTCGTTCGGACGGTAAGCTTCAAGACTGACTCGCGACTGCAATACGGTACCAGGACCGTTGTATTGTCTTTTGTAGAAGTCAAGTAGGCCTTCGGTGTTTGCGATAGCATAAAAACCGAACTGATAACTCAGGTCAACCAGCGCCGAGACAGATCCCTTCGGATAAAAGTTGGTTTCGTTGTCTTGGATAAAGTAACACTTACGAGGGATATTGTCCGTCTTTGCCAGAACGAACGCCGTTGACCAGAGCGTCGCGATACCCAAATCATGACGCCCCGTAATGGGCGTCCGCTCTGTTATCGCAACATACTGAGCGCGTGAGAGTGCCGGGACTTTTTCGAGTACCAACTTTTTTTCACTGGACGGTTTTTTGCTTGCGGTGAGTATATAGAACGTAACTGATAAGTCTTGTTTTTCCTGCAAGTACTCTGCAAAACTGAATATATTCATCAGGCCGGCATACACTGCGTCGAAAGAAGGCAAGATAAATGCTACTGATGAGATAGTTGATCCATGCTTGGCCTTGAGAACTTCCGCGTTACGCTTCATCTCAGCCTCGGTCATATCATACGCCGCAGCAAGGATTATCGCGTCGCTCAGATACTTGTCGCCACCACTGCTTGGTACGATATCGGTGTTATCGATTCCGTCTAGTGACTCGCCGGTATACAACCGCATCGGGTCGCCGGCTGAAAGGTTTACATTGGAATATACATCGACCATCGGAAAGTCATTGATACGTATGGCCTCTAATGACTGCCGCACCCGTTCTTTACTATTGGTGACGGCAATAACCTGCGGGCACATGACGATACGCTGCTTACGTTCGTTTACGACATGGTTCATATAGTCATGAATGGTTTTTTTCGGGTTCGATTTGTTATATTCACATACATCCTTCAGTGATGTTGCCATAAATAGACCGGAAACGACACTCAGGTTTCGCACCCACTCGGCGTTTCCAATGTATGCCTGGTAATAGCGTGGGAAGTCATCAAATAACGGCTTGTATATACCGTCGGTGCAGACCCCGCCGCTGTCGACGATGCAGTCCTCCTCGTCAACTATGCGTCCAGAGCTGATAGCAACATCTTTTATAGAAAGCCACCCGGTCAGCTTTTCATACCAACCCGGTTTCATCTTCAACGAGTCGTCAATAAATAGAACCGTGGTATTTTTGTTCATTTTTGCTTTTTCCAGCCGCTTACAGATACCGGAGAGAGAATAATCTTTCCTGCCAATGATATCTAATACCCCCGGGCTGTTTCGCAAGGATTTGGAGTCTCCTTGTTGCGTCACAATCAGGAATTGGGCATTTTTCGCGTCATGACGCACCCCCGACATAATCCGCAGCGTATCATTGACGGTATACGAGTCAACAACTACCAGCGGATCGTCGTCGATATTTTCGGGCTTCCACCCGATAAACAATTCTGTTTTCTTATGGTAGCTTGTCGCAGGTATTCCTAAACGTTTCAGATGGTAGTCGACTGCGTTTCGCTGCCCCGCAAGCGCGTAAGGCTTCGTGTCAATCGAAAGTGCCGTCGAGGACGCAATGACCCGCCAGTGATATAAGATTTTGGGTATGTGATACACCGACTTTGACGCATCGGCTACTTTTAAGAATAGGTCCCAGTCCTGCGCACCGTCAGTCGTAGAGTCCCATGCACCGACTTTTCGAACCACCTCCGTACGCATAACGTTCAAATGGGTAAGATAGTTAACATTTAGCATCATCTCTGGCGAATAGTCCGGTTTGAATAGCGGATCAAAACGATTGCCTGCTTCGTCGATCTTGTCCTTGTCTGAAAAGATAAAGTCATGTCGCTTTTCATTGAGGGCTTTCGCATTCTCAAACAAAGCGTCCGGCGACAGGGTGTCGTCATGATCAAGCAGCGCGACGTATTCTCCACTTACTTTCTCGAGTATCTGGTTTGAGTTTTCGCCGATACCCCGGTTTTCTTTGAACTGCCAGTACTTTATCCGGCTGTCTGACTTAGCGTAACGCTTCAGAACTTCTATGACTTCCTCGTTATCCGTAAAGTTGCCGAGACAGAGCTCAAAATACGGATACGACTGGTCTAGCACGGATTCAATAAGTTCTATAAGCGCATACGCCGGAGGGTTGAAGACGGGCGTGATAATGCTTATGACAGGTTTATATGTAAACGTATCAGCTTGTTCCGACTGCTCTCGTAATTCCTTTTTATCCGGCTCATTCAGCAGTATCCACTCTTGGTAGCGGGTTGTTTGGTCAATAACACTCCGAATGAGCATTTGTCTGTTCTTGCCTTTTGCAAGCAGCTTCTGCGGCTGTCTTGCTAAAACTTTAGCGACTTTTTTTGACAAACTGACTGGGTCACTTCTTACCTGGTTTTTAACATCTCCGAGCAGCCTTGCTGCCTTATACACTCTGGATGATTTAATGGCGGCATTTTCTGCTTCAGCCAGCTTTGCCCTGTATTCATACTGTCGCAGCTTTTTACGTTCCTTGTTCTCCATCTCATGCCTCCTTCTGTGTCATACCTTTATTATAAAGCCTCATCTACTTCAATCTTCTATGCAATCCTTTGCGGGTCCGCTCTTTGATCCGACGCGCCTTTGAGGTGTATCGCCAGAGCTTCGAGCCGGTAACCTCGGCGTATGCGTCTGCGTGTCGTTTAGCTTCAGCCTGTAGTATCTTGTTGGTATCTTTCAGGTGTCTAGCCTCTTCGTGAGATAGCTGTAGGCTTGCTTTCATCTCAGCTTGGGCCTCTCTAAGTACGGTCAACTCTTTCTCGTCACAAAGTAGCGCTTTCATGAACAAGTCTGGGTACCTTCTCAACATTTTGCCTGCTAATTCATCGTCGTCGTAATGTCCCGTTACACCAAGTATATCGCGTAGGGTACGCACCGCTGCTTGCGAGGCAAACGTCTGCAGCTTGGGACTGTCGGCGTATAGCGACAGTACTGCTACATGCATGTCCATATGTCGGATGGCGTTGTTCATCCAGAACCTGTGCTTGTTTTCAGGCGTGACCCACCAGACGCCGCCTGCATGCTTGCGGTATGCCGCCATTGGCTTATCTATAAAGCCGACTTTGCCGTACTTTGCGTGATATTGGTGTAAATACCAATCTATTGGCAATATGTCTGATGGCGGTTTTACAGAGTAGTCCAGCCTGCGGTACATAACCGAGTTAGTTTGTATAAAATTTTCTGTAAGAAGCCGTTTTGAAGTATAGCGTTTTTTATCTCCAGTAGGGTAAAGTGTTTGCTCTGAAATTTTGCCTTCATACTGTACTTTGACCGGATGAAAACATACCGTGTAATCTTCGTGGTAATCTAGAAAATCCGCTTGCGCTTGGAGCTTTGTCTTATCGGTCCAGAAATCATCCCCCTCGCATAGTGCAATGTACTTACCACGAGCGAGCCTAAGTGCTTTATAAAAGTTATCGACTACCCCGAGGTTTGTCTTATTAAAATGTGCCGCAATACTGGGGTGCGTTTTAGCGTATGTAGATATTATCTTTTTTGTACCATCGTTTGAACAATCATCGACAATTATTATCTCTATAGGGAACGTGTGCTCCTGCATTAAAAAGCTCTCTATTGCTTTCGAGACGTACTTCTCCTGGTTATACGTGACACAGACTACACTTACTTTTGGATCTCGAATCATTACTCTTCCTCTTCAAGTACAACCCTGACCCAAACTTTCTTCCCGGTCGTTTTATCGATATAGTAGGCATTTTTTCGATCACCGTGAGAAAGCGCGCGCAATAACGTTATGTGCTCACCGAAGCTACCTATAGAGGCAACGTCTATTTCGCGCAGTTTGTCATAATCGTTTCGCGTATTCAGGTTGCCTACTCCTTCTGGCGGAACTGCTTGGTAGCCACCCGCTATAACACGGCCTAGGTTACGACGTAATAATTCGAGTTCAGCATCGACAACACGTACATATAATGTATCGGACGTATCATTTGATCGGACCGGTACTTGGACTTGTTCAATGATAGCACCGTGATCAACCCTTTCGTCTATTTCGTGAATAGTCGCGCCGGCAGGAAGACCGTTAATGATTGAAAAGACGTGCGGAAACATTCCTTTGTTGTATGGGTTATAGCCCGGATGGATGTTTATACATCGAACTCCGTCTGCTAATTCAGGTGGGAATATCTGTTTGCAATGAGCAGATATAATGACCGAATACCCTCTGCCTATTAGCGCTTCGGTGTCTGTCTTTACATTTACTTGCTCGAGTGGAACGCCGTTTACAAATAGGTCTTCGTGTTCTTTATGTGGCGAGCATGCAAACTCGAAAGCTACATTTTTGTCGCAAAAACTCTCTGCTGCTTCAGATATAGCATCCAGGATATCCTGGTTATCACCAATAACAAGAACACGGCTTAGCTCTGCATCCTTACGTTCTGGTGACGGAATCTCCACTCTAGGCTTCCTTTACGATCCCGCAAATGTCACGAATAAGCCCAGAGGACATGTCCGGATGAACAGGCAGCGAAATGACTTGCTGGGAGATAGTGTCCGTGTTGAACATATCCCCCCTGGCTGAGTCACGAAACAATTTCGAATGGTGTAAAGGTGGGGCATAATAGGTTTTGGCCTCGACCCCATGATCGCGAAGGTTTCTCAATACACGTAGATATTTGTCTTTCTGTTCAATCAGGACTGTCGCGAATTGTATAGCGGCAGTCTCGGCTCGTGGCAGAAAGCTCGTCTCTGTAAACAGATGTTTTTCAAAGAGCCTATAGCTGCGGCGGCGGTCTTTGAGTGTTTCTTCATAGTTCTCCAGTACCCTCAGGCCGATCGCACAGTCGAGTTCGGTAATCTTTGCGTTCATACCGAACTCCACGATATCTTTGTGATCGTCAAAGCCGAAATTTTTTAGTCTTTCGAAAGCTTCTGCAAGCTTGTGATCTTTAGTGGTTAAGAGTCCACCTTCACCGATACCGAAGGGCTTTGTCGCATGAAAAGAAAAGATTTCACACTTTCCACCTCCTCCCAACAGGCTGCCGTCAGGATAAGTCGACCCGAAGCCCGGCGCCGAGTCGATGATGAATGGTATGTTTCGCTTGTTGAGATACTGGCTCCACTTGTCTAAATCTTCCATACCGATTCCGAAATTGTTTACGAGAACTACTCCTGCGATATCTTTTTTGACCGAGTCATCCAGCTGATCAAATTTTTCCAAATCGGGCTGACCCGAGCCCAACCTTACATCAACAAACAATGGCTCATATCCTCGCCAGTGTATAGCGAGCGGCGACGCTGCGAATGTAAAGGATGGTACGGCTATATATTTCTTTCGCGTATGAGACTTATCGCCAAATACTACCTTCATTGCGATCATAAGTGCTGCGGTTGCGTTGGAGACAATAACCGCATGAATACCATCGCCGAGATATGCTTCGATTTTTTCCTTGAAAGCATGGTAAAAGGGTCCGTTGTTTGAATAGTAGTTGTTCAAATTTATTTGTTCTAAGTCTTGGGCAATCAGCGACGCAGGCGGCAGCTTAGGCTTTATAAACGGAACCTTTTTTGTCACTACTTTATCGCCTCTAGGTAAGTCGTTGCGGGATCGTTTCGAACGTCGATGTCGAAGTCGTAATCAGATTGTTGGAACTTTTTCTGAGTTACTTTCGAAAAACCAATTTCAAGTAGTAGGGCTTTCATATGTTTGCGGGTATAGCCGTACTGGTGGTCCCACGAATAAAAGAAGTCTGGAATCAGCTCGTCCCACATATCCAACTTCATTCCGCCATGCACCCGCGGTCCTATGTAATCATAATATTTCTTGTCCCTAAGTGCATACGCCCTGATAAGCCGCGCAATATCAGGCCATCCGACACGCATAACTCCTCCTGGCTTAAGCAAGCGATAGCACTCCTTCAAAAAGGCATACCCATCTTCTTTTTTCAAATGTTCAATAAAGTGCTCGTGGAATACAAGGTCGACTGTTCCGTCTTTGTAGGGCAATGGTTTTGTGAGGTCCCAGTTCAGATCGAGTTTCTTCAGATTTATATTTTTATCAAAGTTATTATCTACGTTGGTCCAGTTTTTTGCCAAATTAGTGCCGCATCCGAGGTGTAATTTTACTGTTCTTTTTGATTTATTGGCCTTCATTTTGAATCACCCCATTTCCCTTTATGTCTTACTATTCCAAACTGTTTTTCACCTTTCGACGTGATAAGAAAGTGGGCCGCATCGACGGTAAATGCCAACAGCGCTGAAGTTTCCGCGTCAAATGCCGCGACGTCCACGTAGTACTCGCCGGAGTTCAGCATACCGATCGGCATACGATAGCTTACACTGTGTTTTTTATGCGGTGAGTAGTCGAGATTTATATCTTTAGTATTTTTCTCTATGAGTGATACGCTGCGTGCCTTAATGCTAATACCTAGGTCGATTGGCAGCTCATTTTCCAGTTCATACAATACTTCAAACTCAAGATTATCTGACTCGTCAAACGCAGGCTTCTTTAGTCTGACATCGAGCTGTTTAATGCCATTGTTCAATTCTTGGTGCGAAGTCACTTTCAACTGGTTTGAGTCAAAGTTATCAATGGTATACTGGTTGGCGATTTCTTCTGGCTTGCCAATCACTTTGATACGACCGCCATCTATAAGTACGGCCCGGGTGCAATAGTCTTTTACGGCAGACATATCGTGCGTTACCAGGATAACGGTTCGGTGGCTGTCTTTGAGTTTCATAAAATAGTTATAGCATTTCTTTTGAAAAGCCGCGTCTCCCACTGCCAAGACTTCATCGATAAGCAATATGTCACTTTCGGCCCGTATCGCGATGGAAAAAGCGAGGCGGACTTGCATACCAGAACTGTAGTTTTTAAGTTTCTGGTCCATAAACCTTTCTAGCTCGGCAAACGCAACGATATCGTCATACATCCTATCCATTTCCTGGCGACTGAAGCCGAGAAGAGCCCCGTTCAGATAAACGTTCTCACGACCTGTTAGTTCCGGATTGAAACCGACGCCAAGCTCGATAAAAGGGGTAAGTGAGCCGTTGACAGCAATCGCGCCTTTATCAGCCGTATATATGCCGGCTAACAATTTTAAAAGAGTGCTTTTCCCGGATCCGTTACGCCCAACAATGCCAAAAAACTCGCCTTTATTTATTTCAAAGGAAATGTCTTTCAGTGCATGGTGCATCTCATGTCGCCCCTGGCGTTTTTTCACGGGTCTGACGATGTGAATAAGTTTCTGTTTGATGCCGTTATGCTGTTCGTGCGGTAGACGGAAACTCTTGTAAAGGTCCTTAACGATAATCATCGTTTCCTGCTGCTCGTTCATCAGACGTTCTCCGCGAAATAGCGCTGGTTCTTTTTAAAATACCGACTGGCAGCAATGACGACAATGAATATTATGAGGTACGGGAGCAGCTCGAATAATGGGTTAGAAAAAAGCTGGTTAGGCGTAATTGCCTGGTGAGTGATGGTGTTATACCTGGCTTCTTGCACGATTGCCGCGACAGGGTTGAGCAGCAGCAGTTGGGCTATCCAGTGATTACCGCTCTCAAGTATTTGTTGGGCTGTTTTAATATCTTTTCCCGCTAGCAACTGTACTGGGTAGAGTATGGGGGTTGCATAGAAAGCTCCTTGCAGCACCACATCCCAAATATGCGAAATGTCACGGTACTTCACATATGCTGCCGCCAAAAAGAATGCCAATGCCTGAGCAAAAACATAAAGAAGTAAGATACTGACGGGAAGTAGTAGGACAGACCAGTGCAGATCTACTCCGTTAAATACGATAAATATACCAACCACAAGCAAATTAAAAAAAAGGTTTATCAAAGCGGAGATGGTGCCGGAAACGACGATAATGTATTTTGGAAAATTTATTTTTCTTATCAAGTCACCACGAGTAACTATCGCCTGCATGCCTTGGCTTGTAGCTTCGGTAAAGAAGGTCCACATCACCATTCCAAGTAGCAGATAGACCGCGTAATGTTCGATGTCGGCACCTATGCGCAAAAAATTAACAAATACAACATACAAGATTGCGAAAAGCATCAGAGGCTTCAGCAACGACCATAGGTAACCAAGAACAGAACCTTGGTAACGGAGTTTGAAATCTGTTATCACGAGCTCGCGCAGCAAGATACGGTTTCGTCTAGAAAGTATGTTTCCCAATTTCATAAAACTAGTACCAATTATACGGCAAAGAACGGGCAACGACTAGATTATCGGCAACCTGGATATATACTAGGAGTATGGTAAAAAAGACTGATGTGTTGTTTGTGGTGCTGAATTATAAGGGTTGGCAAGAAACCCTGACCTGTATAGATGCTGTTTTGGCCCAAAGCTATAAAGACCTTCAGGTGCTGCTGATAGAGAACGGGTCGGGTGATGAGTCTCTTGAAAAACTAAAAAAATACAAAACTATGGACCGTGTGATATTTCAGGAGAACGAGAAAAATCTCGGGTTTTCTGGTGGAGTCAACCAAGGTATTCGCTACGCCATAGAGCATGAGTATCCGTACCTAGTCCTGCTCAACAACGATGCCGTTCCGACCAAAACATGGCTGGAAAAACTGATGGGCGCCATGAATAAACAAGATGTGTCGGTGGTTACTGGCTTACTGCTGTCGGGAGATGGTAAAAAGATAGAGCACACCGGAGATGGGTATTCATATTGGGGACTGCCGTTTCCATTACAGCGCGACGAACCTGTAGAAAATGCTCATGATTCCGGGCTAGTTTTCGGTGGGACGGCCGGTGCATCTCTATACAAAACCGAGCTCTTCAAAGATATCGGACTTTTTGATGAAACATTTTTCGCCTATTTCGAAGACACCGATGTTAGCCTACGAACACAATTAGCTGGCCATAAGGCATACTATGAAAAATCTGCTGTTGCTTACCACGATCATGGTACTACTAGTAGTAAGATTCCGGGCTTTACTGTTTATCAAACATTTAAAAACCTGCCGCTGGTGTATTGGAAAAACACTCCACTGAAGCTTTTGTTTCCGATTGGTTGGAGATTTTTTGCGTGCTACTGGCTTATGTACATACGCGCCATACTACGCGGTCAATTTGTTATCGCAACCAAAGGGTTACTAATGAGTTTGTATCTTTTTCCGCATGCGCTAAGGCAGCGAATACGAATACAATCCAGTAAGAGGGTGCCGGCAAGCTATATGAAATCAATCATGTACCCCGGCTTACCCCCGAACAACAAAAAAACTGCACGTAGGATATTTCACCGATGAATCATATTGTCATCGACGCACGGTTTATCAATTCTGGAACCGGAACGTACGTACGTGAGCTTCTGAATAATCTGCAAGAAATTGATAAAACACACCGCTACACGGTTTTGATTCCGTCAAAAGATATGGGTTATTGGAAACCGAAGTCAGATAACTTCATACCGCATCCGGCAGACTTTCCCTTTTATTCCACGTCAGAACAAATTGGTTTGAAAAAAGCTATCGAGGATTTAAAGCCTAGCCTTGTTCACTTCGCCATGCCGCAACAACCAATTTTTTACCATGGAAAAAAAGTTACGACGATGCACGACATGACCCTTCTAAATACGTATAACTCAGATATTAATTGGTTCGAGTATAAAATGAAGCAACTAGTTGGACGTTGGGTTTGGAAAAAGATTGCGCGTGATAATGACCATGTTATCGCCATATCGGAAAATACGAAACGAGAGTATCAGGGTTTTACAAAAATACCGGATGAAAAGATTTCGGTCATTTATGAAGCGGGGGGTATTAGGTCAGATAAGCTAGAAAAATACTCCGAATTACCGTTCAAACAGTTTATTCTCTACGTAGGTCAGCAGCCGGACTATAAAAATATCCGACGCCTCGCGAAGGCTCATCAAAAACTTTTAGAAAAACATCCTGAGCTCGGTCTCGTACTGGTTGGCAGAATGAATAAAGACACCGAGAAAAATAAAAAGTATTTTGAAAACCTTGGGTATAAAAATATCCACTTCACAGGCTTTATAGATGATACTCAGCGCAACTGGTTATATACGAAATGCGCAGCATATGTTTTCCCGTCACTCATGGAAGGATTCGGGCTTCCTCCGCTCGAGGCGATGACTTACGGCGCTCCAGTTATCTCCAGCAATACGTCCTGTATGTCAGAAATACTCGGTGACGCTCCGGTTTATTTTGATCCGTATAACGTCGATGATATTGCGGAAAAAATCGAAAAAGTGATAGGAAATAGCGACTTACGAAAAGGAATGGTCGTAAAGGGTTACAAACAAGTTAAGAAGTATTCGTGGAAGAAAACGGCGGAAGAAACGCTGGCCGTCTATAAAAAAGTATTGGGTGAGAGCTAATCTTCGGATTCGGAATCATCACCGCTACTGATGAGGACGATATGACGGTCGCGGCCTTCGCCTTCGGACTCGGTTGTGATATCGCTATAGTCACTGACGGCTTGGTGGACAATGCGTCGTTCTGCGGCATTCATCGGATTTAAATGAAACGGTTCGCTAGACTCCCGGGCTTTTTTTACCCATTCAGGAACGTGCTCAAGTAGCCGGTCGTAGCGCTGTCGTTTGTAGTCTGCAATATCGAGATTAACTCGGTAAATTTCCGCGTTCTGGTTTTTCAACGTCGTTGAAATCATCTGCTGTAGTGAGCGGAGTGTGTCACCGCGCTGACCAATCAAAAAACCGTTTAGGTGCGTTGACGGAACATGCAGTTCGATAACTTCTTCATCACAACTCGCCCGTACATCTGTGTTAAGTCCAAAAAATGACAAAATGTCTTCAACGTATTTTTTTGCATACGCGATTGATGATTCTTTATCCATGGTTATCTCCTCCGTTTTTTACGCTTTGTCTTTTTTGATTTTTGGGGAGGAGTTGCGACAGGCTTTTTAGTTTCGTCTGCCGTTATGATTCGTACTGTGGTTTCGCCGCTGGTTTTCGCAGGCTTTGGCTCAAGTAGTGATCGTCGCTTTTTTTTCTCTTCTTTTGGTTTGACGGGATTAACTACGGTCGCCTTAGTGCCGTCGCTTGCGATAATTTCCATTTCTTCAACATCTTGATTAAGAACAGAACGCTGCTGCATAATCGCAACGAGGCTGGAAACAAGGAAGTAGAGAACCAAGGCGGCAGGAAGATATAAACCGATAAGAAGCGTCATGAACGGGAATAGAATAATCATGTTGTTCGTCATGATAGTACTGACTTCAGACTGGTCAATATCCTTACCTTTTGATGCATCGCGGAACATATCTCGAAGTTTTTTCTTGCTATCTGGTTTTGGCGTGATTTGTCGAGACTGAATATATTGAGCGCACGCAGCAAGGACTGCAAGTGCAATAGCCGGCCAATATATTTCTGACTGTGTGATTGCTACCTTGGAAAGGTTGATAACATTTAAAAGCGACTCGTTAAATTGATGTGAAGCGTTGTTGATTATATTTGCAATCGGTTGTAATTGCTCGATAGGTTGATAGGTGAATTTTTCTATCTGGTCGCGTTGAGTTGTGATGATTTGAATAACCCGATAGAGCGCGATAAAAATAGGGAGCTGAAGTAGAAGCAACCCGATAGAACTAAATGGTTTTACGCCGCGTTCGCGGTAGAGCTCCATCATGAGCTGGGCTTCACGCTGCTTATCGCCTCCGGATTTGGCTTTGATCTTTTTCAGCTCCGGCTGGAGACCGCGCATCAGTTTTGTTTGATGCAACTGCTTTTTGACAAGCGGCCACATAAGTAACCTGACGAGAACCGTCAATATAATAAGGCTGATGCCAAAGTCACTGCCCGGGATCACCCCGTATATAAATGCCAGCACGTTAAATATGGGCTGTACAATAAATTGATCAAATAAACTCATAGACTAGGGTTATTTTACCAGATACAGGGGCATTTTAATAGGGTTAGCGAAGTTTAATATACACCGCTGCTGCTATCAATAAGCCCAGCGCTACCGCAATCGATAGCGGGATAGCAAGGATGGATAGTCGTGAGTTGCTATTTGTTTGAACTGTGCTCTGCTTCACAAATTTTTGGTTAGCCGTAACAGGCTGCGTTAGCGATGATGAACCCAAAGTGTTACCAAAATATAACTCGTCACCATTTGTTGCATCCGAAAATATATTTGTAGCAAATGTATTCGCTGTTGGACTCAACACAGCAGTGCTCGATGGAGTGACTAGAGTTGTTCTATTTGATAGTAGCGGCAACTTTGGTGCCTCAGGCGAAGTTTGTGTTTCGCTGTTTTCTGGTTGCACCGGCTTGTCTGCTGTTCGGAGATCATACGTTTTTACGACATCGTCATTCGTACTTGAGATAGGTTTTGATTTGCCATCTTCACCAACAGCATCAATAGAAATATGCGGGTCAGTTTTATGCGTGTCGGTAATGGTAAGTTTTCTACTTCGCGTAGCTGCAAGGATTGATCCGTCTTCTTCTCGAATCAAATACACAAGCTCTTCGTCACCATAGTACTCCGGCTCAGCCCACGTATATACAACGTCATTATCATGTATTGTTTTTTCGATTTCGGTTATGGGACCAGGAATTTTGGCAACATATCCAGCTGGTTTTATTTGGATATCGAATGGTATGGTGGTGAGGGCATAGGGAGGATATGGCTCTGGGCAACCATACGAACATCCTGCTCCCACGTTCGACTGAATTTTTATCTGTACTGCGCCTCGACAATCCCCGGCGACTGATGGAATATACGAAATTTCCTGCGATATCTTATATATATTACTGTTTCCAATATCAGCACAGTTCAGATACCAAGTGAAGGTTTTTGAATCTCCCCGTTTATCAGCTGCTGCAAGATATCCAAACTGATCATTAACTTTTATAGTTACCGGCTTTCCAACCTCGCCACTGATTGCACTGACTGATACTTTTGTTGCGGATCGAATAGAGAGGTTTTTGTTTATCGTTTTATCGAGTGCATAATATTTAAAATTCGGCCACCCATAGTTAGTGTTATTGTCATAAAGCCACGTATAGCCACCGGGTGTTACACTACTCATCATCTTCAGGTAAACATTCGCACTTTGTGTAAGTGTAGGGTTTTCGTTTGTCGCTATAGTAAAACCAGACGTATCAGTAGGAACCGGAAAACCGAGAAAGGTAATTTGCTTTTCCCTAAAACTATCGATAAGTTGCTGACTCAGTTGATCTTTATAGTAAAGACTCTGGGCACCTGGATCATTCCAGTTTTTTGACGGCATAGTTGGGCCAGTTCCAGCAAGGCCAGTAATTCCGACCACAGTTTTGCCCGCATCACTCCGCCAGCTAACATTACTTGCGAATCGTGCACCTTCTCGAAGCTGTGTGCGCTCATAAACCCCATTTGTAGCAGGAAGGTAAAGGTTTTTTAGGAGCGTGTCGTAATCATTTGGATTAGAGGTAAAGTCCATCAAAAGTTGAGGCGGACCGTCCTGCTCTCGTCCATAGCTAACGACCGCAAGTCGCGTATCTCCACATCCGCTTTCCAAAAGAGCCTGGCCAGCGGTTCTCGCAGGTTGCAATACATTGTTCACATACCGTTTTTCCCACATTTTTGTGTCGGTAAACAATGAGTTGTTGCGGCGCATAACAGGTGAAGTATCCAACAAAACGACTATGTCTTGTTTCTTGTTATTCGTACATGCCTCTGGAGGTTTGAGACTTTTATCCGTTCCGTTTGGATAATTTATGACGTTGGCGATCTCGAGTGCCATGTTATTAATATCGCCATTACTACTATATTTTCTATGTCCAGCATCTGTACCGGTCATAGTGCATATCATGTCATCCTTGTGACACCAGGAGCCAAACTTATACCTCAGATTAGGAATATTCGAGTCATAAGGAGTTTTTGAGATTAATATTCCACCCTGGATATAAGGTATTGCACTTCCCCTGTACCAATACGGATCAGTTGTCATACTTTGTGGTGTAGATTTTATATCCAGTTTAGGATCTCCCAGTAATCCAATATATTTAACCCTATGAAGAATATTGTTAAATCTTTCATCCGACATTATTTTTCCAATAACGTCCGCTCCTTGAGAGTACCCAACAAGCACAAGATTTGTTTCTTTACAGTTCGATTTATCTATAAATTCAAAGAAATTCTCTATACCATTTTGAACAGAATTCTTATAGGCGCCAAACTCTTGTCCACTTATTATAGCTTCAACGCCATTTAACATACCGTAATCATTTTCATTATTTGAGTTATCCCAACCCCATACGGCTACAGCAGGGTAATCATAGTTAATTCCTAACAGCATTTGCTTACTTAATGATTTAAAATCAGCCGTAACATTAATTGAGTTTAACTTTTCGGTTATTTGTTTTTTAACTTCATTTTCCATTTCTGCACCAATTGATTGACCAGATCCTCTCGCATAGATGACATCGATATTAGGACATTCTGATGCCGAGGCGTTTCCCGAGGAATACAGTAAAGGTATAACGAAAACAATACTCAACCATAATTTTGAATATTTGAACATATTTGAAGTATATGTACTCATAGGTGATAATAGCAAGCATGAGCAATAATATTATTTATAAGGTTCTTCCCTTGATTAATATGTTAGTTGTTATCATTGGTTGGTTTATATATGGTTTTTCTGGTTTTACTAACGAATCAACTCAACTTCTTTTTGGGGTATTTTCGGCATTATTAGTTTTTGTTATTAGTTATATAACAAAATATATAATGAAATTAAAGAGTGGCATACACACTTTATCTCTTATCATGGGGCTTATCTATGTAATTTGGATGGTAGTAAACGTACTAGTAACACTATTTTAACTACCAACGTAAATATAATCGAAAATACTAGTTTAGAGGTTTCAGTACGCTTATTATACTTTTTTCTAGCTCTTTATGTGGCATAGTCAACAGCTCTGGCGAAAAGACAGCAATAGAGATATCGTAGCCCTCGGGAATTTTATCCCAATTAGTTCTAATAACCTCAAACACGCGGCGGCGGATGCGGTTTCGTTTAACGGAGCTTTTGAACACTTTTTTTCCTACGACAATAGCAACACGTGTATGTTCGCGGTTTTTATTTTCAACGTAGCGAATCGCAATAAAACGGTTCCGAGCAGTTTTGCCATTTTTTAAAACGTAGCGCAGGCTACCGTGACCATGAAAACGATGTTTTTGTGAAAGCATATATTTATATAGTACTAAAAACTGCCGTACTTTTTATCGTCCGGCAGTTAAAAACGTCACGTCGCACAATATTAGACACTGATTTTTTTACGCTTTTTCAAACGACGGGCTTTTAGGACGAGGCGTCCAGCTTTGCTCGCCATACGCGCACGAAAACCGTGTACGCGTGCGCGTCGACGGGTTTTAGGTTGGTGTGTTCGCTTTGGCATATCTGAAAAATTATACCAAACTCCCCTGTTTTACTCAAGAATGTGTTTGATTTTTCGTAAAATATATATATTTGTATGAAAGTTATCCACATATTCGTTATAGTTATCCACTTCTCTTACAGGGGTCACTACGGATTGTGCATAACTCCCACCCCTATTTGACATTACTTTCGTCCAGATAACATTCCAGGTTGTGGATAACTATGAATCTCGGGTATAGTAGAAGGTAGATTTACCGAAGTTGTGAGGGAGAATAAGCCGAGTGGATCAAAAACTGTGGCAAGCAGTATTAGGTGAGATAGAAGTTTCTGTGTCGCGTGGCACCTATATAACGTGGTTCAAAAATACCGAGTTACTATCACTCGGCGACAATGAGGCAAATATCGCCGTCGCTAATATTTTTGCTAAACAACAATTTGAGACAAAGTTCGACACTATTATCCTCGAGTCGTTAAAAAATAACGGTGCATCCGTTGAGCGCGTCACCTATACGATTCGCGGTGCAAAACCGAAGAAAGCTAGCGATACTCAATCCCCTCTCGCTGAAGCAGTACGAGATCATGAAAAAAAACGTGGTACTACAGGGACTAAAACTACACAGTCTACTGGTCTAAACCCTAAATACACATTTGATACATTTGTGGTTGGAGGAAGCAATGATCTTGCCTATGCAGCAGCGCAGGCCGTCGCTTCAAACCCCGGTACCAAATACAACCCTCTGTTTTTATATGGTGGAGTTGGACTCGGTAAGACCCATTTAGCACAAGCTGTTGGACACGAAGTGGTGAGAAAAAAACCGAACACAAAAGTGTTATATATCAGCACCGATACATTTGTGAATGAGTTTCTCGATAGTATCCGTTTTAAGAAAAAAGGATTCTCTAGTAAATACCGTGGTGTTGATGTGCTTATTGTTGATGATATGCAGTTTATAGCCGGTAAAGAAAAAACTCAGGAAGAATTTTTCCATACGTTTAATTCCCTGCACCAAACGAACAAACAAATTATCATTACTAGTGATAAGCCGCCTCGAAATATCCCTACCCTCACCGAGCGCCTACGTAGCAGGTTCGAATGGGGTATGGCCATAGATATCCAAATGCCGGATTTTGAAACCCGTTGTGCAATCCTCGAAACAAAAGCAGCTCAAAGCGGCGTAAATATCGGGCGTGAAACCGTCGAATACCTCGCAAATAATATAAAAACAAATATCCGTGAACTCGAAGGTGCCTTGAACCAATTATTAGCATTTTCTGAGATGCGCGGCATCGAACCAGATATCCAAACAGCTTCGGGTCTCTTAGGAAATGCTCGGGCTTCCAGGCCAGCTCATATTACACCGAAGCAGATTATAGACCGAACAGCAAAACACTTCCAGATAGACGGTAGTGATATACGTAGCCCTAAACGAGATAAACATATTGTTGTACCTCGGCAAATTGCTATGTATCTCCTTAGAAGCGAGCTACATATGAGTTTTCCGAGAATCGCCCATGAACTCGGCCGAAAAGATCACACCACCGCTATACACTCTGTTGATAAAATTGAGAACGCAATAAAACTGGACTTTATCATTCGCGAACAAGTTTCAGAAATAAAGGAAAAATTGTATGCATAGTTTGTGGAAAAAATGTGCACGGTTTGTGTATCTAGCATGGCAAAAGTCTGTTCATAGAAATGCACAGTTTGTACACATAAACGAGCCTTTTCTTTTGCGTGAGACATTTATACACCGATTTATCGACATATCCACACAAACTACCCCACGCCAATTCACCTATTTATTCACACTTTTATTTTCAAAATCACCCCTGTTTCAATCCAAGTTATACACACTATCCACAAAGCCTATTATTACGACTACTATTTATATATAAAAGAAGGAAGAAGAAATGAAGGTATCGGTCACACAAGAAAATCTCAACAAAGCCCTGAGTGTTGTCTCACGAGTAGCGAGTAATAAAACCTCTCTACCTGTTTTGAACAATATATTACTTCGCACTGAAAAAAACCGTCTTCTCCTTGCTGCTACCAACCTCGAAGTTGCAATTACTGAATTTATCGGTGCAAAAGTTGTGAGTGATGGTGCTCTTACAATTCCTGCCCGTCTTCTAAGTGAATTCATTGCTAACCTTCCGAAAGGGAACATCGATCTGAAAGTTGATGGATCGAAACTCCATATCACCTCTGATAAGTATAACTCGACAATAAACGGTATGTTGGCGGAAGAGTTTCCTAGCCTACCTGAAATAAACGCAGCCGAAGAGATAAAGTTACCTGCTGATATGGTAAAAAACGCAATCAGTCAAACGATTCTGACAGCTTCGCATGATGATACGCGTCCGGTTCTAACTGGAGTCCTGTGCCATAGCTTTGAAGGATATCTCTATTTTGCGGCGACTGATGGGTATCGACTAGCCGAGCGGCGTCTCGTAAAAACTACTCAAGAGATCCGTGCACTTATCCCCGCTTCAACACTTGCTGATGTTGCAAGGGTTATTCCAGATGATTGTGATGAAATAACATTGTTAGTCGATGATTCCCAGGTTCGTTTTAGAATGGATGATGTAGAAGTTACGAGTCGGCTGATCGACGGTAATTTCCCTGACTATCGTCAACTGATTCCTAAAGAAACAGAAATCCATGCAGATATTTCGCGAGGTGATTTTACTCGGATCACAAAAGTCGCCAGTCTATTTGCTCGAGAAAGTGGCGGAAGTGTTACGATTGCTACTGATTCTGAGAATCAACAAGTTTCTATCCATTCCGTTGCCTCACAACTTGGTGAAAATACATCAGAGGCCTCTGCTGTGGTGGATAATGATGGATCAGTAACACTGAACTCACGGTACCTTATAGAAGCGTTAGGGTGCTTTGATACGGAGAAAATTCAGTTTGGTTTCAGCGGTAAACTAGCCCCCTGTGTTATTAGCTCTGATAAGAATGATGAATATCAGCATATCATCATGCCGCTCAGAAGCTAACTAGTACAATAGAATACAGATGAAACTCGAGAGTATACGACTTCAAAATTTCCGTTCCCATGAAGCGGCGGAATTTGTATTTTCCGAAACCACGACGATTATTAGTGGAAAAAACGGTTCAGGGAAAACAAATATTCTTGAGGCGATTTATATATTACTTCAGGGTACTTCTTTTCGGGCGGGTGATAAAGATCTCGTTCTGTACGAAAAAGATTGGTGGCGAGTGGATGGTTGTGTGGATGGCAGCGTTCGACAGTTGCGTTACCAATTACAGCAAAAACCATCAAAACAACTGGTGGTAAATGATGTAAAAAAACGGTTTATGTACCGGGACAAGCTGCCGGTTGTTTTGTTCGAGCCAAATGATTTACTTTTTGTGAGCGGCTCACCGTCTCGTCGTCGCGATAGTGTCGATATAATGATCAACAGTTTGTCGCAGGACTACAAACAGCATGTTGCACGTTATGAACGAACTCTACTCCAACGAAATAATCTAATAAAAAAACATTCCAACAGTTCGTCTCTTGCCGATGCACTCTTTGCGTGGGATGTAACGTTATCACGCCACGCTTACGCGATAATTCAGCATCGCGAGAACTTTATAGTCTCGATCAACGAGTATCTTGCTCGGTATTATGAGATGATCGCTAACGAAACGATAGACGTTGCACTAGACTATGCCCCTTCTCTTCCAATTAATATGAGCGAGTCGATGATTCTAGAGGCGCTGAATAAACATATCGATGCCGATCGAATTCGTCAAACAACAACACATGGACCACACCGGGATGATTTTCATTTTAAAATTCGTGGTGTTGATGCAAAAACGAATGCTTCACGTGGCGAAACACGTTCGCTTATTCTTGCTTTTAAATTTTCCTATGCAGAGCTACTTGGAAAAGCATATGGCATAACGCCTATTCTACTTTTCGATGACGTCTTTAGTGAGCTTGATGAAACTAGGCGAAAAAGCATATCGAAGCTTTCGATGAAGCATCAGACAATTATTACAGATACAGATAAAATGCTTTCATCGAACCATATAACGGAATCTATAATTAATTTGTAACAAATCTGCCATCTCGAGGGCTTAAACCAACGAAAGAAAAATAATACCAACTCAATAAATTACTATTCGATTTACTGACACATACAGAAAAATCAGAATTCTTTTTTAAATAATTATCGTCATATATATTTCCGACTTTAACAATTTTTTTATCACTATATATCTGAATATAGTCGCTGTATTGTCGGGCACAATCATTAATAATTTTTTCTGTTTGTTGTTCGTTGACCTCAGGTTGTTTATAGCCATTTTTTGAGGCAATAATAAACTTTTCGTTTGTATTTTTGAAAAGTACATCCCCACTACTACTAATAGAAGCCTTATTACTTTCGTCGAAAGTTGATTGCTGCTCAATATCTTTTATTGTCGCATATTTAGAAAATCCTAATAGGTTTTTCCCTTCTGAAATATAAGATCCATTATCCAAAAGTACTGAAGCTAAAGAGTTAGAGTGATTTAATAAAAACGAGGTACCCAGTGAGATATTGTCGCCTATTTTTGTAACCCGGTCTGTAGAAGGGTAATAAACGTATAAGCTGCCCACAGGTATTAGCTCATCATTTTTATATAATTCACTATTGGGTTTACTGGTGGCGATTAGGAATGAAGTACTGTCAATTGCGGCTGATATTGATCTAATACTTTTTAATGGAACCTGTTTCTTCATTGGCTGAGAGTATTTGTTTGCCATCCATAATATTGGTTCAGTAGTGCTAATGTCTTCACCGATGTAACACACGAAAGCTACTGGACCACAATCGTTTAGTGATTTCGGAATCGATCTACCCGCACCACCAAGGCTGGTAGTTGTATGAGTGTTGTCGTCAGAAAAAACCAACTCCCTGTTGGGGATACTTGTTTGTTCTAAGTCAGATTTATCTACTCTTGTAAAAACAATACCCTTATTTTTCAGAGAGTACATTAGTACATCAGTATCGAATACATCAGGACTAACAAGTTTTATATCTTTTTTCTTAAAGTCAATGTACCAAATGTATCCGTCGGTATTTGTGTCTGACCCTAAGCTCATTGATTCGAAAATATTTAACACTCGAGACTTTTTTAGTGACGCATCAGTGAATTGAACATATGCACCACTATCCCCCGCAGAATACATTGAGCGTATAGTTGGTAGATCGGCCATATCCGCTAAAACTATAGTTTTATTCTTTATAGGGTCGGTTTTTAGAAACTGCATCCCGTTGTAACTATAAATGGCCTGGTTAATAAATTGAGCGAAAGATTGAGAAGGAAAAAGTGTTTCCGAATATTTCAAAACAAGATAGTTAGGTTTTAATACAAAAATACTAACGATTAGTAATATGACCACTGCTACTAATACGTAAATGATTTTTATTCTAGATAGTTTTACATTTTGCATATTAGCCTCCTTATCCTTCTAGTTTTTGGTAGGTGTCAAATAACGGTTTACCTATTGAACGGAAGTTATCCATAATATCCGGTGCACAGTAAGCCCTACTACAGGGTTGTCGTATCTTGTCGGTTGACGCATCTATATGTAGGTGATCACCATTACAATTCGGCAGATTTCTACCAATTTTTCCGATTTCTTGACCGACAGATATATTATTCCCTACCCGTAAATCAACACTACCTGGTTGCATATGCATATATGATATTGCTATCTTATAGTCCTCATTCCACACAACGACCGACTGTCCGTTGCATGTATCACTAAACAAATAAGATATTTTCCCTGGCATAAAAGCTACTACCGGTGTTCCTCCTGGGGTCATGATATCGTAAGCGGTATAATTATGGCCCGAAAGACTCGTTGTTCCGTTTTGAAATATTCCAGGATTCTTTACGATTGACTTACTACCTTTTAGCGGAAAGACAACCTCTCCATAATCTTGTGATGTGACTGACTCACCTCCGCAACTTGAACTCGAAACGCTGCCACCACCATGCATTTTCATGTAGTTATCGTAAGCGGTTTGAGCATTTTTTCTCCTTTCCGACTCATGTGCATATTGAGCATTTGGTCGCTCAAACGTGTTCATAAATGATGTTGCGGCAGACTCAGGAGAGTTTTGTTTTTTAAGCTCAGATAAAACTTCCGTGTAAGACGGAGAGTCAAGTTCCTTTTTAAGATAACCAAAATTTGCAGCATCTGTCGCTCCGCCAGTTCCATCTACGTAATCGTTATCATGCATATAGTTGACAAATGCTGTTTTACGCTCGAATGACCACTGGGCCCAACCGTAGCCACGATCATCATCGTTAGGCGGTCCTGCCTTTGCTCCGCTAGGAGTAGGATTTTCATTTACGTTTGGCGGTAGATTAACACCACCAGACTCCCACATAAAGTTACCGACTGGACCGGATGCCTGAGCTGCGTTAAGTCCGTAACTCATAAAAGCCATAACAAGATTGGCTTGCCTTTCTTCGGTTGTCTGTCCGAGGCTAAAGTTTCCTGTGAGTGAAAAGTTACTGCCACAACTGCTTTCTTGGCTTGTTGACCCGCTTCTTTCTTCAAACATAAGATTGTTGTTTTCCGTGTAAGATTGGTTTAATGTTATCGCCTGTACGGGACCGGAGCTAATAACTATCACACAAAATAAAGAAATAATTAGTCGAAAAACATACATACTTATATCATTTCCAATCAACCTCGGTATGAGCGTATGTTAGTTTTGAGACTTTGTCAGCGCTTACCACATGTGTGCCGTAGTGGTATTTTGTAGTCCAGTTGAACTCCTCCACAACTATAGAGCCGTCAGATTTAACCTCCGCAACAAGTGCAACATGACCATATGTAGGGTTTGCCATGTTAGTAGGGAAAGAGACAACAGCATGAACTGCGGGAGTGTGATCTACTTTATAACCAAACGCCTTTCCTAAATTTGCTGCGAAATCTTTTCCATCCCCATAACTACCAGCTTTATACTTTGTTGTATGTCGACTAAGTACCCATTTAGCATAATCAACGCAATTTCCTGAGCTTAACCCATCTGGGCCAATATATCCCTTACCTACTACACCACCATCTTGACTCTGATTTGCGCCAGGTATCGAAATATCTGCAACTACGGTATGATGACTGTCAGACCCATTTGCGGGGGGGCTGATAGTGGCATCGTATTTAGTTACGCTTACACCCCTACTTAAAAATATATGGTCTACTGGGCCAAGTGAGCCCAAACCTGTTAGGCTTGTGTCTGGTGATTTTGTCGGACAAACGCCGCGTAAGCCCTTGAAGGCATCATACGAATCCCATAGTAGGTTTTCTGCTGTAAGAATACAGTAGACAGAATTGTTTCTATTATCTTGGTAGGTTCTTTGTGCATCTTCGTTATTATATTTTGAGTTGAAATCACCTGTTAAGAAAATAGGTACTTTTTCGGAAGCTAAATTCTGCACATATTCTGCTCTTTCCTTTGCGCTTTTATATCGCGCTAGTGGTTGGCCGGTTGTTGCGCTAGCGTTTGAACCGTCATTACCGACAGGCTCATGTTGGTTTAGAAGGTAGATATCTTGCCCAGACTGCTTTAGCTTTAGTCTCACCTGGATGACTGCTTTGTCACTATAGCTACCCATAACATGGTACCCGGCAATAGCCTTCCCGCTAACAAATTCAACCGTATCTTTATTCCATATCACTGAGTTTGTTGCGGCCATCCCCGCGCTTCCGTAGTTCTCGGGGTAAATACCGTATTTACCATCGAGCAAAGAAGGTAACCTTGCCCACTGATTTTGTCGAACTTCCTGAAGACCGACGACGTCTAATGAATTATTTTTAATCACACTAGCAGATCTTTGTAGTCGAGACTCCCAGTTAGAAGCTCCATCAGATGTGCTGTGAAGAATGTTAAATGAAGCAAGCCGAAAATCTCCACCTTCTCCGCTTAGACTAGAGGTATCACCGCCATCAGGACCGACACCCAGTTCGTCATCTCTTGCTGCATCAAGACTTTCACTAGTATTCCTGTCTAGTAAAAAAACACTCCAGCGATCATATAAGTCTTTTTTATCTTCTTTTGGTACACATATTTGAGTACCAGCATCGTTATCTTCGTCGTCAATGGGGTCTGTTCCGTTAACGCAAATATCAATGTACTGCCCAAAATTATCCTTGTCGGTTGGGTTGGCATCCGCATCGAGATAACCATTTTCGTATAACCATGTAGTATTTTGTTCTGAATCAATATTTAGTACGTTTTCGGTTAGCGCATAAATTGGATTACAGAATGCATCAGTGGCAACTCCCATTCTTAAATATCTTTCATCAACACACAAATCTTGACGGTATACATCTACATCATCGGCTGCAGATACCTGTTGGAATAAAAACTTACTTGGAGTGCTGAAGGGAATCTGAGCTAGTTTACTCACGACTCCAGCAGTGTCCAATACATAAGCTGCAGTTGCAGCAGGCATTAGTAGGTTGGTCAAGTATAATGCGAAATTAGTGTAATATGTTGTGTTTAAAAAGGGCTCGTTCGCATTTTGCACTGCCGCGATAAATCGGCTCTCAGTGTACGCGGACTTTCTGGCGTTATCGTACGAATTTTTTGAAAGCAGTGGCAAGCCACCTGATCGACCGAGTTGGCCTCCTAGTGCTCCTAATCCACTAGCCATAGCGGTACCAGCACCAAAACCACCACGAGGATCATTTTCCGGGTCAGGAGCAATAGTTCCTGAAAGTATCTGAATTAGTCGAGGCTTCATATACGACATAAATGAAGCTGCGGCAATCTGACTAGCGATACCGACCCCTGCTGTTCCAATGAGCGCTGCACAACCCGTTCCTGCAAACATACACCCGATTATTTCCCCCGCACCCATAAATACACCTGTTATAACCAGAGCAGTTTGCCCATACCATGATTTAA
The DNA here is from genome assembly GCA_964581535.1 of uncultured Candidatus Saccharibacteria bacterium. GTDB lineage: Bacteria > Patescibacteriota > Saccharimonadia > Saccharimonadales > Saccharimonadaceae > CAZOOW01. The sequence goes on from CAZOOW010000001.1 coordinate 219,375, forward strand.
TATGCTTACAGCCTGTAGCGCCGCCGAGCTCACTAGCTTTACCTATCACTTCTCTCGTGAGAGCTAGCTTAGGTGTACCATTATTGAAATTCGCAATTGCAGTAGAACTGGCAATCCTCCCTTGCATAGGTAATGTAACTATAGGTGATTCAGAAAAGTTTTTACCTTTTGATCCATCATCGGTAGTACTTTTTTTCAACAAAATTCCAGCAATGAAAGCAGCTTTTTCGGGATCCATTTTTTGGGCCTTAACCATATCTGCTGCGGTGAGAAATACTGAAGAGTATCGTATCAAATCCCTTGCCTGGTAAAGCGTTGCTGCGAATGAAATAAGTCTCAGGTATCGATAAGCCGTACAGGCACCATCAGCTACTCCTAGTGCATTCATAACACCACCCTTAAGCGTTGCGCCTGCAATATTTCCCCATTTTTCAGCCCCGGTTTCAGTTAGTGCTGAGGTATTAGGTAGTTTATCAGCCGGAACACCGTCGGTAGCAGCAGTATTTCGCAAATCATTTGACTCCTCCACAATTTCATCGCCATACTGAGATGCCCTGTTTCGCTCTTCTTCCGCTTGCTCACCCTCCTCATTGCCTGCGCCAGATCTGGTATCAGTAGATGCTCTGGTGCTCATACCATAAAGACGTTGTCTCATTTCATCAAGGTTTTTTGGTATCGTACTTCTATCTACACCTAGTTTGTTCAATTTCATTACTTGAGCTAGACCACGCCAAGCAATTGACTTGGGTGAGGCTGTTGCGAGTTGTAATGATTTTGCGAATCTTGGATTTGATCTATAGAATCTATCAAAGTTTGATGAATTTATCTTGAGATTCGTCTTGGTAGCCTCATCGAAATAACTAAAATGAGTTATTCTCCCTTTGCTATCAACATTAGTTTTTATGCCCCTTTCCCTCAGTTTTAAAAGCTCTTTTTCCTCTATTCGATTTGGGATGAATTTACATACAGCACCCGAACAGGTTTTGGTGCCAAAATATCGCAGTTTGTATACTTTACCGATTCGCTTACTATAGGCAGTATGATTGAATTTATCTCCCCACACAGAGGCAACTTCTTTCAGCTGGACAAACACTCCGAACGGCGCGAAAGCTGCTAAAAGCAGTAATAATGCAATTGCTGCTCCGCTGAAAATACCTATAAGTTTTGTTCGTTTTTTACTGATGAGAACTTTTGCAGTTTTCTTTACTTTATCCAGCCTATCTGAGGAAGGTTTTGATTCCGGTTTGTTCTCGCGCTTGGCGACATCTGAATCATCATATTTTTTTGGTTTTTGTATACCGACGGAATTTTCTACATCATTTAGATCACTCATGTAATCTCTCGCATCCGCATCAGGCTGATTACTCGTGACCTGGAGGCCTTGTTGACCGACTTGTTCGTTAAAAACGCGGTCATAATCATGTTGCGATGGATCGCCGCCTAAATCAGTATACTTTTCTCTCGGGTCACTAGTTTTAAGTGCCATTTTTGGTGATTTTCAGGCTTATTACGGTGCCTGAACTCCTTGCTGGTTGTCTATTTGCTGCTGCATAGTTTGAGCTTGTTGTGGGTTCGTTGTAATGAGCTGTTGTTCTGTTGGACTGGCGATGACCTGGATGTGCACATGGTTTTGCCCGGCGAAAAATAGACCCTGTCCCACCGGGAAGTTAGCGAGTCGTTTTCGTTCTTCTTCGGTAAGTTTAAACACCTCACCGAGGACATCGACGGCACTTGAAGACTGTTTTAAAAGCAGCTGCATTGAACTGTTTGCAACAATCGCTCGGCCCATTTTGCTGCTCATAAAATCCTCAACATCCTGAGTGATGGTGGTAAGCCCCAGGTAGTATTTACGAGCACGTTTTGCCAGGCTGAACAGGAAGTTGGCCGAGTCATCGTATTTCATCAATTGCCATGCCTCATCAACGATAAGCATACGTTTTCGTTGGTCGGTGCGCGTCTTGTTCCATATATGCGATAGTACGATGTACATAGCAACAGGACGGAGCTCATCCTCTAGGTCGCGAATATTGAAGACAACCATCGTGTTGTTGATATCGATGTTGCTTTGCTGCGAGAAAATACCAGCGAATGTTCCGGTCGTGAATTTGCGAAGACGCTGAGCAAGCCCTGGTCCACTACCGCCCATATGAAGCAGGGTATCGTAGAGGTCATTGATAGTTGGCGGCACTGAGTTGTGTGTCAGAGGGTCGCTGGTGATTCCGGCGCGTGCGTAGGTGTCGATAAGAGCTTGATCGAGATCGGCTTCTTCTGCTGGGTTGAGCGCAGGCATAGCGACTCCATTTGCGAGCATCTGTCCGCCCCCCATCATTAAACGAAGCAGACCATGAAGCGTTACAAGGTTCGCGCGAAGCGCGTCCTCGGCGTCGTCACTATCGATAACCCGTGGTAAATCAAATGGGTTGATGCGAACACTCGAGTTAAGGCTGAGCTGGATATAGCTACCGCCAACCGCCTCAGCCAAGCGTTGATACTCATTTTCTGGGTCGATGATGATGACATCTGCCCCCATCATCATGGTGCGAAGGGCTTCGAGTTTTACGGCGAATGACTTGCCCGCACCAGACTTTGCAAAAACGACCATGTTAGCGTTTTCTAAGCTGAACCGGTCGAAAATAACCAGGCCGTTGTTATGCATATTAATACCGTAGAGCACACCTTTTTCTTGGGTGAGGTCGGCACTCGTGAATGGAAAGCTAGTAGAGATAGCGCCTGTGTTCATGTTCCGACGAATCTGCAACTGGTCGCTCATTTGTGGAATAGTACTGTTAAGCCCCTGCTCTTGCTGGCTTGAGGCGATTTTACTGAACACGAGTTGTTGGCCGAGAATGGTTTCAAGCTTGTGCTGGATGAATGCTAACTCGTCTAGGCTGTCGGCATACATCGTCATGTAAAGACCATAGCGGAAGAAGCGCTGTGCGCCAACTTGTAGCTGGTCACGCAACTCCTCCGCGTCTTGAATTGCGGCTTCGAGTCCCGGGTCACGGACTTTGCCGTGCTCAGCGTTGATTTGAATACTAGCCTCAAGTTGCCCCACTTTTTTACGGAGGTTGTTGAGAACAACTTGGCTTTCAACTGGGTAGATGAACATGCTGACGTCAATAACCTCGTCGACGTTGATGATAGAACTTAGCCAGCCGGTATAAATTTCTCGCGGATAGCCATATATGTAAAGGGTTCTGCCGTATTTTGTACCGATACGAAAATATCCACTTTGTATCTCAAGACTGCTCGGCGCAATAAGATCGCGAAGCGTCGTAATGCCTTTGAGGAATTCACTCTCGACTTCTTGCTGTTCCCGTAATCGCTGCTGCTCTGCGATGTCGATTGCGCTCGGCTGTTTCTTACCTCCAAATAATCCCATACTACTGTGCTCTATTCTCCAAATGCGGTTGATTCGCTTGACCGTCGCCTTTAGCGACGTAGGTTGATGTCAGGTCGGTAAAATCATTCATTGGTTGCCGAACCGCTGTGTCAGGGTTGTACATATTGTAATAAAGCTCACCAAGCTCTTTTGTCCCGAGCTGTTTGCATTTGATGCCCATTTGGAAAAGCCCGCTCATGGCAGCGTTTACGCGGTTCGAGAGCTCTTCTTTGGCTTTCGTATAAGTGTTCTGGTCGATAGTTACAACTTTTTGTTTTTCGGGTTTTAATAACGCAGTAAAAATACTTTTACTGTTTTGAGCGATACTGTTCATATCTCCAGCTGGGAAATACGGCACCACAACGTAAAAATCTTTCTGCATGATGTTTGTCTCCTGACTGATGACATCAATAAAGTTCATATAATCGTCCATCAGTACACCGAGCAACATATTGTCTTGGTCACGGCGGATTCTGGCTAGTTTTTCGAGGTATGGTCCGATATCTACTTTTTGTGAACGTACGAAGATCTGGATGGGAAAATAAAGTGAGTTGAGAAATGATTGATAACTGTACTCAATGCCTTCACGCTCTCGAGAGCTCATCAGATCGAAGTTGATTGACTCACAACCGACAACCGCACGAAAACTCCCATCATTCATGATGGCCATTCCTTCGCGTAGCTCGGCGATGAGCAGCGTGTTCTGGGTGCTATTCGGATTGCGAGGATGAGCCACCGGGGCGTCGGCAGACGAAGACGACACAGCCATCGGTTGTGCTGATTGCTGCGGTGCAGGCTGTTGAGCCGGTAGCTGTTGGTTAGGATCCACAGTAAAAAACCCTTTTATTATCCCCCACCCCTCCGAAATGTTCTAGTGAAGTGATATAACGACTTCTTCGCCGTCATCGTCCTTTAGACGATTTGCTTCCCTCGCTAGTGCACTGATAGAAAGGTCATTGTTGTTTGCAAGTCTCATTATATCAGGGGAGACCTCGGTCTCGCTAGGCTTTTGTGCTTGTGCTATAGGATTTGGCTGAATTTGTGTGGGAGTAGTAGGTTTTACTAAGTTTTGTTGTTGGTTGTCACCGGAGGGACTAAGCACTTTTTGGTGTATCGAGCTTGGGTATGGGTTGAATTCGGGGGTTGGGGAATCGGGAACGGGAATTTGAGGATTATTTACTGGAGTTTGAGTGCTCGGCTCGGGAACCGCCGTTGGTTGATTAGAAGGTTGCATTACTGGTTGTGGCGGCTGCTGTGGTGCAGGTTGTATTATCGAAGCTTGGAAGTGTTGCTTTACCGACTCCAGACGCTGAGTATCGGCCTGAGAAATTCGCTGAACCATTGCTTGTGAGACGCTACTACTGTCATCTAACACATCCTCGGCGTGAGTAGCATCTGCGAGAAAAATATCACTTAGGTCATTAGATGAACTGACTCCACGCGATGCCCAGCCGCCGGTATCGATGACTTGTGACAGATACGCCAATCGTTTTGCCGCTTCATCGCCACCAAACTCTTTTAACTGGGGACCTTCAGCGACTTTTACAGCAGTGATGTTGACCAGGTTTGTCGTACCCTCTGGGTCCCAAAGTCGGTTACGTGGTTTGAAGAAAAACTTTATCATCGCGATGAGATATGTTTCCATCGGCTGATCTTTTCTAAGAGGCAATGCAAGAGCTAAAAATGCAAAAATGATTGGTAGGGGTAAGACTAGTAAACCTATAAAAATCCGACTTAGTGCCCAAGCAAGAAAGATACCGAGTGCCGCGATGATAAGGTAAATAAACTGGCGAAAGCTAAACGGTCCGATAAGCTTGTCATCGGCTTCGACGTCTTGGGGTACTTTATAGGATGCCATATAATCGTCGATTATCTCTTAATGTTTTCAATTACACGCTTTGTATCGTCGTTAGCTTGAGCCATAGTTGTGTTTTGGCCATTATTGCCCCATGCAAGAGTTGCAACTTCCTTAATCTTGGCTGTGTAAACATTGCCTGGATTACTTGTGACATAAGATTCGATTTTTAGGGCGGAAGTTTTTTCTTGTGTCACAAGTTTTTGAGCTGGGAGATCAGCGGCTTTTTTACCCGTTGAAAGTGTCAGTTCTCTATTGAAATCCGTAGTGTTACGTACATCACCAGCTATAACTTTCTTCATAAAACCTTCATCAGTAAGTCCAACCTGTCGGTCTTTAGCATTTTGAAAATTAGATTGTATTTGCCCTACGGCAAACTCTCTTACTTTGCTGTCGCTACTTGATGCCAGTTTTTCTACAACCGTGTCCATTTCACGCCCCTGTTGCATCATTAATGATGCTGCGGCCATTTGCATTGTTGAAGATCCTTTAACTTCCTGACCATTTAGACCTCTAGCAACCGCTCCAGGTGCATTTTCTACAAGTGTTTTTAAGCCGTCTCCGTCCATCTTAGCGTTTTGCAGCAACACTTGTGCGGCCTTAAGATTTTTAGCGTCAATTTCATCCATCGCCTGCACGCCTGTTGACATGGCTCTATTTAATGCGTCTTCGCTGACCTCTCTATTAAAGAAACGTCCAGCTCCAGCTGCCCGACGCGTAAATTCTGCGTCGCCGCCTGGACTTAGTTCACGGCCGATATAACCAGTACTCGCCTCTTTTGCTCTTCTCTCGGCTTCTGAGGCCAAGTAGCTGCGTCGTGCATCTCTTCTCGCGCGCATAACAAAAGGATTTCTTGACCTTCCTTCATGGTCTAGGTTTCTTGCAGCAGCTTCATTCTTTAAGCGACCACTATAGCCTTCCGCTCGTTTTCGCAAAGCATCGAAAGGACCCTTGTTGGGGTTGTTGACCATACCCGCTACTCTTCCGAGTAGACCACCGCTATATTTTACTAATATTGGAACTCCAAATAATGGTATAAACATTACGCCAAGTGCAACAAGAACAGTCAGGATAGACACTCCATCTGGACTAGTATCGCTGGTGAGTATGATGTTTGCTGCGAGTTCAGAAAACGCAAAGAGTGCGGCGACGAGCGGGAACATAACCATCATTGTTGTGAAGCTGTTCTGCCATAACTGGAAATATTTTTGAGTATTAGGGAGTATAAAAGCTACAAATGCAAGCGGAGAAATGGCAATGAGTATGACTATTAGTGCTTGTCGGGCTACCAGAACGACGATTGCGGTTACGATAGCAAAAAGGGCAGTTACAGCTATGGGTAACAATAGCGCAAAGGCAGCCGCAACACCGTAAGCCCCCATTATTACACTAACGCCTGCAACCGTTGCGGCTCCGACACCAATAACTGCGACAACCGAGCTCCAGCTGATGACATTTACATCAAGATTTTTCGGACTACGATAGCTATCGACAAAGTTGCCTATAGAAACGCCTAGAATGTTTGAGGCGTCTAGAGCTATTTGGCATATAAAGAATGAAAGATTCACAAGTATTGCAGCGGCTATGATTCGAGGCAGCAGCTTCTTTATGCCATAGCTGGATAAACCATAGCTAGTAGCCTGAGAGAAGACAACTATCAAAAATGCGAGTATGAACAAAATATTTGCGAGGTCACGAAACTTTGTCCAGGTGTTATAAAGTGGCCCCCCGACATTGACGGTTACAGGGTTTATAAATAGCATTCGTTTAACCATTGCAAATGCGCCGTCGTTAACGAGCGCGATAGTATCCATAACTGGGCATATGATCCAGCTAAGGCCCGGTCCGCCCATTGAGCAAACTGATGCGTTCTCTTCCTCCGCCGGGTGTTGTGAGTCTATAAAGAAGCTTTTGAAGCCATCTGCATTTGTAACCTTTATTTCTGTTCCGGGTGGAGACATTTTTATTTTTGACTCAGGGATATTTACCTTGTCACAACCGTCACCTTTTGATATCTGACGTGATATATGAGCATCTAGTGAACTGTCTTTTATGTTCGGTCTTTTGGGTATACCGATGACAAAGTCAACAGAACAAGGCTTACTAGTAAACGTCGTCGTACCCGTACCTAGGAAAAAGAATTCGTTTTCTGCTACTCCCGCTAGCTTGCTCTGATTGGGGGCTTGATTAAAAGATAGCGTGACACATTTTGAATCAAAATAGTTAAAGATTCCTCCGCACGCTTCAATCTTTTGTCCGTTCGCACCAATAAATTTATAGGTCGGTGTACCCGATGTATCTGGAGTACCTCCGCTACTGTTGGATTGGACACTATACGATACGTTCGTCGCCCATGTCGTGGCATCGGCATAACTTTCTTGGGTGTCAGGCTCCTCTAGGGTCCCGCAACCTGAAGAGACACTGATAATTTTCTTTGTAGAGGTATTAACAAATATTTCAAGATAGGCGCTGCTTGTATAGTCACACGTTCCGTCTTTAGCAGTGAAGCTGACACCATAAGCTGCGGTGTCTCCTCCTGGCTCGCCAAAATCCATTCCGTCATTTTTCCCTAAGACAAGCGAAGTTTTTCCATCAGCGTACTTAACATTACCACCTTTTACGGTAAGCGTACCCCCGTTTGATGACATAGAATAGGTTTCACCGGCAGCAAGTACGGTAGAGACGGAAAAAAATGACAAGAAAATTGCCGAAATCCCTGCAAAGCCCACAGTGTATAGACGATGAATTCGTCGCATGTTTTTAGTGTAGCATAACTGATTTGTTTGAGATCTTGTTGAGCATATTATTAGTTGCTTACAATAAGCACGTTGAAGTAACTCCCATTTTATGGGATATTTATATCATGGTAGCCAAAACACAACTAAGAAGCTTGAAATACGTTATTAGTTATTTTATTGTCAGCCTATCTTTAGTCATTGGCCTCTCATCAACGGCCTTCGCTGAAACTTGGGAACAATTCCTGGACAAGGAATGCGGTACAGTAAAGACGGGCGAGGCAACTGGCTGTAGATCTGAGTTTCAACAGCAGTTAAAGAATGAGTGTGGTGCAACTCCATCGCCTTTAACTAACAAGTACAAAAATTGCCGTACAGATTTTATCAACGGCAAAAATGACGCCCGCGATGCGTTAAATGCTGGGAATGCTGCAGAGGACAGTTCGGGTTTTGCCGACGGCACAGGCAAAGGATGCGACTGGCTTGATAGCCACGGTGACGGGGCAAAAGGTGGAACGTCAATTCTTGACTGTGAAGGAAACGGTGTAACGTCATTGCTATTTGACATCATTAATTTCTTAGCTGTGGGTGTGGGTATTGCTGTCGCTGGAGGGATAGCATGGGGCGGATTTAGATATTCTCAGGCGAATGGTAATTCGTCTAAGACTCAAGAGGCAGTCCATATAATAATGAATTCTATCATTGGTTTGCTGCTCTTTATATTCATGTATGCATTACTCAACTGGCTTGTACCGGGCGGCCTACTGAATTAAAGCTTGACCACTGGATTATGAAAGTTAACAATAAGAGTAAGATTATGAAAAAATTACGAACTATCATACTTTCAATTGTCGCTATTTGTTTTGTTGCTGCGCCAGGAGCTAGTGCATTATCACCTCTTACAGCCTTTGCCGCTAAATGTAAAAGCGGTGGAATTTTGAATTTTCCATCATGGTATGACGGTCTTGAGTGCGTTAGTGCACAGCCTCAAATAACTCACCTGAATGATTTCTGGGTCGTAGTCCTCAATATTGTCGGCATGTTGATAGCCTTGACCTCTTACTTTGCAATTGGGTATATCATTTGGAGCGGCTTTAAGTACATAAAAAGCCAAGGACAAGCTAATGCTATCAGTGAAGCGAAAATGTCAATAATCCAAGCCATCGCTGGACTTGTCATTGCGCTTAGTGCATTTGCGATCATCAGGTTTATCCAGGGGGCTATCACTTGATGAATTTTACGCACTATCTTGCCGCTGTTATCGACCGCAGTAAAAATGAAGTAAACATACCGATAGTCAACGCAGATCAGTCTGCGGTGGATAATATTTTTGGTGCAGTATTGATGATTGCGGGTGCTGTCGCAGTAATTTTTATTGTACTTGGTGGAATAAAGTACTCAACTTCTCAGGGAGACTCGAGCGCTACAGCGCAGGCAAAAGAGATGATAATTTACTCACTAGTGGGACTAGTGGTTGTAATAATGGCATTTATGATAGTACAGCTAGTTGTCGGTGGAGTATTTAAAGTTTAATATGAATAGTATGAAACGTCTTTTAACTAAATTAGTTGTTGCAATCCTTGTCGTGGCTGGTGTTGTAGTGTTCTCACCCTCTGTCATGGCGGCACCTGTCGATGTATTTAATAACGGCGCCTGCAGTGGCAACAAAATTTGTCAGAACGATGGCGCAGGCGTTTGGAATATTATAAAAAACATAATCAACATACTTATAACTATCGGTGGCATAGTGGCCGTTATCATGATTGTCATAGGCGGTATTACCTATACAACTTCGGGTGGTGATGGCACCCAAACAAAACGCGCAAAAGATACTATAATCTATGCTGTTGTGGGTTTGGTAGTTGCGGTCATGGCGTATGGAATTGTTAACTGGGTTCTAGGAAGACTATAAAAAGGAGCATATATGAAAAAGCTGTTACTTTTCATTAATTCAACTGCGCTCGTGGGCGCTATTGCATTTGGCATGTTAGGGCTCGGAACAACTGTGAGCGCCGCACCAGACTGTGGTACGCCCAAGGAGTGTGCTCAGGCTGGCGTAACTTCCATCGGGGGCAATCAAGAGGGTCGAAAAGCTGGATCTTTTTCAAACCTTATGGAAAGTATCATAAACATCCTACTCTTTCTCATCGGAGCCATCGCAGTCATAATGATAATAATCGGTGGTATTCGCTATGTCCTCTCGGGTGGAGACAGTACACAGACAACAGCTGCGAAGAATACGATACTTTATGCCATCATCGGACTCGTTGTCGCTATTATGGCGTACGCAATCGTTAACTGGGTTATTAAACAGCTCTAATTTGCTTTTAGTTTTACAAGCATTTTGATATAACTATAGACATATAAGTCGATACGAAAATAAGGAGAATATATGAAATCTATCATGAAAAAAATTGGGCAAAGCTTGCTGTTGATTCCCGCGCTGGTGTTAGGGCTCAGCTTTGTAGCGACTCCAGCGTATGCTGCTGATTGTGAACTTTCTATCCAAGGTGGCGCGGACTGCGCCAAAGGAAACGGCCAGGACAGGCAATTGTTCGGTGAGGGTAGTATTTTTCAAACTGTGACAAACATTCTACTCTTTCTCATCGGTGCTATAGCGGTCATCATGCTCATCATCGGTGGTATACGCTATGTTATCTCTGGAGGTGACCAAGCCCAGGTGACGGCGGCAAAGAACACAATCCTTTATGCAATCGTTGGTATCATTGTGGCATTTCTGGCATACGCCGCTGTCTCATTCGTTACAGGATCGTTCAACAGTAACTAGCCGAAATAAGGTTTTACAAAGAAGCGGCACTCGCCGCTTCTTTCATTTTATAGGGGATATATGATATAAATTAAGCTATGAAACAACTCACATCACTCTTAGCAAAACTGCTCATCGTCACTCCACTGCTCTTGTTCGCTGTCTCGATTGTATCACCTGAAGCAAGTGCGGCATGTGACACATCTAACTTGTCTATCTCTACCGGTGCTGACTGTGCACGCGGTAATGAACAGCCTGCTGATTTGTTCGGCGGTAACAACAGTATATTTGGACGCGTAACGAACATCCTGCTTTTCCTGGTTGGTGCCATCAGTGTCATCATGCTCATCATCGGCGGAATCCGATATGTAATTTCAGGTGGTGACCAGGCGCAAGTTACGGCAGCAAAGAACACAATCCTTTATGCAATCGTTGGTATCGTTGTTGCCTTCCTCGCATATGCAGCCGTCAACTTTGTAACCCAGGCGCTTTCAGGCACATCAGCTCGGTAATGCCCTAACCTTTCTGCAAATAAAAAACCACTCGAGTATGAGCGGTTTTTTATATGTAGCTACGTTACATAATGTCGATCTTGCGGGCTTGTTCCTGTTTAATCTTGGTAAAGCCGATAGTCAGAACGCCGTCTTTTAGGACTGCCTCTACTTCGTCTTCTTTAACCAGAACAGGAAGTGCCAACGTGCGGCTGAACTCGCCCCAGTAGCATTCCTGGATGTGCCACTGCTGCGCTGCACTGTCATCGCTACTGCTGAGTGTACCTGAGATAGTCAGGATACCGTCAGAGATACTGACATCGAGATCTTGCTTGTTCACACCCGCTGTGCGAGCTTTTACGATAAGTTTCTCGTCAGTTTCATAAACATCGACAGCCAATTGTCCCGGCATGCCTTCTTCTTCATCCCACGTATCATCTTCTTGCGGTACTTCATTTGCATCTGCGCCCGACCCGGTATCTACCGGAGATTCATCAGTAAGGAACGCTGCCGCCAACTCATCTTCCATGAGTAGGTCATCGTTCTGTTTTTGTCCTCGTGCCATTTGTCCTCCACTTCGATAGGCTTGACCTAAGTATGTCTCACATAGTATATCCTAAATTGTCAATGCGACGCAATAATAACGCTCAAAATAGGTAAATAATACAATGCTTGACCATCTGCTGAGTCTTGTCGCCCCTCACTCCTGTTCTGGCTGTGGAGAAGTAGGCTCGTTACTATGCGGTTCATGTAAAAATGACATCGTTGACGAGCCATACGGTCGATGCATATTTTGCGAAAAAGCTGCTAAAACAAACATATGCACCACCTGCAGAAAAAAACACGGTGTAGAAGATGTATGGTGTGTTGGTGAAAGAAGCCATGGTCTAAAAAACTTAGTAGATGCATATAAATTCCGTTCGTCTAAAGAAGCTTCGAAACACATCTCTGAACTACTAGATCTATCCCTACCGATTATGCCATTGAATACGGTTGTGGTGCCGGTTCCTACCGCACCTAGTCACAAGCGCATCCGCGGGTTCGGCCACACGGAATTTTTTGCGAAATCTCTTGCTAAAAAACGCGGTCTTCTCTGCCGACACGTGTTAAGCAGAGTGACGAGTGACACTCAGCATTTCAAAAAACGTCCCGAGCGTTTGAATGAAATCAAAAAAAGTTTTGAAGTTATAGCAGCAGTTCCAGAGGTCATACTACTTGTCGATGATATTATAACAACGGGTGCAACGCTTTCATCGTGTACAAAACGACTACGTGCCGCAGGTGCAAAACATATTTATATAGGTGTTGTTGCTCGTCAGCCGAGTAAATAAAAACGACCCAGACGGGTCGATTTTAATTGGCGGAGAGAGTGGGATTCGCTTTGTTCGATGAATCTCAAAAAGTGCCTGGGTTTGCAGACTTGCAAACCCGTTCGAATCCTATTTCTAATCAATAAAACCGCCCCCAAGTCTAAAGACTTAAGAGCAGTTTTATGGCGGAGAGAGTGGGATTCGAACCCACGGTACCGTTGCCGGCACGACGGTTTTCAAGACCGTTACCTTCAACCACTCGGTCATCTCTCCATAACTACCGACAAAGTATACCATACCCTCTTACTTTCTCATCTGTTATTTGCTACAATACAGCAGTTGAATCGTAAACCAATGGCGAGTAACCCAGTAACGGTTCTTACACGGAGGAGTACCCAAGTGGCTGAAGGGGACGGTTTGCTAAATCGTTAGTACGGAGAGATCTGTAGCGGGAGTTCGAATCTCCCCTCCTCCGCCAGAAGAAGTAAGTTCATGTCTACAAGGATATGGACTTTTTCTTATGCTAAATCGATGTAAGCACTAGTGCTATACTGGAAATATGCAGCCAGAGGCGGAGCAAACAACGTATAATTATCAGCCGCAACCAGAGACGGTTGAGCCTGCAATAGCCGATGAAACACCTATCTCATGGCAGGCTTCTGAATACATTCAGCATGACAAGGCTGGCGGGTGGTTTCTGGCTCTTCTCGGCGTAGCGGCAGTGCTTCTCCTCGTTGATATTTTCCTAGTAAAGTCGTGGACGTTCGGTGCGCTCATCGTTGTAATGACGATCGGTGTTTTTGTCCTTGCTCGGCGGTCGCCGCGGACGCTCAACTACACTTTGTCGTCGCAAAGCCTTCAGATTGATGACAAACACTTTAGTATGCATGATTTTCGTGCGTTCGGCGTGCTACAGGAGGACGCGATATATTCAGTGCAGCTTATCCCCATCAAGCGTTTTATGCCAGCGGTCAACGTGTATTTCCCTCCCGAATATGGCGAGAAAATAGTTGATATTTTTGGCAGTGTTTTACCGATGGAGCATTTAGAACCTGATTTTATCGATAGGCTCACCCGTAAAATACGATTTTAGGACGACAGCCCACCTTGCTTACCTCTGTAACGCATGCTATACTACCCCGTGTCTTTCGCCAACGGGCGAAGTCTGAAAAGTAGTACCGCGCACCCGTAGCTCAGCTGGATAGAGCGTTGGCTTGCGGAGCCAAAGGTCGTAAGTTCGAATCTTGCCGGGTGTACCATAGAAAATAGGTTAGCGTGTCTAGCCTTTTTTCTTTAGTACACCACCGTTTGCAATACGAGACCTTAGCTTTTTGTTGATTTTTCGTTTTCCATTTCGCTACGAAGCACCATGAACTCGTCCCGTAACCCCTTGCTATCATCAATTATTTTTTGTAAAAAGCCACTCCCCTTACCTCGTACAACGTCTTTAAGAATCAGTAAGAGTAGCACCGGATACGGAAATCGCAGCTTCTCTATCGTTGTAAAAATAGTGTCACTAAAAGCAAGCAGGCGTTTTCGTTGTGATCGATTTAGATGTGCTGGTGCGAGCTTGTTTGCGATAAATCGTAGCAACAGCCACGCTCCAATGACAACAATGGCCAAGGGTAGAACCAAAATAAAACCTAGATACCACAGTGCGTCATATTGAGAGCCCAACCACAGTAAAAGAACCATAACAACTGCGAGTACTATGAGTGAAATAATACCGACGGTGCGAATCAGGCGTAACAACACCGCTACTGTTACGGCTCGTAGGACGAGAAATGATGACTGCATTAGCTATCTGCCTTTCGTTGTCGCCATTTCCAAGCACCCAACAAAACCGTAAGAGCGAGTCCACTAATGAGGGCAATACTGGCACGCAAATTGACTTGGGAACTGAAACTTGTCAAAACGCCGGAGAGTGCTTGGCTGTAGCCGGAAGAAGTTAGTGCACGCATGAACTCGGTATGGATGGTCGGCTGAAAGATGAGCAGCGCTAAACCGGCTAGTATCAGAGACACGGAACATATTATCGCCCCCGTTAGGCGTCTGGCGATGGTCACGTAGAGGGCAGCAAATATTATCACGGCGATGGAAAGCAGGTTAAGGACCCATAGATAGTTCAAATAGCTTGGGATCCTAGTGATACGGCTTGATTCACCCATGGCGGGCATGACGGAACTTTCTGTGATTGTGCTGAGGGAATCGGTCTCTCCGGAGCGTATACCGCCCATTATGGCTTGAGTAGCCTCGCCACTTGTCGCGTAGTCCGGACGGCAGCTTTGCTGCATGAGCGCGTCTTCCGGTGGATAAACATACAACTCGCAGACTGGTAATTTTGCTACTTTGGCCTCGAGTGATTTTTCAAAATTTTGGTAAAAGACATTCTTTTTGTCATCAAAACTCAGCGAAAACGTTACTTCGGGCTCTTTGCTGTCCAGCCAGCGGTAGATAGTTGCGATAACCGGTTCTGTTCGCTCACGCATCTCCTCTTTAGATATCGAACGTTGGAGTGCTTCGCGAATCAGCTCTTTGTCTATCAATTTGTTTGGGTAGCGGCTATTTATTTCGCTATAAACGTAATCTGTCATCGCCTTGTCGCGAAGCTGCTCGTAAAATGTCGATTTTGCGAGATGTGATGTCATGTGTGATCGGTTAAGGAGCGTATTTTGGAGCGCGTTGTTAAACAAGATAATCGCAACGCCGTCGGCTATCAGGATGCTCCAGGCAAGAGCGGTAAATCCACGCCACACTTTCATAGGCTCATTGTAGCACATACGTTGCCAATCACCCCTGTTGTTTGCTATAGTCAGTTCGACGAGGAGAGGTGTCTGAGTGGTTGAAGGTGTCGCTCTCGAAAAGCGGTGTGCGGTTTTCCCGTACCGGGAGTTCGAATCTCCCCCTCTCCGCCAGAAGAGAGGCGGCCAGGCTTTAGCCCTGGCCGTTTCTCTCCTTAAGAAATTTGAACAATCCAATTCTGGCCACACATGTGCGAGAGCAAATTTGCTCCCTTTCTCCGTCGTAAAACTCCTCTTTCACCATTTGTGCCGGGGTTTTTATCTCAAAAGTAAGCGCCCCTGCTCTCGTGGAGAAACAGGGGCGTATGAATAGGGTGATGTCAGTTACCGAACTGACCGTAGACAACTGCTGATGTGCTGTTGCCATGAACTTCGCTGTGCGCAGCTTCGCCCAGTAGTGCGACCGACGGTGCGTAACCGCCAAGCTTGATCGCATCGGCCATCTCAGACGTTGGTCGTTGGACAAGTTCCCTTACCTCGATGCTTCGGATTGCATATCCGTAGGGAGGCACGCTGTCTTCCCCCCAGACGATGCGGACTGCTTCTTCGAGTTCCGCTTCGTCGGTCCCGTCTGCAAGCAGCGACTTCAGACGGCTCTGAAGGAGTGCGCCGACTTGCTTCAGCGCTGCACCATTCTCCACATCGTCGCGGTTCGTGTCCTCAGCTCGGTAGACACGTTCCCTGATGGCTTCCTTCGTGCCGAGCACATAGAGGATCGCCATGATGTCGTAGCGGTAGAACGTTCCGCGACGCTCGACTTCTCCGGTCAGAACGACTTCTCGATCTGCGAACGATATCTTGCGAAAAGCAAAGATACCGCCGATGTGAAGGTGAGGGCCCGGACCACATTTCCAAAGTGTCCGTCCAAAGAACTCGCGGATACCACCTTCGTTGGGGCCACAGCTAGCAACCCTGATGTGACCTTTCGCGATGCTGAACCCCAGAACAAGCAGTGTCAGAGCAAAGATGGTTCCAGTGATTCCGAGAGCACGATACGTGGCGAGGTTGAAATAATCACCCTCCAAAACGAAAGGTGCGACCTGTGCAAACATGTTCCACCTCCTTAGGCTCTAGTACTAGATGTTTGTGTCCATGGATGAGCAGGTATGTGCTCATCGTAGCACGCAGATAAATCGATGCAAAACATCTCCTATATACTGAAGGTATGCAAGAACGTTCAATTTTTTCGAAAATTATCAGCGGCGACGTCCCGTCGCATAAAATCTATGAAGACGACTATACACTTGCGTTTCTAGACATTCACCCTGTCCAACCCGGCCACACACTGGTCATTCCTAAGGCAGAGATTGAATTCGTATGGGATTTGGATGATCCGACGTATCAAGCGCTAATGTCGAGCGTGAGAACTGTTGCTCGGCGACTCCGCGAGGTTCTCGGGGTGCCCTATGTTGGTGAGCAGGTCGTAGGCGTGGACGTGCCGCATGCTCACGTCCATCTCATCCCCTTCACTTCTGCCGAACAGTTTCGCCAGGTACCAGATGTGAATGCCGAACCCGATCACCAGCTTCTCGAGTCAATGGCCGCACGTCTTCGGTTCTAAGCAACCAATACTTGACATATTGTAAAGCTTATGCTAGTATGTTTTCTAGTACCTTATGAAAACAAAAAATATCCACCACACAATCTTTACCGCGTTTATGGCTCAGGCGATGTGCTTGTCGGTCGTTGTCTCGCATATGCATATGAAAGACGTTGCCGCCCTCTCCCATCCTGAGGCGTTACGTCCGGGTTCGGTCAACCAAACCTTACTGACATCAGGCGATATTCACTCCAAAGCCTTGGGTGATCTGCACCACCACATCGACAAAACATCTGTAAAGAACATGTCTACTCGGATGGAGTCGTTCGCCCGACGTCGCGAACTTGTGCCGCAGTCTCAAGATCTCGAAGCTAGTTCTTTCGGCGAAATGGTGTATGAATTCTTCCTTCGTCTCTCTGTTGTAGGAAGTATGTTGTTTCGGTCAGCCTAAAGCACTTCAAGCTCAGTACTGAGTCGTTTATAGAGCGCCTCTTGTTCGTCCAGTTGCTCGCGAGTCTCTTCGACAACTCGTTTTGGCGCATGTTCTACATATGACTTGTTGGCTAGACGAGATTCGAGCGCGTCGATACGTTTACGTACCTCTGCGAGGCGAAGCTCGAGTCTTGACTGATGGTCGTAGAGTTCTTCCTCGCTAATATTCAGCCACGCTTCCCTGTTCGGAACAGCGAGCCGAAGTCCTTTCGGTCGCTCCACGTGCGTAACTGCCTCCAGTTTTGCCAGATGGGTGATAACCGCCTCGTTGTCAGCGATGAGTGTATCGTTCTCATAAAGGAGCGGATACTTTTTGCCTGGCAGTTCACTGACAATGTAGCGGGCTTCGATGACAAGTGCCTTTATCTGCTCAAACTCGCCTGCGGCTATTTCATCAAACATTGGTATCTTTGGCCACCTGCTGGTAATCAGCAGATCGTCACTCCACTCCAGGGTGGTCCAAATAGTTTCCGTGACGAATGGCGCGAAAGGATGGGATATCTTCAGGCATGTTTCCAGAACATATGCAAGTAATGGCGCGTTTAGAGCCTGTTTGCTGGCTTCGATATACCAGTCCGCTACATCATCCCAAATGACGTGATAAACGGTCTCAGCGGCCTCTGCGAACCTATAAGAGGCGAGATACTGCTCGATATCCTGCTTAGCGTCGTTAAGTCGCGAAAGCACCCAATGGTCGGCCAAACTTTGGGCTATCAGCTCCTCACCTTTGACATCAGAGATGTGAGGTTCAATATAACGGGCCATGTTCCAGAGTTTGTTGCAAAAGTTCCGTCCAGCAACAACGCTGGCGGTAGAAAATGCCTGGTTTTGGGCAGCAGAGCGCTTTGCAACGATGCCGAGCCGCATAGCATCAGAGCCGTATTCGGCGATGATTTCCATCGGATTGATGACATTTCCCTTACTTTTACTCATCTTTTGGCTGTGTTCATCGAGCACCATGCCGTGCAGATATACGTCGCGGAACGGCACTTCACCAGTCCTATAGAGTCCCAGCATGATCATTCTGGCAACCCATCGATCGAGCAGATCTGTGCCTGTTTCCATAACACTACTAGGGAAAAAGCGGCTTAATTCACTGTTTTCTTCGAGGGCGTCCGTGACAATAAACGGCCACTGCCCGCTCGAAAACCACGTGTCGAACGTGTCTTCGTCGCGCTGGTATTTTTTGCCGTCTATCTCGATGAATTCGTCCTCGACTCGCTCGTCGAATATCCAATCCTCTGGATCCTGAACATTTTGGAAAGCTGGTATTGGTATCCCCCATGGTATCTGTCGGCTGAGGTTCCAGTCGTGCAAATTGTGAAGATATTGTGAAAGCACGCGTTTGCGACTTGCAGGAAAGAACCGTATTTGGTCGCTTTCGAGTGCGTCTTTTGCCCGATTCGCTAGAGGTCGAATATTTAAAAACCACTGGTCTTTTAAGAGCGGTTGTATGCGTGTGCCGCATTTGTAGCAATGACCGACAGCGTGGACGTATTCTTTTTCACTCTTTAGTTCCCCGCCCTGGCGTAGACGTTCCAGTACTTTTTCTCGTGCCTGCAGACTGTTCATTCCCGCAAAATCCGCTCCTGCCTCATCTGTCATCGTGTCATCATAACTAATGACCGTGAGCGCAGGTAGATCATGACGAAGTCCTATCTCAAAATCGGTCGGATCATGCGCTGGCGTAACTTTGACGGCGCCAGTACCGAATGCCATCTCTACCGCTTCATCAGCTACAACCGGTATTTCCCGATCAATTATCGGGACAGTAACAGTTTTTCCGATCATATTCTTGTAACGCTTGTCTTCGGGATGAACGGCAATTGCCGTGTCGCCGAGCATCGTTTCCGGACGAGTCGTTGCAACCACGACACTTCCCTGCCCGCTCGATAACGGGTAGGCAATTTCCCAGATATGATCAGTCTCCTCCCTGTGTTCAACTTCGATATCGGAAAAACTTGTTTGGTGGTGCGTGCAGTAGTTAACGATACGCTCTCCCCTGTAAATAAGCCCTTCGTCCCATAACTTTTTAAACGTTCCATAGACTGTTTTGATGACTTTTTCATCTAGGGTAAAGACCAGCGAATCCCAGTCAGCGCTTACCCCAAGCGCACGGAGTTGTAGCTCCATGTCGCCTCGACGGGCAGCAACAAAATCCCAAACTTGCGAATATAACTTTTCACGTGAAAAGTCAAATCGACTCTTCCCCTCTGTTGCGAGTTGTTTTTCGTACACCACCCACGTCTCAAAGCCAGCGTGGTCGGCGCCTGGAATGTAGGCGACGTCGTATCCATTCATGCGATGATATCGGGCAAGAATATCTTTGAGGTTCATATCGAGCGCATGGCCGATATGCAGATTTCCGTTGGCATTTGGTGGCGGCATGACGATAGAGTAGGGCTCACCAGTACCGGACGGTTTAAATGCGCCGCTGGACTCCCATAAGGCATAAGTTGTCGGTTCGTATTGGTTCGGTTCGTAAACTTTCGGTAACTTCATTTCCATCCTTCACGTGAAATTCGCCACTAACTAACAAGCTGTAGTATGCGTACAGAGACATTTTCCCGGTTCTCGCATGTTTGTTTCTGCTATGTACTATAGCACATAGCAACACTATCAACAGGGAAGGACTAGACAGACCAAGCGGTTTTTGTCATCGAAATCGAGGGTACGACTTCAAGGTCTGCCGGGTCGGTAGGCTCGTTGCCTTGTGAGTAGAAATAGCCGAGGCTAGCTATCATGGCAGCGTTATCGGTGCAGAGATTCATCGGGGCGTATTCGATGGGAATTGGTAAACGCTGCTTCAGCTGGCGCCGTAGCTCTTGATTGGCAGCGACGCCACCTGCGATAACAACAGATTTGGGCGAGTATTCGGTAAATGCAGCGACCGTCTTATCGACCAGCGTTTCGACGGCAATATGCTGGAAACTAGCCGCGACATTTGCCCTCAGCCTGTCTGAGACGCGTTCTGGCAGTTGATGCGATGGAAAGTCGTATGCAACACCTACCTCTTTTTGAACGGCCCTTAGAACGGCTGTCTTCAAGCCGCTAAAGCTAAAGTCGTAGGGATTGCTCATTTTTGCCTTTGGAAACGAGAACGCATGGGCATCTCCGCTTAACGCTGCGGTAGCGATAGAGGGACCGCCAGGGTAGGGAAGGCCGATGATTTTGGCGACTTTGTCAAACGCTTCGCCGACAGCATCATCCTGAGTTTGGCCAAGAAGACGGTAGTTGCCATGTTTTTCAAAAAGGACTAGCTGTGAATGCCCTCCGGAGACAATGAGGGCCAACAGGGGAAATGCGGAGATTCTAAGAGCAGCAGGGCCGTTAGTTATGGGCGTTATTGAAGGAGAAATAAGAAAATTCGCATACACATGCCCTTCAACATGGTGAACGGGGTAGAGTGGTTTGTTTTTAAGTAGGGCGAGTGTCCGGGCCGTAAGGGTGCCGATGAGGAGCGAACCGACTAAACCTGGTGCATAGGTTACGGCGATAGCATCGATGTCGTCCCAAGTACATCCCGCATCTGACAAGGCTTTTTCGACGACAGGGAGCATGACTTCCAGGTGCGATCGGGCTGCTACCTCTGGAACAACACCGCCATATACGGCATGGATATCTATCTGGCTGTGCACTACATTACTCAGTAGCCGCGTGCCGTCTTCAACGACTGCGGCTGCGGTTTCGTCACAGCTGGTCTCAATTCCGAGTATTTTCACTACTGTTAGTATAGCAGTTTACGGCGGTGGAGAGGAATGCTGCATTGATAGACGAAAAAATGGTAAGCTTAGACTATGAAAGAGAAGCTGGTAAAAGGGGTAAGAAAAGCGCTTCCAGGGGGAGCGACGAAGCATGTTGAGTCAGCCTACCGCAAGAGTCGCATCAAACTGCTCTCTGCGAGGTACGGGTATCCCGCTCGAGGTCTCAAGATTATCGCTATCACTGGAACGAACGGTAAAACGACGACCGCGAATTACCTGAATGAAATATTCAAAGCGGACGGTAAAAAAACTGCCATGTTTACGACGGCGGTGATAGAAATTAACGGTGAGCGGCGGTTGAATGACTTAAATGCGACGGTGGCATCCACCGCCCAGATGCAACGCTTTTTCCGTGATGCGAAAAAAGCCGGTGTTGATTTCGTCATCCTCGAGGTAACCTCACACTCGCTCACTCAGCACAAACTCGATGGCGTGCCGATAGAATGTGCAGTCATGACCAACCTGACTCAGGATCATCTGGACTATCACGGAACCATGGAGTCATATGCTGAGGCAAAAGGTTTGTTGTTTGCAAACCACCCCCGTTACATCGTGCTGAACCGCGATGATGAGTGGTTTGAGTTTTTCGACGCATATAACGCCGGTGAGCAAAAGATCACCTACGGTACAGAAATGATGGCTGAAGCGCGGATAAAAAAGGTGAAGCTCTACAAACGGGGCAGTGAGGCCCAGGTTGTTATCGACCATCAAACAAAATTGGAACTCGCCACGTCGATGCCGGGTAAATACAACGTCTATAACATGACGGCCGCTGCGGCTGCGGCATATCTGTTCTATGTCGATATTAACTCTATCGCCGATGGCATCGCGAATCTGGACGAGATCCCTGGGCGGTTCGAGCATGTCGTGACAGAAAAACCATACGACATCGTCGTGGATTATGCTCATACCCCAGATGCGCTGCAGCAACTGCTTGAAACGGTAAAAAGTCTGACAAAAAACCGGGTGATTTTGGTATTTGGAGCGTGTGGCGACAGAGATAAAGGTAAACGCCCGACAATGGGAACGATCGCGGCGAAACTAGCGAATCGGATAATTCTGACTGATGAAGAGAGCTACAACGAAGACCCAGCGGACATCCGACGGATGATAATGGAGGGAATTGCCGACGGAAAAGGCGAGAGCTATACAGAGGAAATCGCTGACCGACGCGAGGCAATAGCCAAGGCGCTAAAAATCGCCCGCAAAGGCGACACGGTGCTCATTACCGGCATGGGACATGAACAGTTTAGGATAGTGAATGGTGAACGTCTGCCATGGAATGATGCGGACGTTGTGCGTCAGATCGTAGCTGAAAAGCCGAAGCCAAAACCGAAGAAAAAATAACTCTTGAAATTGAACGACCCCCGGTCGGAGTCCCTGTAGTAGGGACCCCTTCCGGGGGTTGCGCGTTCAGCGGCCGGGGCGCGGGTGCTTCCTGCGGTAGTCCTGAAGCCACAGTGCGACGACACCGTTGCCAGTCAGCGGCCTTCGCCAGCGACCCTGGTCGTCGACCTGCATGACGCCCCAGTTGTCGTCGGTCTCAGGGTCGATGCCGAGAACGTTGAGCATGTACGCCTCGCGCTTCGCGCGATTCGCGAAGTACTTGACTTCGTGAATCACCGTGCCCTCTGCGTTGAGCCATGCGATGAGGTACTTGTCCTCCGTCTCGAGCGCGGCGATGACACCGTTCTCTTCGAGCCTCATGCACTTCTCGTTGCCGAGGTCAGCTTCGTTGCTCATGGAATTCCTTCCGGGGGTAGGAGATGGTCATGACACATGCGGGATGTCGTCGAGCACTTCGAAGATGCTCGGCCACATCACTGCGAACCAAGAGTTTTCGCTCCGGTTCGTTTCCTCCATATCAATCACCACGCGAATATTCACATATTCGTCAGTCATGTTGCGATTGACATCGAGGAAAAATGCGGATGCTGGGTTCAGTTCGATCCTGTTTCCGTTCTCGAGATTATCCGTCACGATGAGGTTGGGGAGGACCCGAACCGTTGCCAGATACTCGTTGTCGAAAACAAGGGCGAGGTCGACAGTCGCCTCTTTGCCATCAAGCAATTGCCTGATAACGTCGGCGTTGTCGCCCAGCATTTTGGTGATAGTCCAACGCTTGTTGATGCACCCCGCGGGGAGATAGTCAACAAATTGCATCGGCCTCTCCTCTCGTTGTGTAGGTGCTGCTGAATGCGTGAGGATAGATTAACAGCTATCACATGTTTCGTCAAGCTTAGACGTATTGACAAAAATAAGCTCAAGTGATATAATCAAAAACATAATGCCACCACTGTCCTCTGAACGATTCCCTATATCCACTAATTCTCATGATCAACTCGAGATGTTGTTCGATATACCGACAACCGGAGAATACAGGGTACTTGAGGATTCGAACAACCCTGAACTCAGAACGGAATATATAGGTTATACAGAAAAGCTGATTGCTGATTTGATTCGTCAAAATATTGAAGAAGTTGTATATCTCGATAAATCTGCACGTCCAGTCGCTTGGATGGTTAACGAACTTTGGAGCACACTTGGTACTGATGCAGACGGGAACGTCCTTCCTAAACCACGAACTCACTTTGCAAATATAGATCGTGAACAATGGGGGCCGATTGTTGGAAGGTCAGAGGATAAAACTGGACGAATCAATGTTGATTTAGTGCCTGAAGGAACAATTAAATCACTTCGTTCGACGTTTTCACCGAAAGGGGAGTTATCGCAAGACAGCTACTTCACAGGGAAGAAGTTGATGATTGTTGATGAAATGATGACTTCAGGCGATACACTAACGATAGCATCAGGACTTTTCGAACGTGCCTTCCCGGACGCGGAAGAAGTAAAGACCGGTTACTGGATGCCAACAGTGACGCGACAGCGTAGCGGCAGTATACGAGTAGGAACGCTGCCCCCTGTATGGTACCGCGATAATCATGTACAAGGACGCCTCGTTGGGGATAGGAGCTTTAAAGTTTCCGACAAATCGGATAGCCGCGCCCAAAGAGATGGACGGTATTTTCTAAGTAGTCGTTTCGACGAGATCGATAAGGAAGGACTTCGTTTGAAACAGGAAGTTAAGGCGTTGGCTCGTGATGTGAAGAACGGTTTGATTCCTGTGTTGCCGCCCGCTGACTATGAAGACTTCAGTCCTGCCCAGCAGGAAGCTTTTATGCATCGAGTAAATGGGCTTTCCGAGAAAGAATATGTCGAACTTAAAAAAGAAGCTGTCCGCACTAAGACATCTTTTACAAAACTATTCGTGAAGTATAAACAGGACCGAGCTATAGCAGAAATAGGTTAAGAAATTATTCAAATATAGAATCCTAGTTTTTGGCGGGGGAGGGGTGAGCCTCCCCCGCCGCTCGTTCAGCCACGCGTCGCGGTGCCTCCGCAGTCGAGGAACGCTTGCTGCAGGCGTTCCAGTCCAACGTTGAACCCGATATCGATCACTTTACGGTTCCTGAGTTCCTCCCAAGAAAACTCCTTGAGAGCGATATTATTCAGCTGTGACCGACAGTTGCCCGGCATGGACCAGGCGTCGCCGACACCGCTCCAGGACTCGATGATTGCGACAACTGCTCGGCTTCGCAGATCGTGGTTCTTCCGCTCTTCGCTACTGCACAGCACAAGTGCTGCAGCAACGACATCGTGCGAGGGAGGGTTGGCCATCAGCGTCACCGCCCCATGTTGTAGGCAGTGTTGAGCGCGTCCTGAGCGATGTGCGCTGCTGCGGCGAAGAACGACTTGTTCGGAGTCTTTGCGCCAACAGCTTCGATCGCTGCCTTCACCCTAGAAAGGTGTGGGCCTGTTTCGGGCACCCGAGGATAGATGGCGATGATCTGCTGTGCAGTCCGCCCGAGGGGCGTCTCTGCCTTGTCACCGAGTTCGCTTCTCGCGATCTCGGCTGCCCTCAGACCGACGTCTCCGACGTCAGTCCCATACGGAATCCGCATTGAATCTCCCTGTTTCGATAGATGGTGGATGTAAACGAGCGCTACCTATAGAAACAAACTTATATACAACTGTCAAATTAGCACTCTCACTTGACGAGTGCTAAAAGCTTTGTAACAATAGGTATATTCTTTAAGAAAAATGGAGGACGTAGTAGTGAGTACACCTATAACACCACTTGCTGACCGTGTGGTCGCCACGCGCGAAGCTGCCGAAACGAAGACTGCCAGCGGGCTGTATCTACCGGATAATGCCAAAGAAAAGCCGGCATATGCGGTCGTGAACGCCGTTGGACCGAAAGTAAAAGACCTAAAAAAAGGCGATCGAATCGTCTACCGCGAGTATTCCACGACTGAGCTTAAGGTAAACGGTGTTGAGTATCTGATAGTAAAAGAGGAAGATGTCCTCGCGAAATTAAGTTAATTCAAGGAAGAAAGGGGAATAATCTGCGGTTACGAGTGAAACGTGCGACCGGACCGGCGAATTAACTTCGCCGCCTGCGCGATGCGAAATACCGTAGGTTTGTTATATAACCATGGCAAAGAAAGTTTTTTATGATGATGAAGCGCGTCGACGCGTACTTGGTGGTGCGGAAGCGCTATATAACGCTGTGAAAGTTACAATGGGACCGAAAGGCCGCAATGTCGTTATAGCGAAAAGCTACGGCGGTCCAACGATTTCACATGACGGAGTGACGGTCGCTGAAGGCGTAGAACTGCCGAGTGTCGATGACGAAACTCTCGGGTATGGAGTCGGAGCGGATCTTATCAAACAAGCTGCTACGAAAATGAACAAAGCCGCCGGAGACGGAACGACCACTGTCACTGTGCTGACCTATAACATCCTAAACGAGGCCAATCGACTGATCGCAGCCGGGCACAACCCGATGGAGCTACGAAAAGGCGTGGAAGCAGCCGGAGCTGAAGTGCTACGGGCACTTTCCCAACTAGCTGAGCCTGTCACCGGAAAGAAAAACCGTGTCGCTGAAGTTGCGACGATTTCTGCTGGGGACAGCCAGATCGGTGAAATGATCGCTGACGTTATCGAAAAAGTTGGTTCGGACGGAGTCGTGACTGTAGAAGCAGGGCAAGGGCTTGAAATGGAGTCGGAAGTCGTTGAAGGCTTTACGTTTGATCGCGGTTACGTCAGTGCGCTTATGGTGACCGATACAGCTCGACAGGAAGCGGTGTATGAAAAACCGGCAATCGTTATCACGGATAAAAAAGTTTCTAGTGTCCAAGAATTCCTACCAATGCTGGAAAAATTAGCGACATCAGGCAAAAAAGATGTCGTTCTCATCGCCGAGGACGTCGATGGTGAAGCGCTCGGAATCCTCGTTCTTAACAAACTTAAAGGCGTCTTTAACACTGTTGCCGTCAAAGCACCGGCTTTCGGTGACCGGCGAAAAGAAGTCCTGCAGGACATTGCAGTGTTGACGGGTGCGACCGTCGTTTCAGAAGAGCAGGGAATGAGTTTTGAAAACGTCGGACTCGAAGTCGTTGGCTCAGCTCGCAAAGTCATCGTGACCAAGGACGAAACGACGATTATCGAAGGAAACGGGTCTCAGAGCGAGGTCAAAGACCGGCTCAGTCAAATCCGGGCGCAGGCAGATCGTGCGACTAGCGAATACGAAAAAGAGAACTTTGAAAAACGCGCTGCTGCACTCAGCGGCAAAGTTGCCGTCATTAAAGTCGGAGGTGCAACTGAAACTGAAATCGATGAGAAGAAATTCCGCGTCGATGACGCCGTAGCGGCGACGAAAGCGGCTCTAGCGGAGGGAATTGTGCCTGGTGGTGGCGTTACACTGGTAAACCTCGCCGACAAAATCGCCGTTAAGGGTGCTGATAGCCTTTCTGCTGGCCGTTCTGTCCTAAAGAGCGCAATGTACCAGCCATTCCGACAACTTATGCTCAACGCCGGTCTGAACGCTGACGCACTGCTTGCACAGGTGCAGAGTGCGAAAGCCGGTATGGGTATCGATGTAAACGACCCGGAAAAACTTGTCGATGTAAAAGCAGCCGGCGTGGTTGATCCCGCCGCTGTCACTAGGCAAGCCGTCCAGAACGCCGTTTCCATCGCGGCAACGGCCATGACTATGGGTGCACTCGTTGTTGACATCCCGGAAGAGGATAAAGCTGTCCCTGGTGGTATGCCGGGCGGAATGGGGTACTAGCACAGAATTAGCTCCATAATAATCAAAAATGACCAGAGTAATCTGGTCATTTTTGAGAGATATGTTTATTGCTGTGGTTGAGAGAAGTAGTCGATCTCTTTAATGACATCTAGTAGCGCTTGTGCACGACGGGTTTCGTCAGGAATTGATTTCGCAGCCTCGTAGGCTGGCGAAAGCAAAGACTTGTCGTCCGTTGAGCGAATAATGAGCAGTAGTGTGTCAAATTTTTCATCGGCAGGCAGATCGAGTTTACCGACGAGCGGACGTAGTTCTTCGAGTGCGTCCTTTTTTATACCCTCAAGGTCGGATGAAGGAGCAGCGTAATTATCGACGGGCGGAACTTCAGGTTGAGTAGGTGTTTCTGTGGTGGGCATTGGTGGAGTAAACGCAGGCTCGGAAGGCATCGCTATTTCTGGTGCTGGGACGTCTTCCGTTGCGGTTTGCTGCGAGTCTTCTGCCGGTTGATCGGTTACAGGCATACCCCCAGCTGCTTGCTGGTTCATGTTCTCTAATACTTTCGCAAGTTCTGCGTCATCTGTTGTCGGAGTTGTTGGATTGTCCACGGTGCCCACCTTTGATCTTCTAAATTCTTATGTCTAGTTAGTACCACTCTACCACATGGTGGGCGGTCAGATAAAGTAGCGTATCATGGGAGTATGAATGTACTCGACAACCCAAATGTAATCGCTCAGCGGGATGTCTCGGACGCGCTCGGACTGGCTGCCGCGACTCCTCAACAACTGCTTCATGATTTCAATATCCCGCACGTTACCCCGCGAGCCGAAATTCGAAACGTGGTATTTTCCGGAATGGGGGGCAGCGCTCTCCAGGCGGAATTCGTTCGAACCTGGCCGGAGCTGAAGGTGCCGTTTGTTATCTCAAAAGATTATGAACTGCCGTCGTTTGTTAACGAGCACACACTCGTCATCGTGGCGAGCTACTCGGGAAATACTGAGGAGAGCTTGTCGGCACTTGATGAGGCCCGCCGACGCGGGGCGCAAATCGCGATATCAGCTGCCGGTGGAAAGTTGCTGGAACTAGCACGGGAAAATAGCGATATTTTTGTCGAAATACCCCAGGCATCACAGCCGCGCATGGCGGTATTTTATGCGTATAGGGCACTCGTAGATTTGCTGATAGCCTATGGTTTGGTTGATGCGTCGGTGCTCGACAACGTGAGAAGCGTCGTGGGCCATCTGGAACGAGCAGTAACGGGTTGGACGAGTGATGCATTGCTGGAACAAAATCCGGCAAAACAGCTAGCACTCGAAGTCGCTGGTAAGACACCGATAATCTACGCCGCGACGAAAATGGCACCGGCAGCGTACAAATGGAAGATCAGTTTCAACGAAAATGCTAAAAACACGGCGTGGAGCGGCACGTTGTCCGAGTTCAACCACAATGAATTTATCGGCTGGAGCTCGCATCCGGTCCAGAAGCCATTCGCTGTGATCGACTTGGTTTCGAGTTTTGAGCATCCGCGCAACATCAAGCGTTTTGAAGTTACAGATCGTCTTCTTTCTGGGAAACGTCCAAAGGCATACCGCGTCGAAGCGGTAGGTGACAGTGTTCTCGAACAGCTGCTATACCTGGTGCTGTTCGGAGATTTCGTAACGATATATACCGCACTACTTAACGGGGTAGACCCGACACCGGTCGATCTGGTTGAGAAGTTTAAAAAAGAACTAGGCTAGGCGTAGTATTTCATCACGGATGTCGTCGATTGTCTCATAGACGACCAAATCATGCTCTTTAGCAAGATTTCTGATGTATTTCTCGCTTCCACCGCCGTTTTTGCTGTAGTAATCGTCCATACCTACCGCCACTCGAATCATTGCATCGTAGTCTCGCCATCCGAGTACTCGACCATATTCAAACCGCGTTGTCTGAGCGTAAGCCCGTCCAGCTTCATAGGGTATAGAGTCGTCTTGTGCTGACCACCAGAACGCGATGACACCGTTCATAGCCGCGCGCCCTAGATGCTCTTTTTCCCATCCCACCTGCTTTTGATAGTCGAATTCCTGAGAAATATCTGCCGCACGAGGGCTGGCAACGAATAAGTCAGATCGAGTTGAGACGAGTGAAGCAGCAAGCGGAGTCTGCTAATCGACTGAACCCTGAACAGGCCCGGCTAAGAAAATCAACGGATTTTCTTTCGGGATGCGTGTATGCTCTGGCGGCAGTAGTATGCGCTCTGCCATGATTCCTCCTTTTATTGATACTGGCGCAATGCTTCGATCGGGTCTTTGCGTGATGCTTTGATAGCAGGGTAGAGGCCGAAAATGATGCCGACAACAAGCGCCATGCCGAATCCGCACAGGATGATCCATGGGCTCAGGCTCGGTGCGAACGACAGTTGCATGCCGACGAGAAATGCCAGCCCATAGGCGAGCAGTATACCGATAACACCTCCGACGACACAAATTAGAAGCGCTTCGATAACGAACTGGCCCATGACATGACCATCGGTTGCACCAAGCGCTTTTCTGATACCGATTTCACGGGTTCGTTCATTAACACCGACCAGCATGATGTTCATGACGCCGATGCCGCTGACAAGAAGTGTGATGGCTGAGACTATCGCAGTGATTGCGACGATGAGACCAAAGAAGCTATCGGACGCGCTGGCGATCTTGTTGCCGCCAAGTACGGCAAAGTCATGCTCGCCCCGGTGGTTTTTCAGTATCGTTTGTTCGATATCATTCGCAGTGAGGGCGAGTTTATCTACGTTCTCAACTTGCATCGTGAGCTGCTGGATCTGGGCAATACCCTGGTTATAGCTTTTGCCGTCATCGAGGTTCACATAGGCTGCACCATCGAGGTCGATACCCGATAAGTTGATAGGAGTATTTGTATTTTTGACTGTGCCGATAACGGTGTGTTGCCGTCCTTTAATCTGCACTGTCTGACCAAGCGGCATATCAGTACCAAAAAGCTGGATTGACAGTCGTTGTCCGAGCACGGCCGTGTCGCGCTGTGTTTCGTCGTCGATAAACTGCCCAGACTTAATCTTCAGACCTAAAATATCAACCAAATGTTTGTTTGTCGCGATTACAGCGGCGTTTTGTGGCTTCGTATCTGTTCCTTTGACACTACCAGTCAAAAACATGACAGGCGCAACGCTCTTAACGTT
This sequence comes from uncultured Candidatus Saccharibacteria bacterium, assembly GCA_964581535.1. Lineage (GTDB taxonomy): Bacteria > Patescibacteriota > Saccharimonadia > Saccharimonadales > Saccharimonadaceae > CAZOOW01. The sequence continues at coordinate 249,778 of CAZOOW010000001.1, forward strand.
CTCAAGTTTTTCGACTGAGAGGTAGTCACTTTCAGTCAGTGTCGTTGTAATGGCGGTGTTATATGGGTTGTAGGCACTAATATTCCGATAGCCACCTTGACCGGGCTTGACGATAATGACATTTCCATCCAACCGCTTCACCTGTTCTGTGACTGCCTGACGCGCTCCAGCACCGAGTGCCATAACGAACGTGATAGACGCGACACCGATGATAATACCCAGCGTCGTAAGTGCGGTGCGGGTACGGTTGGCCCGCAGATTAGCAATGGCGATTCGGAACTGTTCCCGGCTCATGATGTGCGGCCTTTCTTTTTCTTCGTATTGCTGTCCAGTCGCTTCTTGCCGTTACGTCGCCGTGGTTTTTTCGCGTCTTTTTTTGTATCGCGGGCGATTTTACCATCACGCATGTGAAGGATTCGTGTGGCATAGGTCGTCAGGTCTGGGTTATGCGTCACCATCAGAATAGTATTGCCCTGTGCATGGATGTCACGCAGTTCATTCATAATCAGCTCGCTGCTTTTACTGTCCAGGTTTCCTGTCGGCTCATCGGCCAGGATAATACTCGGTTTGTTGACGAGCGCCCGGGCAATAGCCACACGCTGCAGCTGACCGCCGGAAAGCTGCGATGGCATGTAGTATTCACGTTCCTGCAATTCGAATGTTTTTAACATCTTGCTGGCTTTTTCCAGCTGTCTATGTCGAAGTCCATGACGATAGGTGAGGGGGAGAGCGACATTTTCGATGATGTTCATTCGTGGCAAAAGGTTGAAGCTCTGAAATACGAAACCTATGTGCTTCGCTCGGATTTGCGCGCGGGTCGTATGACTGATATCGCTGACATCTTTACCATCGAGCGTGTAGGTACCATCGGTTGCACTGTCGAGAAGCCCCAGTATGTTCAGCAGTGTCGTTTTGCCGCAGCCGCTCGGCCCCATGATAGCGACGAACTCTCCTTTATCGATAGTCAAATCAATTCCATCGAGCGCATGGATCGTTGTGTCATTATGACCAAAAAGCTTCGTCAAATTGACGAGCTCAATGATGGGCTGGGTCGGTGTTTTGTGCTGCTTTTTCGCCACGCGCTTTCCTTTAGTTGCTTTTACTCTAGTATAGCCCTCATAGGACTGCAAGCATAGGCATATTACAGAGGTAAATTTTACAATCTTGTATAATGAATTTGGTGATTCACCCGTAAAAATCTGTCGATTTTTACAAAGAGGAGAAGGCGACGGAGAGCAAGTAGCTTTTCGAACGTATTTGGAAACGAATGCGTGTAACAGTTTCCGACGAGGAAGAGTGTCCGAGTGGCTGAAGGAGCACGCTTGGAAAGCGTGTGTGCGGGCAACCGTACCGCGGGTTCGAATCCCGCCTCTTCCGCCAGGAAGAGGGACGAAGCCCCTTAGGTTTCGTCCTTTCTTTCTGAAGAAACGGATTTGAAACCGCAGGGTTCGGTGAAGCGAAGAGAGGAAACTCGTGCTTGCACGTGTCCCTTTCACAGCGGAAGAGCGAACGTAGAGAGCGATATCCCGCCTCTTCCGCCAAATATTCTGCTACAATAGTTTCACATGGAGCGATTCATGTTGAGTGGTTTTATTAACGCGCGTGGGCTCGATTTCGCACCTCTACAAACGACCGAACCGGTCGCTTTTTTAATACTAAAAACGAGAAATGAGCGGTATGAGTAGTACGAAGTATCTTTTTGTTACGGGCGGAGTTTTGTCAGGAGTAGGCAAGGGCATCACGGCAGCCAGCATCGGCGCGGTTTTTCAGGCACAAGGGCTAAAAGTTTCGATACAAAAGTGCGACCCCTATCTCAATGTCGATGCGGGCCTGCTTAACCCGGCCGAGCACGGTGAATGCTACGTGACGAAGGACGGTGCCGAGACCGATCTTGATCTGGGCCACTATGAACGCTTTCTCGATATCGAACTAACTCAGAAAAACGCAACACTGCAGGGGCGACTGATGCTGCAGCTTATCGAAGATGAACGGGCAGGCAAGATGGGTGGTAAAACCGTGCAGCTCGTCCCTCATCTGACGGGTGCGATACAGCGGGCGATTGTCAGTGCCGGCAAAGGAAGCGATGTGCACATCGTGGAAATCGGTGGAACGGTCGGTGACTATGAGGGCTTGAGTTTTATCGAGGCAATTCGGGAGTTTCCGCTAAAAGTCGGCCGCGAAAACTGCATGTATGTGCATGTTGTATATGTGCCGTTCATCGGTACGAGCAAGGAGTTTAAGAGCAAGCCGGCGCAAAACGCGCTGAGCGACCTGCGCGGGTTCGGTATTGTGCCTGATGCGGTTATCGTTCGAACGGACAACCCGGCGCCTGTCGGTATCGCCCGCAAGATAGCCCTGTTTGGCGGCGTCAGCGACGACAGCGTGCTAATGATGCCAAATGTCGACAGTGTGTTTCGTGTTCCAGAAGTGATCGCCAAAAGCCCATTGATGGATCGACTCAACCGCTTCACCGGCAGTATAAAGAAAGCGAATTTGTTAGCATGGACAAGACTAATAGAAAAACAGCAATCTAAAAAATCTGAAAGTATTCGTGTCGGTCTGGTCGCTAAATACATGGACAACGAAGACACGTACATCTCGGTGGTGGAGGCTTTAAAAGCTGCCACTTGGAACGAGGGGGTTGGGCTGGATATCGTTTGGATTAACGCTGAGACCGCGACAGATCAGGATTTTGATAGCGTTGACGGCTTGGTCGTACCTGGCGGATTCGGTGAGCGGGGCGTGAATGGCAAGATCGCGGCTGCCACGTACGCGCTGGAACGAAAAAAACCATACCTCGGCCTCTGCCTCGGTCTGCAGGTTGCGGTCATTGCCGCGTCGCGTTTAGGTGGTGTAAAAAACGCTAACAGCTCCGAGTTTAAACCGCGCGGTCGCGACAACGTCGTCTACATCATGGCGGGACAGGAAGGCAAAGAATCAACCGGCGGCACACTGCGTCTTGGTGACTATCCGGCGAAACTCGCGAAAGGCTCACTGGCCGAAAAAGTCTACGGTGAGAGCAAGGTGGTCGAACGTCATCGACATCGCTACGAAGTAAACCGCGCCTATGAAAAAGATTTTCAGCGCGGCGGCCTCGTCGTATCTGGTGAAAGTCCTGACGGAAAGCTAGTTGAATACGTCGAAGCTCCGAACCATCCGTTTTTCCTAGCCACCCAGGCTCACCCCGAATTCAAAAGCCGCCCCATGCACCCGCATCCGATGTTCGTCGGGTTTATGCAATCAATGAAATAAGCTCATCTAGCGTACGGGCGGTGGTAATGCCGTTTGAACGGAGATAATTTGTTTTCGCTGCGGCAGTTTCCGCGTCGGTTCCGACGATCGCACCGGCGTGGCCGAAGGTCTGCCCTGGCGGGGCGGAGTGACCGACCACGAGGCCATAAACTGGTTTAGTCACATGGCGTTGAACATAATCAGCGGCGGTTTGCTCGCCGGTACCGCCTATTTCACCGACCAGAATAATCTGCGTTGTTTTTTCATCAGCATTTACCATTTCAAGCGCTTCCACGAAATCCATACCTTGGACCGGGTCACCACCAATACCGAGAACGATACGCTGACCGATGCCTTTTTTACTCAAAGCATCCGCCAGTTCATAAGTGAGTGTACCGGAGCGGGAGATTATTGCGGTGCCTCCTGGAGTAGTGATATGAGCAGCGATGATACCGAGTTTATGACTTCCGGGCACAATGTATCCCGGGCAGTTTGGCCCCACTAATATAACTTTGTGTGCCTTGGCATGTTCACGGATTTTGAGCATATCATGAACCGGGACGCCTTCGGTGATGATGACGATCTGCTTGAGCCCGGCGTCGATGGCTTCGTACACTGCGCTTTTCACGAATGCTGCGGGAACGAATACAACAGAGGTATCGATGTCAAAATTGCTACGAGATTCTTTAACGGAGTTATAGACTGGCACGCCATGAATTTCCTGACCACCTTTGCCAGGAGTGACGCCAGCGACGATATTCGTGCCCGCCTCGAGCATGCCACGAGTGTGAAATGCGCCATGATGGCCGGTTATGCCTTGGACGAGAACGGTGGGTGTATCGAAAAGGGTCATATAAGGTAGTCTCCGGTTGAATTCCGACCCTTTTTGCCACCATCTGTCACAGAACCCTGCTCGGCGCTAACTACCATCGTGTCTTTCCTCGCTGCTGCCGGAAAAGCAGACGCTTCTGTGACAGAGAAGACAAACGGGTCGACTGGCGCGGTATGCGATGCCTCTTTAATCCTTGATCTATAATCTTTAATCACTTTTCTATCTCCATGGCTTTTTGCACACATGTTCTCAGGTCAGGTTCGATGTCGATATCAGTCGGCTCAAGCAACGTTACGGCGATATCTCGGTTAGTACCCTCGAGTCGAACGAAAAGCGGCGGTAAGTTATGTAGTTGTCGTTTTGCTGCTATAAGCCCGCGAGCTATCTCGTCACAACGCGATATACCAGCGAAGATATTAACGATAATACTGCTAACACCCGGTAGCTCGCCGATTTGCTTAAGTGCCGTGACGAACTCTTTCTCACCAGTGCCTCCGCCGATATCGAGAAAGTTTGCCGGCTTTCCGCCCATTGCCACGATAGTATCCATCGTGCTCATCGCCATACCAGCACCGTTTGCGATACAACCGATGGTTCCTCCCAAGAATTTTGGCGGGTTGCCAGTTATCTCAGACCATGGGAAATTCGGCTGGCGAAACTGTGCATTGTTATCAACAGTGATTTTGGCATCGGCGCAAACGAGCTCACCGTCCTTCGTAACAACAAGCGGATTTATTTCCAGAAGCAGAAGATCGCGTGATATGAATTTTTTTATTAAATTTGAAAGCAGAGGTCGGAATGTATCGCAACTAATACTTAGTACGTTGGCGACTTTTTCTTCTACACGCGCATCAGTAGCAAGAAAAACTTCAGGCGGAGTCGGGGCTGATTCGACATCCATGCCGCCATGCGGCGAGGCCATTATTTCAATGGCTTTCTGGTCGCGGTTCAGGCGTATTGCTAGGTACAGTTCTCGTTCGATATCTACTGCTTTTTCGATAAGGATGACGTCTGGAGTATGACCTTTTATCTCGAGCTCGTAGAGTTTTTTTAGGGCATTTTTTAGCTCATTCTCACCATTCACTCTTACTATTCCGCCTGCTTTGCCGCGCCCTCCGACCGGTACCTGGCTCTTCGCAACCGCAGGAAATTCAACACCGTGCGGTGTATGTTTGGCATTTTTCGACAGCCATGACGGCGGAACTGGCACGCCTGACTGAGACAAGAACTTTTTCGCCTGAAACTCGACTAGATTCATGTAGTAAATAGTATAGCACCTCTGTTACAATAGACCTCAATGCAAGAGGTATTAGCGCGGCAGATTGCCGAATTTCTGAAACGCACATACGATGTCGATATCGTACCTGATTTTTCACGCCCTGATGTGCAGTTCGGCGATGTGGCGACGAACGTTGCCATGAAGCTGGCAAAAACTGCCGGAAAAAACCCGCGGGAGATTGCAGAGTCTATAGCTGCTGAAATAAAAAACGTGAAAGGCGTGGTCGAGGCGTCGGTCGCAGGCCCCGGCTTCATAAATGTTCGTTTTGATGATCAAGCGCTCGCAGATGCGTGGTCAACCCGCGTTCCAGCACTTTTCAAAAACCAAAGCGTTGTTGTCGAATACTCGGACCCGAATCCCTTCAAAGTACTACACGCCGGCCATTTATATACATCGGTGATGGGTGATGCTATCGCGAATATTGTCGAAGCCGCCGGAGCTAAAACGCATCGTGTGAATTTTGGCGGTGATGTCGGGCTGCATGTCGGAAAAACTATGTGGGCGATCGTTCGTGAGCTTGGCGGTGAAACTCCTGATAAATTAGCTGATATTCCAGCCGACGAGCGGCCGCAGTGGATGGCCGCGCGGTATGTTGAGGGAAGTAATGCTTATGAAGACGACGCGGCAGCTAAGGAAGAAATAGTTGCTTACAACAAACGAATATATGAACTTCAGTCTCAGGATGATCATGAATCGCCACTCGCGATGATCTACTGGACCTGTCGCGAATGGAGCTACGATTATTTCAACGCATTTTATTCTCGTATCGGCTCGTATTTTGACAAATACTACCCAGAAAGCGCTGTAGCTGAGCGCGGCTTGAAAGAGGTTCGCGCTGAGATCGGTAAGACATTCACCGAGTCCGACGGAGCGGTGGTTTTTACCGGTGAGCCGTTCGGTCTGCATACCCGTGTTTTTATCAACCGAGAAGGCCTGCCGACGTATGAAACAAAGGACGTCGGTCTGATTTTCACAAAGTACGATGACTATCAGTTTGACCGTTCGATCGTCATTACCGCGAACGAACAAGAGCAGTATATGAAAGTAGTCCTAAAGGCCATCGAGCAGTTCGCGCCGAATCTCGCCAATGCAACGACACATCTGACGCACGGCATGGTAAAACTGGCCGGTGGGGTAAAAATGAGCAGCCGAAAAGGTAATTTTCTGAAGGCGGTCGATGTGCTTCAGGCTGCAGACGAGGCCAATACCGCGCTAAATGGCCAGACGAATGAGACCGTCAGCCTCGGCGCGGTTAAATACGCGTTTTTGAAACAAGGGATGGGCGGAGACATCGTCTACGACCCAAACGAGTCGGTCAGTTTGCAGGGGAACAGCGGCCCATATCTGCAGTATGCGCACGCCCGAGCATGCTCCATTATGGCAAAAGCTAGCTCGCAAACCTCGGTTATTGACGCAACGTTCGAGTCAGGCGAACGTTCGCTGGCGCTGAAACTGAGTGAATATCCGGAGGTGCTTCACAAGGCAGCCAGCGAACTAAAACCGCACGGCATTTGCACGTACTTGTACGAACTGGCGCAGGAATTTAATCGCTTTTATGAAAAAAACCGTGTTATCGGCGACGAACGAGAATCAATCCGCCTCGCACTCGTCGGACGCTACCAAAAAACGCTCGAACATGGTCTCGGACTGCTCGGCATCGCCGCACCCGAACGTCTTTAGCTAGTTGCCGGTCAAAACGCCACTCGCTATAATCATTTTCAGAAAACAGAGGTAACGAAGGAGAGTACGACTCATGGCACAAAAAACTGCCGCTCAATCAGCCGCCGAGGCCCGACGGGCTGCGGCTAGCGCAAAAGCATCCGCTGCAAAGGCTAAAGCCGCAAATATTACGAAAGGTCACGGGGCGGGTTTCATGAACTTTATCCGCGAGCAGGGAGTCATCGGCCTGGCAGTAGGTTTGGCGCTGGGTACTGCGGCAGGTGATACGGTAAAGAAATTAGTCGAAGCGTTCATCAACCCGGTTGTCCAGCTACTTATCGGCTCGCAAGAAGGGCTTGCAAAAGCTCATTGGGTGCTGAAAATCGGAGACAGGGTAGGAGACTTCCAGTGGGGAGCATTTGTCAGTTCGCTCATCTCCCTACTGGCGACTGCATTTGTCATCTACCTTATCATTCACGGGTTCAAGCTCGACCGCGTTGACAAAAAGAAGGACTAAAACGTTCTGTTATAAATAAAACAACGCGTTTTCTATCCCATTTTTTTCGTATAGTGCTACGCTAAGATTAGAAACTGTTTATACAAAAAGGGGTTTCGGTGAGTGTAGGGTATGTGTATAGACGGCCTTCGCCTGAAGGCCTTCGTCCGAACATAGGAAAAGATACAAAAAGAACCCGATATGAAAGTGAACGACGGGCGGAGCGTTCGAGGCCAGAAACCAAATTTCTTTCTGAACGTGAAAAAGTACTACAGCGGCTGATAGCCAGGCGAGCTGGCCTACCAGAGCGAGGGAACATCGACAGTTTATTCCAAGGGCTCGGAAACGAGGAATTGCCCATATGGAAGTACCGTGATAAGTTGATGAAGGCTGTTCGCTCGAACCCTGTCACTTTGCTAGAGGGTGAGACCGGAAGTGGTAAAAGTACACAGACATGGCAGTATCTAATAGGCGAAGGTTATGAGCGGGTTTATGTATTGGTGCCGCGGCGGGTAATCGCCGAAAATCTCTTCGAACGTGCGAGGGAAGAGATGAGTGAGCAGCGTGATGAGTCGCTTGCGCTCGATACGGTCGGTATCGCTCATTCAGAGCATGTAGAGCTTTCGGACGATAACAAAGTCGTGTTTCTGACTTCGGAAACATTTCATAAACTAAATGAAAAGATTCGCGAGGGGTTTGCCGACAAGCCGATAGCCATTATCGGAGACGAGATACACGAAGCGAATTTGCCTACCGAGATGGCAGTGGCAACTGCCGCCCAGCAATTAAGTGAACATCCAAAGTGGCGACTGATTTTGTCCAGCGCAACACATGATAAACAGCTAGTACTCGATAGATTTAAGTCAGTTAATAAAATCGACATACCGGTTGTTTCGATCGAAGGCCGTCCTCATGATATCGAGTTTCATGAAAAACCGACTAAGACAGCTGCTGAGGTCTACGCGGATAACTACTGGGATCATGAAAAAACATTGTTTTTCACCTCAGGTAAATTTGAAATAGACGAGGCAATCGACTCGTTTAGATATGAGCTGGAACGGCGAAAACGCGGGAGCGCTGATGCGGTTGTATTTCGAAAGTTGCACGCCAAAATGTCTGAACGTGATCGCGTAGCGCTCAATGACCCGGTTCCCGACGGCTCACGGCTGGTAATTGTCTCGACTCCGGCGGGAATGTCAGGCATGACTTTTCCAGGAACGACTCTTGTTCTGACTGATGGACTAGTCAAGCGACCTGAACTCGACCGTGAGGGAACGCCTGGTCTGTTCAAACGTGAGGCTTCTCAGGCCGAGTTAATACAGATGATTGGCCGTGGCGGTCGTGACGTAGCGGGCGGCATAGGCTTTTTGTGTCGACCGTTCGAAGAAGATATTGAATTTATGCCACTGAGCATGCGCGAACAGAATGCTCCAGCTGAAATTTATAATACGAATATATCGAGGAATGTTCTAACCGCTGCGGCCTACGGGTACGATTTTCATGAAACGAACCAGTTCGCGTTGCATCAGGTAGACAAAAGCCGGATTCTCGAAGCCTATGAGTCGCTGTATCGCTTGCAGGCTGTGGATGAGCACAATACCATAACCCGAATGGGACAGCAGATGAACGAGCTGCCGCTTCGTCCAGAGCTATCGCGGAGTATGGTCGAAGCGCTTCGTCGGGGAGCCACGAAACAGAATATTGCCCGAATGGCTATTATTTGTTCCAGCGTTGAGGCTGGCGGGATGCCGTATTTTGCGCATGATGCTGGTAAAGAATGGCAGTCCTTGCTTCGTCCCACTACTGCCGATGACTATATTGCACAGCTTGATATGTATCTTGAAACCCGTTATCTCGATGACGGCGTGTTTGTTGACGAGGATAAAATGCTTGCTATCGATATTGATCCGAAAAATGCCTACCGTGCCCGCAAGCAGTACCACAAGATGATGAAAGCCATGGGTATTCGAGGGTCGGAGGTCTTTGAAGTTACACCACCGATGACCGACGAAGAGGTTCAGATTCGTGATTATCTGCTCGCTGGAATGGTCGATCTGGTATTTGAAAAAGGTGGCAGAATCGGCCAGACACCAACCTATACCAGCATTACGCAGGGTGAGATTGATGGAACCCCGACGGAAAAACGAACAAGCAGCAGCCGCAGTGTGCTGAGCAGCTCGCCCGAGCTTGTTGCCGGCTGGCCACGTCGTTTTCTGAAAAAAGGCGTTATGCATCAGGTTGTTGAAATGGCTATGCCAGTGGATCCAGATGTTCTAGCGATGCACGCGGCACATTTGACACATCATGAAACGATAGGAATTGATCTGAAAAAAGGGCGGCTCGTCGAAGTAGTCCAGCCAATGTTCGGGCGTCTGGCGCTCGGTGAAACGATGACGGTTCGCACATCTGCCAAACTAAGTCCTAAAGCCGCAGAAATGCTGCGGAATGAGGTGTTGTTGAACCAGGGAGCCGCCCAGCGACAACTTCGGCGCATCGCGCGTGAAATCGAAGCGATTTATGAGTATCTGCCTGTCGATAGGGTTACCGACTACCTGAGCGGACGTCCGCCGCTTACCCAAAAGGAAATAACTGAGTGGGTAAAACAAGCGGTGGTTGATTCGCGCAATGTTGGTGAGGTTGACAACCGCTTGCGTCAAAAAATGTACAGTGAGGGAATTGACCTCGATACCTGGATAACACCAGAAAACCACAAGAAGTTACACGAAGATTATCCGTATGATATCGAGCTTGCGGATGGTTCGTACCAACGGATAATGTACAAAGACGGTCACCCAGTTATCACCGGCCTCAGTCCATCGCATGCATGGAAACTACCATATGATTGCAGACTATCGGATGGCAGAGAAATTATGATTCAAATGACGATCGGTGAGGAAAAACACTGGCTCAGCGCTGAGCAGTTCCGCACAATGGCAACCACGCACTAAGCGTACGTATCGCCCCATTCGGCCATGGCTTTTAATACCGGGATTAGTGCAGTGCCTTTGGCAGTTAGTTGGTAGCCAGTTTCATCGCAGCATGTTTCGACGATGCCTTGAGTTTGCAAATCGCGCAATCGTATACTAAGCGTGCGTGGATTTATCTTTGGAATTGAGTATTCAAAATCCTTAAACCGTTTCGGGCCACTGCTCAAATCTCGCAGAATCAGAGCAGTCCACTTGTTGCCGATAATGTGCATCGCAGCGCCGATACAGCCGACGCGTTTTTCTAGGGGTGGAAGTACAGGATAAGCCATAATAATTCTCATTTAACTATACTTTGTATAGCGTTTTATGTTACTATACAAAGTATAGCATGAAAGGAGGAATATGAAAATAAATATCATCATAGGAACGACCAGAGAGGGACGTGCGAGTGATAGGTTGGCACAATGGGTGAGGTCTGTCACAAAAAATCGGGAAGGCGTTGAGTTCAATTTGGTTGACCTGCGAGAGCATCACTTACCACTGCTTGATGAGGCGATACCACCGATGGGAAATCCGAAGCGGAATGTTGACGAAAACGTCCAGGGTTGGTTGGATGTCATGAATGCGGCGGACGGCTATGTTTTTGTGACCGCAGAATATAACCATGGACTGCCTACTGTGCTGAAAAACGCTATCGACCTGCTGGATTTTCAGTTACAACGTAAACCATCGGCCATTGTCTCGCATGGTAGTGTTGGCGGCGCACGTGCAGCGGCTCAGTTGAAGACAATCCTCAACAGCAACCTTGGAGGAGTGAGCGTTCCAGTTGGGTTGCCAATCGCGGTTCCGCCGACAGAACTTTTTGATGAAGCCGGCAGCTTGAAAGATGACTATAAAAAGTTTGAGGGCGCGTTGAAACAACAGCTCGATGAGCTGCTGTGGTATGCCGGGGCATTGAAAACAGCTAGAGAGAACTAAGCGGCTGATTCTGTTTCTTGTGGGCGCTGCAGTGTAATGCCATGGTCATTGCCCGGGCTATCAAATGACAGCTCGATGCCTTTTGCGCCCAACACAGTTTTTACATGAATAGACATGTGCCGTGTGTCGTGTTCTGTAGTGAATTGCAGTTTCGGTGTGCGGACTCTGTTCAGGACCACTTCACTCGGTTTTTCTAGGACCGAGTGTGTGATTACATCGTAATCTGCGTCGTCTTCGATACCCGCTGGTATAGCCGGTAATTCGTGTGCACGTCCGCTGAGATCGATGATGGTGATTTCATTCATAGCTAAGTCGCCAACTATTCGGATACCTCGCCATGGATGGGAGGTGCGAGTATATTCGCCGTGATGGCGGTTAGTACGAAAGAGAATATCCACCGCTGGACTATCTGCAGTCAGGACTTCTGCGGTGAGATTAGCCATGCAATTCCTCCTCAACCGTTCTTTCGGGAACCGTTGTATCTTTATAGGAAACCCGTCGTTCGGCGTTCGGATCAGATAGCCATGCATATTCATCAGAGTGTGCCTCACGCGCGTTCATCGGCTTGTAGCCAGGGATGGTTGCGGGTGAGCGAGACGGCTGCTCCTCGGAACGAAGAGGTGAGCTTGTCTGTGTTGAGTCTGGACCGGCTATGGGTAGGGAAATGGACAGTTCTTTTCCGTGTTCAGTGCTCGTATCAAATGAAACAGCTATGCCACCCTCTGTTTCCGCACGTCGGCCAAGCGGTAAGACGAGATTATTTAGAACGTCTCCATTCGCTCTCACGACTTGTAGCGCAGCTCTGCGGCCTAGGAAACCGCAAATTTCAGCAGTAATTTTCAGGTGCTCACCAGTATCAGGGCTTGTAAAAGCGAATTCGGTAGCGCTTCTGCCGATAGGAACTATAGTCGTTTCACCATAGTGGCGTTCGGCTGAGTGTGTAAGTTCTTGAACAGCGGCTGACATGATATTTGTTTTTATAGAATAGTAATCTTATTATACTCTTTATGCTATATTTGTCAATATCTACGTGTTTCTTTCTAGACCCTTCTGTTTATAATAATACTCATGGACGATAAAAAAGCAACGGGACGGATACTCTGGATGGATTTAGAAATGACTGGCCTCGACCCGGTTGAAGATCGGATTATCGAAGTAGCAGCCATCGTAACAGATTGGGAGTTTAACGAAGTTACGACCTACCAGGCCGTGAAACAAGTCGGGTCCAACCTCATGCAAAAGCGAATGGTCGGACCGTTTTGGGACACCTTTTCGCATGTTCGTGAACAATTGATGGCGCAGAATGAAACCGGCAAAAACGGTCGGACGGTTGAAAATGAGCTACTTGAGCTACTTGATAAGCATTTTCCGCCTGATGAACCAGTGCTTCTGGCGGGGAACTCGATTCATCAGGACAGGAAGTTCATTGACAGAGAATGGCCTCGGTTTGCTAAACGACTACATTACCGAATGCTGGATGTCAGCGCCTGGAAGGTTGTGTTTGAGGGCAAGTATAAGAAAAAATTTGCCAAACCAGAAGAGCATCGCGCGATGGAAGATATCCGCGGGAGTATCATGGAACTAAAATACTATTTAGGAAAGGTACAATCGTGACTGAGAACATTCCCATAAGGTCAATCGCCTTCACTGGAGTGCGGGTTCTGATAGCGTTTACTGCTTTATACGCAATATTTGTCTCTAAAGACTATCAGGCTGCATGGCTTGTTGTACTAGGACTGATACTCTCGTTCATCCCTCAGCTTATAGATCGTAAATTCGATCTGCGTCTGCCGGTCGTCTATGAGCTAGTGATTGTCGGTTTTATCGTGTCCAGCTTACTCATCGGTGAGTTTTTTAACGCCTACCAGAACTACTGGTGGTGGGACAAGGTGTTGCACCTCTCTTCCGGAGTCGTAATAGGCTATGTCGGCTTCTTGGTGCTTTATATCCTTTATATGGGTAAAAAATTCACGGCAGGTCCCAGCGTTGCGGCATTTTTTACCTTCATGGTCGTCATGGCGAGCGCTAGTCTATGGGAAATCGTTGAATTTACTGTCGATAAACTCGGTTACGGGCCTATGCAGCATGGGCTGGATGACAGTATGTGGGATATGATCCTGGCTGCTCTCGGTAGTCTCGTAGCGACAGCAGCGACGTATTGGCAATTCCGCTCTCCGAGTACAAGCCCGATAGGAAAACATATACGTCGATTTCGCCGAGTTAATAAACATAAAATCGTCAAAAAATGATATCGCTCGAAAAAATAATTGAGATGATTGAGTCGTTGCCTGGGGCAGTACGGGATTATCCATTCGGGGAAGGCACCATGGTATATAAATACAAAGACGAGAAAGGTAAGTTGTTCGCATTGATTGCGGAAAAGAGCAGCCCAGTGCGGCTCAGCCTAAAATGCGACCCGGGCCTTGCTGAAGTACTCAGGGAAAAGTATGAGTCAGTTCTGCCTGGATATCATTTGAATAAACGACATTGGAATACGATAATCTGTAGCGGACAGATTCCGGAAGCAGAGCTTCGCGATTTGATTCGCCATAGTTACGAACTCGTTAAGCAATCTAGCTAGGCGGCAGCGTTTCGAGCTGCTTGAGGTAGATTGCGACGTCAGTGAATTGAGCAGAGAGAGCATCTTTTACGGATTTTGATTTTGTTGAGTTGTGAAATTCTCGCCCGAGTGCGTTGAGTGCAGTCAGGTGTTGAGTCAAGACTCCTTTGTAAACGCTGTCATATTGGCCGTTCAGTTCGGCGCTCTTTAGTTTTTCAAGACTTGCGTCAGCATTTTCATCGCTGACAACAGCTTTGTCTTTAGTGGCTTTGACACCGGACTTTTTATAGGCTGCATCGAGACGAGCGCTATGGCCATAGAGGAGAATGCTGATTTCGCTGTTGATTTTTCTGAGCTCAGGACTAATGATGTGCTTCTGTCCATCTTTGGTGATTTCGAGCAGCGCTTTTTCGCGAAGCGTCATCCTCTGCTGGAGGGCGCCTGAGTTATCTCCCGAGTTAAGCAACAGAAAAATACCGGCAACAACTGCAACCAATCCGGCAAGAATAAAAGCAATGACACGCCCGTTGATACCACGGCTTGGTTTCTGAGTCGTGGGGACAGGAATCGGCTGCCCTAAAAGCGATGGGTCCATAGGACTATTTAAGCACAACCATCTACAGAGGTACAGGGTGTTATACTGATGATAATGAATCCGGAGGCAAAAGAAGAGGTTCGTAGTCGGCTCGATATTGAAGCCGTGATCGGCGAATATGTACAGCTGAAGCGTGCTGGGCGTAACTGGAAAGGACTTAGTCCCTTTTCTAGTGAAAAAACGCCAAGCTTTATGGTCAGTCCAGAAAAAGGTATTTGGCATGATTTTAGCTCAAATCAGGGAGGTGACCTTTTCAGCTTTGTGATGCTTGTTGAGGGCTTGGATTTTCGTGGGGCGCTGGAGCATTTGGCACGAAAAGCCGGTGTTGATCTTTCACAGTATGAAACGCGTACCGCCGATAAAGGGTTTTCAGAACGCAAAAAACGGCTGCTTACCATGCATGACAGTGCTGCCACGTATTATCAGCGCCAGCTATTAGCGAGTGAGACAGCTAAAGACTACGTTAAAAGGCGCGGTTTCAACGCTCAGGTGGTGCATGACTTCCGGATCGGATTTGCACCAGGAGCTGGTGAAGCCCTCAAATCGTTTCTCATAAAAAAAGGATACTCGGAGCGGGATATTCGTGATGGCGGCTTGTTGAGCTCGCGTGGCAATGACATGTTTCGGGACAGGCTGATGATTCCGCTCATGGACGGACAGGGACAGGTTATCGGTTTTACTGCTCGGTTGCTTGCCGATAAAGCAAATGCACCGAAGTACCTGAATACCCCGCAGACGATTTTATATGACAAAGGACGCCACGTCTTTGGACTGCATCTGGCAAAGGAGGCTATTCGTACGTCGGACATGGCAGTTATTGTCGAAGGAAACCTCGATGTTATTAGCTCGCACCAGGTCGGAGTGAAGCAGGTGGTAGCAACGGCCGGAACCGCGATGACCGAGGCGCATGTCAAAGCACTTTCTAGGCTCAGTTCGAATGTTAAACTAGCGTTCGATGCCGATAAGGCCGGTATCGCCGCGACCGAAAGGGCAATCCCGATTGCACGCAGACTCGAGGTAGAACTCGGTGTTATAACGTTGCCGGACGATGTCAAAGATCCGGACGAGTTGATTCAAAAGAATCCAGAACTATGGGTAAAGGCGCTAGAAGCTGGACGGCCGGCGGTTGATTGGGTGATAGAGCAGTATGAATCTCGCTATGATGTGACGACAGCTGTCGGGAAGCGACACGTGACGACCGAAGCGTTGGGGCTTATACGGACTTTGGATGACCCAGTCGAACAAGACCATTACCTGAATGTACTGGCGAAAAAAACCGGTGCCAGCAAATCTGCATTAGCTGCTCGGTTGAAACAGATCGGTGACCGGGTGAGTGAACAGCGTTTGAAGCAAATCAAACACGGCGAACTGGATCCCCGTGAAAATGTGCAGCAGGATCATTTATTGGCGCTACTGTGTTTTGAAAACGGCATCCGGGATGAGGCGATGGAGCTGAGCGTTGATGCTTTCGACGGTGAAGACCGACAAGCACTGTTTCGCTACCTAATTGCCCATGCGAAGGGCCTACCATTGAACACAATTCCACCAGAGTTGCAATCTGTTGAGACGTATGTAAAAATAGTACAGTTAAAGGCCGAAACCAGATACGCGAGTCGTACGGCGCAGGATCGCTTTGATGAAGCGGCGCACTTGGTTCGGCAGATCAAACTCCAACACGTAAAACAAAGAAAACGAGCATTAACTAACCGGCTTCGCGAAGCGGAGCTGGGC
The DNA here is from genome assembly GCA_964581535.1 of uncultured Candidatus Saccharibacteria bacterium. Taxonomy (GTDB): domain Bacteria; phylum Patescibacteriota; class Saccharimonadia; order Saccharimonadales; family Saccharimonadaceae; genus CAZOOW01. Next base: position 266,066 of record CAZOOW010000001.1, read on the forward strand.
CACGATGAGGCAGAAGCGGCTCGGCTCATGGTTGAGCTGAACACCCTCATCAAAGAGGAGAAAACGCGTGACACCCAACGCACATGACGATGGAGTACTAGACGACAACCCGCAAGACGATTCGACCGTATCGCTTGACGATGCGGCTGATCAAATTGCTGATTTTGACGAACCAGATACAGACGAGCTCGAAGAGACCGAAGATTGGCAAGAGGACTCGCCGCAGACATTTTTTGATGATGTTTCGGATGACTCGGTACGACTTTACCTGCGGGAAATCGGTAAAATCCCACTGCTAAATGCTGAAGAAGAGTTAGAGCTGGCGCAAAAAGTTGTCGCCGGTGATAAACGAGCTAAAGATCAGATGGCAGAGGCAAATATGCGCCTCGTCGTTTCGATTGCAAAACGCTACTCTGGACGCGGACTTGATTTTCTCGATCTCATTCAGGAAGGCAACACTGGCCTGCTACGTGCTGTTGAGAAATTCGACCCAGACAAGGGATTCAAATTCTCGACCTATGCGACGTGGTGGATTCGCCAGGCAATTACCCGTGCAATCGCAGATCAGGCACGCACGATTCGTATCCCGGTACATATGGTTGAAACTATCAACAAACTGCTCAGGACTCAGCGGCGGATGACACAGGACCTAAACCGTGAACCGACCATCGAAGAACTAGCCAAAGAACTCGAGATGGAGCCGGAAAAAGTCGAATATGTCATGAAAATCAAACAAGACATACATTCCCTTGATGCTGGTGTCGGACGTGATGGCGAGGATGAGGACAGTGTACTCGGTGACTTTATCGAGGATGAAGATGCCGCCAGCCCCGAGGACAGCGCTGCCAGCCAGCTGCTGAAAGAGCAGGTGCAAGACATACTGGGCGTGCTGACAGAGCGCGAACAGAAGATCTTGAAAATGCGCTTTGGGCTCGAAGACGGAAAAAGCCATACGCTCGAAGAAGTAGGTCAGGAATTTGCTGTGACACGTGAACGTATCCGACAGATCGAAGCCAAAGCACTGACAAAACTTCGCAAACATAAGGATGCGAAAAAATTATACGAGTATCTGCAGTAGCTGCAACGCAATAATCTAACAGGGGTAGACATGAATAATGATAATAGATTGCCAGAGCTGATTGGGATAAGCGGAACATTTGCGAGTGGCAAGGACACGGTGGCATCGCACCTCGTCCTTGACTACAACTACACACATGTCTCGACGGGAGATATGGTTCGCAAAGTTGCTCGGAGCGAATATGATTCAGTCGAACGTCCGGTTTTGCAAAAAGTCGCGACTGCCCACCGTTTGAGTGACGGCGCAGGCTATTTCGTTGAAGAAGCATTGCGCGAGCCGCGTCCGCTTGTTGTGAGCGGTATCCGGTCTCTTGGCGAGGCCAAGGCGCTAAAAGCAGCCGGGGGAACACTTGTCTTCGTCGATGCGCCGCTCGAGGTTCGTTTTGAACGAGCAACTGCCCGAGAACGTGACGGAGAAGAGAAGCTCAGTCTGGAAGAGTTCCGCGAGAGTGAAGAGCGCGAGTGGCACGTCGGCGAGAGCGATGCAGATTTTAATCTGCGTGATATTAAGGCGATGGCAGACATTGTCATCGAAAATACGTCCAGCGTGGATGAATTCATTTCTGACGTGTACGCAAAGCTTGCTGAATAAATTATTCTCATGCTTGCGGTTTTTACTGTCGGCTGAGAAGATATGTTTGCTATGAGTGAACGTTTTGCTCCATATGAATACGACCACGAACACCTGAAACGTATTTATATGCGGATAACGAATTCAGTAAATATTTCTGATGAGTTTCGACCACCCAAAGGTTCTGACCGGGAAGCGGTAGCCGATGCGATGCTAGGAATTTATCTAGAGAATGCCGAACAGACATTTGAAAAAACGGGCGACAAAAAAGAGTACGAGTCTGAGCTGGCACGCGTTGCATTTACAGTAGAATACCTGCGCGGTACACCTTTGGAGCTCATTGAGCCAAAGATAGAAAAAGTGCAACACCCGGACATTCCCGTACTAGAGTTTGTTCTAGGATCAGTCTCGGATGCGGCTCGATCCTTAGGGGGAAAGCCAGTATCCATGCCAAAACCAAGAGTTTCAGAGCATGAAAAATTAGAAAAATCTGATATCATACGGGGCTTTAAGGTTGAGAGTCTGGGAAGCGAGAATGTTCTGGTTGTTCCAGAGTTTTTTGATCTTCATAAAACAGTAGTAGATTTATTTCATGAGGGAAAGATAGATCGCTATAGCGCACAGTCTCTTATCGTTATGTTCCAAATCAGAGAATCAAATGCTTCCCGAGAAGACCAGTTAAAAGCGCTAAACAGGGCAAAAAGAGAGCTTCGGCAACGGACAACGATAGTACGAAAGAGGATGAATACAAAACCTGGCAAAAAACGAACGCTTGATTATGCACTCGAAGAAGGGCTCGAGTACATCGATCAACGACTGGGGGATCAGAAAAAACGCATTTTGGTGCGTCAGCTACCACAAATAGAGCAGTGGGTGCGTAGGAACAAATACCCGAATGCGACTTTTTCAGATATCCATAAACATGTTAGAAGCTGTGTCGGACTTGGGATTTATCAGCTCTACAACATCTAATAAGACAGGTATACTAGATCTATGAGTAAGCGGCTGGCGATAATAGATGGGAAAAGTGTGTTTTATCGCGGGTATTATGCCATGCCGAATTTATCGACTGGCGATGGAACGCCTACTGGCGGAGTGTATGGTTTTGCTGCGCTGTCGTTAGAGCTAATGAAAAAGCTTAAACCCGACTATGTATGTGTCGCCTGGGATAAGCCAAAAACGAACATCCGGAAGCGAAAAGAAATATACGCGGAATATAAAGCAGGGCGTAAACCAGCACCGCCGGATTTTTATGCTCAGATTCCGCTGCTTCATGAGTTGTTGGAGGCATTTTCTTGGCCACTCTATGAGTTAGATGATTACGAAGCAGACGATATCATGGGGACGCTGGCAAAACAGGCAGAGAAGGAAGGCATCGAGACCTGTCTTATTACCAGTGATCTTGATCTTCTTCAGGCGGTCGGCCCGCTGACGCACATTTATGCGCTTAAAAAAGGTTTTTCAAACATTGAGCTATATAAGCCAGACAGTTTTACGGAAAAATATGGCCTCCGACCGGACCAATTCCTTGATTTGAAGGCACTTAAAGGCGATAGCTCAGACAACATTCCTGGTGTTCCAGGAATCGGTGAGAAAACTGGCATTCAGCTGCTACAAGCCTACGGTACTTTGGATGGTGTTTATGAAAATCTGTGGGAGGTTAAGGACGCGACCAGACGCAAACTGGAGGCGGGCAAAGACTCAGCGTATTTGAGTAAAAAGATTGCCGAGTTATGGTGCGATGCACCTGTGCAGCTAGATCTAGGGGCGATGGATGTGACAGATCTCGACAAAGTTGCCCTAAAAACGATGCTGACTAAACTCGAATTCCGCAGCCTGCTCAGAAGCCTACCAGACTATATGCGAACGGCTGAGCCAGTCGTAACTGGAGAGACTGAGGAACTCCGAGATATCAAACCGGCGACTCTGGTGGAGCTCGACGAAAATACACAGGCATCACTTTCACGCGTCAGCTCCGTGCCGGTGTGGCAGGAAAACGACGATTTGTATTTGTTGGTGGAAGAGGGAAGCGCGGTGAAGGCATCACTTTCACGCGCCAGCTCATTGCTCGCTAGTAAACAAATTATTGCTCATAACGCAAAAGCGCTGCTGAAAAATCTGCTGCGAACAAAAAATGATGAACTGCCAGTCGTTCACCACGACACCGAACATACCGCGTTCTTGCTCGATCCGCTCCGGAAGTCGCGTGAGCTCGGGGATCTTATCGGCGCGGATGTTTCTAACCCGCTGGTCGCTGTCTCCGCCGTGGCTGAACTCGCTCGCGAGCAGTCAGCTAAACTATTGGAGCTGCCGAAACTAAAGGCTGTTGCCGAGACGATGGATTTCCCGCTTATGAACGTACTGGCGCGAATGGAAGTGCGTGGCATCACGCTGGATACCAAGCAGATGAGTTCCATGAACAAAGAACTTACCCGCGACATCACTGCCGTGCAAAAAGAAATGTACGAGCTGGTCGGTCATGAGTTCAATATCGGCTCGCCAGCACAGCTTGGCGAAGTTTTGTTCACGAAACTGCAACTGCCGACACTCGGTATCAAAAAAGGCAAGACCGGCTACAGCACGGGGCAAAAAGAGCTCGACAAACTGCGTGGCCTACACCCGATAGTCGAGCTTATAGAGAAATACCGCGAGCTGACGAAACTGCAGAATACCTACGTCGAAGCATTGCCGAAACTGGTTGATGAACATAGCCGCCTGCATACTGATTTTCGTCAAGACGTCGCAGCGACAGGGCGACTCAGCAGCAGTGACCCAAATCTCCAGAATATCCCAGTCCGCAGTGACGTCGGCAAAAAGATTCGTGAGGCATTCGTTCCGGATAAAGGTAATGTTTTCGTTAGTGCCGACTACAGCCAGTTCGAACTTCGTTTAGCTGCGGTGCTGGCAGGCGATGAGGATATGATCGAAACGTTTAACCAGGACGTTGATATTCATGCCAAGACTGCTGCAGAAGTTCACGGTATATCCATAGAGCAGGTGACAAAGAGTCAACGGCGTGATGCCAAGGTGGTGAATTTCGGTGTGCTCTACGGCATGGGACCGCATGCGCTCGCTCAAAATACCGGTATGAGTTTCGGCGAGGCGAAGACATTCATCGATGAATATTTTCGACTTCGCGCGCCGATTCGTCGCTATATTGATGCAACAATTGCAAAGGCAAAAAATGATGGATTTGTTGAAACATATTTCGGTCGTCGTCGTCCGACACCAGATGTGAAATCGAGTAACTTTGTTGTACGGCAAGCAGGCGAGCGGGCAGCTGCGAATATGCCGATACAGGGGACGGAAGCCGATCTGATGAAAATGGCCATGCTGGAAGTCGAGAAAAAGCTCGACGGACTGGGCTGGCAAGTGTTGCAAATCCACGACTCCATACTGGTTGAATGTCCGAAGAAAAACGCTGACACCGTCAGCAAAATACTCGCTGAGACTATGGAAAATATCTACCTGGAACTGCCTATCAAACTCAAAGTTGACTGTAGTATAGGTAAAAACTGGGGCGAAGTGTAAGTGAAAGGCATAGATGAGGTGTTGGATGAGCTTGATGAAGGCTTGGAAGACACAATGCAAATCACCGCCATTAACGGATTGGTTATCGACGCAGCATGTAGCATCATTGATAGTCTAGGCAGCGTAAAAAATAAATTTGGTGGCAATGCATCAGAAAATCAGAAGAAAGCCCTAGAAAAAATACGTGCAAATCCCAAAGTATCCAAAGTAATTCCTATTGTTTATGGGCAGCAAATAATTCTGATGATATCGGCCTTTGAGACATATGTCCGAGCGCTAATTCGACTTATCGCTGAAGAGTACCCGCAACTCTTTGATATTAAAGGAGATTCAGCGAAAATCGATCTCGAAGAAGTCTTCTCCGAAGATTTTTCAAGAGGCTCCCTAGTGCTTTCTATCCTAGCAAAGCGACAAATTAATTTTCAGGATCTACAATCTATAAAACGCGATTTATTAAAAGGGATGCTGAAAATCGACTTAGACAAGCTACCTTTAGGGGAATATGAAAAACAATACATACTAGCTAGTGCGATACGACACGTATTAGTGCACAACAAGGGAGTCGCAAATCGCGAATTTATTAATAACATCAGACTGCTAGATCCGAAGGTGCAAAGTGCGTATAAACTCAACAAAGCAGTAAAGGTTAGCGAGGAAGATGTTATTAATACGCGAGACGCAATTCGTGTATTAGCTTATGAGGTTGCTCTGAAAGTTGAGAAGAGAGTTGACGGCTGAAAATGATGAAAGTCTTGTTCGTTTGCGAAGGAAATATTATGCGCTCACAAATGGGTGAGGCGTTTTATAACCATATAACCGGCACGCACGACGCGACAAGTGCGGGCGCGGGAACATGGGAGGGGCGAGAGGTGCATACGGGCGTGACGCGCGAGATGAAGAAAAAAGGCATTGATATGAGCGGTATGAAAAGTACGGTGCTGACGCGCGAGATGTTTGACGCAGCTGATAAAGTCATCTGGTTTCCAACTTCATATATGCCCGACTATGTCCGCGACAGCCCGAAATCTGAGTTTTGGGACGTAAGCGATCCGTGGTACATGCCGAACGACGGGACGAACTATGTTGAGAGAGCGCGTGATAGGATAGAAAAGAAAGTTGAAGAACTTATAAAGAACAACAAATGAATGCAACGAATAAAAGGGTAGACATAGAGTGAGGCAGCGTTGGCAACGGTTTCGACACCGGACATATTCACATCGACATAACCGCGATGTGTTCGGTATAGCTAACCAGCGGTTGAGTAGTGTATTGCGCCAAACGGGTCGTGTTCATGGCCGGCTGGAGCGATTAAATCCATATATTGAACAGCAACGAAGGCAAGCGGTGCAAACTGATGATGCTGCGGATTGGCTGACGCTGCTATTACTACTCGTACCAGGTGCTGCGCAGGCGCAGGAGCAAATGGATAATCACCCAAACGGCTACCATAGCAAAACGGTGCGTTTATATGAGCTGATCGACTTTAATGATGCCTATGTTTCGACGGTCATTGCACTTGATAGCGATCATCTGCCCACATTCAACGAGCATTTAAAAAAAGCCATCGAAAAATTCGCGGATACTGTAGGAACACGACATTTTTCTGAAGATCAGTTTGATGCAATTACTCGCGGATTGACCCGAGAAATCGCGGTGTATAAGACGGCTCGCGAACTCGGCTATGACGTCCGTTTGACCTCGCGCCGCGAGGACGCAATGGGCGTAGACATGACGATAATGGACCCGCATACAGGGGACCAGGTGAATCTCGATATTAAATCACCATCGAGCTATCGGTATCGTTTGCAAGACCTTGTACGTGAAGGACGTTTGAGCGAAAAGGATGCCCTGCGAGCGGATGTGAAAGGGTATGCTCACGAGACTAACGGTCGAGGCAATGATGCGGTAGATGTCGTGCTGATGAGAATAGATGCGAATGAAGTTGGTGAAATTGTTGATTTCCGTTTTCATGAACCAGATAAGCTAGAATCACAACTAGAGGAGGTGCTCCATAGTGAACGATGATCTGACTAAACAACTTGTCCGACAGCTGAAATTATTAAACTTTTGGATAACAACGTTCGGTGTACTTTTTCTCGTAACGATGGGGGTTATCGCGTTCATGCTGTTTCAGGTCTTTATGTTTGTAAAAAAGACAAATGACACTATGACGACCTTGAAAAATGAAACCTCACAGAGATTTGATGTGAAATCAAATCTCTGTTCCGGGCAGGGTGAAGTTGCGAACTGGTTTCGGGAAAATAAATTGTGCGAATAAAAACGTTGACATAAGCGCTATAGCCTGTTACTATCAGGGGTGAAAATACTATTTAAAAATAAAAACGAGAAAAAATGATGAGAGCAAAAAAAGCGTTTTTCGTTGCCAGCGCCATGGGGTTAGCCTCATTGCCGCTTACAAGTTTTGCGGCAACGACCAGCACAAATACCACAGTTACTGCAGTTATTAACTCTTCAATCAGCATCGATTCGCTTACTCCTACGAACGTAAGTGTGACGCTTAACCCGACTGGTGCGGGTGTCGTAAGCAGTACAAGCCAGACGGTCGCTGTAAGCACTAATAACGCAACAGGTTTCAAACTCTACCTGAAAGATGCGAATACCGATTTGACCCTTGGGGATCCGACCGGTCCTATTGCTGCTCACAGCGCAGCTTGGGGAAGCGCTAGTGCTCTAGCGAATAATACGTGGGGATACGCCATCCCCGGTGCAACCGGCTTTGATGCGACGTATAGCGCCGAGACTGATAACGGGTCAAGCACGTCAAAATGGGTGGGGATAACATCGAGTGACCAAGAGTTGAAAAATGTCGCTACTGCAGGCACTAACAACACTGTCGTTTGGTACGGCGTCCGAGCAACAACTGCAACTCCTCCTGGCAGCTACGCTGATACCGTCACGTATACCGCTACAACAAACTAATTTATAAAAAGGAAACTGTCTATGGCTTCCACCACACGCCATATAACCGTTCTTCTTGCTTCAGGGGCAATGGTTTTCAGCTTGCCGCTGGTAGCAAGCGCTGTTACAACATCATCTAATACCACCGTTACCGCCAATATCGTCGGCACCCTTAGCATTGATTCGTTAACGCCCTCTAACGTCTCTGTGACGCTCAACCCGACCGGCGGCGGCGTCGTCAGTAGCGCTAACCAGGCCGTACAGGTCAGCTCAAACAACGCAACAGGTTTCAAACTCTACCTGAAAGATGCGAATACCGATTTGACCCTTGGGGATCCGACCGGTCCTATTGCTGCTCACAGCGCAGCTTGGGGAAGCGCTAGTGCTCTAGCGAATAATACGTGGGGATACGCCATCCCCGGTGCAACCGGCTTTGATGCGACGTATAGCGCCGAGACTGATAACGGGTCAAGCACGTCAAAATGGGTGGGGATAACATCGAGTGACCAAGAGTTGAAAAATGTTACCTCCTCTGGCATAGATACGACGACAGTCTGGTATGGTGTCCGCGCCACGACTGCAACGCCACCGGGTAGCTATGCTGATATTGTTACGTATACGGCGATAACGAATTAAGCGATTCTCAAATAAGTCTGAAAAGTAAGCAGGTCGAAATCGATCTGCTTACGCTATAATGTGATGGTATGAAAAAAATATCAATTTTTTTGGGGGTGATGTGGTGCCTAAGTGGGGCAATAAGTGCAAGCGCCGCGTCCACTACTACCCCTGACCAAAACCTAACTCTCAGTCCAGTCAAACAAAAGATATCTCTTCGGGCGGGAGAGTCGTATACGGGATCATTTCACCTACTCAATGCAGGAAAATCGGGTTACGACCTTAAGGTGTATACAGGACCTTACTCCGTCAAAAGCGAGGATTATACGGCAGACTTTGAATCAAAGAAATCAAATACTGAAGTTTCAAATTGGGTTACGTTCTCTAAATCATCTTACCGACTCGGGCCTAATCAGTCAGTGGATATAGACTATACCATCAAGGTACCGTCTACTGCTCGCCCAGGAGGCCACTACGGAGTGCTTTTTGCGGAAACACTTCCCCAAAACACAACAAATAACTTTGGTGTCTCAAGCACGCAGCGTCTCGGGATGCTCGCTTTTTTGACTGTCGCTGGGAACTATACTTCAGGAGGAGATATAAAGAGCCAAGCTATACCGTTTTTCCAGTTCAAAGCGCCGCTTACTACGCTGACAAGGGCAGAAAACACAGGAAATATTGATTTTGATGCGAAACTCAATGTCAACGTGTCGGATTTTCTTGGCAATCTGAAATACAGGGCTGAAAAGGAGTACGCGGTTCTGCCTGGTACCGTTCGGGCAATGCCTATGAATTGGGATAACGTTCCGTCTATCGGTCTGTATAAGGTAGCAACTACGACGAAGTTTCTTTCGACCGAAAAAACGGTTTCATCATACGTTTTGATGGCACCACTATGGTTTTATCTAGCAGTATCTATTTTGTTACTAATCACCATAGTTTACTGGGCGATGCGACGCCGAAATTAAATATACCCGCGGCTTTTACTCTGTTATAATCAAAAGCAGTATGAGGATTGGCAGGGGAGAATTGGTATACCGATATGCTGTGTTTGCCGTGCTGTTGGCTGCAGCCGGTGCTCCACTGGTAGTTGCTGACACGTTTCAAAGTACAAACTACACAATCGACGCGAGCGTCGTTGGTAACAGCACTGGCGGTACACAGACATCGACGAATTATTCACTTGTTTCCAGCGCCGGTGAGTCGATAATCGGTGATGCAGCAGGTGGAAGCTACAAGCTTGGTATCGGGTATGTTGCACAGCTTGATAAGTCGTTGCAGTTAAATGTCCAGCCTGCAAATCAGGTTGCATACTACCCCCTCGATGAAGGTGCCGGTACGGCAGCATGGGACAACAGCGCCAATCAGATCAACGGGAAGCTGATGAATACGCCTACGAGCGTCGCTGGAAAGATTGGGCAAGGCCTAAGTTTTAACGGTACGAACCAGTATGTTAATGTTCCAACGAACGCTGCATTAGACTTTACAACCAGCTTTACTGCTGAGCTATGGATAAAAACGGCGTCGACTAATACGGGATACATGGGTTTACTAACAAAATATACATCGACGCCCGCCGGATGGGATATTGCCCTGCAAGGTGGCTGCCCGCGAGTCACAATCCGAGGAACCTCAAGTATTGATACTGGTTCAGGCTGGTGTGCCAGTAGTCTGCAGGACAATGCTTGGCATCATATAGTAGCCGTTGCGACTACCACGTCACTCAAAGTTTATATCGACGGTGTGCTGAAAAATACTACGAACGGTACATGGACACCGACAACTGCATCTGCTTTTGACATGCAGATTGGTAGCCGTCAGGGTTCGGTCTACTACGAAGGCGCTGTCGATGAAGTCAAGCTATTTAGCAGAGCATTAAGTTCTGAAGAAGTTGCTGCCGAGTATACAGCTCAGAATGCAGGAAATTCGGCTGGTGTGTCATTTGCCGGCGGGATAACGCCGGGGGCTTCAAATACCTCAGGGTACGATGCAGTGGTACAGACTGACGCTCCCGGGTACAACCTAGCAATCAACCAGAATCAGAACCTGACGAGTGGTGCGAACACGATAGCTGCCATTAGTGGAGCATCGATCGCGACACCGCTTTCATGGTCAGAGGGGACAACAAAAGGCCTTGGCTTTACTCTGTATGGTACGAATGCGACCGCTATTCCAGCAAAATGGTCAAGCGGCAGTGCATACGCCCCATTACCAGGAACGGCAACGACGTTTTATTCTCGTACCGGCTATACGGGTGGTGCAAAAGACTATCTGAATATGCGACTAAGGCTGGATGTTCCAAAGTTGCAAGCAACTGGCTTATATACAAACCAGATGACCATTACTGGGACGCTGACGCCATGAAAAGACTATTAGCTATCGTAATGTTGTTTGGAACGGGGTTAGTATTCGTGTCAGGCTCTCATGTTGATGCACTCTCGCTTAAACTTGCCCCGCTGGAATATAGGACTGAGCTGAAAAAGGGTGAAGTAAAAAAAGGCTTCGTTGATGTGAGTAACCCGTCTGGTCAAACACAGCGGATAAGAACTAGCGTTCAGGCCTTTCGACAGACCGATGACAACGGCTCATTGCAGTTTTTTGACAGCGAGCAGCTGAGTGCAGGAGTCAAGTTAGACCTGGAAACGTTTGATCTTGGGCCCCGTGAAGCTGTGCGGATGTATTTCATGATTGATGGATCAAAACTTCCGAGCGGTTATGTATATGGTGGTATATTTTTCTCAACAATCTCTCCAAGTGATACGGCCGGGGTGGGGCAGCAGGTCCGGCTAGGAACGTTGCTTAGCATCGTGAATGGAACGCCAGGACCGCGAAACGGCTCTGTTGAACGACTGAACATTCCACCCTTTGTGCTTGGTTCGAAAATAAACGGCGAATATACTTTCAAAAATACCGATGTTGGCGGAACTGCGACAGGATTTTATCCAAAAGTCCGTTTAGAGGTAAGCCCATTTGGTGAGCAAAAAGACCAAAATGGAAAACTAGTTTTTGCAGGGCATAGTCGAACGAATCAGTTTGAAATCAGAACTCCTATATTTGGTGTGTATAAGGTAAGTGCATCGTATCAAGCCTCGTCTAAGTCTAGCTGGGTGCTTGTATTGCACCCAGGAGTTATGGTGGTTTTAGGAATGGCTATGCTTGCGTTAACGTTGTATTTTCACAGAAAGCGCACGCATAGGTAAAAGCCTGATGCTATACTAAAAACATAACAACTAAAGGTGGAATAATGGATAGAAATACTTCTCGACACGTTGATAGTGTGCATCGTCCGGTCGCAACGCAGTACAATGAACATCCCGTAACTCAGCGACGGCCAACGAAGACCTGGAAACGATATTGGTGGGTACCCCTAGCGCTGCTCGTCGCATTACTAATCGCCGCAGGATGCTGGTGGAAAATGGCGTACGGAAGCGGTATCGATAACAAAACGTACCAGGCTGTGTTTTTGACGAACGGCCAAGTCTTTTTTGGTAAGTTGAAGAATGCTCACGGGCAGTATCTCTATCTAGATCATGCCTACTATACCCAAAAGCAGGAACTGCCTGCCGATGCGACGGATGAGCAAAAACAAGCTACGGCTAGTAACGTTTCTCTTGTTAAAGTGGGCAGTGAAGTTTATGGACCAAATAACAATATGTCGATTCGCTCAGAGCAGGTGTTATTCTGGCAGAACCTGAAAACTGATAGTAAAGTAACGAAAGCTATCGAAGCTGACAAAAGCTAGCTTCGGCTATACTGGTAACTATGCCAGAGTTACCAGAAGTTGAAACTATCCGACGCGGACTAGAGAAACTAATCGTTGGTAAGCGAATCCAATCTGTAACACACGACACTGAAAAAAGTTTCCCGAACCAAACGAACGATGTGACCGAGTTTGTTCTTGGTTCCCGTATCGATAGCATTGCACGCCGGGCGAAAGTTTTATTGATTCACCTTTCGAGTGGCTATACACTTGTAATTCATTTAAAAATGACTGGGCAGCTGGTATTTCGTGGTCAGGTGTCTTTTGGCGCAGGGCATCCTAACGACTCGCTCATTGGTAAACTGCCAGACCGATCGACACGAGTGATCATCTCCTTTGATGACGGCGAAACACTATTCTTTAACGATCAGCGTAAATTTGGTTGGGTGAAACTTCTCCCAACTATCGAAGTTCCGAATATTAATTTTATGCGGCGCGTTGGACCGGAGCCGCTTGAAGATAACTTTACAGCTAAAGAATTTATCCAACGCATCCGACGGCGAAATGGGACGAGCATTAAGGCGGCGCTGCTCGATCAGACCGTGCTTGCTGGTGTTGGGAATATTTATGCAGATGAAAGCCTCTTTGCTGCACGCATCCACCCTGCGCAAAAAGTTAGCTCGCTCAATGATACGAAATTAGGCGTGTTGTTACGCGAAATAAAGAATGTGCTGCAACTCTCTATAGATAAAGGCGGCTCTACTGACCGAAACTATGTGAATGCGGAAGGAAAAAAGGGCAGTTATATCGATTTTGCCTCAGTGTTTCGGCGCGAGGGAAAAAATTGCTTGCGCTGTGGAGGAACGATAGAGAAAATTCGGGTCGCCGGACGCGGTACGCATATTTGTCCGCAGTGTCAAAAACATAAATAGTTTCCGGTAGTCGAATGACCATTTACAATAGATATTCAGATGATCACAGTCCTGACAGGAGAGAACACGTTTGCTATCCGGCATACTTATCGCCGGTTAGTTAAGGAGTTTTCTGGAGAGGTGGAACGTCTTGATGGAACCGCGTTCGATTTAACTCAGCTGCCTGATATTTTTGCTGGAAGTACACTGTTTTCGGAGCAGAGAATGGTGGTGATTAGTGACGCTAGTCTGAATAAGCCACTGTGGTCTGCACTGGAGCAATGGATAGGAAAAGTTCCGGAGGAAACGCACATTGTATTTATTGAGTCTCATATCGATAAGCGAACAAAAACTTACAAATTGCTCGTAAAACAGGCTAGCATTATCGAACACGAACTACCCGATGATGCGTCTTTGCTGTTTTGGTTGCAGTCAAAAGCCCGGGAGCATGAGGTTGATATGCCTACTGATATCGCTCGTTATTTAGTGCAATATGTCGGTAAAGACCAATGGCGTCTCATGGGAGAACTAGAAAAGCTGATACTTGCAGACAGGCAAATTGACCGCGCCCTCATCCAGGAAATAGCCGAGCCCTACCCAGAAGCAAGTGCGTTTGAACTACTCGATAGCGCATTCGCTGGAAAATTCGATAGGGCAGAGGAGTTGCTCGCTTTGCTTGCGGAACGCGAAGACCCGTATCGATTCTTAGGATTGCTCAGCTCACAAGTGATAGCGCTGCTTGCGTTGTGTGGTGCAGGTCAGCGCCGTCCAGACGAAGTTGCTCGCGATATCGGTCTGCATCCGTACGCGGTGCGACGGCTTTCGCCGATTGCTTCGCGCTTAGGCCGCTCTCGAGCTACGCGGCTACTGGGGGCGTTGGCCGACTGTGACTATAGGATAAAAACAAGTGCTGTCGACCCGTGGCAGCAGCTGAAAAAAGTCATACTCACCATATGAAAACCGCCCGGGTTTCCGGGCGGTTTACGAGTTACTTTTTAGCTGTTGGCTTTTTAGGAGCGGTTTTTTTCGCTGCAGGCTTCTTTGTAGCTGCTTTCTTTGTTGCGGGTTTCGCCGCAGTCTTTTTCGTCGCGCTGCTTGTCAGTTTAACGCCGGCTTCTTTTGCTTGGCGGGAAAGGGCGCTTTTGCGTCGGGCAGCGGTATTTTTGTCCAGAATATTTTTCTTGACGGCAGTATCAATCTCGCTCTGTGCGGCTGAGAGTGTTGTTGAGCTCGGCTTAGCGTTAAACGCTTTTACGGCAGATTTGATATTTCGTTTAGTGACTATGTTGCGTTCACGTCGCTTGACGGTTTGGCGCATACGCTTGATAGCGGATTTGATGATTGGCACGGTGTAGCTCCCTACTCTTTATAATCAGTTATTTTGTTAAACAAATCTGCACAATTATACCGTAGGCACCTCTATCTGTAAAGATGAGACCACACGAGGGAAAATCATTGACATAGGTATAGTGCTTGTGGTATTGTCGTCTCGAAGACTATTTACACAAAAAACAGAGATAAATCATGCAAACCGAACCAAATGCAAAACAGCAAATCGTTGAGCGTATTAAAAATTCAACGAATATTCTTGTTACTGTCGGAGCAAACCCATCGGTAGACGAGTTAAGTGCTGCGCTCGGTCTGTCGCTGATTTTGAACAAAATGGATAAACACGCCACCGCTGTTTTTAGTGGCGCGACTCCCCCTGCTATCACGTTCCTCGAGCCCGAGAAAACGTTTGAAAATACTGTCGATAGCCTCCGTGATTTTATAATCGCGCTCGATAAGTCCAAAGCCGATCGGCTCCGCTATAAGGTTGAGGACGAAGTTGTTCGCATCTTTATCACGCCGTATAAATCTGTTCTGAGCGAAAAAGATTTGAAGTTTTCGCAAGGTGATTTCAATGTCGAGCTGATTTTGGCGCTCGGCGTAGAGAAGCGCGAAGACCTCGACACCGCTATCACGGCACACGGCCGTATCTTACATGATGCAACTGTAGTAACAGTAAATATGAACGGTGCGCAGTCCTCGCTGGGCGCGCTCGATTGGACGGATTCGTCAGCGAGCAGTTTGTGTGAAATGCTAATGAGCCTCAGTGAAGCATTGCAACCGGGCGTTCTGGATGAACAGATCGCCACAGCACTTTTGACAGGTATCGTTGCAGCGACTGACAGGTTCCGAAATGAACATACGACGCCCAAGGTGATGACAATGTCCGCCCAGCTCATGGCTGCCGGCGCTAACCAGCAGCTGATTGCTGAAAAGCTGGAGCAGGGCGACGGACTCGATACAGCGAAAAACCCTGACGGATCGACAACCTTACCTGAAGGTGATGCTTCAGAAAAAATAGCAGACAAACCGCAGCAAAAACCAGATGGAGAACTGGAAATTCACCACGATGATGAAGCAAAAGAGCCAGCCCCCACTGAACAACCGGCTGATGATGCTGTCCAGGAAGCAGAAAATGAGTTAGCAGAGACGTTACCGGAGAACACTCAGCAGCCAAATGTTTCGACTGACACGCTGCAGCAGGATTTAGAACAGGCAAGCATCGAAGCGGCGAAATCTTCCGATACTATGCCGCCTGTAGTGCCGTCTGAAGCGGCAGCTCCTCAGATTATTCATGAGCATCGGACCTGGCAGACTGACAACTCGAGTCCAGAACCAAGTTTTGGCGGTACACTCAACGCGACCGCGAGTGATGCTGAGGAAGATAATAGGCGCGAAGAAGATTCGAACGTCAATCGTCAGATCCTTAGCCATGACGCGCCGCCAGCAGATGTCGCACCTATGGTTACTCCTGACGCACCAGCCCCAGAGCCCCAGCCTGATCAGCAGAATTCGCCAGTACTCACTCAGGTCAATGAACAGGAGCCGCTCGAACAAGCTCATACAGATGGCGACTTGAACTACGAACCTGCGCCGGTTGGCGGTCCAGCTGGACCAACGTTGTCCCAGCTTGATGAGCAAACTCGCGGCAAAGCAACAGATGACGCTAGGGCGGCAGTTGACGCGGTGCTCAACTCAATGCCATTTGATCCTGCAAACCAACCGATGGCAAGCGCAGGGGCTCAGCCTGCCGTCGAGGTCCAGCATTCACAAACATTCGATGGACCTGTGGCGCCGGTCCAAGATGTTACCGCCCCTGTAGAGGCGCCTGCAATGTTTGCGAACCCCACTGAGCCGGTCGTACAACCAACAGGGCTACCGACGCCGCCACCTCTGCCACCGTTACCGGATTTCTCAACGCTCCCGCCACTGTCGAACGATCAGCCCGAGCAACCGACAGCTCCTCTTGCACCTGTCGCCGAGCCGGCTCCTGGCCCGGTCAACCCGAGCGATCCTGGACAATTCCGAATCCCCGGCCAGTAAATTATTCTCGAACGATAAAATGATCCTTTTGACGTGATTTCTCGGAAATTCGTCTTATATGCATCGCTCCGTCTCGCCGCTGTGAAACGTGGGCCTGTATGGCACGTTTATGCTGCTCGTTCACGCTAGATGTGTCAACGATTTCACCTATCGCATCTGCCGAATACCCCTTGTCTCGTAAGAGCCACTCGATGTTCGGTTCAGGTTGCCATATATCTGGTAAACAAAACAGACGTAAACGTTCGATGCGCTCGTCAGCCGATTTTAACTGGTAAAACACCTGTGTGGCGGCTCTTGCTGCAATGATATGGTCGATATGACCACTTATGCCGCCCAGCTCGAAACTCATAATCTCAATCGTTGTGCTGCTCGGTAAGGTTTTCAGACGTTTTTTTATCAGTTCTTGTAGTTTTTCGACGATTTCTACGAGGCTTGAGTTACTCATTTCACCGTCTTTGTAGCCTAGCAGTGTGGTCGAATGTGCGCCGAGGAGCTTCGCAGCTTCTTTCCACTCATTCATACGTACGTCCGCTAAATCGGTATGTCCGTCGATATTCATGCCCGCGTCTCCAGCCGTGAGAGATATGAGGTGGAGTTCCGCGTTGCGGGACGTTTCAAGAATGAGGGTGCCGCCCGGCCCGAATGCTTCGTCATCGGGATGGGCAAATATGCCGAAAATGACCTTTTTCATGCCTTTAGTATAAACTCTATGAGGTAATGAGCAGTGAAAATATAGTTCTGATAGATAAACCAGCTGCCTGGACGAGTTTTGATATATGTGCCAAAATCCGTTCTCACATCCGCTCTGGATACCAGACAAGGGGCATAAAACCGACGAAGCGGCAGCTCCGTGTCGGTCACGCCGGAACGCTTGACCCTTTTGCTACTGGACTGGTCGTAATACTGCTCGGCGAGGCGACGAAACGGGCAGGGGAATTCCTAAAACTGGATAAAACGTATGAAGCGCTCATCGAACTCGGCAAAGAAAGTTCGACTGGCGACCCCGAAGGTGATCTGACTCAAGTTTCAAGCACACAGCCCAGCCAGGAAGAGGTTCTATCTGCGCTCGACCATTTCACCGGTGAGATAACCCAGACTCCACCAGCCTATTCGGCAATAAAAATCAACGGAAAGCGTGCGTATAAATTGGCTCGGGAGGGCAAAAGTTTCGACGTACCCTCACGCCAGGTTACTATCCATAACCTAGAGCTTATCGATTACAAGTATCCGTTTATAAAAATACGCACTCATGTTTCCAGTGGCACATATATCCGCACTCTTGCAGAGGATATCGGGAGGCGTCTCGGTAGCGGCGCCTATTGCCGTGAGCTCCGGAGAACAAGTATCGGCAATTTTTCGGTCGACGATGCACTGACTATCGAGACCTATCTTGAAACTTCTAAACAGATGTGATAGAGTAGCCCGGTATGATTACAAAAGAGGACAAGTTAAAAGCTATCAAAGTCGGTGCTCAGGGCAAAACTGACGTCGGCTCTCCTCAGGTACAGGTCTCTATTCTGACGGCTCGTATCAAAGAGGTGACGGAGCACTTGAAGGCCAACAAGCACGACCATATGGCGCGCCGTGGCCTGATCCAAATGGTAGGGAAGCGTAAAAAACTTCTCAAATACCTGGAGAACAAAGACTTCAAAGCTTACCAGGAGATCGTCCAGAAACTGGGCCTCCGCAAATAAAAACCAGCCCCCGCATGGGGGCGTTTTTATTTTAAGTGATTTTAGTTATACGTGATGACGGGGGTCCCGATAGGGGCCCATTCGTAGACCCATTGACTGTTGGCGTTCACCATGCCGATGCAGCCGTGAGAGGTGTTCTGAGTACCAAAAACGCTCAAGGGGCGCCAGTAATTGCCGTGGATAGCATAGTCGGTGTAGAAATAGCTTACCCATTCGACATTCGGAACGTTGTAGCTGGTACCGTCAGTGTTCGGCCCGCGCATCGTCTGCACGCGTACCTTTTTATATATCTTGAACTCGCCGACAACAGTAGGGGTCTCTGGCGCACCGGCACTCATCGGAAATGAGTTTACTAACTGGTCTTTTTCGTAGGCGTAGAGCATGTGGTTACTAAGGTCTGCGATAAGCCATTTGTCATACAGCGCAACGTTGATGATCCGGTAAGGCTTTGAGACGATTCCTAGGGCCTTTTCCACCGGCTGTTTGGCCGCGACGGAACGCGCGATATCTTTGGCGGTTTGCGTGCTGTCTTCTATTTCCGTACCGCTGCGTCCGGCGGTTAGGATTCGGCTCGTGCCGTCTTCATTTTGTATTCGTAATTCATTGCGTGTTTTTATTATGAAACGCTTTGCGATGCCGTCTAACCAGGCTTTGACTTTGCCGCTGTTTACTTCCAGGTGGGCCTTAACATCACCTTCCTGTACGGCATCTACCCACGAGATGATTGTCGAAGCTGGGGCGGTGAATGCCTGGCCGTCGATCGTCAGGCTGACTGGTAGTTTGGAATACGTCACGATGTCGTCGATGAGCGGTTGCAGGTCGGCATTTTGAACGTTGGCGGGGATAGGCTGCTTCGTCAGCGTGATGGTGAGACGAGGTGTCTGCTTCTCAACGGCATTCAGTAGTGTTTGTCGAGGGTTTTTGACCGTGACGCCTTCACCGTTGATGGCGTCACCCGTCAGGATTTCGCCGGTTTCGGTGCTCAGCGTAGCATTTTTCGGCTCTACCGTCGTTCTCACGAGGTTGGCCTTGATAAAATCAGCCAGTTTACCTTCATCAACTGACAATATGAGCGGTTCATCGTGGTGTTTCCAAAACGCGAGCTTATCGAGTAACAGACTTGATGATTGTTTTTGTAGTACCGTAGCTATGGTTTTTTTGGCGTCGATTTCTATTCCTGCGTCGCTGCCTTTGAATGATTTTGGCTTTTCGCCATCGTTTTTGACAGTGAAGGCGTATGCTGAGAGTTTTTTCAATTCTTTTTCGGTGGTCTCGCGAGGTACGGATTTGTTTATGGGCACTCCACCGGCAGCGTAGGAGCTGAGTGACCCGACGTTCGCAACCATATACGCGCTCCATGACAGGGCACCGACGCAAAGCAGCGCCAAAAAAGTCGTCGTAGCTATCCAAACAGGATGTGCTACCTGAAAACGACGCTTTTGCGATAGGGCAGGTGGAGTATTTTCGGGCGTTGTCTCCACTCTAGATGCTTCAGTTCCGGCAGGCTGTTCGGACTCGTCTAGAGTTTCTATATCTACCGACGCAAGTACTTTAGCGCCGATATTCGCAGACACTTCACTGGCCGAAAGGGCGGTGCGCCCGAAATGCTTTGTCTTCGTTTTCTTGCTCGCCATATACCACCGTTTTACTTATGTTTATAGTAGCATGGCTCTTAACAGATAAAAATGGTATAATGTATCGGTTACATGCGGAGCGTGATAGATAGAAGTGTCTGTTCTGATGAGCTCAGACATTTCTACCTGTTACACTCCGTCTAATTGAAAGGAGTTCTTTTATGGGAACTATCAATCCAACAGGCAAAGAAATCATCTCTGTCTCAACCGATTTTTGTGGTCGGAAACTAACACTGGAAGTCAACCGGGTTGGCTTCCGCACAACGGCAAGCGTCATGGTGCGTTACGGTGACACAGTGGTGCTCGGAACGGCAATGGTGGGCTCACGCCCGATAACACTGGACTATTTTCCTCTCAGTGTCGATTATGAAGAAAAGTTTTATGCAGCTGGCAAGATATCGGGCAGCCGTTTTATCAAGCGTGAAGGCCGCCCGAGCGATGATGCTATCCTGATCGGCCGACTGATAGACCGACCGATCCGACCTCTGTTTCCAAAAGGTTATCGTCAAGAAGTACAAGTCGTCGCGAGCGTGCTTTCGATGGACCCAGACTTCCGCCCGGACATGGTCGGAATGATTGCAGCCAGCAGCGCGCTGATGCTTAGCGGCACGCCGTTCGATGGCCCAGTCGCCGGGCTACGTGTCGGCCGCGTTAACGGTGAGTTCAAAGCTTTCCTAAGCCCGGACGAACGCGACGTCAGCGATCTCGATCTCGTTGTTGCCGGAACGAAAACCGGCGTTATGATGGTAGAAGCGGGTGCGGACGAAGTGCCTGAGGACGTCGTGCTTGATGCTATCGCATGGGCGCAGGAACAGTTCCGAAGTGCTCTTACTCTGCAGGAAGAACTTCGTGCAAAAATTGCACCGACAGAGCAGGAGTACGAGCTAGTACTGCCTAACGAAGATATCCAAAAAGAAGTCGATGCGTGGGTGAGTGGAAAGTTCGGTGCCGCACTTCGCAAGGCCTATCCTGAGCGAAACGAAATGGTCAACGAAATTCGATGGGATTTTCACGCTCAGATGGCTGAAAAAATTGGTGATGACTACGATACACAACGTGATGAGTATGATGAAGCCTTTACGATGGCGCTCCATAAGGATGTTCGTAAGGGTATTGTTGAAGAACAAATCCGGCCAGATGGACGCGCACTTACTGAAATTCGTCCGTTGTCCAGCGAAGTAGGCGTATTGCCTCGTACACATGGCTCATCTATTTTCACCCGCGGCGTGACGCAGGGAATGAACATCGTGACCCTGGCACCACTCAGCTATGCTCAGATGGTTGACACTATGGAGCAAAACGACTACGAACGACGCTATATGCATCATTACAACGCGCCCGGCTACACGGTCGGTGAAGTCCGCCGACTCGGCTCTCCGGGACGTCGTGAAATCGGACACGGCTACTTAGCGGAACGAGCTCTGTTTAGTGTGCTGCCTGCCGAAGAAGACTTTCCATACACGATCCGTAGCGTCACGGAAATCATGTCCCAGAACGGTTCAACCAGCATGGCGGCAACATGCTCTAGCACACTCGCGTTGATGGACGCTGGCGTACCGCTCAAACGTCCAGTATCCGGTATTGCGATGGGATTGATGATGGATGGTGACAAGCCATATGTTCTTTCTGACATCGCCGATGCTGAAGATTTCGCCGGTGACATGGACTTTAAGACTGCCGGAACCGAAAAGGGTATCACGGCGTTGCAGATGGACATGAAAGTTCATGGTCTGCCGGTTGAAGTCCTCAAAAAAGCCCTCGAGCAGGGACGAGAGGGACGCGCTAAGATTCTCGAGCATATGCTTACTACTATCGCTGAGCCGCGACAAATGATTTCCCAGTTCGCGCCGCAAATCGAGAAAATCATGGTAAATCCTGAAAAAATCGGCGCCATTATCGGAAAAGGCGGCGAGACGATAAATAAGATTACCAATGAAACCGGTGCTGAGGTGGACATCAAAGACACCGGACTGGTAACGATTTCCGCCATCAGTCCTGAGGCAATCAAAAAAGCCGTCGAATGGGTCAAAAGCCTCGTCGAAGAGCCGGAGGTTGGCAAAATCTACGAAGGTAAAGTCGTTAGCGTCAAAGACTTCGGGGCATTCGTGAACATCATGCCCGGCATCGACGGTATGCTTCACATCTCCCAACTCAGCGATAAACGAGTCGAAAAGGTCACCGATGTCGTCAACGAAGGCGATGTGGTCAAGGTCAAACTGACCGCTATCGACGAGCGCGGCCGACTCAGTCTGACAATGAAACCATCCGATTTACAGTAGTAAAGTGTGATAAAGCGCACAGCGTCGAGCCGCATTGCTCGGTACAGTGGTTGCATGTATAAATTATTTCGACTACTGCAGAACAAACAGGTCCAACGTTTTCTGATTTGGGCAACACCGTTTATTATCAGCTACCTATCGAAGCGAATAGGCAGAAAGTCTGCTACTACAAAACGTAAATAATAACGTTACTATAGAAGCATGACGCTCAACGAGCTTCGCGCTGAAATAGTGAAAAATGATGTATGCCCTGAACTCCGGGCTGGGGCGACCCGGCTGGTGATGGGTGATGGCAACGAGAATGCCGAAATCGTTTTTATTGGCGAGGCGCCAGGCAAGGCCGAAGACGAGCAGGGGCTGCCGTTTGTTGGTGCCAGTGGTCGTTTTTTGAATGAAATGCTCGTGGCGGCTGGGATGGAGCGAGGTGACGTTTATATAACCAACATTGTCAAATACCGCCCGCCGAACAACCGCGACCCGAGCCCAGAGGAAAAACGTGAATTCTGGCCGTATCTGATGCGCCAACTCGAGATTATCAACCCACGGGTGGTTATCACACTCGGCCGTCATAGCGGACAGGCATTTATTCCTGATCTCGTTATTTCCCGTGATCACGGCACGGCGCGAAAAGTAAAATACCATAACCATGAATTCCTCTTGATACCCCTCTATCATCCGGCAGCAGCACTCTATAACGGCAGTATGCGTCAGATACTCATAGATGATTTTTTAGCAGCGGCAAAGCTTGCACATTAGGCTGATTGATTTATAACCAAAACTTGCTATAGTTTTTATTACTTCTACGTCTGTGATAGCAGGGGTAGGACATTGAACGTATGAGGGCGTGCGACGACTATCTATCGCCCGTAGTTGTCCGCGGAATGCATCTAAGGTTACTAGCGCGGTGAAGAAAGGCGCTCTGACTGGTCCACCTCGATTTCAGTCATAGACGTAACCTCCTTCAGGAGCGCTGACCCCTCTAGGCACCTGTCAGGCTTTTAAAGGCTACACGCCTTTACCCGCCCCCTGTTGATCAGGGGGTATTTTATTTGCTGCTATTGCCTAAACAGAGGCGGGATGCTATACTGTAAACACTTTACAGGGAGAAGCAGCAGACATTTCATATCCCTGAAATCAACAATATTTGAAACTAATTTTGATACAACAAGAAAAAAGAAAGGAAATTAGTATATATGGGTCAACGAAGACTCGCTGGTCCGCAAAACGACGATATGTCGAAGCGGCCAAACCAACAAAAGAAAAAATCAGATAACACGGTGCTGAACAATACGACCATCCGAAAAGGGGAAGTCTTCCGTGCTCAACGACGAATTAGTGAAAACGTCAGCGCTCAGGCATCCCAGCACGTTATCGATGTACCGGTGAACAAGTCGATGTACAACGGTTACGGCGGCCAACAGTTCAGTTTGGCTGATATGAAGCGTCGTCGACCGATGCTTAACCGTCCGAGTTTGAAAGTTATACCGATAGGTGGACTTGGAGAAATGGGTATCGGCAAGAACATGATGGCTATCGAGTATGACAACGATATTCTCGTCGTCGACATGGGCTTTTTATTCCCGGGTGCCGACTATCCTGGCATCAACTACATTACTCCTGATATTACTTATCTTGAGGAAAACAAGCACAAGGTTCGCGGACATGTGTTTACGCATGGGCACCTCGATCATATCGGGGCGTTTCGTCACATCATCCACCGTATCCCTGCGCCTGTATACGGCAGCAAATTTACTCTCGGAATGCTGCAGAAAAACATGGAAGAAGCCACGACAGGCTTCAGCCCCGAATATCACGAACTGGACCCAATTACTCATGAGACTGTCAACGTCGGTGATAGCTTTTCTATTGAGCTGGTACGCGTCAACCACTCCATTCCAGACGCCACTGCTGTCATTATCCGAACGCCGGTAGGGGTACTGGTGAACACCGGTGACTGGCGGTTCGAGGAAAACCCAGTGGACGGTCAGAAATTTGACCTGGAACGCCTCACTGAAGTTGCCAGCAAAGAAGGTATCCTGCTACTCATGAACGAGAGTACTAACTGCGAGAGCGAAGGAACACACAATCACGGCGAGTTTGATATCCAGGAAAGTTTCGGGCAGGTCATGCAGAAGTTCCCGAACAGTCGTGTTATCATCTCGACCTTTAGCTCTCAGCTGCACCGTATCCAGTTGATTTTGGACGAAGCTAAGAAAAACGGCCGCAAAGTATCGTTTGCCGGCTACAGCATGATTCAGAATGTTGAACTGGCACTACGCACAGGCACTATCAAGGTTCCAAAAGACACCATCGTCAAGATGGAGGACCTCGTGAAGCTGCCTGACGGTAAAGTGTTGCTGGTTTGTACAGGAAGTCAGGGCGAGTTTAACGCCGTCCTAAATCGTATGGCAAGCGGTGCACATAAACACATGAAGGTCAAAGGTACCGACGTCGTCGTATTTAGCTCAAACCCGATTCCGGGTAACGAAAAATATGTCGTTCGCACCGTTGACGGTTTGATGCGTGAGGGCAGCGATGTCCTGCAAAACGGTAAAAGCCATCTGACTGAAGTCGGTCCGCTGCACCTTTCCGGACATGGTTACTATGACGACCATGTGAAACTTATAACCGCCCTCAACCCGACGTATTATCTGCCGATTCACGGAGAATTCCATATGCTCGCGCACAACGCGAAACTGGCTGAAAAGGAATGTTCCATCCCTCGTGACAACATATTTGTCTCTGATAGTGGTGACGTCCACGAGTTCTACCATGACGGCAGCGCCAAGAAAACTGGACGTATTCCAGTCGGCGGCGTCATGTATGACGACAGCGGGGCAGAGGTATCCGAGGTCGTGCTCAAAGACCGCATTCATATGAGCCACGAAGGCATGTTCGTCGTCGTGCTGACCGTCGCCCGTGGTAACGGCCGATTGCTGACAAGTCCAGACATCATTTCGCGCGGTTTCATCTACCTTCGTGATTCCGAGGAGCTGATGAACCTGATCCGCCAGTACCTGAAGCAAAAAGTTGCTCGTTCTTTCAGCGGCCGCAAGACTGATACGGATCAGCTGAAGAAAGAAATAAAAGACGAGATAACACATATTCTCTATGACCAGACTCGTCGCACGCCAATTGTTATCCCGGTCATTAATGAAATAGGCGTTGCTCCAACGGGAACGAAACCTGGACAAAAACCAGCGGCAGGCAACACTCGTCCTACTTCCGTGCCACAGCAGCGACCCGCTAACCGCCGTCCTGCTGTCGCGCCAGGTGATAGGTATCGTCAGGCTCCCGTCATCCCAGAGCTGAAACACCAGCCGTTTGCTCAGGCGCCTGAAAACAAGCATATCCGAGAGGTATAACAACCGACTCGCGAAAAAAAGAGAAGGGCTACACGGGCCCTTCTTTGATATATTTGACAAATTATAGTGCTTGTGCTATTATGTAAATATAAGCTCATAAAAACAAAAAAGGAAACCACCACCATGCATACCGAAGCCGATGTTGAACAACTCACTGTTCCCAAGCGACCAGAAGGCCGTGTAAAGGCATTTGCTCGAAATGTCTTAGACAAAATTGCTG
The DNA here is from genome assembly GCA_964581535.1 of uncultured Candidatus Saccharibacteria bacterium. Taxonomy (GTDB): domain Bacteria; phylum Patescibacteriota; class Saccharimonadia; order Saccharimonadales; family Saccharimonadaceae; genus CAZOOW01. The sequence goes on from CAZOOW010000001.1 coordinate 291,954, forward strand.
CACCTGAGCCTGCGCCAACGGGTGAGCTACCACTCGTCATAAAAGGCAACTTAGACCCGAATCTTCTGCCGGCAAAAAACAGTGATCTGCCAAATAAAGAGTCTGTCCAAACAAAACTCGAAGCTGCTTCCGTGAACGGTGTCGTTTCACCGGTCGCGTCCCGTGAAGCCCACCAGCCAGTGCCGACAGCTGAAAAGACCCCCGTACAACCATCAGTTGAAGTAGAGGCGACCGAGAACCATACCCTAGCGGCGTAAGGGGTAGAGCGATGCACGTATTTGAAATCATTTATGTACTCTCGGTATTGATAGGTGTCGGCGCCTGTGTGCCACAAGTAGTTGCGCTTTGGCGCAAAAAGGCTGCGGACGAATTCAGTGTGCCCACCTGGACACTTTGGCTCATGACGCAGACGATGTCGCTGACCTACGCTATCAGCATCAATAACGCCTTTATCATTGCGGCGAACATCTGCTGGCTGACATTTTATATGATTATGATTAGTCTCATAGTCTACTACAACCGTCAGGCAAAGCCTGCTGAACAACTTGTCCCTGAGGCTGTTTCCGAATAATTGCTTAGAAAGTGAGAATCCCCACCCGAGTTGATACCCGGGTGGGGATTATGGTTCCTCGAAGCGATGTCGAGGCATCGCTTTTGCAGCTCCGTGGGACACGAAGTTGTTCCACGAAAAGCTTGCCAGGCTGCTGAGGGCGATGGCGCCGAAATACACGACGAGATCATGTGCGCCTGTCATGGAAATCATGGCTGCGACAGCCCAGTTGATTCCCAGACTAGCCAGATTTCCCGTCATGAACAGACGCCAGTGCCCGTGACGGTCGTGGAAACTGACATTGCTATGCAGCAGGTACGCAGCTTGGCCGCCGACCAGGTAGGCGAGGGGGCTCGCGTAGTGCGCCGGAACACCTAGCCTAAAACTAAGCAGGCTAAATGTCAGGAAATTGACGCAGAACGCAAGCGACCCCATCGCCATATAGCGGATGCCTCGTTCACGAAGTGCCGCCTCAACTGCGCGGAGCGCTTGACGACTCGTCACTTCGGGCTGGCTTCGACAGCGCTGATGATCACACGCGGCAACTGCCACTTTCCGGCCGTCCGACCACCCGGAAAGTAGATCCTGCCCCCGGGCTTTTTCTGAAAAACGACGCCGTCACCTTCGACGGTGAACTGAAGCTTCAGCAGCTCCTCGTCGCTTTCCGGAGCGTTTTCGTTGGGTTGGACGCACTCCTTGACGAAGCTGTCCTGCCAGAAAGTGGGCAACAAACCCGTGTTGAGCTCCCAGCACTGCTGCAGTGGAAACTCGCCGGAATAGTTTATCGTCCACACATCACCCTGATTGTCCATCAGCGTCACGACGCCGGCACGAAAAAACTGCTGGTTGAACTGCTTCGGCTGCTCCATTAGGTACACCTCTTCTCTCGATTGGAAAGGAACAGCTACTAGTTAAACCAAAAAAAGTATCAAAAAGCAAGTATAAGCCTCTTGCATTTTGTTGCAAATTATGCTACAATGAAAAAGTAATCCGTTCTTCACAGGGTAGTAGGAAGAACGTATACTGAAGAAAGTTATTATGGCTAAAAAGAAAAAACGCACTGCCAAACGAGGCAAGAACGTCAAACCAGCACCACAGCATTCGGTGCCGGATGGCTTTTGGCCACAGGTTGGTGCACTCGTTCTTTTAGTTCTCGCACTTATTTTGCTTCTCGGTATCTTCGGTAGTGGTGGGGCATTTCCATTGGCTGCCTATAAACTCGGCAGACAGTTCGTCGGATGGGGTATCTACGTGTTACCTCTTTTGTTTTTCTATCGGGCTGTTCAGATTTTTCAGACAGAAAATAACCGCATCCCGGCAGTAGTGACTGGCGCAACGGTATTTTTCGTCATATTAGTATCCGGGTTTTTGCATCTAGTTTCACCCCAACCGGCAGATTATGAGCTGGCAGCACAAGGCGCTGGTGGTGGAGTTGTCGGATGGTTGTTTTCTCAGGGAATATTAATGCTCGTCGATGCGAGTATTGGCGCACTTGTTACACTTATCGCGCTGATGATAACTAGTTTATTCGTGCTCAGTGTCAGCCCGCAGTCTATGATTAGTTGGTTTATCAACTTGTTCCGCCGAACAGAGAACGATGTACTCGATGGCAACGCAGCCATAGCCGAAAAAGTTTCGACACTGGACAAAAGCAAAACGATTGGTGAGCTGAAACTGAACCAGGGGGTACCGACCATCGATAGCGTCGCAGAAGCGAAAAAAGCCGGTAAACTTAGTACGCTTCGAAACAGCATTCAAACCGATAAAACAGCAGAAGAGCAGAGTGCACTGACGGCAACGACCGATCCGGAATGGGAAATGCCAGATATAGAGATGCTTGAGAAAAAGCAATCTCCAGCCGATGCCGGTGATGTCAAACATAACGCGCAGATTATCAAAGATACCTTGGGCGAATTCGGTATAGATGTCGATATGGAAGGCGCTAACATTGGGCCAAAAGTTACGCAGTACACTTTAAAACCACCGAGCGGGGTCAAGCTGACACGTATCACACAGCTCGAAACTAACATCGCCCTTAACCTAGCCGCACAGGCACTTCGTATCGAGGCGCCGATACCCGGCCAGCGCGCAGTTGGTATAGAAGTTCCGAACCGCAAGGCCGCTGACGTACGCCTTTACGGTGTCTTGTCTTCGAAACAATGGAAAACAGTCAGTGAGCCGCTTAGTTTCGCTATCGGTAAAGACATTGCCGGTGAAGCGGTCGTCGGCGAGCTGAACAAGATGCCGCATCTGCTCATCGCCGGTCAAACAGGTTCTGGTAAATCTGTCATGATAAACACACTGCTGACGAGTCTGTTGTACCGCAACAGCCCGAGCGACATGCGGCTTATTCTGGTCGATCCAAAACAAGTAGAAATGGCACCGTACGAGGACATTCCGCATTTGCTTACTCCTATCATCACGGAGCCAGAAAAAACGATTAGCGCACTGAAGTGGCTGGTGAACGAAATGGAACGCCGCTACAGTTTGTTTGCTGAACAAAAAATCCGTGATATCAAAAGCTTCAATGCGAAAAACAAAGAAGAAGCGATGCCATACATCGTTATCGTCATTGACGAGCTGGCGGATCTGATGATGGTAGCAGCGCGCGATGTCGAAGCGCTTATCGTCCGTCTTGCTCAAAAAGCCCGCGCTGTCGGTATCCATCTGGTACTGGCGACGCAGCGTCCAAGTGTTGATGTTATTACCGGGCTTATCAAGGCCAATATTCCGGCCCGGATCGCTTTCACGGTGGCAGCTCAGGTGGACTCTCGGACGATTCTCGATCAGGTTGGAGCGGAAAAACTGCTCGGTCAAGGTGACATGCTGATGCTGACAGCTAGTATGAATAAACCGAAACGTATCCAGGGCGCTTGGGTGACAGATGACGAAGTGCAGAAAATCACCGACCATCTCCGTATGCAGCGACCGCCGCAGTACGACGATGAAATCGTTGCCCAGCCAGTGCAACTCAACGGCAGAGGCGGAATCGTTATGGATCATGATGCCGGTAGCGGGGATGATGATATGTACAAGGACGCGGTTCGCGTTGTCGTAGAAGCCCGCAAAGCCAGCACGAGTCTGTTGCAGCGAAAGCTTCGGATTGGGTACGGACGCGCAGCTCGCATCATCGAAGAGATGGAGGAGCAGGGTATTGTTGGAGCGCAGGAAGGCTCTCGACCACGAGACATACTTATTACTAGCCTAGATGATGTCTACGGCGGTGCTAGCACCGATGATACTGACGAGTACGGCATCCCTCGTTAAAGGGACTCATAGTATTAGCTGACTACTTGCAATCGAGCTGGTAGTTTGTTACCATGAGCGTGATAGAGATATCAAAACAAAAAGAGACTTAAAAAAGAGAGATGAGAAACACCACTACTATTTTTAGTGGTCGCCAGAGAGTACCGTCAGGCACGTTGGCGCCCTTTGAGGATGAACTGACAGAACCGATGTCGCTTTTAGAAGCAGCGTTCGTAGAGCTGGAAGAGCCGGTACATTTTTCGCCGTCCCTGAAGCCGCGGGCATATGGTACTGCACCTGAAGGGAAGGAGTACGCGCGACCAATTATCACCAAATGGCAAAAAGGACTGAGGGTTTTTAGGTATGTGAGCGTACTCGCCGTTTTCGGCTTCAGCACATTTACGGCCTATGACATCTTGATCGGTGGACAGAGGTTTGCGAGCAGCGGCCAAGCTGCGTCTGCCCAGATGGGCGAGCCTGCCCCGCAAAGCCAGCCGGTAGAGGAGGTTGCTATATCCAACGAACAAATTCAACAATATAAAACGGAAAAAAATACTCCGAAACGGATATATTTCAGTGGCGTACAAGTAAATTCCAGAGTCGTATCTCAGGGGCTTAGCAATAACGATACGCTACTGACTGCAAAAAACATTCATGATTTATCATGGTACAAAGGGTCGGCTCTACCAGGAACATCTGGGGTGTCAGTTTTGAGCGGCAGTCTGGCTGGTCCTTCAAAACACAGCAATCTCGCACCGCTTAGCGGCATGAGTGTGGGTCAGAAAGTCATCGTAACTAAGGGTGACGATACGGCGGCGTTTTACCGGGTGACATCAGTTACGACGCTCACGAAACTCGATAATATTTCCGACCTGTTGGCCAATGGAGTTGGTGCACAAACGCTCAAAATTATTCTCAACGACAAAAGTTCTCATACGGGTGATGACGCAAGGTCTTATCTCCTTATCACTGCCGAAACCTACCAGGAGGTTCAACCCAAACCAGCCAAATATTATCGTCGCTGGTAATGAACCCTGAAACGTGGTATAATCACATCTGTTATCAACCTAAGCGTGTTTGAGACAGAGCACGCATCCGCACGGATTCCATAGGAGGTTTATCGATGCGAAAATACGAACTGACCGTTCTTATTCACCCAGATCTCGAGGCTGATCTCGAGAAACCATTAGGTACTGTTCGTGATATCATCACGAAGAACAAAGGCTCGGTTGTCAGTGAGGACAACTGGGGTAAAAAGCGTTTGGCATATCCTATCGCGAAAGAGAATTTCGCAGTGTATGTCTATATGGACGTTGAGCTGCCAGCTGAGGCAGTTGCCAAAGTCGATTCGACACTGAACATCACCGATGGCGTCATCCGTCATCTACTTGTCAGTGTTGATGAGAAAGCTCGCGCTGCAGCGGCAGAGGCAAAAGCCGGTGAGAGTGACGAAAAAGAGGAGGAATAGACATGGCTAAGGGGTTTAACAAGGTAATTTTGATGGGGAACCTAACACGTGACCCAGAAACCAAAACGACAACCAGCGGACAAACTGTGACCAACTTTAGCCTAGCGGTAAACCGCACCTGGCGCTCTCAGGACGGTCAGCAGCAAGAAGCCGTTAGCTATATCGACTGTGTTGCATGGGGCAAACCGGGCGAAATCATCGCACAGTACTTGCAAAAAGGCCGTGCCGTACTTGTCAGTGGCCGACTTGACCAACGTAGCTGGGAAGACAAAGAAACCGGCGGCAAACGTTCGAAAGTCGAAGTGGTCGTTGAGGATTTCAACTTCGTCGGTGGTGGTGAAGGTGGTGGTAGCGAGCCGATTCGTACGAGCGGCTCATCTAGCAAGTCTAGTAGCGCACAGAACAATACGGCTGACGACATCGACGATACGCCGATTGATCTCAGCGAAATACCGTTTTAGTAGCGCTACACCAATTATTTTGAAGTGAAAGGAAGTGTTTATGGCACGAAGATTTAAAAAAGACGCACCTGCGTATTTTGATTACAAAGATGTAAAGACATTGCAGCGGTTTGTTAACGTATATGGACAGATCGAACCAGCATCTAAAACTGGTCTGAACAATCGACAGCAAAAACAGTTGGCTGTCGCTATCAAGCGTGCACGTCACCTAGCGCTGATGCCGTTTGTCGCACAGGGCTAAACGACGATGGAGCGCCCGAGAAGTGAAGGTCCTCATGATGAATTTCGTCAGGAGGCGACGAGTGGCGATTCTCATGAGGATTTCATAAATGAGATGAACAAAGAAGACGCTATCTTGGCTACGACGGCTCTCGGAATTCTCGGCGGGGCTATAGGAATTGCCGCTCTGCGCCTTCGAAGGAAAAAAGGAGAACAATAATGTATCAGCCTACTGATTTGAAAAAAGGAACTGTCTGTCAGATTGACGGCCAGCCGTATCGTGTTATGGAGTATGCACAGAAGGTCATGGGGCGGGGCGGTAGTATTGTTAACGTGAAGTTGCGTAACCTCATTACTGGTGCGGTCATCCCTAAAACGTTCAAAGGTCAGGACAAAATCGAGCGTGCTGAAGTGCGGTCGCGTGAAGTACAGTATCTTTACAGCGATGGAGCGAACTATTTTTTCATGGATCCTGCGACGTTTGACCAGTTCGAACTGAGCCCAGATGTCGTCGATGAAGCTAAAGATTTTCTGAAGGAAGGTGACATGATTAGCCTGCAGTTCTTTGGCGAGCGGGTAATCAACGTTGAGCTGCCAAAGAATCTTTTTCTTGAAGTAACCTACACCGAAGATGTCGTAAAAGGCGATACGACGAGCAGCGTGCTCAAAGACGCGACGCTTGAAACAGGAAAAGTTATCAAAGTCCCATCGTTTATAAAAGTTTGTGATGTGGTTTCAGTCGATACAGTGACAAGTGAATATCGCGAACGAAAGAAGTAGCATGACAAAATACCGCCTCGACCAAGAGATGGTAAAACGAGGGCTGGTGAATACTCGTTCACAAGCCGAGAGCTGGATTGGGCTCGGTAAAGTAACAGTCAACGGAGTAGAAAAGCGAAAAAGCGGTGTTTTTGTTGCCGATACAGACATTATTGAGCTCCATGCAGACGAGAAGTTTGTTTCGCGTGCTGCCCTAAAGCTGGCAAGTGTCGCAGATAAATTCGCTGTTGATTTTGAAGATAAGGTAGTTCTGGACATAGGAAGCTCAACAGGAGGGTTTACAGAGTATGCCCTTCGTCGAGGTGCAAAAAAAGTGTTCGCAGTTGACGTCGGAACCAACCAGCTGCATCCGAGCTTACGGAGTGACACTCGAATTGAGTTGCATGAAAAAACCGATATACGTGATTTCACAACGAACGAAAAAATCGACGTCCTTCTTGCTGACGTGAGTTTCATCAGCCTGCGAGACATTTTACCCCACGTTAGGTCGCTTATGAGTGCAGAGTCAGGCCTGGTTGCTATGGTCAAACCACAGTTTGAAGCAGGAAAAAAAGATGTAGCAAAAGGTGTGATAAAAAATGACACAATTCGACGGAAAATCCTACATGACTTTGAAAAATGGGTAAAAAATTACTTTGTCATCGTAGATAAAGCAGATAGTGAAGTTACCGGCTCTCAGGGGAATCGAGAGCGTTTTTATCTGCTTCGTCGAGAAAAAAATTAAAATTCCAAAAATTGTGTTATAATAATATTTCACTGGGAATACACCCAGTTGTACCGAAGGGCAGTATGAGTTCTTCGGCATTTCCATCAGATCGGGGGAAAGCATGACCCAGCAAGGAACCACTCGTCGAACGGTCGTCCGTTCAGCGGCGTGGACGGTGCCGGCTGTCGCGATTGTCGCGGCGGCTCCGGCGTACGCAACGTCGGAAGGCGGCGGCCCGATTCCCAGCACGGGAACAGTCGGCGTCTGCAAGTTCCCGGGTCAGTCGACTGACCGACCGTGGGGCTACAAGATCACCGTTCCGTTGAAGCCTGGTGCCGATGCCTCCAGCATCGTCATCACCAGCGTGACGCTGAACGGCACCACCATGGTGGTGGACGGCACTCAGGTCGTCGGCAACAGCTTGGTGGTCTACGTCGGTTCCACCAACTCGGCGGACGCCAGCGGAACGGTCTACCTGACCTACACCGCCGCTGGAGTGACGTACGACGCCACGTTCACCTACAACGGTACGCCGCCGTGCGACCGGAAGTGATCTGGTAAGCGTCCGGTACCCTGCATGATTTTGTGCAGGGTACCGGACATCACTCTTTCTACCGACATGTGTCGGTTTTTTTATTTGTCTCGAGCCGCTTATCAAGGGTATATAATAGATAAGCAATATGAGGGATATTTTCAAGCGGTGGGCAGGGCTCTCGCGCGTGGCGAAGACGCGCTGGTTTCAGGTAGCTGGCGGTATCGTACTTCTGACAGTGGCTTTCCAGTTGCTGTACCCAGTCGATAGAGCACTGCCGTTCGCACGGATCGATGGTGATGCGGTCGGCTTTTCACTGCGGCAAAACATAGATAAAAAGTTATTAAGTGAGTACAGCAAAGGCCAACTAGCGACGATCATCAACGATAAAGAAACGGTGCTTCGTCTGTCACAAACGGGAGTGCTTCCTGATAACGAAAAAGTTTTTCAGGGGGTGAGCGACGCTCCGTGGTATCTGCGCGCGGTGCCATTTGGATTATTAATAAAAGGAGCGATGACAAACCAGTCGGTAACTTCCCGAGTCGATACCGAGCGATTCTCGTTGTACGCAGCGGAGCGCATCAAAGAGTGCGATGTTGCACCGAAAAATGCCGGTGTAGTCGCCCAGAACGGTGATATCGTCCTCGATCCGGCAAAGGACGGTACCTACTGTACTGAAAAAAGTCTCAGGGAGCAGATTACTTCAAATCCACTCACCAAAGATACACTCAACGTGACTATACGCCCACTAGTAAAGAAGCCAACCCGCTCGGACGCTGATGTCGCCGGACTGCTGAAAGAAGCAAAGCGTGTTGCCGAGCGGCAGATTACACTCAGCGCTGGCGGAAAAATTTACCCCATCGACAAACCGACTCTCGCCAGTTGGCTGGCGTTTCCGGAAGACCCAACAACGAAAAAGCTGACAGTCGGCCTGAACGACGAAATGGTTACGAAATCGCTCGAAGCTATTCAAAAAGAAGTCTACATTGCACCCGGAAAAACGTACATAACAACCGTCGACGGCATCGAAAAAAGCCGGGTGCCTGGAGCCAATGGCCAAGGCATCGACATGCCAAAAACTATCGAAGCCATATGTACACAGGTGTTGACTGACTCAGGGACTGTTACGGCAAGTCTTGCTAGCTTGCCGCCGCAACTTGTCTACAGTCGATCATATAGCAAAACACCTGAAGGCTTGCAAGCGCTTGTGAACGATCTCGTTAAAGACAAGGGTGACTTTGCTATTTCGGTTCGCAAACTCGCTGACAGCGGGGTGCATGCGAACGGTGACAAGCAGTATCATCCCGCCAGCACCTATAAACTATATGTTGCCTATAGTGTTATGAAGCGAGTAGATGACGGCCGAATGAGCTGGGGACAGAGCAGTGCGAATTCGCAGACGGTTAGCCAATGCTTTGATAACATGATCGTTAACTCTGACAACACCTGCGCCGAGTGGTTTGGTCGTGCGATAGGCTGGTCAGTCGTTACAGGTGAAGTAAGGTCACTGGGGCTGTCACGAACCGAACTGTCCCGTGGGTTCGTATCGACAACCAACGACCTTGCATTGTTCCTGCAAAAACTTGAGTCAAACCAAATCGGCGTGAGCGAACCTTCACGGGCCCGTCTGCTCGAAGCTATGAAGCGGCAAATTTTCCGCCAAGGCATACCGGCCGGTGTCGGCGTCAGTGTTGCTGATAAGGTTGGTTTTCTTGAGGGATATCTGCACGATGCCGCTATCGTCTATTCGCCGAGTGGCGTCTATGTCCTTACTATTATGAGCAAGGGAAGTAGTTGGGCGCAGATCGCCGATGCCGCCCGCCAGATACATGCCCAGCTTCAGTAGCTAGAGGCACGAGTGGTTTTTGTCAAAACCTTTTTGAACATACTGAGTCAGAGCGATATAGCCACCAGTCGTAAGGGGGGCTACAGAGCAGTTCGACGTCGCGACTTTCAGGCTGGTACCGCTCGGACGCCAGTTTGGCAGAGCGTTTAAATTGCTCTCAGGGGATATCTGGTTTCCGGTGATATCCCTCCACTGAACGGCGGTTGAGTATAAGCCGACCTGAGCACCATAGGAAGTGAAGTGACTCGTCATCGCTTCCAGCGTCGCAACGTTACGTGCGTAGGCGTCGGGTGTGCTACCTTGCCAGCTGTTCATCGTTTCGACGTCGAGCCACCAGCTATAATCCCCCGGATTTGTTGATATGCCCGCGATGGATGCTGCTGGTGTGAATATTTTCTCGACATCGTCCTTGGCTCGTTCCCAGCCATACTGCCATGAGCATGCTAGATCGTTTGCTCCTGTGCATATACCATATGGGTTTAGCACATCATCAGTGTTGCTGTTTGGCCAAGTAGTGATCTGATCGATGAGCTCGCCTGGGTTCGCGGTATTGACATATAGTTGCAGTGTCGGTTGTTTCGAGCCGCTTTTTGCTCTGGCGGCCCACGAGAGTTGCTCTGACAGACATGGGTTTTCTGTTGTTGGCTTACCGCCATTTATCCCGACGATACCGAAATAATAATCAGTTGGCAGCTTTACGCCACACTGCGGATATGAGATATCGTATCCGACTAGCTCAGTCGTTTTCGGGCTCGGGTTGTTCGGTCGGGCGGCCGATACGCCAGCAGGTGTCAGTAGGCTGAGGGAAAAAATGGTCAGAAGGGTAATGTATCGTATTTTCATACTTCCAGTATACGACATACTGATGCGTTGTGCTAACCCTCTACCTCTGTTATACTGGAGCGCAATGAGTTTAAGTATCGGTATATTAAATATTCAAACCAATCAAAAACAACACTCCCATTTGAGCTTAAATTAACAATGCCGCCAACAGACCGTGGTGGCCGTGGATATTCCGACGAATATATTTCAAAATTGCAACACGAACTAACTTCTTAGCCACCTCTATCAAATATTTGCCATTTAAGGTAGAATATTGACAGAAATGACTTTAGCAGATGAACTATTCAGAAGTCTGAATAATACGAATCCTCCCACGCCTAGACCTGCTCAATTGCGAGTTAGGCCCGCTGTATCGCCATTCCCTCTTTTTAAAGCTACAAAACCTAAAGTATTCGTTAGTTATCACCACAAAGACCAAACATACATCGATGCCTTTATCAAAAGTTATTCAGGCGTCTACGAAGTATTCACCGACTGTTCACTTGATGAAGCAGTAGACAGCACCAATCCCCTTTACATAAACCGCACCATTCGTGAGGACTATATAACTGGAACGTCCGTAACCATTGTAGTTTGCGGAGCAGATACTTGGCGACGTAAGTATGTGGACTGGGAGATTTACTCCACGCTTCATAAGAACCACGCACTACTCGGCATAATATTGCCTCACGTTCAGCCCAGGTGGCATAACGGTGAGTACGGTCGGCTTATTCCTAACCGGCTTTACGCCAACCACAATTCTGGATACGCCCACATCGTTGAATATCCTCGAAATGCACAAGAGCTAGCCCAAGCAATTAACCACGCTAAGCATCTCAGCACCAATAATAGGCATCTGAAAAATAACTCAGCAGTAAAGATGATGAGGAACGTCTAGCGATGTTTGCCAATCTTTTATCGATAAATATTGAGAACGGCTCTCTAATCATTAGCGTAAGTATTTGGGTGCTCGCATTCGTTGCAATTGCAGTGCTCTTGTTAGTCTTTTGGAATAGAATTATTGGCTATTTTAAATCGGATATAACTCTTAGGCTAAAACTCGGCACTGTGGCAGAAGTTACTATCAAGCCCAACTACCAAGTAAAGCAAATTGCTCACAAAGTTTGGGTAGAGCTAAACACCAGAAAGGCAGGACTTCCAATAGATAAAGAAAATGATGTCATCAGCGATATATACAAATCTTGGTATGAGCTTTTTGGCGAAATTCGTTCTCTTGCCAGAGATATACCAGCCTCAAAGCTTAATGACCCAAATACACGTAAACTTGTTGATTTACTAATCACAACCCTAAACGAAGGTTTAAGACCTCATCTAACGAGGTGGCGAGCAAAGTACGAATGGTGGTACGAGGATGCAATCTCTAAATCAAAGCGTGATGAACTAACACCACAAGAACTACAAAGTAAATATCCAGAATACAATGAGCTCGTTAAAGATATGATGAAGATTAATAGACAGCTCGTAGAATATACAAAAGAAATTAAGCGATTAGTAGACGCTTAGAGCTGCTTAATAACGTTGGCTATATAGCTACGATTCAGCCAGAAACACTTTTTACCAAGCATAGTGCCTTGTGGTGTTGGTATTATATCTTTTGCGTTTTTAGCTTTTGGTCTTACGTGGGCAACGCGACTTTCAGTAGATTTAGGCAAATCGCTGGCATCTTTAGCGACCCGCATTTTCGTATCTTCCCAAACCCTTCGAGATTCTTCACGGTCAAGATACGGCATATTCCAATAGCCTACCTTTTCTAAACGTAGTTCATTGTTTTGGTCTAATTTGAATATTACAAACAGAAACCTTCGCTCGATTTTTTCATAAAAACTGCTGTCTTCCCAATCTTCTTTTATGATTTCCATATACTTAAAAGCAGGAAATGACATTGGTTCTGCTGGCATCCAGTTTTTATTTACGCGAATGGTCTTTAGCTCAACACCAGCCTTCTCGAATTCCGGTATTGTACGCTTAGAACTACCAAGCATTCGCATCGTTATATTACGATAGAAACCTTTATCATTCTTGCCTTGTTTATAAAAAGAAAGCATATCAGAAATCTCATCAATGGTTTTACCCATATATGGCTTGAATTTGTTGTAAGTCGCATCTTCTATGCTAAGTTCTGTATTGGCGTCAAGAATTCCGACTTCCGATGTATTGCCCTCAATAATCCGATTTACGTAGCTGGGCTTAAGAGATAAAGCTCGAGATTTTGCCAATATATTAGAATTGGGTTGGGTTCTTAGTTTTTCATTTACCCCGCCTGAACCCTTTCGGCAAGCGCCTAGATAAAATGTATCACCCTCTGATAGCTCGTGCGCCTTACCATCTTGAATCTTTTGACGAATAATTTCCCAGTCCCGCTTAATAATTTCGATATCTTCATCTGGAAAATTAAATAGAATTGGATGTAATACAAATCTTCTATCGAATATGGACAGGTCTTTTTCATATAAGTAAAAAAGCAATAGCATTAGGCTACACTTTTCCATTAAAGTCGAGGTTTCCCATTGCTCGCTAACCATATTCATATAATTAATCATCGTAAGCACAAGGCGTTCCTTAGCCTTGTAGCTACCGTCTTTTCTTTTCAGTACACCAGTGGTCTTTAGCTCTACACCAGCTTGTGGGAAATCTGGCAAATGCGTAGTATCATCTGTTATGACTTGGTAATAATATTTTTCTACCATTTTGCCTAAATCGCCTTTATTGCGAGTGTTTTCAACAACCTTAGACATATCAACAACTTCCGATAGTGTCTTACCAGATAGACCACGCGCAAACTCAAGTAAAGACGCAGGGGACGATTTGTCGTAAGTTTTTTGAGCCATTATCTGATAATTGTACCAAAATATTGTTCAAAAAAGAGTTGATCTTACTGTTTAAAGTTGGTAAGATGGTAATTGATTATGGGTAAAAAGATAAATATAGTTGAGCTGTTTGCTGGTGTTGGTGGATTCCGTATTGGTCTCGAAAGTGCTAGCGATAGTAAGACTGAGTATAAAACCGTTTGGGCTAACCAATTTGAGCCTTCGACAGTACGCCAGTATGCATCAGAAGTATATGTGGCACGCTTTGGCAACAAAGGCTTTAACGGTAATAGCATAGAGGCGGTTATTGAAAATGATTTTGACGCCATCCCCGACCACGATTTACTGGTTGGTGGGTTCCCTTGCCAAGACTACTCGGTCGCAAGTACGCTCAAAAACTCACACGGTTTAATCGGCAAAAAGGGTGTTTTATTTTGGTCTATTTACACCATCCTGCAACGTAAAGGCGAAAAGGCACCTGATTATTTCTTCCTCGAAAACGTCGACCGCTTATTGAAATCACCTGCAAAACAGCGTGGAAAAGATTTTGCCGTTATGCTGGCGTCCTTGTCTGATTTAGGCTATGCGATTGAATGGCGTGTGATTAATGCCGCAGAATACGGTTTTCCGCAAAGGCGTCGTCGTGTTTTTATTGTTGGCTATAAAAAAGGTACGAAGCTATATGAAAAAGCCAAGAAAACAACTGCGTCTGACTGGCTAACGAAGGATGGCGTGCTTGCCGACGCATTTCCCGTTGAGCCGAATTTTATTGCTCACGAAGTTAAAATAGAAGGCACTTATGCAGAAATTACTGATAACTTTTCAGCCGACAAGCCTACCATAAGTCCATTTGAAAATGCCGGTCTAGTGATTGACCGCAAAGTAGTCACTGGCAGAGTTACGGCAGTATATGACGGTAAGGTTACTACGCTTGGAGATGTTTTAATTGATGAAAAAGACGTACCCGAGGAATACTTTATACCTGAAGATAAGTTACCAATGTGGACATATCTAAAGGGTGCAAAAAAAGAAGAACGCAAAACGTCAACTGGACATATTTACCATTATGCGGAAGGTGCAATGGTTTTCCCTGACGCCCTAGACAAGCCATCTAGAACTATTATTACTGGCGAGGGAGGCTCTGGCGCATCTCGATTTAAGCACGTCGTAAAAACGCCGTCTGGTCGTTTACGCAGGCTTACACCACTCGAACTAGAAAGACTAGATATGTTTCCAGACAATCATACGCAACTCGAAGGTGTCCCAGATGCCAAGCGTGCATTTTTTATGGGCAATGCCTTGGTAGTTGGCGCAATCCAAAAGGTTGGTGAATCCTTGTCTAAACTGAGGTGATTTTGATATGCATAAATATTGCGTGTTAATACTTTGAAGCGGCTTAGAACGGCTCTAAATCGCTCAGACAGGACGTTTAACATAGGTCTGATATTGGATTCGATAAATAGCGAATTTATACAACTGACCCAAAACTGATGTCATAATCAATAGTATGGATTTTACACTGCCTAAAGACCGAGAATCTTTGCAGAATATTGCTAAGGTTATATTGGACATACGAACAGGATTCAGTCTTGAGCCATATGGCGCTTATAAAGCTATGCGTATAGAAAAGCCAAACCAAGATTCAAGACCACTAGCTTATTTAGCTCAACAAAAAATTGCGGATGTATTTGGCTACCCAACCGAAAAAAGCGCTATGGTCTATGTATATAATCGATTTCGTTTTGAGCGACTGCTCTGGAGCGTTTATGAGGCATCCCACTATAAAGATTTAGAAAAGTATGCGGACGAAAGAACGCCAAATATAGTCATCTACGAACCCAATGAGGGTGTCGGATTTATAAACGGTAAAAAAATAAACTTCACAAGGAAGCAATCTAAAATTAATAAAAAATTATTTGATGCATTATTTCTTGCGCACCCAAACGAAGTAACCGAAGATAAGCTAAAAAGTATCGTTGGAATGCCGGGAAGAAATGGCACTGCAGTTGTACTAGAAATAAATAGTGCAATTACTAATTTACGTAAGATTTGTGGCGTAGACAGCCAAGTAATACAGCATAAAGGCCACGCCAAATTAGATGCACTAACCTTCATACCAGACCCAGGTTTGGTTAAAAAATTATTACAGAGATAATTCCCAAAGTTTTTTTATTCTTATCTGTTATTTATTGGCATTTAACTTATTTATACCTAACTGATGCAGACCTTAAGGGCTTAAAACTATATACGTAATGATAGTTGGAATCGGTTGTGTTTAGTCATTACGGCAATCGGTTCCGTACCTTAACAAGCAAAGGAATTTTATGTCAGAAACAAGGTTCGTGCTTAATGATGTAGTTGCGGAAGTATACACTGGTAACCTCGAAATGGACTGGTGCTATATCAAGATAACTTTTATCGGTCTTGGTATGTATATCAATAGTTTTAAAGTTACCGCATCAACGGAATATGAAGGTTACGCAGTATACCCACCTAGGCATATACAAAAAGGTCGAGGGTTAGTAAAGTCCGTGGAGTTTAAAAGCGAGCAAAACTTTGGAAAAGTTATTGAACAACTAGCATTAAGAGCAGCCGAGATTTGGAGAGAAGAAGATGGAGATATTAAGAACGCAACAGTAAAAATGAGCGATTTTAACGGATTATTTAATCCTGTTTCCATCATCTAACAGTGTAGGTTTCTAGTAATAGGTATCTCTATAAGTAATCTACTTATATATAGATATCTAGTAACTATTAGTTATCTATATATGAGAAATCTAAGTACTAAGAAACCTACCTCAAAACAGCCAAGTAAAGGCATAGTCCACGCTTGAGAGCCTTAGAGGGTCTTATGGCAAAAAAGAAGAGTGCAAAAAAGAATAAGCTCGTGAAATTGGAGCCGATATTTGAATACAGACCAGAAGAATATGAAACATCTGCATTGGATTCGATTTTCAACGAACTATTTATGATTGCAGAAAAGCAAATTATTGACACCATTAATAAATGATGTCATAGCATTTATAATTAAATTTGTGAGGGGTGTAATATACCCCTCGCATCAAGGAGAAAACAATGAGAAAAGTAGCGATTTATATGCGAGTAAGTACCGAGGGACAAGAGGATGAAGAAACCATAGACAATCAAAAAATGGAAATCGAAAATGAGCTAGCAAAGTATCCCAACTTAATCCTGTTACCCGACTGCATATACCAAGATGATGGGTGGAGTGGCGCAATTCTTAAACGCCCTGCACTCGACAAGCTTCGAAGTGATGCGCTAGATGGGCTATTCGATATTGTGTACGTCTATGACCGAGGAAGGATTGCCCGTTACTACTGGATGCAGGAAGTAGTTATTAATGAACTATCAGATATAGGCATTGAAACCATCAGTGTAGCGGACTTAAATCCGAAGAACGACAGCGAAGCAGTAATGGCAGGAATGCAAGGACTTTTTGCTCAATACGAAAGAGTAAAAATTAAGGAACGTATGCGAATCGGCAAAGTACGTAGAGTTAAAGAACACAAGAAACTACTAGGATATAACGCAAAATATGGGTACACGTACTTACATCGAATAAAAAACGGTCCGAACGCACGTGATGGTTGTTTTGTAATAAATGAAAAAGAAGCAAAAGTGGTACGTATGATATTCAAATGGTTTGCAGATGGTAAATCAAAATATTGGATTAGAGAAGAGTTGTATAAATTGAACATTACGCCACCAAAAGCAAAAAGCAGCGTATGGTCGCTAGGCACAATTGACCGCATCCCCGGTGATTCAACATATATGGGAACCCACTACTACAATAAATCGGAAAGTGTAGAATCAAAGAACCCAAGACAACACAAAGAATATCGCCGACAGTTAAAAAATAGTCGCAGAGCAAGACCAAAAGAGGAATGGCTACCGGTTAGTGTGCCTGCGATAGTAGATAAAAAACTATATGACAAGGTTCAACAACAAAGGACTCGAAATAAACGCACGTTTCAACGCAACAATAAAAAGAACAATTATTTATTGCAAGGTATAGTTGAATGCCCTTGTGGTCACGCACGTACCGGTGAAGGTCTTAGAGATAGCCTATACTATCGCTGTACCGACAGACTAACTAACGTAAAAGATACTCGTGTATGCTTCGAGCGTGGTGTTAGCGCACCAGTCTTAGATAATCTGATATGGAGTAATGTAGAAAGTTTACTCACGCAACCAGCATTAGTGTTTGAGCAAGCAAAAAGATGGCAAGAAGGCGTTTCTCCCCTGCAGGAAAGACAACAAATTCTAAAGGAACGACTCTCGGAATTGGGAGAAAAGGAATCCCGTTTTGCAAAAATGTACGGCGAAGGTGAACACGTAATGTCGGAACAAATATACAAAGACAATATGCACATAGTTAATGAAGACCGTCGCAAATTGGTTGATGAGATAACTGCCATACAAGACGAACTAGCCAATAAACCAGTTGTACCTCTGGAAAAATTGGTCGATAGCGTGATAAAATTAGTAGAAGATTTGGATTTTACAAATAAGAAACAAATCATCCAGCGTGTAGTAACAAAAGTGGTGGCTACCAAAAAAGAAGTAACAGTATGGGGTAAAATCCCTATATTTGTAAGCAAAGAAACGACGATAAATGATAATACTATCTATTACCAGCCGAATAACAGCTCAGAAAACACTACAAATGTGTCGGAGATTGGTTTAGATGTTAAATATAGGTATCGTTGGACTTCCTAACGTCGGGAAATCGACGCTTTTTAATGCACTGACTGATGCAGGGGCATTGGCGGCTAACTATCCGTTCGCAACGATCGAGCCAAATACCGGTATCGTCCCGGTTCCGGATGAACGCCTGATGGTGCTACAAAAAATGTATTCAGCTGAAAAAGTAATACCTGCGACGGTAACCTTCGTTGATATCGCTGGTCTAGTTGCCGGTGCAAGCAAGGGTGAAGGACTTGGTAACCAGTTTTTGCATAACATTAGAACGTGCGATGCTATCGTGCATGTAGTTCGGGCGTTTGAAAATAGCGACATCGTCCGTCATGACGAGGGGCGGGTGAACCCAGCCGCTGACATCGATATTATTAACACCGAACTGATGCTGGCCGACCTGCAAACCGTAGAAAAACATTTGCCGAAACTGCAAAAAGAAGCCAAAGCCGACCCCAAAAAGCGTGACGAAGTTACGAAACTCGAAACAGCGAAAACTGAGCTCGAGGCCGGCAATAAACCCTCAAGCGATCTCGATCTACCGCTTCTTTCACGAAAGCCGGTGATTTATATGTTTAACGTAGACGAGGAAACGCTCTCTAACACGACTAAACAAAATGAACTGCGCGCCCTCGTTGCTCCAGCACATTCTGTTTTTGTCTGCGCGAAACTTGAGGAAGAGCTGCGTGGGCTGGACGAAGACGAAGCAACTGAGCTACTGGAAAGCTACGGCGTGGGTGAGAGTGGATTGGTGCAACTAGTTCACGCAGCGTATGATACGCTTGGACTCCAAAGCTACCTTACAGCTGGTGAAAAAGAAATTCGGGCTTGGACAATAAAGCAGGGAAGTACCGCGCCGCAGGCTGCCGGCGTTATTCATACCGACTTTGAGAAAGGCTTTATTGCCGCCCAGATTGTCAGCTATGATGATCTGGTATCAGCAGGTTCTGAGGCCGCCGCAAAAGCTGCCGGCAAAGTCCGTACCGAGGGCCGTGATTATGTTATGAAACCAGACGACGTTGTCGAATTTCGCTTCAATATGTCTAAATAAGCATAATTAGAAAATACTTTACAAAAACTACAATGTGTGGTATAATCCAAACTAAGCGCGTCTACCAGATGTAGACGAATGCTCGTCCTCAGCGCCCGCTGAGAGTTTCAATCCCTAGAGAGAAAGGAAGTGGCCAAATGGCTACTTGGCTTCGCAGCAGGGCGCTGATGCCGCTGCTGCTGATGCTCGGGCTGGTTGCAGCCCTGTTCGCACCCGCACCGCCTGCAAAGGCGTTCACGTGGTACACCTACCTGCAGGCCGAGGTCGACATGTCCTCCACCTGCAACGGCTACGAAGGCACGATCAAGAACATCGACCCGGACCTTCCGGCAAACATCGGTGTCGAGCTGTACCTTTGGGGCCAGACCGGTTACGGAAACGATGAAGAGGCGTACCGCCAGCACATCATCCTGGCGCCGACAGGCGCTGACCCATTGAACCCGGCTCCTGAGTCCATGAAGTTTCTGAGCTCAGAGAGGTGGTTCCAGGTGCGTTTGGTTGTGACTCAGTACTTCAGTGACGGAAACGACACTGTACTGGTCGATCAGGCATGGGTTACCCCGCCTGAGTGCCCGATGGTCTCTATGCCGGTGGTGGTGAAGTGGGGCAAGATCACGTACAAGAATGGTCGCCCCAAGGTCACGGTTACCACAACCGGCGCCCCCTGGACCGACCTCGGATGGAAGGTCTGGAATGCAGGCCTGTTTCAGCCGGTGTGGAAGAAGATGCGTGTTGTCTCCAACACCACGGTCAGCTACCGGCTCCTGAAGGTGCCCCGCGGCAGGAAGTACTGCTTCAAACTGTTCGTCGCGTGGGAAGACCTTCTGCACAGTAGTCAGTGGGGCTATGGGCGCTACGCACAACCATTCACGCCGAAGCACTGCTACCGGCGTCCTGCTCGTCCATGACCGCTTCTCTCAGGGTTCCCCCTCTTCTCACGAAGGGGGGGTTCTCTATTTTATGAGCATAAACGTTTTGCTATACTTATAAGAGTATGGAGACCAAGGGGGGACAAAAATCATTTCGCGGCGTGAGGCGTCGTTGGCTTTTTATAATTTTGGCTCTCGGCCTAATTGCTATTACTTCTACTATAGGATGGTACTTTTTTCAGGAGAAAAAGAAAGCACTTCCTGACACAGAAGATGTTCGATATGCTCGAGAAATCGAGCAGATAAAAAAACCAGAAAATGCTGTAGAGCAGGTAGATTATTTTCTCTTGCTAGGATCTGCGTATCTTCGGAGCAATCAATTAGAAAAAGCGGTTGATGCATTCAAGCAAGCAGACGGTTTGATAACAGACAGAAGCGTCGAAACTGGACTGAGTGTGAACCTGCAGCTTGCCGATACCTATTTGCGCTTGAATGATAAAAAACATGCCACTGACTATTACAACCGAGAGATATCTCGTCTACAGCAGGGCAATTCGACTGATAATAAAGATTCTATTGAATATATTCGTAAAAAGGTTTCAGAGATAGAAAAAAAATAATATGAAGAGGTATATTATTCGGGGATTATTAGTAGGCTTGCTGCTAACTTCGGTAGCAGCTGCACCCGCCACGGCTGCTAATAATCTAGGAGAATCGAATACCGGTCCAGATCCCGCATCGTTTAGCAATAACTACGCTGGGGCGTACTTCACCATGAAAGAGGACTTTAACGATCAATTAAAAACGAGACTAGTGATTTATTCCCCTAAACCCGATATCGCCGTATATATTTCCAGTGCCGACTTATGCGGTAGCCGTTCCATAAATGGAATGCAAGACGCGCTTGAGATTCCCCTCTCAGGGGGGACTCCAATTAATGATATTTTGCTTATCGATAACCTTAACAAAAGTAATGCAGCTTCAGCTACTGGAGTTGTTCGGGGGTCAAGCTATTGTGATGAAGCTAGTACGTTGCCAAATTTTCCTAAGAACGGGGATACGTATTCTAAAAACTACAGCACGAATGGTCTAGCAAAGACAACGGCAATCCTAAGGCTACATGCAGCTACGGCGACTGAAATCAAGGGATTTGGAAATGGTAAATTTTATGCATTCGATTTGAACATAGACAATTCTGGGAGTTGTGGAGGGGTCACTAAGTGCTATCTAAATTTTTTCCGCGTCCAAGCATATGGCATAGACACTGATGGTGGCGGGAATGTCTTGCGAGAGAATAATATCTTTATTTCTCCTGGTAAATCTACTGAGAATACCGCTCAGTTCGGAATAGCACCAAACAAGACTGGTGCATCGACGGCCGACTGGACTAACTACGGCTTCTTTTTTGCTGCACCCTGCAGCGCTTTTGATAGCGGAATCACCAGATTAGTTGACCAGGAAATAAAAATCTATGATGATGATAATTACGATAACGACGAGTGGAACACTGCACAAGATCCGCAGCCAGGTAGAGTGCCGAATGATCCAGAGTTTCGACCTTTTGAGCTTAGACTTCAGCGACTCCCTACGAACAATCCGAATATTGATGTGACAGATATGGAAAACTGGAAAGATGAGAACCGAAAGGTCGAAGAAGTTCACATTACGAAAGATAATCGTATATTTTGGAATGGTTCCAATGTAATGAATCCTGATAGCGCTAATGTCGCGCATAATGAATATGTAGAACGTTGGCTACGCGTGGGTATCAAACAGAGGAAAGATGCCATAATAACGCTCAAGTTCGATATGGATAAGGACTATGCATACCGTATTAGGTTCCGTGATATTTATTTCAATAATAATCTTCAATTCTCATTGCCATTTGACACCATTTGGGCAAACCAGGTATGTGACCCTCCTCCGAAGGCAAGCGTGTTTCCAACAGTTAACTTAGGCAGTAATGATTCGGTACTCGTTGATGAGAATGTAACTGCTCAGTTCGGTATCAGAAACCGATCCGCTGAAGTGCCAGGTTCGGCGCGGTACACGCGGAATATGTGGCTCGACAACGGCGATCAAATATTTGGGTCTGGAGACTCTCAAAGAGGATTCGACAGTGCAATGGCAGGTCCGCTTGCAATTCCAGTGGCGCCCGGGTTAACGAATCTTGCTGGAAAAGACTTAACGACAACAGCCGAGGAAGGCTACAGATTTGTTTGCGCATCTCTTACTATCGAGTCGGCTGATGCAAGAACTACCGATATCGATTCATCAACTACAACAGCGTGTAAGCTTATCGCGAAGAAGCCTTCCATGCAAGTGCTGGGCGGGGATGCGAGATCTGGTGGCGTCTATCAGCAATCAATGGCGTCGTGTTTAGTAGAGAGCAACTATCTCTATGCGCCGATAGTCGGGGCGAACTATGGTATTGACCCTGACAAAGGGTCATTTAGTGAGTATAATGTGAAGTCCACTGGTAAGATTCAGAAATTCGGCTCGAGCAATTCACCGCCTGGCTTAGACTTGACTACCGTTTCGCTCCTTTTTGGAAATACTACCGATGGAGCTCTTTCCTGGCGACCTACTTCTGACGACGGATATTTTAATGGTGATGCGTCCAATTGGGAGAAAACAACACACTGTTTGCCGAACTTCTTCGCAAAATATCAACACCCCACTCCGCAGCAGACTGTTGGGAATGGTTCTATGGTCGGGGGTTCCATTAGTGGCGCAACCAGTGGGAGCTATACGCTCAATGCTGGAAGAATTACGTTAGGCTGTAGCGGTGAGTGCGTGGTAAATGGGCGCCGGGTTATTTACGTTCGTAATACCGATATGCCTGGGCCGATAAAGACACTAGCTATCACGTCAAATTTTGTTTATCCCTCAGCTTCTGTTTCAATCTCTAGCCTACCGCATTTTGTTTTGATGGTTGATTCTGGCATCAATGTGCAGTTTGCTTCTGGAGTCACGCGGTTTGATGGTATTTTGGTCACAAAAGGCGGGATTTATACCTGTGACTATGGCTTAGACGATGTGAAAACAAGTACATGTAACGATCAGCTAATTGTTAACG
Organism: uncultured Candidatus Saccharibacteria bacterium; assembly: GCA_964581535.1. GTDB lineage: Bacteria > Patescibacteriota > Saccharimonadia > Saccharimonadales > Saccharimonadaceae > CAZOOW01. The sequence goes on from CAZOOW010000001.1 coordinate 315,127, forward strand.
GCGCTGCCGTTACTTCACGAGCTTTGGTCCCGATACGGACATACGGGGATGGCACTATAGGAAAGCCTGCCGAACAGTTCAAGCTGACACCGGAGGCACTCGTCAGTGACTATCAGAATTCAATTCAGACACAGGGTATTACAACTACCGACCAAAAAGAGCTACCACCGCGGTTGTAGAAGCTAGAAAACAGTTGGCAGCCTGAAGACGCTTATGTATAATGAGCAGTAAGTATGAAATTATTTTCTTCGGTGGGCGAATACTTTGCATTAGACATTGGAACGACCTCTGTCCGTGTTGTGCAGCTTGGTGGAGGTAACGGCCAGTGGAGCCTACTGCGCTACGGTATCGCACCGGTAACGATAAAAGTCAGCGGATCAGATTCCCACGAAGATCAGCGAAAACTCGGTGAAATCATCATGACCGTCATCGGTCAAAGCGGTATCCGCTCAAAGGACGTTATCGTCGGCGTTCCATCGAGTAAAATTTTCACGACCGTTATCGAACTCCCTGCGATGTCACATACTGAGCTGGAAAACACGATAAAGTACCAGGCCGAGCAATACATCCCGATGAATATTGCTGATACGAAGTACGACTGGTCACTCATAGGACCATCGCCAAAAGATGCTTCGAAAAATGAAATCCTACTCTCGAGCGTAGCTAACAATTTCGTTGAGAGCCGCCTAGACCAACTGGAGTCACTTGGGTTAAACGTTGTGGCTATCGAGCCGGATCCTATCGCAGTGACACGTTCACTGCAGCCAACAAATGGTGGGGAAAGGGCCTATGTCATCGTTGAGGTAGGCGATTTTGCGACGGATATCGTTATCACTTACCGTGATGCACCGCGATTAGTCCGTTCGGTACCTTCTGGTATGCAGTCTTTCATGAAAGCGGCTGTCCAGAACCTCAACATCAGCCCAGAGCAAGCAACTCAGTTCATCAACAAATTTGGTCTTCAGCAAGACAAGCTGGAAGGTCAGGTATTTCGAGCGATAGAGAGCACTGTTGAACAGTTCGTGACAGAAGTGCAAAAATCAGTGAAGTTTTTCCAAACAAAGTATCCAGAAGTTCCCGTAACAGATGCGATAGTTTCAAACTATGGTGTAACGATACCAGGACTTGCGCAGTACATAGCAGCAAAAACAGGTCTGAGTGTGTCGGCAGGTAATGCTTGGCAGCGTGTTAGCGTAAATTCTAACGACCAAACGACACTTCAACCGTATCAGGCACAATTTGCCACAGTTATCGGACTTGCGCAGCGTGGAGGAGGTGAATAATGTTGACGCTAAACCTTCTACCTGATGTCAAACGCCAGTACTTACGGGCAAAACGTTTAGAAACGAGAGTGATTGCTATCGCTATTCTCTCGGCACTAGCAGCAGCCGGTTTGGTAGTTGTTCTCGCGATGTGGGTCTACGGCGTACAAACACTTCAAAAAAGTGCGGGGGCTGATGCCGTCAAGAAGAACTTTGCTGAGCTGAAAAGCATACCCTATGCAGAAAATTACCTGACATTGCAGAACCAGCTGGCAAATATTAGTCAGCTTCATGGTGATAAAAAAGTGTACTCACGGCTATTTGATGTACTTTCAAAGCTAAACCCTTCTGAACCAAATACTGTACTACTGAGCTCAGTCAATCTCAGCGACGAAAGCCAGGGGCTGTTGGAACTGGATGGTACAACAAAAACATTTACTGGTCTTGAAACGTTTCGTGACACACTAAAGAACGCCTCACTCAATTACACGCCAAAAGGTAGCAACGAGAGTACAAAAGTACCGCTCTTTAGCAATGTTACGGTCGTATCGCAAAACTTAGGCAAAGATAAAGACAATGCTCCTGCAGTTGCGTTTAAAATTACGGCAACAATTGACTCGAATACCTTCGCTCGCACTACCCAGAACTTCACGATAGATGTCCCGAAGAAGGACACGACGCAGGCGAAACAGGACGCACCTATATTTGGAGCGGAAGGAGATAGTCAATAATGGCTAATGCAGAAAAAAAACCGGTCATGAGCGGTGGTGTTAACAAGCTCGGTAAACGTCAACTCGTTGAAAGAGCTGAGAAAAATGTATTTTTGTGGGTCGCAGGCGCATCGGTAATTGTCGTTATTTGTGCTATAGCGGCGATATTTCTCGGCAGACAGCTTTTGTTTAACCAAAAAATAATTTCTCATCGTAACGAAACTGCTAAAACACTGAAAAACAACGTCACCAACATGAAACAGCTTTCTAGTGAGCTCCAGAAACTACTTGCGAACAGCGATCTTCTTTCTGCAAAGTCTCGGCCTGATGAAACAAGCCTCGAGGTCGTGTTTGATGCTTTACCAACAACCGGTGATTCAGCTACACTTTCGAACTCTTTGTTAACTCATATCGTGACTCCGGCCAGCATCAATATTGATGCACTTACTGCAGGTACAAGCGGTGAAGTGGCAGCGGCTGACCCAACTGCAATGGCCGGAACACCAGCTTCTGGCACTGGGTCAACTCCGGCCCCGCAAGCCCTGCCATTTACAGTCAGCGCTACCGGAGGAATACCAAATACAAAACAGCTGCTTTTGAACCTCGAACGATCTATTCGACCTATGAAGATTACACAACTCCGCATCCAAGCCGCACAAGATGGTCAATTATCGACACGAATTAACGGCGAAACATACTATCTGAGTCGTGATTTGATAGAGCTCTACAAAGAAACAGTAAAGGCACCGCTATGAACAAGAGTAAAATCAGTATCCTCGTCCTCATTGTTGGCCTAACTGCACTTATAGGATTTTTCGTAGGAAAGGCTCTTCTCGGTGACAGCCAGTTAAAACCAGTCCAAGAAGATTCTGCCAGGGAAATAAAAACATCATATACCGAAATCGATAAAGAGGTATTTAACTCGGATGCAATTAATCCATCGGTGCAGATAACGATTCAGCCGAATGACAAAAACCCGATAGGGCAGTAAGGCTATATATGGCTACTCTGACTGATGAGCTCCAAACGAAGCTAGAGCAACTGTTTATTAGCAGCGGTGTGCTCACAAAGGAAAAGTTGGACGAGCATAAGGAAGTGGCAAAGAAAAAAGGCGTGCCGCTGATTGCTGAGCTGGTACAGAGCAAAGCACTGACCGATGAAGATTTGACGAAAAGCACCGCATCGGTAAGTGGGGTGCCATACGTTAATTTGACTGAGGCGACTATTACGCCCGATGTTTTGAAACTGCTTTCAAAAGACATCGCAGAAAGGTATATGGCAGTGCCGCTCGGGGAACTACGCGGTCAGGGTTCTCAAACGAAGCTAGCGGTGGCGATGCTGGATGCGAATAACGTTCAGGCGGTTGACTTTCTGACGAATAAAATTCAGAGGGCACTGAAAGTGTACTTGGCTTCAGAGCAGGGAATCCAGCATGTACTCGACCAGTATAGTGCAGACCTGGTTGAAGGGGTCAGTGACGCTATTAGCTCGGCTGAAATGGATGAAAGAAAAGAAAACGATCTCATAGAGAGCACAGCTCCGGTTATAAAGCAGGACTCACCGATTTCTCGGGCGCTGAACACGATTTTAGAGTTCGCGGCTCGCTCGCGAGCCAGTGATATTCACATGGAGCCGAGCGAAAAAGAATTTAAAATTCGCTGTCGGATTGACGGAGTGCTTCGTGAAATTATGCAACTGCCAAAAAACATTGAACCTGCACTGATTTCCCGAATAAAAATTCTGTCCAACCTAAAAATCGACGAACATCGCATCCCTCAGGATGGCCAGTTTGCTGTGCATACTGCTGGAAAAGACATAGACCTCCGTATCGCCATTAGCCCAGTTATCTGGGGTGAGCAAGTAGTTATCCGTCTTCTGGACAAATCAGACAGTAGTTTCAAGTTGGAGGAAATGGGCTACGCGGGTAGGGCACTCAGAACTATCCGGCGAGGGATAAAAAAGCCGAATGGCATGGTGCTCACATCCGGACCGACTGGTTCAGGTAAATCAACAAGTTTGTATGCGCTAGTTCAGGAGATATTTGATGAGTCGATAAATATCGTCACACTCGAGGATCCGGTTGAATATAAAATGAAAGGTGTCAACCAGATACAAGTAAACCCGGAAGTCGGACTAACATTCGCATCTGGTCTTCGCTCGATACTCCGTCAAGACCCGAATGTCGTTATGGTCGGTGAGATCCGCGATGGTGAAACAGCAAATCTCGCTGTGCAGGCAGCGCTGACTGGCCACCTGGTTTTTAGCACGCTCCATACCAACTCCGCAGCCGGGGTTTTGCCACGGCTTCTCGATATGGGGATTGAGCCGTTTTTGATTGCTAGTACGGTGAACACCGTCATTGGGCAGCGACTTGTGCGAAGAGTCTCTAATAAACATACCCAAGTGACATCGACGGAACTTGAAACCAAGAGTATAAAAGAAACGCTTGGTGGTCTTTTGCCGACGACGAAAGAACAAGTAGCGCAATATTCGGAAGATTTAGGCTACAAAGACCTACCGCTTGCGACCCAAAACGCTTATACTTTAGTTAAGGGCGAAGATACTCCGCAAACGCCTGGTGGGTACAAAGGACGTCTGGGGTTGTATGAAGTTATGGATATTAGTGAGAATATTCAGAATCTCATCATAAAACATGCAACCAGCGCCGAAATTCAACGACAAGCTATCGCGGAGGGAATGATCCCGATGCGTCAGGATGGGTATCTCAAAGCGCTGCAAGGGCTGACGACGCTTGAAGAAGTTAATCGCGTAGCAGCAAATATGGCATAAAAGGAATGGGGAAATACAATGGAACAAGCACCTGAACTACGAATCGAAACGTTACTAGAAGATGTTATCCGAAAGCGTGCTTCTGATCTCCATTTGCAGGTCGGTTTGCCGCCAATGTTGCGAATCGATGGCTCACTCACCCCTATCGGTGGTTTTCAGCCACTGACTGAAGAAACGATCGAAAAATTGGTATTCGCCATTCTCGATGAAGACCAGCAACAGATTCTTATGAAAGATAAAGAATTTGACTTTAGTTTTGCATTTGGTGACCTAGGCCGTTTCCGAGTAAATGCGTTTCATGAACGGGGCAATTTGGCAGCTGCGCTCCGACTTATTCCGAACAATATCTTGACGATTGAACAACTCGGAATGCCATCTGTCGTCAACAATTTTGCAAACTACCCTCGAGGGCTAGTGCTCGTCACTGGTCCGACTGGCTCAGGTAAATCAACTACGTTAGCAGCAATTATCGACAAAATAAACACCGAGAAAGCTCATCATATTATCACTATTGAGAATCCTATCGAGTTCACTCACAAGAGCAAAAAGTCAGTGCTTGTTCAACGAGAGGTACACTATGACACATACAGTTTCTCGGCAGCACTTCGTAGCTCACTACGTCAGGATCCTGACGTAGTACTTATCGGTGAGATGCGAGACCTCGAGACGATTTCAGCAGCTATCACTATCGCTGAAACCGGTCACTTGGTCTTCGCGACGCTACATACGAACTCTGCAGCACAGTCTATCGATCGTATGATTGACGTTTTTCCACCGCACCAACAACCACAGGTTCGGGCCCAGCTCGCAAACATTCTGATGGCGATTTGCTCGCAGCGTTTGGTGCCGATGATTGGTGGCGGTCGGGCAGTTGCTGCGGAAATCCTTGTAGCTACTCCAGCCGTACGAAACATCATTCGTGAGGGTAAAAGCCACCAGCTCGACGCTGTTATCCAGACTGGTGCCGACCAGGGAATGCAGTCGATGGACAAAACGCTTGTTGGACTTGTCCAGGCCGGAAGTGTTACCTATGAAGAAGCGCGTAACTTCGCAGTCGATCTGACCGAATTCGACAGGATGATGAGGGGGTAGGGAAACCTTATGCTGACATTTTCCTACAAAGCCCGCGACATGGCGACGAACAAGATCGTCAAATCGACCTTGCAGGCCGAGTCTGAAGCGAATGCTAGCAAACTGTTGATGGCCCGCGACCTTATACCGCTTGAAATAAGCCCTGAAGGTGAGAGTAAAAGCTTTCTTGACAAATTAACTGGTCGGATCTCAACCAAAGACAAAGTTGTCTTTTCACGCCAGCTGGCCACGCTTATCAACGCCGGTTTGCCGCTCGCCCAGAGCCTTCATACCGTTCAGGAGCAAACGCCTAACAAGAAACTACAAGCTATAGTTCAGAGCATAATCACAAGCGTCGAAGGTGGAAGCACGTTAGCTGATGCATTTGCAAAGCATGACATATTTAGTGAACTGTATATAGCGCTCATCGCCGCCGGTGAAGTTTCCGGAACACTCGACAAGGCATTAGAGAGGATTGCGAACCAGCAGGAAAAAGATGCCGAAATGATGAGTAAGGTGCGCGGTGCAATGGTATATCCGGCGATAGTCCTGTTTGTGATTGCAGGCGTTATCGTGTTTATGCTCACGACCGTGGTCCCTCAGGTCGAAAATTTGTATAAGAGTCTTCACAAAGAACTACCTTTTTTGACCAAGATTATGGTTATGACAGGTCATTTCGTTATTAATTTCTGGTGGTTGGTGTTGATTGCGCTGGCCGTCGGGATATTTTATCTTCGTCGTTATCTAAAAACGCCAGCAGGGAAACGCCAGGCGGATAGGCTAAAGCCGAACCTACCACTTTTTGGTGATCTGTTCAAAAAATTGTATATGGCCAGGTTTGCTCGAACTGCGGAGACGCTGCTCATTAGCGGTGTTCCGATGCTCGATATGCTTCGTATCTCCGGACGCTCATCTGGTAATGTTCTCGTAGAGGAGTCTATACTTCGGGCTGCCGAGAAGGTGAAGGTAGGTAAACCTCTATCGAAATCACTTAAGACCGAGGACTATATTCTTCCACTTATTCCTCAGATGATTGGTATTGGCGAGCAGTCAGGTGGGGTTGACGCGATGCTTGGCAAAGCAGCTACTTTTTATGAAAACGAAGTCGATAACGCTATAAAAACCATCTCAACTGCCATCGAGCCGGTGTTGATGGTGGTTCTGGCTGTCGTGGCCGGCGGCATGGTTGGGGCTATCCTGATGCCTATTTACGGCCTAGTCGGCCAGACGAATTTATAAGAAAGCACTTGTCAGAGCGGGGGAAGACGCTATAATCATAAGCATATAGACTCCCGTAGTCTAGGTAACATAACGTTCTAGCCCATAGGGTGGGTGGAAAGGAAACAACGAACGACTATGAACAAACAAACGAAGGGATTCACTATCATCGAGGTAGTACTAGTCCTAGCCATTGCAGGACTTATCTTCCTGATGGTATTTTTGGCACTACCAGCACTACAGAGAAGTCAAAGGGACGCACAAAGGCGGAGTGATGCGGCGATGTTTGCTTCTCAGGTTGCTCAGTTCCAAACGAGCAATGGAGGAAAAACTCCTCAAACTGCACAAGTAGGAAATTTTGTCTCTAGCTATCTAACGGATTGGAAGGACCCATCGACAGGAGATCCCTATCCACAAGCCGGATTCAACAGTGCTACGCCTTCGCAGGTTGGCCGTTGGGCATATTACCAAGGGGCAAGTTGTTCGGGTGAAACTTTAGTCCAATCTACTGCAAACCCACTTCCTCAGAGGAAATTCGCCTTCATTATGAAGCTTGAGGGCGCTGGTTATGTCTGCAAAGATGAAAACGAAGGCGACAACTAGAAGATAAATCCTAATTAACACATAAGGGCTGGGCGAATGTCTAGCCCTTTTTATATGTAATGTGTACAGCTATAATCATAAGCATATAGACTCCCGTAGTCTAGGTAACATAACGTTCTAGCCCATAGGGTGGGTGGAAAGGAAACAACGAACGACTATGAACAAACAAACGAAGGGATTCACTATCATCGAGGTAGTACTAGTCCTAGCCATTGCAGGACTTATCTTCCTGATGGTATTTTTGGCACTACCAGCACTACAGAGAAGTCAAAGGGACACACAAAGACGTTCAAGCGTTGCCCATTTTGTAGCAATGATAGCCCAATATCAATCAAATAATCAAGGTGCTCTTCCGACGAACAGTGAAGGTACTTGCTCAGGCCCCGCTTCAAAAAGCGCTGATTGTTTCGTTCAAAAGTACGTTACCTCTAGCTGGACAGATCCTTCGCAGGGCGAACCATATCGTGCGAGGGATGTTGGAGACCCACTTTTGGAGCATGGAGATTGGAAATACGCATTGAATAGAAAATGTGTTGGTGATACTCCCAACTCAGCTGATTCTGGTGGAGCTACGAAATATGTTATTCAAATGAAGCTTGAGGCTGGCTTTGTTTGCATGGACAATCAATAGAGCACACCGCTATGAGCAATAAACCGCTTACGTTTTTCGTAGGCGGTATATTTATTACGCTTAGATTGCTAGAATGATAGAAATGGATGCCTTGTTGATTATCGCCTATCTCTTTATTCTTGGTGCTGTTTTTGGTAGTTTTGCCGGTGCGGTCGCTTGGAGACTATATAATAAACGCAACTTCGTCAAAGAACGCTCAGAGTGCGAACACTGCCAACATACTCTCGCGGCGAAAGACCTGTTGCCGGTGGTCAGCTGGCTCTGGCTGAAGGGTCGATGTAGGTATTGTAAGGCACATATCGGCTATAGTGCGTTGCTGCTCGAGGTGGGTCTAGGCCTGGCGTTCGTCGGTTCTTATATCGCGTGGCCGTTCGGGTTCAGCAGTTTACTTGAAACTGTGATGTTTATGTTATGGCTTGTGGCACTAGTGTGCTTCGCGATTTTGTTTATATATGATCTACGACACTACCTTTTACCGGATAAAATCATGCTGCTACTGCTCGTTGTGTCTGTCGGAATATTCGTTCTCCGGATGTGGCTGCAGAATGCAGATATTATCTCTGGCGCTCAGGAGGCGCTGCTAGCCATGATTCCTGTTACGGGTGTGTATGGGTCGCTGTATCTTATTTCGAAGGGGAGATGGATAGGGCTAGGGGATGTTAAACTCGGCGTTATCATCGGCCTGCTCGTCGGTTGGCAAGGCGCGCTAGCGGTGCTACTGCTTTCAAATTTGCTGGGAACAGCATATCTGCTGCCTGGCATGGCACTAGGAAAAGTAAAACGCACACAACACATACCGTTTGGTCCATTTCTGATCGTGGCGACATATATCGTGTTTTTATGGGGCGAAAAGCTCATTTCTGCTTATAAAGGTTTCTTCTTCATTCCATAGCTATAACAGATAGTGCTTGTGCTATACTCATAACAGATATGGGTAGGCAAAGGGGCTTTACTATCATCGAGGTTGTGCTATTTCTTGCAATCAGTGGATTGCTGTTCATGATGGCCTACGGTGCGACGAATGGGACGATAAAAAACGTCCGAAACGACGATTCAAGAAATAGCCTTGTATCGTTTATTCAAAAACAGTACACGACGGTCCTGACAAACGACATTCCACGCCCGCTGCGCCCCGGTGAGTCGGTTACGTGCAGTTCGGGTCTTGGTACAGATATTACAGTTCAATCAGGGGTGAAAAGAGTAGGAGCCTCTCAGACGTGCTTACTGATTGGCCTTCAACTCAGAATAGTTCAAAATGCCGATGGTGACCAGATAAAAACCTATCCGATTTTAGCCTTCGCAGCCGCAGCGCCTGGCAATCTGCCTACTGAAGCATTAAAAAATGCTAACCCCGTCGTATGGGATGTTCAGAAGTCGGCCGGCGACGCCAATACTCAAGACAGGGCAATTACAACATATGATTTAGAATGGAAAACGAAGATTTCAGATGCAAAAATAGGAATGAAAAACTCTGAAGAAGCTGCAGCCAATAGGTCATTTGACGCAATCACGTTTATAAAAAACCCATTAACTGATTCAGTCGATGTGCTGTATTCTCGGGGAACGAACTTTAACATTCTGCCCATACTTGTATCAAATGAGAACTCAATACCTTCCCAACGTCGAAATACGCCAGCAATCATTTGCCTAAAGTACAGCGACAGTAACGCAGCAAACCGTCGAGATGCGATTTTGATTCATGGATCGGACGGCGCGCAGGGAATTGCTATCACTGATATTTCTGGTGTAGAGGGGCGACAGGGTGATTCACATCTGGAAGATGTCTATACGGGAGGATTAAGCTGTGCTAACTAATAATACTAAGCTGGAGCGGGGTGACACTATTATCGAGGTACTGCTAGCGCTTGCTATCTTAGGGATTATAATGACGACGATCTATGGCATCATGACAAAGAGCATGAACTCGGGCTATACATCGCTCGACCGTACAACGACTCAGGCAATGATAAGTGGCCAGGCAGCTCAACTCCGTGCTGTCCATGCTGCGTATACTAAAGCAGTGTTCTTCGGAAACCCTACGGATGCTCTCCTATGGGGAAAGATCCGTGAGAGAGTTATTATTGCTACCACTGTCGATACTACGGCGCGTGATGATGGCTGTTCAAGCCCCACTGAGGCTGCAAATAAACGGTTCTGGCTGGATTTGGACGCAGCAAATAATTTGCAAATATATCCCGCCAATATAGGAGATGCTGTGCCTATTAGTCGTCCAGACGGCGTGACGAAACCCACACTAGGGAAGGGTATCTGGGTAGAAGGCTACTCAACGAAAGAAAACGGACAAACAGTAATGGATTTTTACATCAAAGCATGTACGCCGCCGATTTATGGTGATGGTTCAAATATTCAGCGGCAAACAAAAACAGTCGTGAGGCTTTATGACATATAACCGTAGCAGTAACGGGTTCACTCTTATTGAGCTGATGCTTGCGATGACGTTTTTTGGAGTGCTACTCATGCTTGCGACGGCTTTGTTTGTGCAAACGTTAGGGATGTACACTCGGGGTCTTACGGTTAAACAGATAAACCAAGCGTCCCGTACATTGACAGACGACATCGCAAGGGTCTCTAACAGCACAAGCGCGAATTTTGAGCTGAGCGGTCAGTCTACGGAGGCATCTCTTCAGGACACGCTTGTGTCACGATGTATGCGTCTCGGTCAGACGGTTTATATCTGGTCTTACAGCTATGACCATGACGGGGTGTTCAACGATACGTATAAAGCAAAGAAAATGTATCGTTATAATGATACAAAGCGACCTATCAGTTTCGCTCGGCTTCAACAAGGCACTTGTCCGACACCAACAACATACTACCAGGCGGGTATCGACCGGAAATCTGTCATCCCTCTCGTTGGTGACAATGTACGCGTTAATGAATTCGCTATCTATAACAACGCTACGTATGGGCTAGTAAAATTAAAAATCGTTTTAGGAACCTATGCTGGGTTGAATTCGCCGAATAATCTTCAGTCCACACCTGAGAAATACGATACGCTCAATAACCGTTGGCGGTTGGGGAGCTTTGAATGCTCCCCGGGTCTTTTGAATAACTTCTGTGCGTTCAGCATTTTTGAAACAATCATTTATCTGCCAAATAACGCGGTAGTGGAGTAAGACTTATAGGACGGTACGTATGAGCTATAATAAAAACCATATGCAGGTTGATAAAAGTCTGAAACGCCAGTCGGGACTAATATCCTTCTACACGGTGGTGTTGTTTGCAATCATTCTTTCAACCGTAGCGGTTGGCTTTGCGAAGATCATGGTAGATGAAGCCCAGCAGACTTTGTCGGACGACCTTTCTAAAAGCGCATACAACTCTGCCCAAGCCGGTATCGAAGATGCAAAACGGGCAATGATGTACTGCGCGTCTAGCGGTGGCGCAGGCGATTGCTATGAAAGGCTATACAACAGTACTTGTCCTGGGTTTAATGCTACAGCAACATTTGTACCCATTGGTATCCCGCAATCACAGCCCGGTTCAGGAACGTTAGTCGGTAGTACCAGTCAACAACAAGGCTACAGCTGTGTGATTATCACTCGAGACACCCCGAACATCACCGGAACACTCCGGTATGGAACTGACGTCGACAGCGCTATGTATCAACTAAATACACTTGAACATCTGGCATCAGTAAAGCTTTCGTGGCAAATGGATCCAAGTGCGGGAATTACTCAGTCTGCTGTGATCCCTGGAGTGCCTGGCTATCCGAGAAAAGAAGGTAACGCACGACTGGCAGACTGGAACTATGACGACAAACCAGTTCCAACGGCGCTGCGATTAACTGTTATTGAAACGCCTTCGGGTGGAAATGCTATTCCTAACAACCCAACACTCGGTGCAGGAATGACAATGAAGTCGTTGACTGTCATTCCAGATAATTCGGGCGTTACGAGCATTGATGTGAGTGACCCCCCGAAGCGTAACTACGTTGATTGTGACGTCACGACTGGCATATGTTCGACCATTCTTAAATTCAATACAGATTCAGGCCAGCAAGGTCCGCGCTACCTCATGCTGCAAACACTGTATAATCCTGGCGCAACAAAGTACACCATCACGCCGTATACGGATGTAGCTGGTTTGATCCCGACCAAATTTGCCAATGTCCAACCGCTCATCGATGCTACCGGCTATGCAGGAACTGCATTTCGTCGCGTCCAAGCGGCAGTACAGTACGGACTTCCGGCACGGGGTCTGAGTGCAGCGGTTGATGCAGGGGGCGGGATATGTAAGGATTTTCGAGTGTCGATTCTCTCGACCACTTACAGTCACGCCTATGACGGCGAAACAAACTCTAACTCTTGTGGCAGCGACACTAAAGTCGGCGGGGCTAGCTACCTTACTGGAAATTAACGACTACTCGACATTTTTCCGATGAAATTTCTGATGTATTTCTCGTAGGTGCTGGTCTGTGACATGGGTATAAACCTGTGTTGTCTGGATATTACTGTGGCCGAGCATTGACTGAACGCTACGAAGGTCTGCGCCATTCATCAGAAGATCCGTCGCAAAGCTATGGCGCAGTGTATGGGGTGAAACGTGTTTAGTGATGCCGGCAAGTTTTGCGTACTGCTCGACTGCACGCTGAACAGAGCGGGGGGTAAGCCGGAAGCTTTCGCCCTCACCTGACTTCGCTCCACTGTAGCGGATAAAAAGTGGTTTAGCACTATCGGTTCGTTTGTCTAAATAATGCGCCAGCCATTCGGTTGCTTCTGGGCTGATAAAAACCGGGCGGTCTTTTTGGCCTTTTCCGCGAACCATAAATTCGCCTCGTTTTAGGTTAATATGATCGCGGTCGAGGTTGCACAGCTCACTGACACGCAGTCCCGAGCTATAAAGAAGCTCGACAAGGGCTTTATCCCGCAGACCTTGAGGCGTATTCGTGTCTATCGTCTCTAGCAGTCGCTCGACTTCCTCAGAAGACAAAAAAGTAACTTGTTTTCGAGATGTTTTAGGCAGTTCTATTTTTTCCGGGGTAAGTGTTTTTATGTCGCGTCGGCTGCAGTAGCCGAGGAAGTTCCGCAAGGCAATAAGATGATAGCTCTGTGTAAGCAAGGTGAGGGGAGTGCCTTGCTCGTTTTCGTAGCGGTTTAGCCATAGTCGCCATTTGCGCACTAGCTCGCTGGTTATTTTGGCTACTTCAATATCTCCAGCGAACTCGACAAGCCGGTCGAGGTAAAGATGGTAGTTCTCGGCGGTTTTTTGGCTCCGTCCACGTTCAACTTCGAGATACTCGATATAGTCCATGATTAAGTCACTTAGGTACATACCTCCATCATACCGCTTACGGTAATATTTTGCGACATGACAAAAATGTATTAGCTGATTCAATTGGTAGGGTACAATAGAAATCATGAGCATCTTTGAAGCGATTTTCTTGGGTATAATCCAGGGATTAACTGAATTTATTCCGATATCCAGTTCAGGGCATTTAGTGATCGCTCAATATTTTATGAATGGTGCGAGCAACCATCTTTTTTTGGAATGGATAAACCTCGGGACTGTTTTGGCGCTCATCATCTATTTTCGTCAGCGAATTGCTCAAATCATAAAAGACATATTTGTTGGAAAAGACATTCGACTGGCACTAAATATCGTCATAGCCATGCTACCGGCAGGGCTAGCAGGGTTCTTTTTGGCAGATTTTATCGAAGGCAATGCGTTTTTCGGTAATGTCTGGACTGTTGTAGTAATGCTAGTGGTTGTTGGTATTTTTCTGATAGTTGTCGATAAGCTTCCGCACCTAAGCTTTGTATCGCTTGAAAAGCTACCGGCGAAAAGAGCACTCGGTATAGGACTGGTACAGATACTCGCCCTTATACCCGGAACATCGCGCTCAGGTAGCACCATCATCGCCGGACGACTCAGTGGAATGAAGGCCGCCGATGCTGCCGAGTTTAGTTTCCTCGTCTCGATCCCTATCATGTTTGGTGTCATCGCAAAACTGTTGGTAAAACAGGGAGATAGAGCATATCTAATCGACAATTTAGCTCCCCTAATGTGGGGAAACCTAGCCGCGCTGATTAGCGGTCTATTGGCCGTAGGTTTTTTGATGAACTACTTGCAAAAACATCCGCTCTCAGTATTTGGGTGGTATCGTATTGCTCTTGCACTCGTTCTTGCCGTTATCCTAGTGTTACAATAGATACAATAGTTCTTGAAAGGAGAAAAACGTGGAACGAACTCTTATTGTGTTCAAACCTGACGCTGTACAACGTGCAATCATGGGGGAAATCATCACCCGTTTTGAACGAGCCGGTTTGCACATCGTTGGGATGAAAATGGTGTCACCAGGCGAAGATCATTTCCGTAAGCACTACGAAGGTATCGGTAAACTCATTACTAGGCGAGGTGAAGACATTTTTAACGTAACCCTTGCCGCTATGACGGAATCACCAGTAGTCGCTATTGTTCTCGAGGGTATTGATGCAGTGGAACATGTGCGGAAAATGGTCGGGGCGACTGACCCAAAAGACTCAGCTCCCGGCACTATCCGAGGCGATTATACGCATATTTCTCGGGCATACGCCGTCGCCAATGACATGACGTTGCCAAATATCATTCATGCATCTGCCGATCTCAGCGAAGCACAGCAGGAAATTCCTCTCTGGTTCCAAGAACACGAACTGCATGAGTATGACCAGCCGCATATGAAAACCGTGCATGGCCGTGCGCCGAACAAAAAAAAGTAGCTTATATGGTATGATAGAGCGCTTTCATAGGAGGGCGCTTTATCTGTGAGATAATACTTAATATGCGCCTCGGTAGTTCAACGGATAGAATAACTCCGTCCTAAGGAGCAGATATTGGTTCGATTCCAGTCCGGGGTACCACTAACCATACCGCTTGTGCGGTATTTTTAGTAAAATGGATAATATGGACAAAAACTTCAGCGGCCAGCGGGAGGGCGAAGAGGTCGTTTTAGTATTTCGGAGACATATCATTGCGATGAGGAAGGGGTTTTATAGCCTTTTGATTCCATTTGCCATAGCGTGTATACCGGCTCTTATCTGGCCAGGCGATCTCGTGTGGCTAGGCGTTGCACTTGGTGGTTTTGTTCTCGGGCTATTACTGTTCTTCTACCACTGGATAGGATGGTATTTTACTGTTTTCATTCTTACTACTGAACGTCTGAGGCAGGTAACACAAAAAAGCATCTTTGGCACGAGTGTCATTGACCTGAACATATCGAAGATTCAAAATATTAGCTATAATATACCAGGTTTTACGGCTGAGATTTTCGGTTTTGGAACCATAGTTATCCAGACATATGTAGGAGATCTCATATTGGATCTAATACATCATCCGAGTGTAGTCTATAATAAATTACAAGATGTAGCATCAGCTGCGCAGGGCGGGAAGAACAATGAAGAGATTGACGAATAAGTTACGGCGTAAAAAAGACGAGGAGGTCGTCAAACCTTCGCGTATTACAAATGACACTGTCGCCGAGCACCGCGAGCAAATACTCGCTGGTGGGCGGAAGTTCAAATACCCTGTCCAGTACGTGAAGCACAAGCTAGTGATAAACAGCATAATCATCGTAGCGGCGATGGTACTCGCACTGAGCCTGTTGTTTTGGTTTTTGTTGTATCAAACACAGTTGAACACAAAATTTATGTATCGACTTACTCAGTTATTCCCAGTTCCAGTAGCAAAAGTTGACGGAGAAAGTGTTCGTTATAGCGATTACCTAAGAAAATACCGTGGTGACGTGACACTTCTGCTACAGCAAGATCAGATTAACCTGAAAAGCACCGACGGCAAACGTCAGTCAGAATACTACAAACGAAAAGAGCTTGATAGCGCCGTGAAGGATGCCTATGTGCGTAAGCTAGCGCGGGCAAATAATACCAAAGTGAGTCAAACAGAGGTTGATGACTATATTACGAATACCGTGAACACGAAGTCGATTAGCCTAGAGGCCTTCGAAAAGACAGTCCTTAGAAACTACTATGACTGGTCACTTGATGACTACCGGGCAGTCGTCCGTGCTGAGTTGCTCGCTCGAAAAGTAGACTTTGCTATAGATAAAACTGCTAAACAGCGCGCCCTGACATTAGCATCACGTGCTCAGACTGAAGATTTTGCAACGCTAGCACGGGCTGAGTCAGATGACATGGCCACTAAACCAAATGGTGGAGATGTGGGCGTGCTGCCTGCGGACAACCTCGATGTAAATGGTCTCATCGTCGCCGCAAAGCGTATGGCAGAAGGGCAGGTTTCGCAGCCGATTGAAGGCACGGACGGGTACTACATTATCAAGCTGATTAAGAAATCTGAGATGAATATCCACTATGCACAGATAAAAGTAAATTTGAGCGAACTAAACAAGCGTTTCGAGAAAGTACAAAAAGACAAAAAGGTTAAAGAATATATAAACGTCAAGCCGCAGCAAGACGTTTAGGGTTTCGAAATGGAGCCACCTGCCGGGATTGAACCGGCGACCTACGCGTTACGAATGCGTCGCTCTACCAACTGAGCTAAGGTGGCGAATGTCCCGGCTATTATACTACCACAACCCCTGTTGCGTCAGAGAAAAAAATTTGCTAGACTTACGAGGTTGAAATAGACGCTATAAAAAAATAAATAGGTCCATTTCTTGGGCGCCCGTAGTGAAGCTGGCCTATCACGCCTCCCTGTCACGGAGGAGATCGCCGGTTCGAATCCGGTCGGGCGCGCCAAGAAATGGACGTATTTTTTATTACGCACCATCTGTCGTATATGCATCGCGGATTTGAACTATCCTTCAGGTATACTAGTACATATGAGAACAACAGTTAGAACTACCGTAAAAGACAGAGCTTATATGACGCCGTTTATCATCGGCGGGCTGCTTTTGCTCAGTTTATTTATTTTAGGCATCATTTCTATCCGGAGCAGCGAACTTCAAGTGCCTGTTCGCTATACCTCGTTTGGCGTCACAAATTTTTACACTGAACCTTGGTTTTATCAGCTCAGTTTCATGCTGTTCGGTGCGGTGGTGTATATTCTTCACGGCTTTGTCGGCGTACAAATATACAAAAAGAAGGGCGACAAGTTTGCGACATCATTTCAGTGGTTCACGGTCGTTATTATGCTAATAACGCTTCTGACCACATACGCTATTTTCAGAATCGCGGACCTCTCATAATGACAGACATCGAAATTCCTCTTGGGAAACGTACACGATTCTACCGATTTTTTGAGATGCTGCCTGCATTTATCAGTTATGGAACGATTGCGCTCCCGGTGCTGCTCAGTTTTATCAACCCGATATACGGTGCTATCTTTGTTATCGTGTTTATTATTGTCTGGTTTGTAAAGACTCTTGGGATGACCTTTCGGACAGTACAGGGCTACGGGACGTTAAAGCGTGCTGAGCGGCTAGACTGGAAGGGGCGACTTGCAGACATGGAGGATCCGGCATCAGCGCTCGTCGGAAAACGCTATGCCGGTTCGTGGCAGCATAAGGTTCATGTACATAACCTCGAGCGACTAGCAGGTAGCGTCAACCCGGTAATGCCTTCTGACATCTATAATGCAGTCATCATCGCAACCTATAACGAGTCACGAGACGTATTGGAACCAACTATCCAGGCCGTACTCGAGGGTGACTACGACCCAAAACGTATCATAATGAGCATCGCCTACGAAGCTCGTGGCGGGGAGAACACCGAGCAAACAGTAAAAGCACTGCAGCGCGAATACAAAGACAGGTTCTATCGTTTTTATGTATTCAAACACCCGGCGGATTTACCAAATGAAGTTGTAGGTAAGGGCGGAAACATAACGTATGCGGGCAAAGGACTGGTCCCTAAGCTGGGAGCGCTTGGTATCAACCCTGAACATGTCATCGTGACGACGCTCGATAGCGATAATCGGCCTCATAAAAGCTATTTTTCTTATGTTACATACGAATTTTTAGCTCATCCCGAGCCTCGTTATGTAGCATTTCAGCCGCTCGCACTCTTTTTGAACAATATTTGGGATGCTCCGGCACCGATGCGGGTGCTTGCAACAGGAAACTCGTTCTGGAGTTTGCTTAACTCACTTCGCCCCCACATGCTTCGCAACTTCGCGGCTCATTCCCAGAGTATGGCCGCGCTTATCGACATGGATTTTTGGAGTACCAGAACGATTGTCGAAGACGGTCACCAGTTCTGGCGAAGTTACTTCAAATATGACGGTCACTACAGTGTTGTGCCTATCTATTTACCGATTTATCAGGACGCGGTGCTCTCTGAAACCTATCGTAAAACGCTCAAAGCACAGTTCATTCAACTGCGACGATGGGCATACGGTGCATCGGATGTACCGTATGTGGCAGAGCGGGTATTTACAAAAAAACGGACTGTGCCTCTGTGGGACGGTATTACTAAGTTTTTCCGGCTTCTCGAGGGGCATGTCTCGTGGGCGTCTGCGTCATTTATTCTTTTACTGGGTGCTTGGGGGCCACTTTTTATCAACCCCGAGTCCAACCGCAGCCTCGTAGCCCATGAACTGCCAACGATAGCGAGTGGTTTACAGCGGTTTGCCATGGTCGGACTGTTCGTCAGCGTGTTTCTAGCACTCCGGATGTTGCCACCCCGTCCTGAGCGATATAAACGGCATCGTAATATTTTTATGGTGGTACAGTGGGTTCTGATGCCAGTAGTGAGCATTGTATACGGTTCATTTGCGGCACTTACCGCCCAGACTCGGCTCTTTCTCGGCAAATACCTTGACACCTTCGATGTTACCGATAAAGCAGTTGTCCAGCACGACGGTACTACAACAAAATAAGTCGAATTTTATGTCTCGCGTCTAGTGCGGGGCCTGCCTCTGCGTGGTGAGTTTGCTCGCCCCACTTTGAGTACTCGATGTCGAGTTCCGTAGGTGAGGGCTGCGACCGCATCGAACCGATGTAGCACATCATACGTTACGACAGCTATCTGTAGGGGCGTTATCGTACGGTTTGATTCCTGGGAGAGTATTTCTGAAACAGTCTGCGCCAGCCAATAGGCGTTATCGGCACCTTTTTCATCATTTCTGTGGGCAAGCGCAGAATATATCGAAATCATTAGTACCGGCAAACTGAACCTCCTGAGGCCTTCGATGTCTTTAACAGATAACTCATATTCCTTATCGCTGACAGTTTCCCACGTAGTGTAGAGCGCCGCGCAGGAGGTACATTCCCGTCGACGCCATGTACTAGGAGTTTTTTTGTGCGGTCTAGTGTTTATAACTTTTGTTTTAGAACTACAATTTATACAGAACATGTCTATATATTGTCATATCGCTATAAAAAATTCTAGTGGAAAAAATATGTGAAGAGGGGAAAACAAAAAGACTCATTTCGGTATGTCGAAACGAGCCTGCGATCGCGACTGTTCGTTTGAACAGGGGTGAACGGCTATTTTGAATCGTTGCTGCCGGAACGTTTTGTGCGTCCTGGAGCTGATTTTACCGGTACTGTCTCGTAGAAGAGTTCGAACTTATCTAGAGCAGTGATAGTTTTTTGACTGTTACCAGTCGGCTTGGATGAAATATCCATAACTTCATTGTAGCATATAGTGATTTTTATGTCAATAACGCCTGTGTTTATGACGTATATCATATGGTGCATAAAAAATCAGAAAATCTATAAAAAAAAATGTGGAAAACTTGTGGTGAAACTCCTTGCGATTACTCTTGTCACCAGTGGTAAAATTCTGTAAAATCACGTGTGAAGGTTATAAGCAAAAGCAAAAAAACCATCAAAAAGAGACAAAAATGAACAGAGTGACTTCCAGCTGGAGAGTAGACCAAAAGCCAAATATTTTCATGTGGCTTTTGTTTGGCGCTTTACTCAGTGTTGCTCTGGTTATGTTTTCTCCCTCTCCCCGCGGTGAAGCTCTCACAACCGTTCCGACTCTTATGAATTTCCAGGGTCGCCTCACTGATTCTAGTGGCAATATCCGACCAAACGGCACCTACAACATGAAGCTTCGTCTCTATGACGCAGCAAGCGGTGGTACGCTGAAATGGTCGGAGGACCGCTTGGTATCAGCCTCACAGGGCGTATCACTGGTCAATGGATTATTTAGCATCAAGCTAGGGCAGGTAACGCCACTCCCGGCAAACATCTTTGCCTCAGGCTCTCTCTACCTTGAAGTCGAACTGGCTACTCCAGCCACCGCCACCAGCAGTTCTCCTGTCTGGACTGAAGGCGCTATGACTCCCCGTAACCAACTTGCTACCAGCGCCTATGCCTACAATGCAGAAACACTCGATGGGCTTGATAGTTCTGCATTTGCGGCCGCATCTGGTTCATCGAGTTATATCCAAAACACGACCAGCCCACAGACTGGTAACTTCAACATTACTGGCATGGGCACCATCGGCGGATCCTTAAGCGTTGGCGCTACGGCGACAGTGAGTAACTTAGTGGTTAGCGGAAGAACAACCAAGCTTTCAAATATGGATATGGACTACCGCTGGAAATGGATCAACGGTACTGACGTAAACTGGAAAACAGTCGCTAATATATCTGCCGGAACAAGCCCGTATGCTGGTGTATCTTTTCAGGTCGACGTGCTAAACGCCGCCGGTAATCATGGACAGACATCCAGCATGGTGCCACTTAGGTATTTCGTTTCTGCTATTCGAAGCACCGGTACGCTGGATACTCCTGATTCAGGAACAGTGTCGGGTCCGATAGCCGAATATGTTCGTTTAGTAAAAACGGCCACAGGATTTTATGAGCTGCAGGTAAGAGCACCAATTAATTACACAACTATTGAGTACAGTGTGCGCGTCATATCTACTGCAGGAGCCACAACTACTTACGTGGATAACCCCGTAGACGGCTCAACTACCGGGACGGCCTACACTGCAAACACTAACGGATATACTCAGCATTTTGCAGCGCTCAATGTCAACGGAGTTTTTAATATGGGCCATACTACCGTGCTCACTGCAGGGCGTGCGCTTCAGAATGTTAGTTCTGCCTCAATCCAGGGCAATGTTACGGCTGGCGGGTCTATATCTAGCTCATCTACCATAACCGGCACACAGCTTATCTCTACGGCGTCTACAGGTACAGCGCCATTAACTGTGGCAAGTACGACTAAAGTTTTGAACCTTAACGCCGATCTGCTTGACGGGATGGATAGTGCCGCTTTTGGTCAGCTGGCAGCAAATAATACATGGAGCGGTAACAATCTTTTACAGGCTTCTACCGACTCATCTAATATGTTCAGTATCCAGAGCTCTTCGGCAGCGAGCTTATTTAATGTCGACAGCACCGGAGCAGGGAATGTAACGATTCTTGGCGCGACAAGCGGAGCGGCTGGCGTGTGGCAAACAGCGTCCTCTTCGATGCCCGCTCAACGTTATATGTGTGCTACCGTAGCGGCTAACGGCTATCTATATTGTATTGGAGGTGGAACTGGCTACACCGTAGGACACTCCACTGTTTACTATGCAAAAATAAATAGCAACGGAGACTTAGGTCCATGGGCATCTACTACTTCTTTACCAGCAGCTCGCTATGGAGCGGGTGGAAGTACTGTAGTAGCAAACGGATATGTGTATATCGTCGGGGGTGTAGTAGGTGGAACGCAGACCGACACAACAATCTATGCGCGTATAAATTCAGATGGAACGCTCGGTACATGGAAATCTGCCTCAAGTCTTCTTCCGCAAGCTAGGGGGTCTTCAACTACAGTGCTGATAGGAGGCTATCTCTACAGCTTTGGGGGCGGTGGAGCAAGTGGATCACAGTCTGAGGTATATTTTTCGAAACTCAGCTCAGACGGAACTATCGGAGTGTGGCAGCAAGCCACTAACTCTCTACCGGCTGTTCGCAATATTGCCGCTGGAGTTTATGCAAATGGCTATATGTACTTTATGGGTGGGTATGACGGAACCGCTCCGGCTGATACGGTATACTATGCCAAAATTACGCCTGATGGTACGGCGGGTAGCGTAGGAACATGGAGTAGCGGCCCATCCCTTCCTGTTGCCACTAGTAACGCTATGGCAGGTGTAGTAAATGGAACGATTTATTTTGTTGCTGGAAATGGATCTAGTGGCGCATTTGATACCGTATATCATGCACGTATTAATACCGATGCCTCCCTAAGCCCATGGCAACTATCGCCAAATCACCTTCCATACGATGCGCACTCTGTTGGTCGGGCAGTAGTTAATGGGTACTTCTATGCAGTAGGAGGTGGGGGCTCAGGCGGCGCTGTCGCAACAACTGTTTATACTCGTCTGGGAGGTACTCTTCAGATCGGAGGATCACTAGACCTGGTTGGATTACAGGGTCAAAATCTCACAGAAGCTGGTGGGGTATCGGCAGGGTCAATGGGCGGTAGTATAACGGCAGGAGATATCATGGCCGTCGGCTCGCTTCAGGTGCAAGGTCAGACATTGCTCTCAGGAAGCACTAGTATTGTGGGCGACTTTTCTGCGGCAAACGGCTTATTTTCGGTAGGTGCATCAGACGGTGGCACGGTTATTGTCCTTAACGGCAACGGAGAGACAAGCTCTTGGAAGACTTCAACAAACGGGTTGCCGTCACCGCGCGCGACTCCTATTACGGCTGTCGCGAACGGTTATGTCTATGCGGTTGGTGGGTATGACGGAACAACCAGTCAAAATACAACATATTATGCCAAGCTAAATGCTGACGGCTCAGTTAATTCGTGGCAGACATCTCCGAACCTTCTTCCGTCGGGAAGAGACACTACTCGCGGAATCGTAGCAAACGGATATCTATACGTCATTGGTGGTAAAAACGGTATTACCTTCCAGAGCACAGTGTACTATACGAAGCTAAACGCAGACGGATCTATCGGACCATGGCAAACCGGTACGGCAATGGCAACAGGTGCACGGGCAAATGCCGGTATGGCTGTGGCAAATGGCTATGTGTACATGGTTGGCGGTACGAACGGTACTGCACAATCCAGTACGGTCTATGCAAAACTTAACGCTGATGGAAGCCTAGGCGCATGGCAGACAGCAGTGAACACGCTTCCTGCTGCACGAAATGTACTCACTTCTGTGGTTGCTAACGGCTATATTTATGCGCTGGGCGGTAACGACGGAACAGCTACCTCTCAGACGAGTGTGTACTATGCAAAACTTAACGCTGATGGAAGCCTAGGCGCATGGCAGACAGCAGTGAAC
>CAZOOW010000002.1:0-159687 GCA_964581535.1 uncultured Candidatus Saccharibacteria bacterium
CTTTCTTCAGGATATGCGCCTCGGTGTCGAGAAACTGTAAGGGGGTATGGATACCTGCCGCTTTGAGCCGCGCCTGGTAGCGAACATTGATGCCGGTGAGGTCAATCAATTCTAGCTTCGAGTACACTTCCCGAAGATTCTCGCCCGTGATTGTATCGAGGCCATCAGGTTTGTTGAGACCGGCCGCCATCTTTGCGAGGAAACGGTTCGTGCCTATGCCGACATTCACCGTCACGTATTCGCCAAGAGCGTCTTTGATATCCTGCTTTATCTGCATTCCGATTTGCTGCATGGTCATGCCGCGACGGATTGCCTCCGACCCACGGAAGTCTACGACAAACTCATCAACTGACTTCGGCGTGACGCTATTGGTGTAGTTCATTAGCACCTTCTTGAACCGACGATGAGCATCAAAATACTTCTCCGGATCTGGAGTAAGAATGATCACGTTCGGGTCAATAAGGCGTGCTTCGGCTACATTCACACCGAGTTTGATGCCAAGTGCCTTCGCCTCATATGACGAGGCAATAATCATGCCCCGTGGCGTATCGTAAGCAGCGATAGCAACAGGCTTGTTCCGTATCAACGGGTTAGCCTGCTGTTCGATCATGGCATAGGCACTATTGAGGTCAATGTGCATGATAAGCGGATCGTTATAGTTAATTTGCATTTCCATCAGACACCGCCTCTAGTAACCAGTGAAGGTTATCCGTATTAAAGTCCAGCCGAAACCACATGGCCTCGTCTTTATCGATTAACTCGTAAATATGGTGAGCAATCTTGCCATCATAGATTTTGTGATGGTAGCCAATCTTACCAATGGGATATTCACGATCCCTCCAACTGATGAGGTGGGGGAGGAACTGCCTCTTGCGGGCTGAATAATACATAACGACACTGACTTCTTCGTTGATTTTTTCGCGCATACGTTTCCTTTCAGGAGTAAAATAAGAGTATGTGCGGTCGATATACGCTTCATCAAAAGGGAGACAACCTAGCCAAACGCTATGGTCTCTCCTCTACACCTGATTCCATTCGAGATAATTTCAATGTGGCGCCCGGTCACTTCATGCCGGTCGTCGTCGAAGAGGACGGTAAGCCGAAGCTTGAGATGATGAAGTGGGGTCTCGTCCCTGTCTGGGCGAAAGATCCGAGGATCGGCTACAAGATGATTAACGCCAGAAGCGAATCAATCTTTGAGAAACCATCATGGCGAAGTGTAATACTCCGCAAACGCTGCCTGATTCCTGCCGACGGGTTCTATGAATGGAAGAAGTTTAAGACTGATGAAAAAGAGCGTAAACAACCGTTTTTTATACATCCCAAACAGATAGAGTTGTTCAGCTTTGCAGGTGTTTGGGAAGCCTGGAAAGACAGTGAGAACAATATTTGGAAGACATACTCTATCATTACGACTGAGCCGAATAAAGAGATGTCGAGCATACATGATCGTATGCCAGTGATTTTACACCCCGAAGATGAATCCTCGTGGCTTGAGTCATCAAGAGTAACCAGAGATAGCATAGAGCCTCTGCTGCGACCTCTCGAAGACAATGCATTGGAAATGTATAAAGTGAGCGAAGACGTTAATACGGTCAAGAACAATGACAAGCATTTGCTCGTCGCCCTTGAGAATTGAACCTCCACGATCACACGCGTTTTTAATCAGCCTGAAGTCTATGACGAAACTCGTTCATGACTCCATCGCTATTTTTATTCTAGCACTTTTATAGAACTTTGATTTTTCGCTTGCGAAAAGTCGAAGTCCCATCATTACTTTAGGAATGATGGTTTGCAATTCCCCTGAATAACAGCGATGCGACAAGAGTTCATCATGGTATAATATACATCATGAAAATAAAGCAGAGTACGCCGTATGCGCCTCTACTAATAGAGTCCATGCGTTCACTAGGGTATTCTTTTGACACGGCTATCGCAGACCTGATTGATAACAGTGTCAGTGCGGAAGCAAAAAACATTCGTATTCTCCTTGATCCCTCCGACGACCCTCAGCTAATAATCTTTGATGATGGTCATGGAATGGATTCCGCAACGCTTGAAGAAGCCCTACGATTTGGCAGTCGAGGACCAAATGAAGTTCGAGCCGAGCACGATCTCGGAAGATTTGGGCTAGGGCTCAAGTCTGCTTCGCTTTCACAATGTAGGCGATTGATCGTGGCAAGCAAGACTAATGGAACTATATGCTGTTTCTCATGGGACTTGGACGAAGTCCAGCGCACAAACGACTGGTCGGTATTAGAATATTCACCTGAGGAGATTGCGAACTTGCCATCGATTGAACTCTTTGATTCTGTCGAGTCGGGAACCTATGTTCTTATGCAAAACTTCGATAGAATCACCGCTTCCTCTCATGACGTAAAGAAAACGCTTGATAATCTAATCGACGCAGCTGAAAATCATCTCTCTCTTGTCTTCCACCGAATTATTTCTGAGGATGGCGTTAAGATCATTATCAACGGTCGTCCAATTGAACCAAAAGATCCTTTTCTTGAGGATCACAAGTCAACCCAACGACTCCGCGAACAAGGAATCGTCATCGATGGTGAAACTATCACCTTGCAGCCATATATCTTACCTCACAGAAACAAACTTACTCGTGATGACCTTCGGAGAGTGGGCGGTTCAGATGACCTTAGGACAAATCAGGGGTTTTATATTTATCGATGTAAGAGACTTATACTCTGGGGAACTTGGTTTAGGCTTCTAGGTAAAGATGAACTAAATAAGCTTGCACGCGTTAAAGTTGACATTCCAAACTCGCTAGATGAGATCTGGAGTATAGACGTAAAGAAAAGCACCGCCAATCTTCCAGATAAAATACGTAAGAATCTTTATGGTAGTGTCAAAGAGTCGGTGTTTGGCAGTAAAAAAGTCATTGAACACAGAGGTAAACTTGTTCGTGATGAGGATACTCACTACATCTGGCAACGCCTTGCCGACCGTGATGGGGGCGTAGCTTACACGATTAATCGAGATCTGCCTCAAGTGCAAATGATTTACAGTAGGCTCGATCAAGACACTCAACGAACATTTGAACGTTTTCTTCAGACTATTGAACAGAACTTTCCGGCGAGCCGAGTTTATTTAGATGTTGCAAGTGGCGACATTAGTCAGCCAAAGGAAGACATCGACAAAATGAAAGAGGAAATAGAATTGCAGCTTGAACGTGCTACGGATATTGGATTATCTCGCGAAGAACTCCTAGCCATTTTGCTCAACACTGAACCATATTCAAAATTTGACGAACTACAGAAACTTTTTCATGAAGGAAATAAAGAATGACCAACGATCTAAAAAAATTCAAAGATATGATAAACACCCAGCTTCCTAAAGCCGGTGATGATGAGCCTATTAGTGAAGATGCAATTAATACGATTGTCGAAAACACCTTTAAAGCACGGTCTATCTTGAATCTAGACATATCAGAAGACGAAAAAGAATCTGTTCGCAAGGAAATTCTATCGAATAATAAAATATTGCTCGGGCTTGGTGCCGTGCTTGTTCAACGCAAACACAACAAGTGGTTCGCGCAACGCAAAGACACACTCCCAATGAAATACTGGGAACGATTTGAACAGTACATGCTTCAAGATCGAGGTATGCCATCAAATGTAGTTTCCAGCATGGACAAGGTTTCAGACGAGATCGTTGATCTTTTGGGTGATCCAACTAGAGGTGATGAATCTGAGCAACGACGAGGCTTAATCATTGGAGATGTGCAATCAGGAAAGACAATAAACTATAGTGGTATCATCTGTAAAGCTGTTGACGCAGGCTTCCGAACAGTTATCCTTCTCACAGGTACAACGAATGACTTACGTCAACAAACTCAAATTCGCATCGACGAAGCCTTTGTAGGCGTCGACAGTAACTTGATGAACGAGGAAGCAAATAAGCTCTCTCCAATTGGAGTTGGTAAATTCAACCCGGACCCTTCTCTTCGACCAATTGCATTTACGACAGCGGCTAAAGATTTTAATAAGAATGCAGCGAAGCAACTATCTATGACTCTCTCGCAAGGACAGGGTGAACGACCGATGCTATTTGTAATTAAGAAGAATACTTCCGTTCTCAAAAGTCTTTTAGAGTGGATTCAGAAACACAACCAGAACGAAAGCAGCAAAATTAACAATTCTGTATTGATGATCGATGATGAGGCTGACTATGCATCTGTAAATACAAAGGCTTCCGATGAAGACCCTTCTAAAACCAACAAATACATTGAAGATCTTCTAAACATATTCAGATTCGCAAGTTACGTAGGATTCACCGCAACTCCTTATGCAAATATCTTCATCGACCCAGCAACCAATGAAGAGATGGAGCATGAAGGTCTATTTCCTAAGGATTACATTTATGCACTAGATGCACCTACGAACTACATAGGTGCTAGGAATATTTTTCCTGCACATTCTCAGTACCATCATATCCTCAGAGATATCGAGGATGCAGAAGATCATTATCCAATTCGCCACAAGAAAGATCATGATTTTGAGGAAATTTCAGAGAGTCTCAATGAAGCAATAAATACATTCCTAATCGCAAATGTTATTAGAGACTTGCGTGGTGACGTAAATACGCATAGGTCTATGATGATTAACGTCACTCGTTTCGTTAATACACAAAAGATGCTTCATAAAGCAGTCAGGGAACATCTCTCAGATATCAAGACATCCATAAAACTATACGCAGGGCTTGCCCCAAATAAAGCCCTGCAGGATGAGCACATTAACGGACTTTTCATAGCTTTTGAAAAAGAGTTTGGAAGTGATGAGTATAAGTGGGAGGAGATACAAGCAAGTCTATTTGACTCAGTTATGCCTATCCTCGCACAGGTTGCCCATGGAGGCGGAGACGATCTCGACTATAGTCTATACCCTGATGGTCTTAGGACTATCGTAGTTGGTGGCCAACGACTTTCTCGTGGACTTACGCTTGAAGGTTTGATAGTTAGTTATATTTATAGAAATTCTATGGCTTACGACACTTTGATGCAGATGGGTCGTTGGTTTGGATATCGTAAGAATTACGATGACCTTTGTAGAGTATGGATGGATAGCGTGAGCCAAGCGTGGTATGCACATATATGTGAAGCAACTGATGAACTTCTTGCCGAGGTTAAGGTTATGCGAGAACGGAATGCTACTCCATTAGAATTTGGCTTAAAAGTTCGCAATGACCCAGGGATCCCCCTAATAGTGACAGCAAAAAACAAGATGCGAACTGCCCAAGTGAAGGTATTGAATGTTGCGCTAAGTGAGAAAGCACTTGAAACTCCACTTCTCTTCAATGATGCATCAAAAAATAATGTAAATCTTGCTGCTGCACTTAAAGTAATAAGTGCTGGAAACGTTACTAAATACGGTAAACAGTATGGCGCTAAGGATATTGATAAGAAGTTAATCTTAGATTTGTTGGATGAAATTGAAATTCCGGAATCTAATATTCGATTAGACCCGCTTGCACTGAGAGTATTTATTGAACAATACGCAGGAACGGAATTAGACAAATGGGACTTGGTACTTATCTCTGGAAGTGGATCAGAATTTAATTTAACTAATAATATTTCAGTCAAGCTAAAAGTTCAGAATTACGATATCCCTAGAGATAACATTATTCGTATCAGTAAGTCTAAGAGTCGCATGGGAAGCCCTAGCGATCCGAGATTTGGATTATCAGATACTCAAATAGAATTGCTGAAAAGCAAATTCAACTATCTAACGAGTGACTCATACATGAGTATTCAGAGAAAGCCAATCCTGATGATTTACTTTGTAACACCATCTGATGAGAGTGAAGACAAAGATAAATTAGCCAATCTCATGGGTAAGCCATTAGTTGGATTTGGAGTCGGAATTCCAAAATTAGAAAATACTGAAACGAAGTATATTAAATATCAATTAACAAAAATCTACCAAGAGTTTGGGGGTATTGAGGAGTATGAAGATGAGTAGCGTGTTAGATAAGGTACAGCAACTACTTGAGCACGCTAATCTTGAGACTTATAGTCGGTACGACGGAGAGCATCCTTTCGATATATTTTTAGGAATTGATGATAAAGGACGTAAAAGCCTTGTTATAACTATGAGTGGTACTCGTGAAAGAGTCATCTCATCTAAAACGATTGCGGTTGATTTCTTCGTTCGACCAGATGGCAGAAGCTCTATTAGATTTAGCCTTGAAGACGATGACTTAAAAGATATATTTTATAAGTTCTGTGAAGACATTATCGAAAGTACAAAAACAGGAGATCCTAACAGCGGATTCTTACCAATTATTCGTAGATGGGAGACTTGGATTACATTCTTTCAGAAATCAGCTCTTCCATTATCAGAAAGTGAGATACTTGGTCTAATTGGTGAGATACATTTCTTACAAAACTTTATGTGCAGTAAATTCGGCGTTAATAAAGCACTTGAGGCATTTATTGGCGTAGATAAAGCACACAAAGATTTTGAGATTGAAGACACCTGGTATGAAGTTAAATCAATCCATAATGGTGTACGGGCTGTAAAGATCAGCTCTATTCAACAATTGGATTCTGAAAAAGTAGGTAATCTAGAGATACATACTTTCGATCAAGGCACTGCTGGCACCGCTGATAACATCACTCTAAACTCAATTATCAATTCATTTAAAGAATCGTTAGACTCAAATCAAATTATCGATTTTGACGAAAAATTGCGTAAAGCCGGGTACATTGAGGATGAACGATATGATGACTATAATTACTTATTTATTCGTCGTGATGAGTACATAGTTAAAGAAGACTTTCCACGAATAAGCTTGGATGACCTTCCTAAAGGTATTACAAAAGCAAGCTATGAAATTGACATATCAGCTATTCAGCAATATAAGGTAGAAGTATGAATCTAGAAGACTTTCGAACAGAATGGATTGAGGATCTGCGTGTTGCAGCAGAAGCCAATCAGAGTGACCCACACAGCGAATTTGTATTAGAAGCTGTAGATAGATTATCTGAAGCAGAAGAAGTTGAAAACGTTGAAGTTGGATATTTTGAGGGCAGATATAAGAATGCCAAAATGGTTATTGATGGATACGCGTTTGATGCAGTGGATAAGTCATGTGTACTTCTAATTAGTGACTATTCCAACAGCGAGCAACTTGAGACCCTTACCGCTACTGATATTGATCGTCTGTATAACAACATGCGATACCTTGTCGAAGCCGCTCTTAATGGATACATCATTGATAACAAGTTTGAAGAAAGTAGCATAGGATATATGTTCGCTACTGAAGTTAGCCGCTTATTTAAGAATGGTGAAGTATCGAAATTCAGATTCTATGTCCTTACCGATAAAAAACTTAGTGATAAGGTAAAAAACCTTAAAAAAGAGCCTATCAATGGAATGCAAGTTAATCTCAACGCATGGGATATAACCCGTTTCTATAACCTTTATGCGTCTACTCAAGGAAAAGAAGAGATTGAAATAGATGCATCGGCAATTGATGGGGGCGGTATCCCGTTTGTAGGTGCAACTAGGGAGGACGATTACTCTGCCTACCTAGCTGTAGTGCCTGGGAAATTCCTAGCTGATATTTATCTCGAATATGGATCTCGTTTGCTTGAAGGTAATGTGCGTTCATTCCTTAGCAATCGTGGAAAAGTGAATAAAGCTATACGTGGGACAATCCTGCAAGAACCAGCAATGTTCTTCGCATACAACAATGGAATCGCCGCTACTGCATCTGAAATTGAAACCACTCAAATAGACGGAAAACATCTAATAACTCAAATTAAAGATATGCAAATTATTAATGGTGGTCAAACTACTGCCTCGATTGCGAATGCGGTGTTGCAAGACAAAGCTGATTTGACAGACATATTTGTACCAATGAAGCTTTCAGTGGTGAACCATGATAAAGCGAAAGAAATGATTCCAACTATTTCTAGAAGTGCCAACAGCCAGAACAAAGTTGATGAAGCAGACTTCTTCTCCAACCATCCATATCATGTTCGACTTGAAGAATACTCTAGAAGAATACTCGCTCCAGCCATTGATGGTAATCAGTACCAACAGGCATGGTTCTATGAACGTGCTCGTGGTCAATATGTCCAAGAGCAAATGAAGCTTACGAGAGGAGACCGTAAGAAGTTTCAGCTTAAGAATCCGAAGACTCAACTGCTACGCAAAGTAGATGTTGCCAAGTTTATTAATTCATACGAACAACGGCCACATATCGTTAGCCGTGGTGCGCAATTCAATATGAGGAATTTTGCTGAACAAGTTGGAAAACAATGGGATCCTACAAGTCAGAACACCAGTTTCAATGAATACTATTGGAAGAAGCTTATTGCACTAGCAATTTTATTCAAACAGACAGAGAAAATAGTTTCATCCCAAGGGTGGTATCAAGAGATCAAAGCGTATAGGGCAAACATTGTCACCTATACTGTTGCAGTCATTATGAACCAAATTGAAAAGAAATATCCTGGAAAGACTTTAGACTTCTTAAAGATTTGGAATAACCAGGAACTTAGCCCTGAGTTAGAGGATCAGATAATAAAGACTACGAGAGAGGTTTTCGACTTTATCACTCGAGACGATAGGACAACACTTAACGTTACAGAGTGGTGTAAGAAGGAGGATTGTTGGAAGCGCGCACAGGCATACAACTTTATACTTTTGGAACCATTTGTTGATTCACTAATTAGTACAACCGATGAGCTCGTCGAAAATGATGTTGCACAAAAGGAACAAAAAGTTAGTAACGAGGTTAACGCAGAAATTGAATTAATTAACCTAGGTGCAGATTACTGGAAAAAAGTGCTCGATTTTGGACGAAACGACAAACTTTTGAGTGAAATGGAAGATGGTCTATTGTCAGTTGCTGCAAACTTTGAAACAACGGGTAGAATACCTTCCGATAAACAAGCAAAGTTGATCATGCAAATTCGCAATAGATTATTCGATGAAGGTCTATCTAGAAACCTGTAGTGAAAGCATAAGTTTTAACAACATTTCATGCTATAGTTAGGATAAGTATGCTAAAGATGATTGAAACATTCAGTGGCATTGGTGCACAAGCCAAAGCCCTCAAGAACTTGGGAGTCGATTTTGAAATAATCGGTACTGCTGATTGGGATATCAACGCAATGATTGCTTATGATCTTATACACCATGGTCCTCAGGATTTATCTAAGTATGAAAACGCTACACGTGCAGAAATGCAGGAGAAACTCAGCAAATATACCCTGAGTACGGACGGTAAGGTTGAAGCAGACAAGTTTGCGATAAGGAATCTTAGTATGCCAGTGCTAAGAAGTGTCTGTGCCGCAATAGACAGAACAAACAACTACGTTAGTGTTACAGACATGAATGGAGCATTACTCCCAATTGAAATGAATGCACTAACTTATTCTTTCCCATGCCAGGATCTCTCGGTTGCCCATGCCTGGCACGGAAAAACTGAAGGTATAGATCGTAGCGCAGCGAACCGCTCTAGTATGCTTTGGGAGATCGAGCGAATCCTGAAAGAGCGAAAAGCAAGTCCAAGGGCTATGCCAAAATTCCTACTAATGGAGAACGTCCCTAACATTATTTCAAGGTCTCATAGTAAGAATTTCGAAGATTGGCAGAAATCACTTGAAGAATTAGGATATATGAATAAATTCTACATCTTACATGCAAACCATTTTGGTATGCCACAAGTTCGTAAGCGTGCGTATTTAATCAGTGTTTATGTTGGCAAAAATGAATTACTTAAAAAGAAAGTAGAAAAATATTTCGAATCGCACGACTTGCAAGATGTAAGGAAACAGCAGCGACATTTGTCAGAATTTCTAAGAACTGATTATTCTAATGAAACACTGCGAGATGAAGCAAATAGTAGTCAACCAAACGATACTCCTTCACGACGGAATATATATGAAAAAAATGTTCGATTGTTTGATGGTACAGAATACCTAGGTTATGTCCCTACAATTACTACGAAACAAGACCGACACCCTAATGCTGGTTGCATAACCTACAATAGTTATCGACCCGGCAAAGCTAATTTTCGATATCTAACTGGACGTGAAAGTATGCTGTTAATGGGCTTCGAGGATTCTGACTATGAAGCAATTGCTGATGGTAATTTTATGAAAAGTTCAACAGATTACTTCTTTAGCAACAACAAGATAATAAAACTTGCAGGAAATAGTATTGTTGTTCCTGTACTTGAGGAAATTTTCAAACAGATGATTTACATCGATGAACACTTTTTGGCAAAAGAAGTCCCTGTTAAAGAACATTCGTTCGATGCTCAACTTATAGGTGAGTTCGGATTAGCTGCATAATGTTATAATTACACTCAAGTTACATGAGTGTTTATGAACATAACGAACTATCCACTGCTCCGTTAATTGTCGATGCAATATATAAAAGCAAAGGCACTCTTTTTGGTGACGATCCGTTAAGTAAAGTATTACCAAAGCTTGAAAACCAGGGTGGTTTTCGAAGAGTAAAACGTACTGATAAAAGTGGTAACTTAGCTTATATTGTTCTGTACACTTCACAAGAAATTGATTGGCCAGACAATTTAGACCTTGAAACTGGTATATTCAAATATTTCGGAGATAATCGCACCACTGGCAAAGATTTGCATGATACTCCAAAAAAAGGTAATAGACACCTACAAGATATATTTTCGAAAATTGATAGTAAGGACGACCGTCAAAATATACCCCCATTACTTGTATTCCAGTGGGCTGGACGTGCATTTGACGCTAAATTCTTAGGTATAGCCGTACCTGGAAACCCAAATATTCCTACAGACCACGAGTTAAATGCAATATGGAGATCAAAAAATGGTAATAGGTTTCAGAACTACGAAGCTTATTTTACTATTCTTGATATTGGTGCCGAAGTGATTTCAAAAGATTGGCTTAAATCATTGATAAATGATCATGCTAATAGCCTAGATCTTGCGCCAGAATCATGGAAGAATTTTATCAAGTATGGTCGCCAAGGTGTGAAACCCCTTCTTGCACCAAAGAACACAGAAATCCCAACAAAAGATCAACAATTGCCTGATAATCTAATAGACCAAAAATTAATTCAGCAAATTAGGGATTATTATTCGGACAACCCATTTGGTTTCGAACTTTGCGCTACTAAAATTATTCAAAAAATGGACAAGAATTTTGAATTATTTGAGTTAACTAGACCCTGGCGTGACGGTGGTCGCGATGCTATTGCAAAGTATAGAATAGGAAATACACAGAATCCAATCTTAGTAGATTGTGCTATTGAAGCGAAGTGTTATTCTCAAGATATTTCTGTAGGTGTTAAGCCCATGTCGCGACTAATTTCGAGATTACGATATAGACAATTTGGAGTTCTAGTTACTACTAGCTATGTTCACTCCCAAGCTTATAGGGAAATAGTAGAAGATGGACACCCAATTCTAGTTATAAATGCATACGACATTGCAAAAATATTGAGGCAAAGTGGCTTAGATAATGATTCAATAATTAGTTGGTTGGACAACCTAGATATCAGGTAAGTTAGGAATGCAACTGTCCAAGTCAGACTACATGCTTTTCCTGAAGCATCCGGCATGGCTCTGGTTAAAGAAGCACGATAAACACAAGCTACCTCCAATCGATGAAGGTACTCAAGCTATGTTTGATGCTGGTCACAAATTCGAGGCCTACGCTGAGGCAATCTTCGAAAACGGGCTAACACTCGGATTCAATGACTTTAACGAGTACAACAGCCTCACAGAGCGTACACGGCAAGCATTAGCTGATGGAGCGACTACAATTTTCCAGTCACGTTTCGTGTGGGGTGAGTATAACTGTTTACCCGACATCATCGACGTAGTTGGAGAGAATG
This sequence comes from uncultured Candidatus Saccharibacteria bacterium, assembly GCA_964581535.1. GTDB lineage: Bacteria > Patescibacteriota > Saccharimonadia > Saccharimonadales > Saccharimonadaceae > CAZOOW01. The sequence goes on from CAZOOW010000002.1 coordinate 11,865, forward strand.
AGGTAGACCTCTACGAAATAAAATCTAGTACGAAGGTCAAAGAAGAACATCTCTATGACTTGGCATTCCAGCGAGCAGTCATTGAAGGTAACGGCCTCAAGATTCGTAAGATCTTTGTCATCTACGTCAACAATGAGTATGTTCGGCACGGAGCGATAGTTCCGACTGAACTCACCAAAATGGATGATGTAACATTGGCCGTGCATAATCTAGCAGCCTTCACAGAATCAAACATGCCTCTTGCTCTCGAAACTATGAAAAGTGACACGATGCCAGATCCTAACCCAATCTTCCTGAGTAAAATGGGTGACAAAAAGGAATGGCAAGCAATCTACGATTCGCTAACTGGAGCTGACAAGCCAGACTATTCCGATGCCCAGCCCACTTACCAGAAGCATGAGATTGATACATTCCTGGGTGAGCCCACAAGTATTTTTTTAGAACACCTTTTTGATGACATGTTTACTCTACGGGAACGGTTCAGAGAGCTGGGTATGGTTATCGAAGATGGTGTGATCTATTTGTCAGACTTGGAGAATCGGAATGTTTAAAATTCGTACAGTCCCCTCCTCACACCTGTTTGATAGCATGACGTTTGGCGAAGCTTTCTTTAAAGATGCACGTAGGTGCAAGAAGTCGTTTTCTTCTATAGGCCGTCTAAAATGATTAACTGTCTATTTGAGCTAACGTAGAGTTCTCTCGGCTCTGTAAGGAGCAGAGTTGCGGAAATTAACAATAATTTGTCAATTAAAATTCATTGGTTGAAATTTTTCAACGAATCAAATATACTCATACGTATGAGATTTGAGCAGCCTGCCGCCCTACGACTTCTACATGCGAATTTGCCAATCTTTATTGCGCTCTCTAGCCCGCATCGTCAAAAAATTATGATGATGCTTGCAAGTGGAACCGAGCTCAATGTCGAGGGGCTGGCGCGCCAGCTTGGGCTGCCGCGACCATCGGTGTCTCATCACATTAAAGTCTCTTGAGCCGAGCTGGGCTACTGAGTAGCCAGAGAGTGGGCGTCAACCTGTATTACAAGCCAAATTTCGAGAAGCCACTTAAATCACTGCGTGAATTCGTGGTTGTGCTAGAAGAAATAGAAAAAAATGGAGGAATCGATGCAAAAAATTCTAAGTAACATTAACCAGCTTGCCTTTGACCACCCGTGGCGAGTTATTTCTGCTTGGCTGGTGCTGCTGGCACTGCTAGCTACCGGTGCGGCGATGAACTTCCAGGCGCCCGGCAACTCAATGACCATTCCTGGCACTGAAGCCCAAAGAGGTATCGACAAGTTGTCGTCGTTATTCCCGGACGCCGGCAAAAGCAGCGGCCGGGTCGTCGTTTTTGCCAGTGGTAATAAAACGATACATGACTTCCAGCCAGAGCTAGAACAAACCGTAGGAAGTATTGGTAGGATAGATGGCGTGACTCAGGTGGCTAGCCCTTTCATGAACCCATCGGCTATCAGCCAAGACGGTAAAGTGGCTATTGTCCAAGTCCAGCTGGCTGAGGAGTCAGGCTCGAGCGAACCAGTGACACTAGAAGAAATCGATATTAGCCTAAATCGTCTACGCGAATCTGGATTGACTGTCGAAAAAGGCGGCGATCTGGTTAATAATTTTTCCCATAACCCACTCGGGGCCGGCGAACTAATCGGCGTCGGTGTAGCCTTGATCGTTTTATTAGTACTATTTGGCTCACTGGTCGCTGCTGGCTTGCCTATTTTAACGTCAGTTCTAGCGATAGGTCTGACTATGGCAGGCTTATTTAGCCTCAGTGGGGTCATCGAAACTAACACGACGACACCGGCAATCGCTGCCATGCTCGGTATTGCGGTCGGTATTGATTATTCGCTTTTTATTATCAACCGCTACCGCTCGCTAGTGCTAGAGGGAAAAAGTTATAAAGAAGCGAGCGGTAAGGCGCTGGCGACGTCTGGTAGCGCGGTTATTTTTGCCGCTGCTACGGTCGTTGTGGCGCTAGCGGCACTTAGTATTTTGCAAATACCTTTCATTACTATAATGGGGCTGACCGCAGCTGTGGCTGTGACGCTGGCTGCCCTATTGTCTGTGACCTTGATGCCTGTATGGTTCCGGCTCGGTGGCAATAAGTTACTTAGTCGACGTCAGGCAGATAGCCTTAAGGGTGGAGAGCCAAAAGCTATTACCGACTCTCGGCGATGGGAAAAATTTGGTAGCTTTGTTATAAAACACCCGGTTTCGATAATAGTGCTATCGCTAGTTGCCGTAGGCCTGATGTCTATCCCGGCCTTGTCACTTGAGCTTGGCATGCCTACCGACCAACACGCGCCGGCTGACTCGACTGAATCACGTGCGTATAAGCTGATTAGTGACAACTTTGGCGAAGGTAATAATGCGCCACTCATGGTTGTAGTTGAAGGGCTAGAGCCGGTGTCTGATGAAGAGATAGCTACCCTGAAACAGCAAAAAATTGACGAACTTGATAATCAGTTGGCTCAAAAAGCGACCGAGATGAAACGGCAATTTGAGCAACGACTTCAATCGGCGCAGGCTCCAGCCCAGCAGATGGCGATAGCACAGGAGCTTGCGACTACGCAGGCCAAAGGTGCGGCGATGCGCAGTGAAGCAATTAGTAAAATCGATAGTCAGATAAATATGGCTGGCAAGCGATTGCATTTGATGGCTGTTGCGGACAAGGTTGAGGCTACTAATAATGTCCATAGCGTTTTGCCGGCTCTGGTGAGTAGTGACGGGCGCTCGGGTGTCCTTCAGGTTATACCAAATTCTGGACCATCAGACCAGGAAACGACCGACCTGGTCACTACCCTACGGTCTGCTGATATCCAAAACGAATGGTTGGCAGGTGGACAGTTTACTGTCACAGGCAGCACAGCAATGCTGATTGACATTAATAAAAAGATTGCCGAGGCCATGCCGGTTTACCTGTTGACGATAGTCGGAATATCACTGATTCTGCTGGTGGTGGCGTTTCGATCTGTATTGGTACCGATAAAAGCAACTCTCGGCTATCTGCTGTCGGTTGCTGTGATGTTTGGTGCGCTTGTTGCGGTATTCCAGTGGGGTTGGCTTGACATTGCCAATGCGCCCGGTCCAATTGTTAGTTTCTTGCCGCTTATCGCGCTTGGTATTCTATTTGGGCTAGCCATGGACTACGAGTTCTTTCTGGTATCGAGCATAAAGAATGAACATCGCACCGAAGCCAATGCAGCCAAGTCTATTGTTCGAGGAATCGACATGAGCGGTAAGGTGGTGACTGCGGCAGCATTGATTATGGTTGCTGTGTTCTCTGGCTTTATTGCAAATGACAACAGTGTCGTGCAGGCACTAGGGTTCGCACTAGCGGTTGGTGTTCTCGTCGACGCTTTCATTGTTAGGTTGCTCATAGTACCGGCAGTTATGAAGCTGCTCGGTAATACTGCTTGGTGGGCGCCAAAATGGCTGAAGGCCATTATCCCAGACGATCTACTCGGACATTAACTCACTAATGATGAGTGTGGGTATTAATGATCTCACCCGGAATACTAAAGTGCAATGCGCCGTCGCAACAAGTTGCCGGGCATTGTCGAACCGCGACGGGTTCGGTTCCTGCGTAAAACGTAATAGAAAATAGCCCAGGCATAAAGCCTCGGCTATTTTCTTTGGTGATCTCACCGGGAATGTTCGCGAGCGAACGCTTCGCCCGAACCGCGTGGTGGCTTCGATTCGCTGGATAAATCCAGCTATAGAAAAAGACTCATACGGCAAGCGCATGAGTCTTTTTCTATGGTGAGCTAGAATTTCCACTCTACTTCCTCGACTACGAAACAATGTCTGCCGTTGTACCGTACTTCGATGGCCACCGTCCGTACCAACAAGTACCATCACAGTACTCACTCCATATCCTCGATGCGCCAGATGCAGAACTGCGTCAAAAAGAATACCTGCACCGTGACAACTCAGATCCATCGCTACCGATTGCGCAACATCTTGTTGAAGATATTGGAGATCATGGCTCAATCATTACGTGGAATATGGGCTTCGAGAAGAGCTGTAACGTGACCCTCGGTAAGCTCAATCCAGAATATGCCGATGCAATGGAAAAGATTAACGAACGCATTACTGATCTTATGATTCCATTTAAGCCAAAGAACGGCTGGTATAGTGATCCGCGTTTTGAAGGCTCGGCAAGCATCAAGAAAGTGCTCCCAGTTGTCGTACCGTCGCTATCATACAAAGAACTCGATATTCAAAATGGTGGTAGTGCGCAAACACTCTGGATGCAAGCTATCCTCGATGGCACGCGTGATGATAAAGAAAAGATTCTCGACGATCTCATCAAATATTGCGGTCTTGATACACTCGCGATGGTTGAGATATACGAAGCACTAAAAAAAGTCACAACCAACGCCTAGACGTAACTAGTATTGACCATCTGATGTTTTATGTGCTACATTGTTTTTGAAGGGTCTTGTATTAGATAAGGCGCTCTGAGGGTAATCTTCAGAGCGCCTTTTGTTTGGCAGTAAGTCGGTCTTCAACGAAATAGTTGACCCACCTAGCGTTTGAACGATCTGCCGCAGATGGAGGTTATTGTGGCTGCACGTACAAGGCAACGACTACGAGATCATACGGTTGGTCTTCTGGCTCGCAAATGGACACTGCGGATTGCGGTGGTGCTCAGTGATGGTACAAAACGCCATTCAGAAATTGCGAAAGGTCTGCCCGGAATTACTCAAAAGGTACTGACCGAAACTCTGCGAGAGATGGAGCGTACTGGAATTGTAGAGCGATCAATCTACCCAATCGTGCCTCCAAAGGTGGAATACAGGCTCACTAAGATAGGGATTGAATTACTGAGGATATCTCATGAGTTTGCAGCATGGTTTGATAATCACCACGAAAATATACACAAGGCTAAAAGAATATACGATAAACAACGATAGCAGTAGGCTTATCTACCACTTCGATTTTTCTGTCAGAAAAGTCGAAGTCACACCAAACTTGTTTTGGTGGTTTGTATATTAGAGTTGTTTACGTTGCTCAATAGCGTCAAGAACTTCTCGATGTCGCAGCTTGTCGCGTTTGTTCTTGCGTCTGCCGCGCGTAAATAGCCGGAATATAAAGAAGAATACGCCAAATAGTACATACATCACGAAGTACCAGCAAAGCACAAACATCCATGCGCAAGCAATCAGTGTGATTGCGAGGAGTGCAAGCGCAATCTTTGCAATAGGATTCTCGACATTAGTGATTTTCCAGATACGCTGCGCCGAACCACTAAATGATAACGGTGCTGACACTACGACTTTTTCAGATGCTAATTGACGACTCATATACCTATTCTACAATATAAATACTCTGGTTATATATGGTGCGAATCGAAAAGATTTTTACATAAGTTTTTCATTTTGCTAGTGTTTTCGGATACAGCATGCTTCTTATCTTAAAACAACAGGTACTCTAAAGTACCTACGTTACTTTGAGGATATATAGTATCTCGAAAGTGCCGTCTTGTGGCAGACTTCTACCTCTGATATTTTTGTGCTAAGTGGGAGGATTGCAGCTAAGAAACGAGGGGAGCAAAATGGGGTCAAGAAAAACATTATCTATCGTAGCGTTAGTCGTAACACTCGGAGTGCCATTTGTGCTTGCACATCCAGCATTTGCCGCAGACGCAAACGTAGCACAAGTTCAAGATTTTATACGCAATGTTATCAAGGTTATCGCTGGACTAGCCGGTCTAGTGGCAACTGGCTTTTTTGTTGCCGGTGGATTCACCTATATTACTAGCTCAGGAAATCCTGAGCAGCTTGATAAGGCAAAACGCACACTCACATGGTCTGCGATTGGCCTCGCGATCGTGATTGCTGCATTTGTGCTTGCTAATATCGTAACGACACTGGCGACGCAGGCGTTTGGGAGTTAGGCCACTATGTGGGGCTTAACGTATCTCGCCGCGACATCAGGCGCGGTTTCTGCTATGCGTGATTATGTCACGCCGACGATTCACGTTCTGGCCGCACTAGCTTCGCTTGCTTGCGTATTTTTCATCGTCAACGCTGGCTACCTCTACATGACAAGTAGCGGCAAGCCTGAACAGATGGATCACGCCAAACATGTGCTGAAAAACGCAGTGCTTGGTCTTGTGATTGTGCTGGCTGCCGCGACACTCGTTTCAATTCTCTCTAACGCCTACGGTTCACCACACGATGTAAGCAACGCAACACTCCCAAGTCTTCAAGAGGTAAAGCCAAACGATGTCGGGAATGGCCTGATAGATATTCTCATCAAAGCAGTTACGGGGTTCCTCAATAACATCATACAGGCGGTGGCACAACCGTTCTTAGGAGCGCTCGACTACTTCACGAAGTCTACGCCGCTCATGGCCGACAATCAGAGCGTATTTAACTTTTGGTTGGCTATGGTGGGGATTAGTGACGTCCTCTTTATTGTGATAGTTGCACTGCTCGGCTTTCATGTCATGAGCGCTTCAACATTTGGGTTCGATGAGATTGAGTTCAAACATCTTCTGCCGCGTATCGGACTCGTATTCCTTGTCATGAATACGTCAATTTTCTTTATTGATGGCGTCATTGAGCTATCCAATGCACTTATTACTGCCATCACAAAGGTTTCCGGCACATCAAGTGTCTGGGATGCTCTAACAGAAGTAGTCAAACAGGCTGGGAGTCAGGGATTAGCAGCACTGCTCATGATGATGGCATTTGTCGTTCTCTCGGTTATCTTGCTTGTCTACTATGTCGGACGCTTGGTGACGCTCTATATCGGTGCGGTATTGTCGCCTCTAATTGCCTTAGTCTGGCTCATACCTGGCTTCCGGGATTTCGCCGAGACTGCTATTAAAACGTACCTGACAACCATCTTCGTACTATTTGTTCATGTCGTTATCCTACAGCTTGCAGCGTCACTTCTTACGGGCATGGCACCAAGTAGTGGCAACGATGTTCCTAATACACTTATGGCGATTGTCGTCGGGTTTGCGACTATCCTCGCGTTACTTAAGACTCAGGGAATCATGATGCAATTCAGCTACGTGAGTATGGGGTCTCGAAACATGCGCAAGCTTGGCGGTCAGTTTATCAATGGAGTTAGCTACATGACTGGCAAGGGTCGAGCCGCCGCTAGTACGATTCGCTCGAAGACTGACAGCGCCCAGAAAGCTAGGGCGCTCTCTGGTGTTGAAGCGCGAGCTGTTCGCACCGGCAAAACACAAAGTATTAGTTATTCAAATAAAAAAGGTACGGCCGAGATTACTCATACCGCAACTCCAAACCCTAAGACCACGCCCAAAACTGGCACAACGTACGAAGCACCAAAAGTGACCGTGACTCGCGTACCAGCCAAGGGTATCCCAAAGAATAACAGCAAGGACAAGACGCTATGAAAGTAACGGTCGTTCCAGCACAAGTCACAACTGTCGAAGACCGAATCATCGGCAATCTTGGCTTCTCACAAATGCTCCTGATGATTATTCCAGTATTCGTCAGCGCAGGACTGTTCGCTCTATTACCGCCATTCATGGGTAGTGCGCTCTACAAGTACATCGTCATGGCAGTTCTAGCGTTTGTTTGTTGCATTCTGGCTATTCGCATCAAAGGTAAGATCATTGCCTTATGGCTAGTTACGATAATCCGTTACAACGTCCGACCAAAATACTATCTATTTAACAAAAATACCACAGCACTCCGACAGGACTATCCGCCGATTGTCGAGCCAAAAATAGAACAGAAGGTAAAGAACGCAAAAGAAGAACGGATGGCACGGCCGAGGCTCAATACACCTGAAACCGCCAAAGTCCTGATGGCGATCGAGAATCCGGCCGCTAAGTTCCGTTTTGAAACAACCAAGAAGGGAGGCCTAAATGTTCGCCTTACAGAAATCGAAAAGTAAAACCTCGGCACGCCACCAAATAGCTATCAAGGGTGTGCGAGATGGCATCTTGATGCTGCCGAATAACGAATATCGAGCGATCTTACAGGTATCATCACTCAACTTTGAACTGCGTAGCGAAGAGGAGCAAGACGCAATCATCGACACTTACGAAAGCTTCCTCAACTCGGTCGGTACAAGTTTACAAATTCTTGTACGCACCCGAGAAATTGATATGGATAAATATCTCGATGATCTCAAAGAACGACTCGATAGCGAAAAAGTACCAATCTATCGTACGCAGCTTAAAAACTACGATGCGTTTATCCGCTCACTCATCACAACCAACAAGATTTTGACGCGACACTTTTATATCATTGTGCCGTACAAGCCTACGGGTAAGGGAGATTTTGACTTAATCGAGGAGCAGCTCAAGATCAAACTCGATATTGTCTCAAAAGGCATGTCGCGACTTGGTATGTATACCGATCAACTCGATAGTCTTGAGGCTCTGGATTTGTTCTACAGCTTCTACAGTCCGTCACAAGCCAAACTGCAACCTTTGACCGAGCAGGCACTACAGATGATACACACTGCCCTTATACAGAAAGGAGAAGATAATGGTAAAAGCAAAATTCGAAAAACCAAATAAGATCGCAAAGTTGAACGAACTACGACAAAAAGTCGTTACCCCAATAACTGCACCCATCAGGAAGCAGAAGCAAGCGAGGCTTGATAAACAAAAGGAGCTGACGATTGCTTTCGGTGAACAAGATGCAATAGACGCGTTGTCTTACGCTGGGCTAGAAGAAAACATCGACTACTTGTGTATCGACGGTATATACATGCGCACTCTCTACATTTCTGGCTATCCGTTCGTAGCTAATTCCGGCTGGATGGATAGCCTCATCAACTTTAATCACGACTCAGATATCAGCTACCACCTGCATGAAGTGAGCGCAACATCCGCTTTACCAAAACTGCACCGTAAAATCACTGAGCTTGAGAGTACAAAGAGGGCTATGATGAGAGCCGGTAAGATTGTCGGTTCTGAAATTACCGATCCGCTCGATTCAGCGATTGAGCTGCGTGACAAGATCCAACGTGGCCAAGAAAAGCTTTTCCAGATGGCAATTTACGTCAGTATCCGCGCCGATAACCTTGAAGAGCTTAATAAGACAACGAAGCTACTCGAAGCTACAATGTCAGCACGATTGTTTTACTCAAAAGTTGCAAGGTATCAGCAACTCGAAGCCCTACAGTCCATCTTGCCGCGAGGCGAAGATCAACTCGGACAAAAACGAAACCTTGATAGCTCAAGTGCCGCGCTCACATTTCCATTTATGTCATCTGAGCTGGTGCAAGAAAGCGGCATCTTGTACGGAGTAAATAAATCGAATAACTCACTTGTTATCCTCGACCGCTTTAGCCTCCATAACGCCAATTCAATCACGTTTGCACAGTCTGGCTCAGGCAAAAGCTACACCACCAAGGTTGAGATATTACGTCAACTCATGCAAGGCACAAAAGTCATTGTCATTGATCCAGAGCGCGAATATAAAAATCTTTCAGAGTCAGTTGATGGCACGTATATCAAGCTATCGACGCGCAGCAAGGACAAGATAAATCCGTTCGATTTGGCGACGACTTTTCACTCTAAAGATGACTTGTCTGAGCATATTCAAGACCTCACCGATGTCATCGGCTTGATGGCCGAGGGCTTGGATAAATCAGAAAAAGCAGCGGTAGACCGCGCTATCCTCAAGGTGTATAAAAAAGCAAAGAAGTCACAACCGCGCTTACAAGATTTGTACGCAGAGCTACATGACCTTGGGCAACTACAACTTTGTGAACGACTAGAGCGATACATCTCTGGCTCGCTGGCTGGCGTATTTAATTCGCATACCAATATCGAACTAGATAATCGACTGGTGATTTTTGATATCAAGGATATGGCGAGTAACTTGCGACCAATCATGATGCTCATTATCTCTAACTTTGTTAAGAATCAAGTTATGGCTAGTCCCGAAAAACGCCTGCTTGTGATTGATGAGGGCTGGTTACTACTTGAACACGAGCAAAGTGCTCGATTCGTGGCCGGGCTAGTCCGTCGAGCGCGTAAATACTACCTTGGTGTTTCGATAATCTCGCAACAAGCCAATGACTTTTTACATAGCGAATATGGCCGCGCTATCGCCTCGCAATCAGCCCTGCGTATTCTGATGCGACAAGACACTACGACCATTCGTGGTGTTGTCGATGAGTTTAATCTCAGTGAATACGAGCAGAGTTTCTTACTGACATGCGAGCGTGGTGACGCGCTCATCGTAGCCGATCAGAACCATGTCGCGGTACGAGTTGTAGCCGCAGATAAAGAGCATCCACTCATTACGACAAACCCCACGGAGATTTACGCGTGAACCCAAGCATCGTTGCCTTTGGTGTAGCTGGCTACAATCCAAAACGAACGATTGCGGTCGTATTAGCGACGCTAGTCGTTATCCTATCGCTACCATTTATGGCGGTCATGTCGATGGGCACTGACGTTTTGAGCTTTCTTGCTGGTACGCCAGACGCCAAAGCAGCAGAGACGCAAGGCTTCTATATGGGCGGTGAGGTGCCTGGCGACACTTATGCATGGGGCAACTGCACCTATTGGGCTTTTGCGATGCGCCTTTGGGCTGGTACACCGATACCGACGACTTGGGGCAATGCGAACACATGGGATGATCGTGCTCGCGCCGATGGCTACGAGGTAAATCATACCCCGGCCGTCAATGCAGTCTTCCAAACCGATGAGGGAGAATGGGGTCACGTTGCCTATGTCATTAAGGTCGATGATAAGACTGGCGACTGGACAATATCAGAGATGAACGCGCCGCACCTAAACGTAGTGTCACAGCGTACATTCTCCAAAGACTCAGCGCAGTATTACAACTTTATATATGGCAAGAAAGGAGAGGTATGGACACCAAAGCCTATCTTGAATCCATTATTGAACACTGGCAACCTATCACCATCGTTCTAGTAGCTATTGTCGCTACATACTTTATAGCAATCTTTGTTCTCACTCTTTTCAACCGTCGCCATCTGTCACATCGTGATACGGTCTGGCTCGAAATCACACCACCGGCCAATATTGCCAAGACGCCAGAAGCTACCGAGCAGCTCTTTTCAGTCATACATGGCGCACGCGCTGCACGACAACTAAAAGATAAGCTATATCATCGCTCGCCAGTGATGAGTTTTGAGATTGTTTCAACACGGAGAGACGGTATTCGTTACTTGCTACAAGTCGAGAAAACACGCTCAAAGAATACACAGAAAGTTATCACATCATATATACCTGATTCAAAAGTTAAAGAAATTGAACGCGAGATTAGTGAAGTAGATAAAATTATTGAGTTCAAAGAGACTGGCCACTACGTATTGCCGCTCACGCTAACTTCTGTATTTGAGCAACATGACCCTTTATCCTATGTAACGGGCGCGATGACAAAGCTAGGCGACGATGAAGAGATTTCACTGCAAATTGTAGCAACACCTGTACGCTTACGCGAAGCCGATATACTCTCTCATAAAATCCTTGGTAATGAGAATATCTTGCAACAAGTAAGCGGTAAGCAACTAACACTACTTGGACGTTTCACGAATATCTTTGGCAAAGCATCATCTGGCATTACAGATCTTGCCGGAGAGGTGTATATGGGTACAACTTTTGGCCACAAGGACTATTACAATTCCAAATCACGCGCCGTCCAACAGCAAGCACGTATTACTACTCATGATCGGCCAGCACGAACTTTGAGCGCATTTGAGCTTGAATTGATGGAGACAATGCATCAAAAAGTCACACGACCGTTATTTCAAGTAAACCTACGCGTACTTGTCAAAAGCCCCGATGCAAAGCAACATATCATTGCACTCCGATCAGCACTCGACGGCTACAGTGTTCCGCCGTATCAGTCTATCAAGGCGAGACTATCACTACCGGTTATTGATAAACTACGCCAGCGTAACGCGACAAATCGACTGCCATCACTCTTCCGCAAGTCAGCAATGATCCTGGCTTCTACAGAGCTTGCAAGTCTCTACCACTTCCCATCAAGTCAAGTAAGTAAAACTGACAATCTCATTACCTCCCTGAGCCGTACACTGCCAGCACCCGTGTCTCTCAAGTCTGGCGAGAAGTTGTCCATCCTGATTGGTGATAACTACCATCATGAAACGATCACACCTATCGGTCTTACCGAGGAAGAACGAGAACGGCACATGTATATCATTGGTGGTACGGGCAACGGTAAAACGACGATGCTGTTTTATGAGATATTGCAGGATATACGTGCAGGCAATGGCGTAGCAGTATTAGATCCCCACGGTGATCTTGCCGAGCGTATCTTGCGGTACATACCAGAGGAGCGTATCAATGACGTTATTTACCTCAACCCTGATGACCTAGCATATCCAATCGGTATGAATTTGCTTGAACTATCGCCCGATCTTGAAGGAGATGATCTTCTGCGAGAAAAAGACCTTATTACTGAGGCTACTATTTCAGTATTGCGTAAGATATTTTCCGAGGACGACAGTGGTGGCCATCGTATCGAGTACGTACTTCGTAACACCATACAAACAGCTCTAACGCTTGAAGATCCGACTCTATTTACCATCTTTGAGTTGCTCAATGATGCTAAATATCGTCGCAAGGTAGTAAAAACACTCGAAGATAAAAACCTGAAAGACTTTTGGAACAACGAGCTTGGCAAAGCTGGTGATATGCAGAAAGTTAAAATGGCCGCAGGTATTACCGCTAAAATTGGACGCTTCCTGTTCTCCGCATCTGCTCGCCGTATGATTGAGCAACCAAAATCTACAATCAACTTTGAGGATATCCTAGCAGGTCGCAAGATACTGGTATGCAACTTCTCTAAGGGTCTTCTTGGAGAAGATACCTCGGCACTATTTGGTACGACTGTTCTTGCGAAGCTACAAACTGCGTCCTTACGCCGCGCACGCATCGGACAAGGCGAACGCACTCCATACTATCTGTATGTTGACGAGTTTCAGAACTTCGCTACAACGAGCTTCGTACAGATGCTATCGGAGGCACGAAAATATAAATTATTCCTCACTATGGCCGAACAATCTACCTCACAGCAAGATGAGCAGCGCCTTGTAGATATAATTCTTGCTAACGTCGGTACGGTGGTATGTTTCCGCTCAGGTAGTCCGTCGGACGAGCGACTTGTCTTGCCGCTATTCATGCCGTTCATTCAGCAAGGCGAGATAGCCAACTTACCAGCTTATTCATACTATGTGCGCATCTCAGCCGTGAATGCTCAAGAACCGATGTCAGGTGTAACAGTGGTCGTTAAAGAAACTGGAGATGAATCTATAGCTCGAAAAGTGATCGAGACATCACGTCAACTTTACGCAAAGAAAGTTGAACTAGAAGAAAAAGAACCTAATGAACCAAAACAAAAAGATACGGCTAAAATATCTCAAAAATCTACAAAACCGAAGAAGAAGCAAGCGAGCAAAAAAGCAGATGACGAGCTATCTGCGATGAAATCAGTGACTTAGGTATAATAAGGCTATGAATGTTTATCTGGACATTGACGGTGTATTGCTAGCCAACGAGAATAACGCGGCTAACTATGCAGATGAGTTTCTACAGGCTGTACTAGCAGCATATCCCGATTCTACCTATTGGCTGACTACACACAATTGGAGAGGTGAAAACAGGACTAAAGAAGTGCTCGCACCACACCTCAGACCGGAAACAGTGCCACTGCTGGACAAAATCAAGCCGTCCGTCTGGAATGAAATGAAGACGGATGGAATAAACTTCTCTGAGAAGTTTATATGGCTCGATGATGACTTATGGCAGGATGAGCTAAAGGTACTTGAGCGACACAATGCCACCGATAACTTTATCTTAATAGACCTTCAGAAAAACCCAAACCAACTAAAAGATATAGCCGAGATTATTTAGTCGTTTTATGATCTTTTAGGTAGTCGCGCATTACCGCAAAGACCATGAGTCTCTTACGAGCACCAGCACCACGTGGTTTTACGATAATTACATAGAGCGCGAAAACGCCTAAAGCTATAAGCACGCCTCCAATGTAGTAGTACCAATTTGACCAAAATAGGACTGCCGGTAACAGTGTGATAGGCAAAACACGAACTAATATTACTCGCACTAACGTGTCGTAATATTTCCTGAATCGCTTATACGCTGAGGGGCGAGCCGACTGGTGTATGCGCAGATAATCTGCGTAGTCTTTCACGGCTATTGTTTCCGTGTACTTCAGATGCTCGTAAACCGATTCTTGCTCAGTATTATCATACAATCCGTAGAAGCTATCTTTTGACCTAAAGAATGCATAGTGAAGTACAACAAGGATCCAATCGATAGCCTGTGAAAAATGTAGGTACGCAAGACCAAACAAAACTCCGGCACTTAACGCTAGATATTCCATACTATCTATCATATCATTTGCACCATTTTTCCAGTTTTATGAAGCGTAGCATCTCTTGTACTGACGAAGCATCGTCTATGCGACGCATTAACTCACAGCTATCATTTTGAGATAGTATATTCAAACTACCTTCGTAGAGGATGTCATCGATGATAGCTAGCTTCCTGTGGTGACCGATCGTCACTAGGACAATGACTCCCATTTCTTGCAGAGCACCTATAGCAACCCCTGCCTGATTAGCCATGGTGCTATCATGCTCACTAATCGGTTTTGTATTGACGACAACCCTAACACCCCGACGCTTTAATTTCTCTATGACAGGGAGAAGACAAGCTACTCTTCTTTGTGTAATGAATGGACTCTCGATAATAACCAAGCTCTTTGCACGGCTTAAATCACGCCGGAAGGCCTTATAGAAAGTGTCTTGACTATATAGTCCAGAGTTCATGTTAAAACTAAGCATCTCCTTGACCCTCCTCAGAAAAACTTATTACACCACAATAGGTTCGGTAATCATCCTGGAGGCCCTGCCATAAGAATTCTCACGTTATGTGAGAGTTTTTATTTTTTCTCTCTCCACCATGAAAATAACTAAATGCGCACCAGAACTTGCCGCAGTATTCCATCTGCGATAAGTAGTATGCAAAACCCAACAAGAACTTTCAGTGAGGCAATAAATTGTTTTTTGGGCCATAATTTATTGTATTTTTTTATGCAGTAGAATAGCCAGTAGATTGCGAGTGCTATAAAGAATAGCCCGAATACTGCGGTTGCACTTCCCCATACACTGAGCATTACCCCAGAGAGAAGAAACAGCGTTGCGAATATTATGATTGCAGTCCGAGTCGTCTGCGCCCCGTATTTTTCAGAAAAAACAGGTAACCCGGCGGCTTTGTAGTCTTTGTGACGAAAAAGGGCGATAGAATAAAAATGAGCCATTTGCCACGTGGCCATAGTAAGGAATAGCAGTAGAGCATCTATAGTCCAGACAATGCCAGAAGCAAGGGTGTATCCTATGACGATCGATAACGAACCCGGCAGAGTGCCGACGAGCGTACTGTGAATTGTGTAGCGCTTAAGCGGTGTATAGATGAAAACATAACTTACATACAGTACCGCGGCTAAAGAGGTCACTGCGAACGAGGTAAAAAAATATAACAGCGCCAGACCCGCTGCCAGGCAAATTACCGTAAAAGCAGTAGCCTCGCGTACGCTTAATAGTTGACGCGGCAGTTCGCGCTTGCTTGTACGCTCCATCATGGCATCTGTATTTCGTTCAAGAATATTGTTAGCGGCGCATGCAGCGGCTATGACAAACGAGAGACCAACAACCATCGCCATCAATGAGCCAAAATCTGGAGACTTTTGCCCCACATACAGGTAGCCAGCTACAGCTGAGAAAACATTGCTATAGACGATGCCTGGTTTTGATAGGTTGTAAAAATAATTTAACCTACTCATTTAATGCGCCATCGATGGGCCAGTGTGCTGGTTACCCGAGTTAATATTCTCCTCTTTTTCCATGTGGCGCACTGGATCGTGCGGCATCATGTTGTAATCTAGGTTGCGCATAACCCAGATTGAACCAAAGCCAATAATGATCACCACCATAGTCATGAAAAGAAAAGACATTGTATGGAGACGTGGCTTTTCTTCACTGCGACCGAGGTGTAAGAAAAATACCAACTGAATCAACAGCTGGAGCAAAGCAAGCAATACAATAGTCGTGATAACAAGGGTTGACGAGAAAGCCTCTCCAGAAGAGTCGATGAATACTTTTACTATAAGAAACGCCAGTACTGTCGTAAACAGAGCGAGCGTAAAGCCAAGTACGTACCGTCGTACGAGTGTCAAATAAGAGGGTTGTTTCATAAGGTGACTCCTAACAGATAGACGAGCGTAAATATGAGTATCCAGATGATATCCAGAAAGTGCCAGAAAAGCGAAAATAACATGACACGTTTTTTTATAGCATTAGTAATTCCACGGCGATACAACAAATACATTATGACGACGAGCCATAAAAGACCGATCGCTATATGGATACCGTGCGTACCTACCAATGTGAAATAGCTTGAAAGAAATGCACTACTCCACCAGCCATGCCCTTCCGCGACAAGCTGAGAAAATTCATAAACTTCCATCGCGAGAAAGCCAGCGCCTAAGCCGAGTGTGGCGAACATCCAAACCAGCGCAGACTGCCGTTTATTAAACCGTACGCTGAGCAGTGCAATGCCAGCAGTCAATGAGCTTGCTAAGAGTAGAAGTGTTTCCCAAAAAACAAACCCAATGTCGAACAGCACTTTCGGGCCCGCGCCTCCAGCTGTAGCGCCATGTAAAACAGCGTACGTCGCAAAAAGGCTCGCGAAAAGTACGCAGTCAGTCATCAAATAGATCCAGAAGCCTAATGTCGTTTTATCATATCCGTGATTCATCATTTTTTTCATCAGGAATGTCCTTTCTTGAGATCCTGCTTATGAATTAGGACCTCAGTATCCTCTACAGAAAACCGTATGAGGAGGAGCATCACAGCGGCAAGCAGGCCCAACCCCGCCAACCACCATATATGCCAGACGATAGCAAAGGCAAAAACAAGCGATGCGAACGCAACCCACATACCCATAGAAGTGTTCTTTGGGAGGTAAAATGGCGCAAAAACAGACGGTTTTTTATTTGGACGTTGTTTTTGTTCCCAAAATTCATCACGAGAATTCACGGCGGGGATGGTTGCGAAGTTGTAGTGTGGGGCTGGTGACGGTACGGACCATTCTAGCGTACGTCCATTCCATGGATCGCCTGAAGCGTCCTTCAGCTCGTCTCGTTTCCATATGCTGTAGGCGAGTTGTATAACCTGCAGAGTGACTCCAAAACCGATGACGAGCAGCCCGACTCCTGCGATGATAAATAGTCCTTGCCAGCCGGTTTCTGTGTACTGATCGAGACGACGGGTTGCTCCCATCAACCCCAATATATAAAGCGGAACGAAAGCACCTACAAAGCCGATAATCCAACTCCACGCTGCGGCTTTACCGATTCCATCATGGAGTTTAAAACCGAAAATTTTCGGAAACCAATACGTCAGTCCTGCAAAGTACCCAAAGACAACACCGCCGATTATCATATTGTGAAAGTGTGCCACAAGAAACAGACTATTATGCATCTGGAAGTCGACGGCAGGAACGGCGTGGATAACACCCGTCATCCCTCCGATAGTAAATGTAACGACGAAGCCCATAAACCAATACATCGGGCTGTCGAACCGCACGCGTCCACGAAACATAGTAAACAGCCAGTTAAATACTTTCACACCGGTGGGGATGGCAATAATCATTGTAGCGATTCCGAAAAATGCATTTACATCTGCGCCTGCGCCCATTGTGAAAAAATGATGCGCCCAGACGATATAGCTAAAGAATGATATCGCCATAATGGCTGCAACCATGGAGCGATAGCCAAATAACGCTTTCCGAGAATACGTTGCCACAATTTCAGAGAAAATTCCGAATGCAGGCAATATAAGGATGTAGACTTCTGGATGACCCCACGCCCAAATGAGGTTTACGTACATCATTGGATTGCCCCCCATGTCGGATGTGAAGAAATGCATACCGAGTGTTCGGTCGAGCGCAAGCATAGTAAGCGTAGCAGTCAAGATTGGAAACGAGAAGATGACGAGTATCATGGCTCCTAAAACACTCCATGCAAATATCGGCATCTTCATGAGGCTCATGCCGGGCGTACGCTCTTTGAGGATCGTCGTTATAAAATTTACGCCTGATAGCAAGCTACCGATCCCGGATAGCTGCAGCGCCCAAATCCAATAATCAACACCTGGGCCCGGGCTGTATTCTATACCTGAAAGGGGTGGATATGATAGCCAGCCGGTAGCCGCGAAGCCGCCTAGCAGCAGCGGGATATTTATCAGAACAGCGCCAGCCGCAAACAGCCAGAAACTCACTGAATTCAAAAACGGAAACGAAACATCCCGTGCACCGAGCATCAGTGGTAAAACAAGGTTGATGAGTCCGAACATTAATCCCATCGCTACGAAGAAAATCATGATAGTACCATGAGCGGTGAAGACCTGTTGGAAATGATCTGAGTGCAGAAAGCCTTCGTTGCCGCCAGTAGCGATCGCCTGCTGCAAGCGCATCATTGCGGCATCCCCAACTCCTCTGAGAAGCATAACAATTGCCACCACAATGTACATGACGCCGATTTTTTTTGCATCAAGTGACGTCAGGTAGTTGCGATAGAGCCACTTCCATTTTTTGAAATAGGTGAGCAGTGCCACCACGGCTAGTGCTCCGCCTACAATACTAAGTGCGCCACCGAGGACGATTGGATCGCGAGGCAGCGCATCCAGTGTCAACCTTCCTAACATTTAGCTCTCCTCCATTTTCATTGACGGGTTATGGTATCGGTCCAAGATTGTTTGGAAAAGTTTGGGGTTATCCAGCCGATAACTTTTTGGAGTTGTGTCTTTGCTCGGAAGGCGTAGTTGCTCGTACAACTCCGCACTTAACACAGGTTTCTTTCTTGCCTCTTTTACCCACGTATCGAATTCGTCATTTTTCATACCTTTCGCAGTAAATGTCATCGATGCATGGCCTTCCCCTGTGATATTCGCAGCATATCCTCTGTAAGAACCGGGCTCAGTTGCGTCGAGGTGTAACTGTGTTTTCATTCCGGACATCGCATACACCTGACCACCGAGCTGCGGTATCCAGAATGAATTCATAGGGGCGTCACTCGTTATTTCAAATGCAGCCTGTTTAGATATCGGGAATGGAACTTCACTTAAGCTCGCAACTTCGTAGTCGGGATAGATAAATAGCCATCGCCATTGTAGGCCAACGACTTGTATCCGAGTTTTGCCTGATGTTTCGAGTGCGCGGTAAGGGTCAAGTGTGTGGGCAGTTTTCCATGCAAAAAATGCGATAATTCCGACAATAATAATCGGTATACCCCACCAAACTATTTCCAATAACGAGCTGTCCGACCATCTCGGCCGGTAGGCAGATTTTGTATTTGTTTCCTTATATTTATAGGAAAAGACAAACAACAGCACTATGACCGGTATGATAATGAGCAACATGAGAACAGTTGTAAGGTAGAGCAGGTCGCGTTGTTGTTGGGCGACAGTACCTTTTGTGACTATCATCTGCCACGGCGCATTTCCGCTGGCGAATATCATTGCAATGGTAAAAAGTGCTAGAACAAACACTGGCAAACCGAATTTGAACCATTTCCCCAACATAGTTACGTTTAACTATACCAGTATGTGAATGAACTTTGTATAATGAATTAACTTTTTGAAAATCCGACATTTTACCAGACAGGCCACACAAAAACAACAAAATCGTATAAAAAATGTTGTATTACGAACACGTTGGGAGTATAATAAAGATCACAAAGAGGAGGTAGTGATGGACGAGGAACCAGTAGCGCCAAATGGATTTTCCGTCATACCCCCACCCATGATGAATAAACCGAATTTTGTCTTCATGTATAAGACACGTCAGGATATTGGTCACATCGCAACCAGAACACTACGCCACGCACGGCGTATTTTTGTTTCTGTACCGGAACAAATTGCCGTGGCCTCAACAAAACGAACTAAGTCGTTAGTTTTATCGTCTCGAGTCTCATCAGAGCTGAAGGATGCGATAGATTTATCTAATGAACCTCTTTGTCATATTAAGACAGTCTTCCCGATCCAGATTTTTACGGACGAAATATTCTTAGATCGGACGAAGCTTACTATCACACGACGAAATTTCTTTTTCAGTTCAGATACGATGAGTATACGTATCGAAGATATCCTGAATGTTTCGGTAGGGGTCGGACCCTTTTTCGGAGCGTTGACAATCGCAACGAGGGTGCTTAGCTCTGACGATCATTTCACGTTGACAGGTTTTTGGCGCAAAGATGCTATTCATATGAAACATATGATTCAGGGCTATGTTATAGCGCGTCACAACAATATTCAGTGCGATCATCTGGAGCACGATGAACTAGTTAAAACATTGACGCAACTTGGATACGACTCTCATCACGATAGCCACGGCTTATAAATCTAACCAAAAATCTGTTACCATAAAACAAACATTACCATAATAAGAAAAGTTGAACGCAGAAAAACTATGCATATCGTTGTTGTCGGTGGCGGTTTTGGCGGTGTAAAAGCAGCACTTGAGTTAGCGAAGCGATCGCGTCATCGGGTAACCCTAATTAGTGACCGTGATCATTTACTCTTTTACCCCCTTCTCTACTCTACTGCTACCGGAAAAAGTATTGAACAGTCCGTCATATCGCTTAGGACAATTTTTTATTCCTCGCGAGTACGTGTGGTTCAGGACACGATTACAAGTATCGATACGCATCGGAAAATAGTGGTTGGCGCAAAAAAACAGTACCAGTACGATCGAGTTATTTTTGCACTGGGTGTCGTAACATCGTATTTTCATTTGCCGGGCTTAGACACCTACAGTTACGGCATCAAGTCATCATATGATGTTATGAAATTTCGTGACCACCTCCACACAACGCTGCTTGAAGATGCTAAGCTCGACAAAAATTACATAGTTGTAGGAGCGGGCCCAACGGGTGTCGAGCTTGCAGCATCGCTTGCAAGTTATCTAAAAACAATCGCAAAGCGACATAACGTACGGAATAAGCGCATCAGGTTACTGCTAGTCGAAGCTGCGCCACGGGTGCTCCCTAGACTGAGTGTTTCCTCATCAAAACTAGTGCAACGGCGACTAAAAAAACTTGGTGTACGGGTCATGGTGAATAAAAAAGTTGAGAGTGAAGACGATGACGGCTTATTCATTGACGGAAAGGAGCTGCCGACGAAAACAGTCATCTGGACATCAGGTGTTAGCAATCACCCACTTTTTTCTGAACATGATGATGTTTTCAGCCTAAACCAGGCAGGTAAGGTCATCGTTGATGATCAGCTGCAGGCAGCCAAAGATGTCTATGTTATTGGCGACAATGCATCGACGCCATTTAGTGGGCTCGCACAAACTGCCGTGTACGATGGAAAATTCGTTGCCAAGCTGCTCTCTCGACGACGTCAGGCAAAAAAACTGCCGAAATATCGAGCACATACTCCGTTCTCTGTGGTTCCTGTCGGAGCAAACTGGGCAATAATGGAATATAAATCGTTCAAGTTGTGGGGGTTGCCGGCCGGAATGATACGAAAATGCGCAGATTTAGTCGCATATCTTGACTTATTTCCCTTACCTTATGCCCTCCACCTCTGGCTAAATGGATCAAAAAACCACGAGTACTGTTCTGTATGTAAAAACCCTCGTGCTTAGTCTTGAAGAACTGACCACTTGAGACTATACTATTAGACAGAAAACAATCAGCGGGGGATGGGCGCAGATTTGCTCTCGATAAACAATGAAAATTCTTATGCTTGGCTGGGAACTGCCACCGTATAACAGCGGTGGCTTAGGCGTTGCGTGTTATTTCATGTCAAAAGCGCTCGCTAAGAACGGTGCCGATATTGATTTTGTGCTCCCTTCGCATGCAGAATACGACGAGATAGATTTCATGAATACGTTTCGGGTACCGCAGTCACGCGTTACCAAACATATTGTGCATTCGCGTAATCCTTACGATATTGATATGAAAGACTTTGATATGATCAGAGAAGATTACGTGGCCTTTGCCGCACAACATGCCGTCAAAACCGCGGCTGAAGTCATCCATGCCCACGACTGGTTAACTCTCGAAGCTGGTGTTGCTGCAAAAAATGCGTCAGGCGCTCCACTTATTGCCCACGTACATGCGACTGAGTTTGATCGCGCAGGTGGCTACGGTAACCCAATGATTCACGAGATCGAGCATCATGGACTTATGGCTGCTGATCATATTTTTGCAGTTAGTGCAGCTACAAAACGAATTATAACTGAGCGTTATCAGATACCTGCAGAGAAAATCGAAGTCGTTCATAATGGCGTAGAAGCACTCCCTGAGCACATTACCGATCGGCTTCAGTATAGGTATCTCGAGCTGCTGAAAAATGAAGGCTACACTATTATTGCCGTGATTAGTCGCTTAACGATTCAAAAAGGTCTCGGGTATTTTCTCGAGGCAGCCGCTAAAGCCCACCGACGATACGGACGCATGGTGTTTGTTATAGCCGGTGACGGCGAGGTGCGAAACGAGCTAATCGGGCTTAGTGCGGAGCTTGGGATATCGGACGCCGTCATTTTTACAGGCTTTATTCGCGGTAAGGCGTGGAGGGATATGTATTCCCTCGCAGACGTTTTTGTAATGAGCTCAGTGAGCGAGCCATTTGGCATCACTGCTCTGGAAGCAGCGCAGCATGATACTGCCATCACACTAACACGTCAATCGGGTGTTGGCGAAGTTTTGCAGCACGTTCTGCGGTATGACTTTTGGGATGTTGATAAGCTGGCCGATCAGCTGCTTGCACTTTCGACTACATCGTCACTACGCAGCACGCTTGCGAAAAATGTTGCCAGTGAGGTAGAACGCCTGTCGTGGCGATCAGTAGCTAATAAAATGCTTACACGTTATGGCAAAATGACGAGGCTACCACAATGAGTGAGCGACGAAATATCATGCTTTATCTGCATGTTCACCAACCGTTCCGCATCGGAAGATACAGTGCATTTGATACCGGACTCAACCACGACTATTTTCTTCCGAATGAATCAGCTAGCAACGAAGCAATTTTTCAAAAAGTAGCGGATAAATCATATCTGCCGATGAACAAATTACTCCTCGAGCTTTTAGAGCGGCACCCAGAGTTTGCGCTGTCGCTTAGTATCACCGGTACATTTATCGAGCAATGTCGAATGTGGGGGCCTGAGGTGCTCGAAAGTTTTCAAAAATTAGTCGCGACCGGGCGAGTCGAAATCGTTGCTGAGACGTATTACCATAGCTTGGCGTTCTTTTATAGTCGCTTCGAATTTGAGAAGCAAGTCATGCTACACCGTGAAACTATTCAAAAACTATTCGGAGTGACCCCACGTGTATTTCGAAATACTGAATTCGCCTACAATAACCAGCTTGGTCAATGGGCAGAAAGCGCCGGTTACCTTGGTGTTCTAGCCGAAGGTTGGGATGCGGTACTTTATGGCAGAAGCCCTAACCTGCTCTACAGGCCTCCCGGCGCACAGCGAGTGAAACTATTGTTAAAAAACTATCAGCTTAGTGATGATATCGCCTTCCGTTTTTCCGATAAAAATTGGGTTGAATGGCCTTTAACGAGTGAAAAGTACGGATCATGGCTGAAGGCGGCGTCTGAAAATGGTGATGTCATAAATCTATGTATGGATTACGAAACATTTGGCGAGCACCAATGGATAGAGCACGGTATTTTCGACTTTATGAGAGCGATGGTTGATGAATGGTTAAAAGATAATCGGCATGGGTTTTTGCGCGCATCTGAAGTTGCCGAATCGTACGAACCAGTCGATACACTTGACGTTGAACAGACTATCACCTGGGCTGACACGGAACGTGATCTCAGTGCTTGGCTTGGCAATGCAATGCAACAAGAGGCGCTGAGGCATTTATATGATATAGAGGATGACGTCTTAAGAACTCGCGATATCACACTCATAGGTGATTGGCGAAAACTGCAGTCGTCTGATCATGTCTACTATATGGCTACAAAATGGTCGCATGATGGTGATGTGCATGCTTATTTCAGCCCGTATGACTCCCCATACGATGCTTTCATTTATTTTATGAATGCACTTCGCGACCTTCGCTGGCGTGTCATGATGCATGCCTTACCGGAGGCCGGGTAGATGGCGCGCCCAGTTCTTCTGAGCAATGGCCGTCTTCATGTCGGTATTAATCAGTTTGGTCAGGTACATGATTTTTATTTCCCCTACGTTGGGCTCGAAAACCATTGTGCCGCCAAGCAGCTTCGCCATCGAATCGGCGTGTTTGTCGATGGTCGTATTAGCTGGGTTGATGATGGCAACTGGGAAATTTCACATACCTATCTTGACGGTGTGTTAGTTTCACATATCATTGCGTCGCAGCCTGAAATTGGTGTGCGGCTGGAGTTTGATGACTGTGTCGACTATGACTCAGACGTTTTTATTAGAAATATTCATATTATTAATCTGGCAGATACAGATCGAGAGATAAAGCTGTATCTTCATCAGGTTTTCACAATTAGCGACTCGCACCTAAGTGATACGATCCAGTATCTTCCTGATGAACACGCTATTGTGCATTATAAAGGCCGCCGGGCATTTATTGTCAACGCTCGACATGGCGATGGCAGGCGTTTTGATGAACACAGTATCGGGCTGTTCGGCATTGAAGGAAAAATCGGCACGTATTGTGATGCTGAGGATGGTCATCTAGAGGGCAACGGTGTTGAGCATGGAAAAGTTGATTCGGTGGTTGGGCTATACTCTACGGTAAAAGCAAAAAGTTCCGCTCGCGTTCATTACTGGATATCGGCTGCCGAAACAATCGAGGCGGCTCAGACAATTAATGAAAACATGCTCCGAAATGGAGTGATTCATGAGTTGCTCACCACAGCAAAAAAATGGTCTGAGTGGTCAAAACCAACGGAACAGGTCGCGAGTAAATTACCTGAAAAATATCAGAGTGCTCTGAAAAACTCCCTACTCCTTATCAAAGCTGCTATCGATCAACGTGGAGCAGTTATTGCGAGTACCGATACAACGATGCTTAACTATTCACGGGACTCGTATGCCTATTGCTGGCCTCGGGATGCGGTATATGTCTTATGGCCGTTACTGCGGCTTGGTTATAGAAACGAACTCGAGAATTTTTTCGAATTCTGCGCGTCGATTCTGCATACAGACGGATACCTAGGTCATAAATATCAGCCAGATGGAGCACTTGGCTCTTCATGGCACCCGTTCGTGCATCCGGATCGCTCATCTTCACCGCCCATTCAAACTGACGAAACGGCCGGGGTGCTATTTTTGCTCGGACAATATTATGCGCGACATAATGACCCTGCAGTTTTAGAAAAATTTTACACGACGTTAATTTCTCCGATGGCGAATTTCTTAAGTGGGTTTGTTGGTGATGACAAGCTACCGCTTCCCTCTTACGATTTGTGGGAAGAAAAGTATCTGACAACTACTTATACGACTGCACTAACCTATGCTGCGCTTGAGGATGCCGCAAAGTTAGCGGAGGCCAGTAGTGATCCAAAGAGTGCCGTCAGGTGGCGAACTGCTGCCGAGGACATGCGAGAAGCGCGTGACATTTTTTACGATGAGGATCAGCAGTTCTTTATTAAAGGGTTTGTTGATACAACCGCATCGCGTCAATTCGACAGAACTATCGATAGTTCGAGTTTTTATGGGGCATATATGTTCGGGTATTTTGATATGCAGGATCCGCGAGTTGTTAAATCATATGAAACATATCTTCGAGAGTTAGTAGTAGATGAAAATATGGTTATGCGTTACAAATCTGACATATATCATAGGACTGATAGTGAATACGCAAATCCATGGCCCGTTTGTACTATGTGGCGCGCGCAGTATGAATTTGAACGCGGAAATGATGAAGTTGCGCATCGAATTATAGAAGCAGTTCATTCTCTTATGCTCTCGACTGGTGCGCTTGCAGAACAGTACGAACCGCACGGAAATCGACCTCGTTCAGTACTTCCGCTCACATGGTCACAGGCTGAGTTCGTAAATGCCCTACTCGACGCGACGGCAGAAGGTTCACATGGAATTTCCTAAGATTCTTAAAAAGCTCGTTAGTAATTCATCTGGTGTGTATAAAGCGTTCACGAAGAAATACGACCTGGTATATTTTGGTTCGATTGATCACACGCGCGACGAGGAGCAGCGTATTGTGCGCGGCGCAACTGTTTCCACTCAGCACGTAGACAACCATTATTCTATTGGGACGATTCACGGCTATGACGTTATTCTTCTGGAGCGATTTGACACATTATCTGAGCCGACGGTAAAAAAGCCAGAAAGCTACCGATGGATAATGATACAGGTCGATCTTCATAGTACGTTCCGACATCCGCATGTTTTTCTAGATGGTCGACATCACGACGCACTGTTCTATAAACACATATTTATGAAGTTCGCATTGCTCAGAAAGGTCGAGACGGGTTTACTGGCATTCGCTGATCGATCGTTCCATGACAGATTCACTTGCTTTACTGCACCGGGCGATGTCGATATCCTCTCTCAGCTACTTACCTCAGAAATTAGCGCGACACTTTCTGCTCACTTTTCACATCTTGATTTTGAATGGTGGGATGATACGCTTATCGTATATTCTAACGGTAAACAACCAACTGGGGCACTACTCGAACATATGCTTCGCTCAGGGCTATGGCTGGCTCGGGAATTAGACGAACAGGCGACAAAACTCCAAGGCCTTGTCGATGTTGCTCCCTCGTCATCGCCTTTATATGAAAACCGCCCGGTAGAACCGGACGGAGCTCAATCGCATTCGGATTGGCGTTAGCTTTTTCTAGCCTTTACTTCGTTGCGACCAAGGTTTTTCTTTGTTTCCTCGTAGACTTCATGCTTACGGGTGATGGGGTCGTACTTGCGAAGTGTCAGTTTATCGCTCGTGTTCATCGTATTTTTCTTTGTATAGTATGTGCGATGACCACTTGCCTTACTGACCATTCCAACAAGTTTACGTTTCGTTTTCGTGTTTTTCGCCATGTTATTCTTTACCTTTCTTTGGGACTAATATCCATAGTGCAACGTAAGGCAAAAATCCTGGCAGTCCGCCGGGCAGAAGTAGTAACAGCGCTATAAGTCGAACAATTGTTGGGTCGATGTTAAAATATTCGCCTAAACCGCCGCAAACTCCGGCGATAACTTTGTTCTCGGTACTGCGATATAACTTTTTTGCCATAATCAACGGTTGATTGTACCATAGGCGCCTCTGTTAGTAAAGTGCGCGGGAAATACAGAACTCCACTTCACTAGATTATCTAATACTAACTAGCTTAGATTAATACAAGAAGCAGTAAAGGAGGTTGTAGTGTCGGAGCTCAAACAAAACCGGGACCCTAATCTGGTCGTAAGCAGGCAGGGGACAATCGGATTTTATGAACGGGAATTCTATATGTTTTCAAATTTTTCCAGCTTTCAAGTTGATTGGAGGGGTGCGCAGTGGATGACTAGCGAGCATGCTTACCATGCTGCAAAATACATTGGCGTTCAACCTGAGATCGTCGCAAAAATAGGTCTTGCCCGATCAGCCCATGATGCGTTTAAATTTTCTCGAAAATACACAGCTGATATAAGGCCGGACTGGTTAGATATTCGTCTCGATGTAATGAAAGATATTTGCCGGCATAAACTCGGCCAACACGCGTATATACGTACTAAATTAGATGAAACATCTGGCTGGAACCTTGTGGAAGATTCGCCTAAAGATTCGTTCTGGGGGATTGGAGCAGATGGACAAGGCGAGAATCAGCTTGGTAAGATATGGATGATGTTACGCGAGGAGATGAGGAATGGCATCGTCGAAATACAAAGCTGACGCACATGTTTCGCAGATGAATATACTGCGGCAGTTGCTATTCGTGCCATACGAACGTTTTTCTACCCTGCAAAAAGCAACTGGGCTAACAAGTGATCATGCAAATTTTCATATAAAACAACTTGTCGAGGCCGGACTTGTGCGACATGTATCAAAAACCTACGGGACGTATGAACTAACCCGCAAAGGCAAGGAATATGCAAACCGTATGGACACCGATGAACAGGTCATCGAAAAGCAGCCGAAACTCTCAGTTGTGCTGGATATAAGACGGGACGACGGCAGGGTGCTGCAGCAGGAACGCATCAAGCAGCCGTATTACGGTTACTGGGGCCGTCCGACGGGCAAGATTCGATGGGGTGAAACAATTCTTGATGCTGCAGCTAGAGAGCTCCTGGAAGAGACTGGGCTTGAGGCGGATCTACAGGTGATGGGATTTTATCACAAGCTTGACTATGATGCTTCAGGCATACTACTTGAGGATAAATATCTCTGTCTAGTAAGAGGTGTGAATCCGAAGGGCTCTTTACTACCTGAGACTGACGGCCAGCGTAATGAATGGCTCACCGACGAAGAATATGATAAAAAAGAAAATACGTTCGGTACGCTTGAAGACATACAGCCGTTGATCGAGGCTCCTACTCATTTTGTATTTGAAAAAAAGTTTACATATCCGGAAGATGCGTATTAAAAAACGACTAAAGAGTCGTTTAAAATGGAGCCACGTTCGAGACTTGAACTCGAGACCCCTTCCTTACCATGGAAGTGCTCTACCACTGAGCTAACGCGGCATCTGTCTGATGCTCGCATTTGTTCATGGCAGAGCACCGTGCTAATAATTAACTTACTTGCCGTGCGGCTTGGACATCACTGAACTAACACGGCATTTTACCTCGAGTATTGTAACAAAATAAAACATCCCGGTAAATGGGTTGCATTACTTGGTGCCGGAAGTAGGATATCCGTCGCTTCACTCCCTCCTCCATTTGCTTGAAAAGAAAAAACTTAACAGCATTTTCTTTTCTACGCCGCATTACGCCGAACCTCACGACTGCGTCGTGTACTGTTCTCGAATTATTTTCAGATACCAATAAAATAACCAGCCTTAAGGACTGGTTGTTTTATTGGTGCCGGAAGTAGGACTCGAACCTACGAAGCCTTACGGCGAGAGATTTACAGTCTCTTGTGATTGCCACTACACGATTCCGGCATGGAGCCGCTTGTCGGGATCGAACCGACGACCTACGGTTTACAAAACCGTCGCTCTAACCATCTGAGCTAAAGCGGCATCTCTAATTTACAATGTACAACCTTCTCTACAGATGGTTAGAGCAAATGCTGAATATACATACTCGGCATTCGCCTCAGACAGCATCTGAGCTAAAGCGGCACATATAATATGAAAAGTACTGAACAATTGTAGCAAATCGCCTCTGATAATCCAACTACATTACAACGCGGCGGGGTGGACGTTTGATTTTTGCTGGGATTCCAGCAGGGACTACGAGTTTGTTCGCTTTTTCACGAAGGGATGCGGCTAGTTCTTCCCTGCCGTCTACGTCGTATGCGTCTGCAAGCAGCTTGAGACTTTGAGGATTTGGTTCGAGCTCCACTGCTCGTTCAAGTGCACTGATCATCTTTTTTGTATGACCGAGTTTTTCTTGGACTTTCGCATAGGCAACATGTCGTGCAGCTAAATCACCTTCGAGTCCTAATGCCTGTTCAAACGCCAGCGATGCTTTTTCATACTGTTTGGTTTCAAAATATATGAGTCCGACATTATGGAGTGAGCTAGCACTCGGCTCCAGACTCTGGGCGATTTCAAAGCATTCGATAGCGTCTTCATACGCACGCTGTTTTGCGTACAAAATTCCGAGGCGGTTATATGCGGTGGCATTCCGCTCATCGACGCGCAAAATACTCAACAGCGCTTTCTCAGCCCGCAGGTACTTCTTTTCTTTTAACCCTTGTTGAGCGATACCCCAAAGCTTATCCATTTGCGACGCCAACTTTGACGGCAACTCATTGCCTTCCTCGTCCACCGGCTTTTGATACATTAGCGCCCAGACGCCAAACAGCACCACTAGTAATAGTCCTAACATACTTGGGTATAGTATAGGTTACTTACCCAGTTTTGTCATCAAATATGCCATATGCGTCTTGACATGACCATTTGCGTGAATTCTGGATGCTGCCTGCTCAAGCGACGAAAGTAAGCCGACCGAATACAAATTACGCTGCTTTAAAGAAGTAAAGTGCAGCAGTTTTCCTATCAGTGCAATAAAATTCAGGGCAGCCGAACGATCACCGGAATATTTTTTGCTTATCTTCAGCCTGTCATATAACGATACGTTCAGTACGCTTCGCGCATCTTGCATGCTAACGACTTGATTTTCAAAATACTCGCTATCTTCGAGCAATCTATGTATTTCGGCTGGCTTTCCTGCCGCTAGAAACAGTATTTGCGCAACTTTTTCAGCAGTAATTTCCTTGTTTTCCAAAAGTTGCTTGGACTGGGCGCGCGTAACGGGTGGAATATCGATACGCTGGGTCCGAGAGATAATCGTGGGAAGAATATTTTGGGGACTATGCGAAGTCAAAATGAAATGTATATTCTCGACGGGCTCCTCTAGTAGCTTTAGTAATGCATTTTGTGCCTCAATACTTAGTGTGTCCGCATCATCGATTATCACGACCCTGGCAGACTTTTGAATAGAACGAGTAAGCTCGTAGAGACCGCGTATTCGCTCTATTGCGATGGAATCTTTTTCTGGGCTCAGGATAGTGATATCGGTAGATTTTTTAGTTATTTTTTTTGCTAAAGTCGCGGAGATTGTAAAAAGACCGACACCTTTTTCTCCTGATAAAAATAATGCATGAGGTGGATGTTCATTATAAAACGTGAGTAGTTTTGCGACGGAAGGCTTTAAAATCAACTTATCCACGCTTAATACTCTCGACTAATGCTGTGAAATCTTCTGGCAACTCTGCTGTAAATATCTCGCGTTTCGAACCAGGAATTGTTATTTCGAGCGACTGTGCATGAAGGCATAGTCTGCCAATGGGACTCTTACCACCGTCATACACCGGATCGCCTATTATCGGGTTTTTTATATGTGCCATATGAACTCGCAGTTGATGAGTCCTGCCAGTCTGCGGACGAAGCTCTACGAGTGAATATGCGACATTACCTGCAAGTACCCGGAACTCAGTTTGGGCTGTTTTCCCATTTACCCCAACTCGAAACTGAGACGGCTTTTTGGGATTTCTTTCGATGGGAAGGTCAATAACGCCGCTAAAAAGCTTTGGTTTACCTTTCACGATAGCAAGGTAGGTTTTCTTTACTTTCCTCGCTTGAAACTGTTTTTGTAAATACCCTAGCGTTTCCGGATTTTTAGCGCAGATAATGACGCCGCTCGTATCCCGATCTAGCCTGTGAACAATCCCATTGCGGTTTGTGGCCTCTGGAAAACTTATTTTCTTAGCTATAAATTCGGCTACAGTGAACTCATCGTTCAACGCTCCTTTACTGTGAGTCAAAATGCCGGAGGGTTTGTTAATCACTATGACATTGTCGTCTTCGAATATAACTGGCAGTGTATGTTCAGAATAATCCGCTTTTTCGGGAATATGTGTTGTAACCTCATCGTCTTCGTCGAGCATCAGCTTTGGGCTTGTTTTGACTTCCCCGTTCACTTTCACATACCCCGCCTCGATGTATTTCCGCCATATGCTGCGGCTATATTCTGGCCAGAATCTAGCTAGATAACTGTCCAGTCGCATTTAACGGAGTCCGACGGCTTTTTGGACGCGGTGGAGGGTTTGGTTGGCTTGCTCGTTCATAGCTCCCTCCGATACGCGCATTTTTTGCTCAAATACCGAGTTATCTATAGAATCGAGTCTGTTCTGGAAGTCTGTTAGGAACTGTACAACCTCATCGGCAACACCTTTTTTAAACTCGCCGTACTGGGTCAGACCGACAAAATCTTTTGCTACGTCCTGGACTTTTTTTCCACGGAGCAGAGCGAGAATATCAAGCAGGTTACTGATGCCCGGCTGGTTTTGCGGGTCGTACGTGACATTAGCTTTATCGTCGGTTGTGGCGCGCATTATTTTCTTCCCTGCGCTTTCGGGATCATCGTTTAGGAAAATTACGCCTGCGCCAGTTTCATCACTTTTACTCATCTTCTTAGTGGGGTCGAGAAGATCTTTGATACGAAGCCCCTGTTCTTTTCCAAAAAACTCATGCTGTTTCGTCACTGGCTCTGGCACGACGAAGAGTTCACCAAACTTGCTATTCATGCGCTGGGCAATGTCACGAGTAAATTCGAGGTGTTGCGTTTGGTCATCGCCGACTGGAACGAATTTCGCACCGTAGAGCAAAATATCTGCTGCCATGAGCACTGGATAATCGAACAGCCCAACACTAATTTGGTTGTCACCCAATCTTCCAGACTTATCTTTGTACTGCGTCATCCGACCCATTTCACCCATACCACTAAAGCTGTTTAAAATAAGCGTTAGCTCACTGTGAGCTGGTATATAACTCTGCCTATATAGGTAAATATTTTCGTTATCAAGTGGTAGCCCAGCAGCTGTGTATACTCGTGCATTGTTCTTGATGCCTGCCTGGAGCTGTGAATGATCTATAGGCGTCGTGAAGCTGTGGAGGTCTGGTATAAACATGTTGATCTGATACTCTTCGGCACGGTTTTTTGCCATCTCTACCATTGGTAAAATAGCACCGAAATAATTCCCAATGTGTAAATCATTGTTCGCCCGAAGACCAGTTAATATGACATTTTTCATACCCCTCTACTATACCACTGTTACACTAGGGATATGAAGTTCGACTATATTGCAATCATTTTTAATCCCGAGAGTACTGGTGATGCGCCTGAGCTGGCTAAAAAACTGCAAAAAGATTTGAAAAAAAGAAAAATTAACAGTCATCTTGCCCCAACCGAACATGCCGGGCACGCCATAGAGCTGACGAGGGATATCAGCAAAGCATATAAAAAGCCACTCATCGTCTCAGTCAGCGGCGACGGTGGATACAATGAAGTATTAAACGGTGCTATGGAGGCCAAAAAAGAACAAAAGACCGCTCGGCCAGTTATCGCTGTAATGGCTGCTGGCAACGCTAACGACCATCGCCGTGTTATGCGTGATGAACCTCTTGCGCGTCTTATTGCGAGGGGTGACGTCCAGCCTATGGATATTATTTCGATAAAAAGCGATAAACACTACAGATACGCTCATAGTTATATAGGCTTCGGTCTCACGCCTCAGGCGGGACATATGCTGAATTCTCTCGGAAAAACCAAAGCTCTCGAGGTATTCGTCGTTTTGCGTGCATTTTTGAAGTTGAACGGAGTCACTATCAAAAGAAACGGTGCTTCGCGAAAAGTCTATAGCTTGATTTTTGCGAATATCAACGAAATGGCGAAATTTATCAAATTGGATCAGCGTAATACTGTTCATGACGATAAGTTCGAAGTCGTAGAATACCCTGCTGATAATAAATTCATGCTTGCTGTTCGCCTTATAGTGGCAGCGATTCGCGGCGAAAAACAACCTGAGAAATTTTCCAGCTATAGTTTCTCGGTTACGAAAAACCAGCCGATACAACTAGACGGCGAAATAGAACATATCGAGGCTGAAAAAGAGATTACTATCCGCAGTCATCATCACGCCATAGATTGTCTCTTTTAAAGTGATATATAATAGAGGCAATGGATGGGCGAATAAAAAAACAAATACGTGACGTATATGAACAGAATAAGCGTTCACATGCGGGGCTCCAGTACACTATCCCGTCTCCAGACACGTACCCGTACCAATGGTTTTGGGACAGCTGTTTCCATGCGATAACACTCAGTTATATCGACCCAGAGCGCGCCAAACAAGAGTTGAAGCTGCTCCTGCGCGGCCAGTTTAAAAACGGCATGTTTCCTCACATCGTCTACTGGCAGCGGGTAAAAAATAACCCCTTTCCTGACATTCGCTGGGGTAAACGCCACACTAGCAGCATTACACAGCCGCCAATGCTTGCTGCGGCCGTATGGCGCATTTATGAGGCCACGGAAGATATCGATTTCGTAAAAAACATGCTGCCACATATGAATGCCTTCCATAGGTATCTATTTACGAACAGAGACCCTAGAAATATTCATCTCGTAGGTATTATCAATCCAGACGAGTCGGGTGAGGATAACTCACCACGCTTTGATTTTCTCCTTGGAATGAACGATCCTAGGCACACTTTCGTGGATAATTTCAAAGCTCGAATGCAGCTCGTCGATGATTGGCGACAAACGCGTTTTGTCATGAAAAAGCAAATTGATATGAAGCACTGGGTATATGATGTTCCATTTAATGCGATTCTCGCAGAGAGTCTACGTCTTACATCACTTCTGGCAGAGCTCGCTGGCGAACAGCGAATCGCAGCCTATTCACATACCAAAGCGTTCCAAGTACGTGACTCGATGCGTCGCCACATGCTTCGAAAGCACCTTTTTCAACCCGTCTATGGTCCAAAGCTTCGTCACATTCCGACCCGCACCTGGGCAATGTTCATGCCACTCTATGCCGGAGTAGCGACCAAAGCAGAAGCTGACTACGTGGTGGAACGGTTCTTGTATGATTCACATGAATTCGCAACTACCTATATCCTACCTACCGTATCTGTCAGTGAGCCTTCGTTCGACCCCTCTGGTGATTGGCGGGGTGACTGGTGGGTTGGTACAAATTGGCGAGGGCCCGTCTGGATGGCGAGCAACTGGTTTGTCGTGCAGGGGCTACTACGGTATGGCCGAGAAAAAGAAGCACGACTGGTCTACAAAAGCTCGCTCGAACTCATAAAATCTTCCGGCTTACGAGAGTATTATGACCCACTGACGGGTCGCGGACACGGTGCCCAAGGCTTTACATGGGGCGGGCTGGTGCTTGATATGGCCACGCTCGTTGATAATTCCTAATTCCAACTCCATAAAATCATAAGAATCTTGACATAAATGCGATATCGCGTTAGACTTATTTCTGCGTGTTTTTATCGGACAATAGTCTGATAAAAAATATCACCTCTGTTACGGATGCATGTGAGGTGCATCCATAACACGAAAAACACGGAGGGTAATTGTGTCGGGATATAATGTCTCGGCTGCAAACCACGATAACGCCCCGCCTTCGGAGATGAGAAGATGCCGCATTAACTTGGCACATCCCCGTTTCGGCCGGCAACAACGAGGTACACTGCAGCCTTTTCCTGACCATTCGAGGAGAAACTAATGAAATTTGCCACAAGTCTTGTGGCTGCAGTTGCAGTCACGTTGTTTGTGAGTGCCTCGCCGGTACATGCGGCGACAGATACTAACTCTAAAAAAGATCAAAAGATGGTTACCGTCCAAGCCGGAGATAACCTGACAGCAATAGCCGAAAGCAATGGTTCGACAATGGAGCGAATGTTTTTTGCCAATACTTCAATTGCTGACCCGGATATCATCTTCCCAGGTGATAAGTTACGAGTTCCGACAGCAGAAGAAGTACTAACAGAACGTGAGATTCCTGCGAATGTTGTTGCGGCTGCCCCAGTGTATACTGAGCCTAGCGGTGGTTATGTTGCGTCGACTGTAAGCTATCACGCACCTGCTGCAGCGCCCGTTGCGGATGGTAGTGTCTGGGATCGCTTAGCACAGTGTGAGTCTGGTGGCAACTGGTCTATCAACACTGGAAATGGCTACTACGGCGGTCTTCAGTTTTCCCAAAGCAGCTGGACAGCTGCCGGCGGTAGCGGCTCACCACAAAACGCATCACGTGAAGAGCAGATTCGTGTAGCGCAGAATCTTCAGTCAATGCAAGGTTGGGGCGCCTGGCCTTCATGCTCGTCTCAACTTGGCTTACGGTAGCGTAGTAAGTTTTGACAATTTGCCCGGCAAATCAACTGCCGGGCAAATTTTTTTTTTAAAACCTAAACTTTCTTTGTAGGGGCATAATGCTAAGTGCAATCAGGAGCGATATACCTAAGGTAATCGTCACTTCCGTAAAGGAAATCGGTGCGATCTTAAATAGCCGTTCCAACGCAGGTATCGAGTAAACTGCAACGAGCGACAAACTAACGATAGATATTACTGCCACCATAGCATTGAACCCACCTGAAAATGACTCTTCCACTACTCGGCGCCCCGAGATAGCAAGTATCAGCATCAGGTTAGTAAGTACAATAAGCAAGAAGGTTATCGAGCGAGCTTTATCTTCCTGCCAACCGTTCCACAGCATATAACCGTGTACGGCAAGGATGATGGATGAGATAACAGCTCCTTGCAGTAGACTTCGCAGCAACACTGCTCTACTGAACAGCGGCGATTTCAAATGACGCGGTGGACGCTTCATTGCATCGGGTTCTTCACTTTCTCCCTCAAAAATCAATGTACAGCTCGGATCAATAATAAACTCGAGAAATACGATATGAATTGGCAGCAGGACTATCGGCCACCCAAACACCACCGGCATAAAAGACAATACGGTAATAGGGATATGAACGGTTATTAGATAAGCCATGGCTTTTTGGAGGTTGGTAAAGATTCGACGACCGATGCGTACGCCCTGCACGATTGAGGCAAAATTGTCGTCTAACAAGACTATCGAGGATGCTTCTCGAGCTACATCAGTCCCCCGTTTGCCCATAGCTACGCCAATATGGGCGCTTTTTAGTGCTGGAGCATCATTTACTCCGTCACCCGTCATAGCTACAACTTCGCCATTTTTCTTTAATGCGCCGACGATAGATAATTTATCAGTCGGCGATACACGACAAAAAATCGAAGTGTTTTTTATTGCGAGTTGTTTTTCCTTTTCTGAGAGCATGCTCAGATCATGCCCGGTTAAAACATTTTGGCTATCCAAGCCAATTTCCTTGCCTATCCTTCGAGCGGTCTCGCTAAAGTCACCCGTGATTATAATTACCCGAATACCCGCTTGACGGCACAATTTAACTGCATCGGGCACTTCTTTACGTATTGGGTCTGCAAGCGCTACCAATCCGAGGAAGGTAAACTCAAGCTCATCACGTTTTTTTGGCGTAACGTTCTGCGGCTTACCTTTAGCCACGCCAATAACGCGCAAACCGTTACTAGCAATTACCTTAACTCGTCCATGGAGTTCCTCGCGCTCCTGGCGCGATAGTTTGCACAACCGAAAAACTTCTTCCGGCGCACCCTTGA
Source organism: uncultured Candidatus Saccharibacteria bacterium (assembly GCA_964581535.1). Lineage (GTDB taxonomy): Bacteria > Patescibacteriota > Saccharimonadia > Saccharimonadales > Saccharimonadaceae > CAZOOW01. The sequence continues at coordinate 48,972 of CAZOOW010000002.1, forward strand.
GTCCAATTTTACTCATTTTATCGGATGAGTTATGCCAAATATGAACAACTGACAGAGATGTTTCGTCCAGTGGATATTCCGTTTTAAGTTTTATCCCACGATATATATCTTTGGTATTACCAAGCATATTCGCTGCGTTGATAAACGCTTCCTCCATTGGATCGAACGGTTTTATTTGAGACGCGAGCACGCCATATGCAACTATCTCTATATACGCCTCTACGCCGTGCTCCAGTTCCTTACCAGTCGCATCAGTAATGCTACTGATGGCCATGTCGTTCTCTGTAAGTGTTCCTGTTTTGTCGGTACAAAGAACCGTCGCACTGCCTAATGTTTCGATTGTTTGGGATTTCCGTGCGAGTACATTATTCTTAGCTAGTCGCCACGCTCCAAGTGCCATAAAAACAGTCAGCACTACCGGAAATTCTTCTGGCAAAATCGCAATAGATAGCGTAAGACCAGCGAGAAAACCATTCAGTAAATCGCCCCTAGTAAGCCAGTAGACGATGGTTAGTAGCAGTGATGCAAAAACAGCACCAATCGCAATTATCTTTACGACACGCTCAATCTCCTTTTTCAAAAGCGTTTTTTCATTTTCTATAGCGTTAAGCGATGTACCGATTTTTCCAACTTCGGTTGAGGAGCCAATCGCTGTAACTTCGAAAAGCGCATGGCCTTTAACTACCATAGAGCTTGAATAAATTGTTTCTTTAATATTTTTATCGATAGGTACCGACTCGCCTGTCAATAGCGACTCATCTACCATAAGGTTTTGAGAAGTAATCAGCAAACCGTCTGCAGGTACGCGCCCTCCCTCTGCTATCAAAACGATGTCGCCAACGACGACCTCTCTTCCGGGAATTGTTTGTTTTTTTCCGTCCCTAATAACGTCACAAATCGGGCTCGACAGATTCCGCAGGGCTTGAAGCGCTTTTTCGGTTTTGTGATTTTGATACAACTCTATAGTTATGATAACCAGTACAGAAATAGCAAGAACTGTCGCCTCAGTCTTGTCTCCTAGTAATGAATACACGACTACCACCGCGATAAGCAGGAAAATCATCGGCTCTGTCGCAATCTCGAGAATTATTTTGAGTAAACTTTTTTTATCTTTGTCTGGCAGCTCATTGTAACCGAATTTCTCATGCGCACGTTCGACTTCAGCCGAGCTCAGCCCCTTGATTTCTTCAATATTCATACTATTTTACTATAGCAGGCAAACAAAAAACTGTCGGGATTTCCCGACAGTTTACTATATATAACTGGGCGAAAATTTAACGCTTCGAGAACTGCTCTCGTTTGCGAGCAGAACGTAGACCGTATTTCTTGCGCTCTTTTTCGCGCGGATCGCGCTTCAGAAGACCGGCTTTTTTCAGTGCTGGTCGTTGAGACTCATCCATTTCGCTGATGCACTTAGAGATAGCCAGTTTTGCTGCGTCTACTTGACCAGCGATACCGCCTCCGGATATTACCAGTGAAATATCAAACTCTTTTTGCTTGCCAACAAGCGCCAATGGATCCGTCAACTCAGCTAGATGAGTTGAGTTTCCGGCTAGGTATACTGCAGCGGGCTTGTTATTGATTGTAATAACACCCTTGCCACCAATAAGGCGTGCTCGAGCCGTCGCACTCTTGCGTCGTCCTAATCCGTAGAAATATTGATTCTTTGCCATTATTTACCTACCTTTATCTGCACTGGTTGCTGAGGGGCATGTTCGTGTTGTTCACCAGGAAATACACGAAGCCGTGCCATTCTGTTTGCTAGCTGCTTATTGCGGGGCAGCATTCCTTTTACTGCAGCTCGAATAGCAGCGGTTGAGTCGATTGATTTTACCTCTTTGAGCGTACGTTGCTTGATACCACCTGGAAATCCACTATGACGATAGTACGTTTTTGTCTCAGCCTTATCACCAGTCATAACCAGCTTATCGGCATTCACAACAACAACATAATCACCATCGTCCATGTGAGGCGTGTATGAGGGTTTATATTTCCCTATAAGTCGAGTAGCGATGACTGTCGAAAGTCGTCCAAGTGGCGCTTCGGATGCATCGATAAGCACCCATTTATGATCGACTTCAGAGGCTTTTTTGCTGTACGTAGCCATTATTTGACCTCCTTTTTCGCCGTTGCGGCTTTCGCAGGCTTTTTAGCACCGGTTTTGGCCGGCTTAGACTTCTTAGTGGCTGGCTTTGCGGTAACAGTTTTCGCGCTTGCAGCCGCTGCCGCGGTCGAGTCAGTTTTTTCAACTGATTTCAGTTCATCGACGAACTCAACTCGGGCCATTTGGGTGTTGTCACCGACGCGAACTCGTGTTCGTTTGACCCTAAGATGACCACTCACGCGTCCGCCAAGTTGCGGTGCGATTTCATCAACGAGCTTAAATGCAGCGTCGAGCGTAGAAAGTCCGCCTATAACCTGCCGTCGGTTATGCAAGTCGCCTTTCTTTGCTTTGGTGATAAGCACCTCGACGTAGGGGACAATTTCTTTCGCTTTCGGAAGGGTTGTCTCGATGGCTCCATGCTCGATAAGACTTGTCGCCAAACCTTTCATGAGAGCGCGGCGCTGGTCTCGCTCGCGCCGAAATTTCCTTCCTTGATATCCGTGTCTGTGCATGAACTAAAACTCCATCTCAGCCAATTTGTCTTTGACTTCATCAAGGGCCTTGCTGCCGAAGCCTTTCAACTCACGAAGATCAGATTCTGAAAGTGTAACAAGATCATTGATGGTTCGAATCTCATTGTTTATGAGGGCGTTTGTGGTGCGAGCTGTGAGGTTCAGGTCTTCGATAGGTGTATTGAGCTCTGCGCTGCCGTCAGATTCATCAGCACCGATAGTTGGTGCGGCCTCAACTCGTGTTGAACCAGCCAGCGCCGTGTATTGGTTGATAAGAATCGCGGCAGACTCCTCAAAAGCATCCTGAGGACTCATTGATCCATCAGTTTCTACAGTTACGAGAAGCTTATCAAGATCAGTATTTTGTCCGACACGGGTTTTTTCAACCTTGTAGCGAACTCGTTTTACCGGACTAAAGAACGCATCAAGAGCAATCATGTCGCTGTGAGCACGCTTAGCACCAGACTCTTCTATGGTTCGATACCCGCGGCCTGCTTCAACGACAAGATCGATGACCACATTTGTTTTTGCATCGTCGACAGTACAGATGACTGCGTCAGGGTTAATCACTTCGACATCTGCTGTGGTTTTAATATCACCGGCCGTTACAGCGCCCGCGCCTTTTTTCTCTAGACGCAGTTCGACTGGCTCTTCGCTGTTGCAACTAACGACGACGTTTTTGAGGTTCAGCATAATGTCGACGACATCTTCTTTAACGCCTTTAACAGTTGTGAATTCGTGGTTGGCGCCTTCGATTTTGAAGGCAACGATAGCCGCTCCCTCGATGCTGGATAGTAATACTCGACGCAGGCTGTTACCAAGAGTCATACCGTACCCAGTATGGAGTGGTTCGATGACGAACGTCGCACTCATCTTATTGTGCTGATCGACGCTTGCCAGTGTTGGGTTGTGGATTGCTTTTGCCATAATTTATATACCCTATGCTCCTTTAAAGCCTTAGCGTGAGTAATACTCAACGATTAATTGTTCAGTGATGTCGGCCTCTGCTTCTTCGCGCTTTGGCAAACCAGTTATAGAGACTTTGAGTTTTTTTGGATCGCTTTTCAGCCAGCTGAGCGGGCCTTGGACGCTGTCTTTCACGACATCATCGATATGTGTAAAGTAACTGCTCTTCGTGCTCTTCGGACGAACCGAAATCTCGTCACCAATACGAACGCGGATAGATGGTATATCGACCCGTCGTCCGTTGAGCATAAAGTGGCCGTGTGTAACTAGCTGTCGTGCGCCTCGGCGGCTTGTTGCCAGACCTGCTCGGTAGATGACGTTATCCAGCCGACGCTCAAGCAGCTGCAGTAGTACTTCGCCCGATTGCCCCTCGGCGCGGTTTGCGTCTGCCATAAGACGGGCAAATTGCTTTTCGAGCAGTCCGTATAGTCGACGAACTTTCTGTTTTTCACGCAGCTGTTGTGCGTAGAGGCTTTGTTTGCCTTGACGGTCGCGGCCATGTTGTCCAGGAATACCGGATTTTTTGACCATGATTTTATGAGCTTTTGGATGAAGGGCGTAGCCCTCTCGGCGACTCTGCTTAACAATTGGTGATCTGTCTCGTGCCATATCCTAACCTCTCCTTGCCTTTCGTGGTCGTGTTCCACCATGCGGCACGCCAGTTACGTCTCGTATGCTTTCAACCGAAATGTCGAAATTGCTCAACGAACGAATAGCAGTATCGCGTCCTAGACCGACGCCTTTGACGAAAACATCGACTTTACTAAGGCCATATTGGCTTTTTGCTGCTTCAGCAGCTTTTTCTGCTGCGACCTGTGCTGCGTATGCTGTGCCTTTTTTGCTCCCACGAAAACCGCAGGCTCCGGCACTCGAAGCACTCAGAACGTTGCCTTTGCTATCTGAAAAGCTGATGATTGTGTTGTTGAATGTTGCTTGGATATGCAGCTGACCTGATGGAACTGATCGGCGCTGCTTCTTCTTGGTTGTAGTCTTTGCTTCTGCCATATTATTTCCTAGGTCTTAGATGCTGCTTTAGGTTGAGTACCGCCCACTGCGACGCGTTTTCCACGACGGGTTCGCCCGTTAGTACGGGTGCGTTGACCGCGTGAAGGCAGGTTTTGCTTGTGTCTAACTCCTCGGTATGCCTGAATGTCTTTCAGTCGTTTGACGTTTCCGGCAACGACACGCTGTAAATCACCTTCTACACGGTAGTTGGTATCAATCTCATCACGAAGCTTCTTCAGCTGATCTTCGCCGAGGTCTTTTACTCGGGTCGTCGGGTCGATTTTGGTTGCCGCACAGATGTCGCGAGCAAATTTCGGACCGATACCGTAGATATACGTTAATGAAATTTGAATTTGTTTTTCGGTAGGTATGACTACGTTAGCAATTCGCGCCATAGACTAACCCTGCCTCTGCTTGTTTTTGGGCTTCTTTTTGTTGATGACATAGAGGCGGCCTTTTCGGCGGACCAGCTGGTCATCGGGACTAATTTTTTTCACACTGGCTCGAACCTTCACCGTGTATCTCCCAAATTGGTTAAATTTAATCTCGCAGTCGGAAGCTGATTCTGCCCTTTGTAAGATCGTAAGGGGTTAACTCAACCTCGACTTTATCACCCGGCACTAAACGTATGTAGTGCTTGCGCATCTTCCCTGACACGTGGGCAATAATAGTATGTCCATTTTCCAGTTCGACACGAAACTGAGCGTTAGGCAGTGCTTCGACCACCTTTCCGTTGAGTTTAATGACTTCCTTGGTATCTGACATACGTATACAAACGTACAGTATACTCTAATATTTCATCAGAGTAAACCCCCGTCCCAAAAGAATCTCGCAACGCGATGTAAGTTACCTATATTGTATCGAATTAGCTATGAAAATCAAGTGATATGCTAGAGGCCTTGGTAAGCGCTATAGGAAGTTTGCAAATCGTAACACTTATAGCCTTTATCGTGGGCGTAGGTGTCAGGCGAAGTCATACTTTGACCTTTTTCATAGTAGGATGGTACATACCCGCCTCGGCCGATATTTTTCTTCGCTGTATAAGTAACACAGAGTTCATAGCGATAGATCACATCTTGCTCGGATGGATAATATGGTGAGCCAGGTGTTTGGTCCGGGTTGATAACCCGTGGGTTGCCGAGCTGCATATTTTCTAGTAGTGTTCCGGGCTTATACTCAACCATTTTCTCATCAATAAGTTTTTTGCCGTCGCTATTAAGATTGCCCCTGACGTCCGCCAACGTAGCTGGCAGTTTGTTGTGCTTAGCTGTGTAGTTATTAATCATTTCCGCTACAACAGGAAGGGAGCGTTCGATCAGTCGATCATTTTTCGTACGTGCAGTTTGCATTGCAGGACCAACGATCCCTGTTACCGCGAACGCAATTGCAGTCAATGTCACCACCATCCACCAAATAAGTGGAATACGCGCCTTTAAGACCATACGAAGCACGCGAAGCAGCAAAACGCCGACAACAATCGCCATAACAATGCCGGTTAATAAAAAGGTTAGCGATGTATCAGTGCTGTAGGCATACCCATCACTAGCACCAAGCAGCATCTTGACGCCCGAAAATACCGCTGTTACCAGCCAGCCGATAGCTATCAGTGCAAACAGAACTGCATGAATCAGCATGATAACCATGGCTGCACCATGTTTTTTCACCGGCTCACGCCGACTATAGAACCAGTCGCATACTAGCGAAATGACAAGAAGAACAAGAACTGCAGACAACGAATAAGCGATGCTATCAGGGGTTGCCATGCCATATTCAGCGGTACCATTTATATAAAAATCGAGGGAAATTCCTACTAAAAATGCAAGGGCGACCGTCGTCCAACCCCAAAATGCGTAAGTTAACCATTGTAACACCAGGATCCCCGGAGAGCTTGGCGACGATAAGAGTTCTTCTTTCTGGATATTTGCTGGTGATGCTGTAGAACTGCTGGTTAGTTGCTGTGAAACGTTAGCGCGGTCTTTGTCTGCATGAACGATTGTCGTTGTGGCTTGTGGCGGTTCATCAAAATGCGAACCATGTTCAGAGTCAACATGCTCCCTTAGTAACTCTTCGCTATCCTTTGTATTGACGCCCATTCGTTCCCCCTTCGTGTTATATCCTATTATGAAGTTCAGGAGCCGTGGGGTCAATCCGCGATTATATTTTTTGAAAAGCAGCTAGACTTTTGACTAGTACTGGTCGTAAGTCACCATTAGCGCCCGAGAGTTGATCTGTCTCAGCGTTTCTAGACCGACCGAGACTACGATTAGTAATCCTGTACCGCCGATAGCAAGGTTAGTTGCGTTAATACCAAGTTGCGCAAATATGTACTCCGCGATGAATGGCATAACAGCAATAAAACCAAGGGTGATCGAGCCGAACAAGGTTAAACGGTTCACGGTACGGGATAGGATTTTTTCAGTTTGTTGCCCTGGTCGGACACTTTCAATGAAGCCGCCTTGTTTCTGCAGGTTCTCGGCGATTTCGTTGCTATTAAACACGATGCCTGTATAGAAGTACGTAAACGCGACCACGAGCAGGAAGTAGGCAAGCGGGTAAATCATTGACTCCCAGCTGCCCCAGTTTGCAGCACCAGGTTGCGGAGTTGAAAACCAGGTAATAAGTTTTTGCGAGATGTCGGCGTATTTGGCGTCACCAGTACTTTTTAGAACCTGTCCTATGAATGCCGGCAGCGCGAGAAATGCCACGGCAAAGATCACCGGAATCACTCCCGCAGTAATTAGCTTGACCGGCAGTATGCTCTTGACGCCGCTGTAGACACTGTTGCCTTGTACACGTTTAGCGTAGTTGATGGTGATGACGCGTTGCGCTTCGTTGATTTTAACCAGCATGTAAAGAAGCAAAAGTCCCACGAGGGCTACTCCGGAAACAACCCAGAACGCCAACCCGTTTACCGGTACAGTAAACCAGTTGAATACGTGCAGTTTATCAGCATCATTTGTAACTGCCGTGAGCGATGACCAAACAGTACCAAGCGTGCTCGGAAGCTGCGAAATAATTCCAGCAAAAATCAGAAGGCTTATACCGTTTCCGACTCCTTGCTCAGTTACAAGCTCACCAAGCCACATCATCATGATAGCGCCTGCTGCCATTGCCGTGACGGCTATTACCCACTGATATAGCGTCGTTTCACTCAGCACACCGGTGTTACCGGCTAGAACTGTTTGCCTGATGATAAATATAAAGGCGATCGACTGAAGCACGGCGAGCGGGACGGTTATGATACGAGTCCATTGGTTAATCTTGCGCCGACCCGACTCACCGTCTTTATGGAGTTCCTCTAGGCGCGGAATTGCTTTTGTCAGCAGCTGACTGATAACTGATGCGGTGATGTACGGGCTTAGACCAACGAGCACGATAGAAAGGCTGGCAAGTCCACCGCCCGAGAGCAGGTTAAGAAAACCTCCGAGGTCCGTGCTGGTCACTGCGTTCTCAAGAACTTGCTTAAGTTCCGTTGGTTTTGCGATAGGCACGGGCACGTGAGCCAAAAATCGGTAGATGATAACTATTGCAAATACAGCAAACAGCCTTTTTTGCATGTCACGGCTTTTGAGTGAGGCAAAGATAGTTCGCCAATTCATATGTGTTGGGTTTCCCTTTTAAATAAACTTATACAAGTATAGCAACTCGGGCGATTTATACCAAAAAACACTCGACATATGACGAGTGTTTTTATAGGCAGGAACAGCTAAGTTATTTGCTAGCTTTTTTCTCAGCTTTTTCTTTGCGCTCTGTTCGTTTCGTTTCCCGGGCTTTGTTGCTTGCAGGAAGTTTTGGCGCATCAGTCGGCTCGAATGCTCCACCGGCTTTTTTCACCATTGCCTCAGCGTTGGCGCTCATAGCCTGAACTTTTATAGTCGCTTTGCCTTTGTATTCTCCGCGCAATATAACTTTGACAGTATGATACGGCGTCGCAACTAGACCGGCTTCATAGAGAACTTTGTTGTCGATACTAGTGGCTTTTACCTCGTTAAGCTGGGCTGTGTAGACAACCTGTGCAGGTACGCGCAAGCTCTTAAAGCCGCGAGCTTTCGGTATACGCTGCACGAGCGGCCCCTGCCCCCCCATGAAACCGTGTCCCAGCTTTTTACCAGTTCGAGCGCCTTGACCTTTTGTGCCTCGGCCGGCCGTCTTTCCCTGTCCAGCGGCAATACCTCGACCAACTCGTTTACGGGATTTGTTAGCATTTATCTGGAGTTCGTTGTATTTCATTACTTCGTCTCCTTTTTAGCCGCAGCGGCTGGCTTCTTTGTGGGTGCCTTTTTCTCCGCACCGAGCCATTCATTTTTCGGTACAAGGCTTTTAAGCGCTTCGATGGTAGCGTAGGCAATGTTGACCTTGTTCGTAGATCCGAGGCTCTTTGAAAGCAGGTTACTGATACTCGTTACACCAATAATCTGACGAACGACTCCGCCGGCGATAACTCCAGTACCAGGAGCTGCCGGTTTCAGTAGAACACGTGCACCGCTGAGTTTGATCTCTGCCTCATGCGGGATGGTCGTTTTGTGAACGGCGATTGTTATCATGTTCTTTTTAGCGACATCGGTGGCCTTTGCGATAGCTGCTTGTACGTCCGCGCCTTTTGCTACGCCGACGCCGACCTTGTTTTTTCGGTCACCAACGACAACGAGTGCTTTGAAACGGAAACGTCGTCCACCTTTTACGACACGCGCTACGCGGTCAATGTTAATAACGTGTTCCTCGTAGAGTTTTGGCTCTTGAGGAGCATTGTTACGACGATCATCACGTCGTCCACCACGCGGTCGCTGACCATTTTGGCCATGTGCGCGAGGGGTAGTAGGTGCTTGTGCTGGTGCATCAGCCATACTAGAACTCCAATCCTTCTTTACGTGCTGCATCGGCGAGAGCTGCGAGGCGGCCAGCATAGGCTCGGCCATTTCGGTCAAAAACCACGGTCGTAACTTTCGCTTTTTTAGCTTTCTTTGCTATATCTGAACCGACGTGCGCGGCTTTTTCACTCATGGTGCCTTTCAAGCTCTTGGCGCCTACAGTTGTACTGGCGGCAAGCGTTTTTCCGGCTTCGTCATCAATGATCTGTGCTGAAATATGCATATTGCTGATAGTAACAGTCAAACGAGGCCGGACGGCTGTACCGGTAACTCGTGAACGGACACGACCCTTTCGTAAATTCCGGTTCAGCAGTTTTTTGGCTAGTTCATTCATGGTTATTTACCTGTCTTTCCGGCTTTACGTAGTATCGTTTCGTCTGCGTATTTGATCCCCTTGCCTTTATACGGCTCAGGTTTCTTCAAGCTTCGGATTTCCGCTGCTACCTGACCAACTTTCTGTTTGTCGACGCCAGCGACAGTTATTTCCATTTTGTTAACCGTCAGATTAATACCGTCTGGTGCCTGATATTTGACCGGATGGCTAAAACCAAGAGCCATTTCTAGGTTTTGGCCTCCACCATTGACACGAAAACCTACACCGTTTACCTCGAGCTTTTTCTCGAAGCCCTGGGTTACGCCAACAACCATGTTGTTGATGAGTGCGCGCATAAGACCATGCTCGCTCTTTGCTGGTTTGCTGTCGTCCGCTCTGGTTACAGTTAATTCGCCGTCCTCAACCTTGAGGCTAACGTTAGGAGTGATAAATTGCTCCAGATTTCCTTTAGGCCCCTGGACTTTGACCAGTCCAGAGTCGACCGTGATTGTCACGCCCTGAGGGATCTGAATGGGTAGTTTTCCGATTCGACTCATATATTTCCTTTCTTATTCCGTTTCTTCAAATCTGTTGGTACCGGTTCGTCTAATGCCATGTTTCTTATCATCTCTGTGGAGGACTTCATCGGCTAATTGTTGTAGCTCAAGTCCGAAACGAGTACCTTTACCCACTTCAATCGCACTTTTGGCAGCTTCGACTGCTTTTTGTATCGATTCTTCCAAAACACAATTAGGATCTCTTTCTGGGGTGGGCGTCTCATGCATGCTAGTACACCTTACATATTAGCTCGCCACCGAGCTTTGCTTTACGGGCTTCAGTATCAGTCATAAGACCTTTGCTTGTACTCACCAGCATGATGCCGCGGCCGCTTTTAACTTTTGGTATCTCGGTACTAGAGCTGTAGACGCGGCGTCCCGGTTTAGAAACACGGGTAATCTCGTTGATAGTCGGGTTTTTACCGTCCTCGTTAATAGTCACGACGAGCGTGTCGCGAGGCGTTCCTTTTTCAGAAGTAACTGCGCTCAGATAACCGGCTTTTTTCAGTTGCTCGGCAACCGCCTGCTTCATCTTGCTGTTCGGTACACGAACTTCGTTTTTGCCGGCCAGGATCGCGTTTCTGATACGCGTCAGAAGGTCAGCTATAGGGTCTGTAGATTGTAATGCCATATGTTTCCTTCCTTTCCTTTACCAACTTGCCTTAGTCACGCCAGGGATCTCGCCCTTGCTTGCATGTTCACGGAACGCGATACGGTCCATACCAAACTTGCGCATGTACGCACGAGGTCGGCCGGAGATGCTGCTGCGGTTTTTCCAGCGGGTCGGGCTGGCGTTACGTGGAATTTTCTGTAGACCTTCGACGTCACCGGCGGCTTTAAGTTCAGCGCGTTTTTCAGCATATTTTGCGATCATTTTCTGTCGTTTAAGGTCGCGAGCGACCATAGATTTCTTGGCCATCTTATCGTCCTCCTTCTTTCTCAAACGGCATGCCAAATTTCTCTAACAGGGCGCGGCTATGTGCTTTGCTCTCGTTCTTGATAACAAATGTTACCTGAAGTCCGTGTAGCAACTGCGTGTCCTCGAAGGTTAGTTCTGGAAAGACTGATTGCTCGACGATACCGAGATTGTAGTTGCCACTGCGATCAAATCCTTTGGCACCGACGCCATGAAAGTCGCGGACTCGAGGAAGCGCTACGTTTACCAAACGGTCCAAGAACTCGTACATACGCGCGCCGCGAAGCGTCACGCTGATACCGACTCGGTTCATTCCTGCACGAATTTTGAATGTCGCGATGGATTTCTTCGCCATTCGATCGACGGGCTGCTGACCGGTTATTTTTCGTAGCGTCGTTGCGACCATTTCATAGTGTCGTTTGTCATCCTTGTTTTTACCAATACCGACGCTGACGACGATTTTCTCAAGACGCGGAACCTGATGAACGTTAGCGAGCTCAAGTTCTTTTTTAAGTTCTTTAACATACGTATCAGAATACAGAGCCTTCAAACGCGGCTGGATAGAAACGGCTGTTTTACTAGTTGCCATTATTTGATCTCCTTTCCTGATTTCTTGTTAACTCGGATTTTATTGCCTTTTGCATCCAACTTGTAGCCGACGCGTGAGGTTTTACCTTTATCATCCACAAGCGCGACTTTACCAGCATGAAGCGGTACATGGATTTCTTTCGTTCCGCCTTTCGGGTTTAGCTGGGTCGGCTTGACGTGTCGTTTAACGACGCCGATTTTCTCAACTGTTACGGTATGTGTACGGGCGTTCGTCGAAACTACTTTGCCAGTTTTGCCTTTGTGACTACCGGCGATAATTTTTACCATGTCGCCTTTTCGAATACGCATAGTCATACTAGAGTACCTCCGGCGCAAGGCTAATAATTTTCATATATCCCATATCGCGAAGTTCGCGAGGAACCGGGCCGAATACGCGGGTTGCTCGCGGCTGCTTGTCGTCACCGATAATAACGGCTGCATTCTCGTCAAAACGGATAGTAGAGCCGTCACGCCGTTTGATTCGGTCGGTCGTACGGACAACAACTGCCTTTACAACACTCTTCTTTTTAACGTTGCCGCTCGGGTTTGCGTCTTTGACGCTGGCAACGATAACGTCACCGACTCGAGCGTAACGTCGGCGGGTACCACCGAGTACACGTATACAGAGTACCTCTTTCGCACCACTGTTATCGCATACCTTGAGGCGTGATTCCTGTTGGATCATGTTAGGCCTCCTCCGCTTTCTCTACTGGTTTTACGGCAGTCTTCGGAGCTTCTTTGGTCTCCACCATTTCTGGTTCTTCCTTTAGTTCGATTTCACCGTGACCAGCTTCCACGATACGGGTCATCGTGAATGTCTTCGTCTTACTGATAGGGCGGCATTCTTCAAATTCAATCCGATCGCCCTTTTTTGCTTCATTTTTCTCATCATGGACAGTAAAGTTCCGAGAAACTGTATACTGCTTTCCATAGATAGGATGTGTTTCGCGTCGAGTCACAACGACCATGATGGTCTTGTCGCGGACGTCAGAGGCTACAACGCCAGTAAATTTCTTTGCCATAGCTATGCGTCTCCTTTCTTTGACTCGTTAGCTCGTTCACGAAGAACGGTGTTAAGTTGCGCGATAGATCGGCGGTTTTTGCCAACGACTCGCGGATTAGGTAGTTCACTAGCTGCAAGAGAGCGCTTGTTTTCGATAAGCTCTTTTCGCGTTTCGGCGAGAAGTTTTTCGATTTCGGCGTTCGTCTTACCGCGAAGATCTGACATATTCATACTACGCATCCTCCCTTCGGATGAATCGAGTTCGAACCGGAAGTTTATGTGCAGCAAGTCGCATGGCTTCGCGAGCGACTTCTTCGGTTACACCCTTCATCTCGAACATTACAGTACCCGACTTTACTTTCGCTACGAAGAATTCTGGGTTGCCTTTGCCGGTACCCATTTTCGTTCCCAAAGCTTTTCGCGTAACAGGAGTATGTGGGAAAATCCGAATCCAAATCTTTCCACCACGTTTGATGTAGCGAGTCATCGCTTGACGTGCTGATTCGATCTGACGGCTGTTAATGCGCTCGTTATCAAGACTCTGCAAGGCGTAGTCGCCAAATGCGACATAGTTCGAGCGGGTCGCAACACCTTCGTTCTTTCCGACGCGTACTTTGCGGAACTTGGTCTTCTTAGGAAGCAACATTATCGATCGCTCCTCTCGCCTTTATAGATCCATACTTTAACACCGATGATACCAGCGCCCGGCTGGGTAGCTCGTGCACAATGATAGTCCACATCAGCGCGGAGTGTATGAAGAGGCACTGAACCAAGGATGATTTTCTCTCGGCGGCTCATCTCTGCGCCGTTTAAGCGACCAGCGACCTCAATACGAATACCCTTAGCGCCCGCATTCATGGTCGCTTGAGCACTCATTTTCGTGGCTCGGCGGAAGTTGATGCGTCGTTCCAGCTGACGAGCGATGTTTTCAGCAACTAACTTCGCTGCAAGCTCAGGGCGCTTTACTTCCTCAATGTTAATTCGTACCGGCATGCCGACGATTTTCTCAAGTTCAGTTTTCAGTTCGGCGACGCCTGATCCACCACGGCCAATAACGACACCGGCTTTAGACGTATGCACGTTGATAGTGCAGAGGTTTGCAGAACGTTCAATGATGATTTCATTGATGACCGCACGCGTTTCAAAGCGCTTTTCGATGGCTTTTCGAACTTTGATGTCCTCAGAAAGCCACTGGACGTATTCTTTCTTCGTGGCAAACCACTTAGAACGCCAGTTCTTGTGCACCTGGAGACGCATGCTGATAGGGTTAACTTTCTGACCCATTACTTAGTCTCCTTAGTTGTTGTTACTTTCGTTTCGCTCTTTGCGGCAGCTGGTTTCTTCTTTGGCTTCTCTTCGCCGCGAACAACGACGGTTATATGAGAAGTCTTTTTCTGAAATGGCAGCGCACGGCCACGACTGGCAGGTTTGAATCGTTTCAGACGAGGACCAGCAGTGACTGTCAGTGTGTCTATAACGAGGTTATCAGCTTTGATACCGTGTGTATTCGTCGCATTAGCTTTTGCACTCTTTATAACTTTGGCGATATCTTTTGCAGCACGCTTTGGCGTGTGCTCAAGGATAATTAGCGCGTCGGAGACGGTTCGTCCACGCACAAGGCTTGCAACTAGGCTTACTTTGCGCGGAGCAAGGCGGACACCTTTGGCAATTGCTCTGGTAGTCTTTTCAGCCATTATTTCTTATCCTTTCCACCGTGCTTTCGGAATTTGCGCGTTGGCGCGAACTCACCAAGCTTGTGACCGACCATGTTTTCTGATAGGTACACCGGTACGTGCATACGACCATTATGGACGGCGATAGTACGACCGACCATCTCCGGTGTAATAGTGCTAGCACGTGCCCACGTTTTGATAACTGTACGGTCATCCGGACCAAGCGCCGCCACTTTCTTGGCAAGCTTGAAGTCAACGAATGGGCCTTTTTTCAACGATCGACTCATAGACTAACCTCGTTTCCTTTTCGCTTCATGGCGACTTCTTACTATTGTTCCACTGACGTCTTTGCGTCGGCGTGTACGGTAGCCGAGTGTTAACTGGCCCCACGGAGTGCGTGGCGGCTTACCTGAACCGTGACGTCCACCGTCACCACCACCATGAGGGTGGTCTGCAGCGTTCATGACGACACCACGTACAGATGGGCGGATGCCCATGCGACGTTTACGACCGGCTGAACCGATTTTGACGTTCTGGTGCTGTTCATTACCAACAACACCGATACTGGCCATACACTCGATACGGAATTTGCGTACTTCGCCACTCGGCAGCTTGACCATGGCGTAGTTACCTTCTTTTGCCATCAACTGGGCGCGTGCGCCAGCAGTGCGGACCATCTGTCCACCCTTGCCCGCCTGGATTTCAATGTTGTAGATCTGCGTACCAGTTGGGATCTTGCTAAGCGGTAGGCGGTTGCTCTGCTCGACAGCGGCTTCCTCGCCAGCATGAATCTTCGTGCCGACCTTCATGTTCTTGTCTGCAAGCACGTAGTGGTACAGACCGTGCTGGTCTTTGATACGGGCGATGCGCGCGCTGCGGTTTGGATCGTATTCGATATGCTCAACAACGGCTTTCGTGCCAGGTGCGAGCTGATGGTTCATTAAGCGGTAATACTGCTTCACGCCGCCGCCGCGATGACGAGTCGTGATCCGTCCCGTGTTGTTGCGTCCAGCAGTCGTTTTTTTGATTTTCAAAAGACTCTTTAGCGGCTTGCGAGTCGTAATGTCAGAAAAGTCCTGGCTTGTCATTCCTCGTCGACCGTTTGTCGTAGGTTTATACTGTTTGATAGCCATAGTTATTTCTCCTCACTTTCTTTGAAGAGCTCAAGCTTCGCGTCACCGGCAAGTCGTACATAGGCTTTTTTGGTAGTTGTTCGAACAGCGTTACCGGGGTAGGCGCGCTTTCCTTTGTTGACCCGTACTGGTTTGCCCTTCTTGACAACGAAACGAACGTCAACGGCTTCAACCCCGTACTGTTCCTTGACGGCTTTGATGACTTCAGCTTTGTTAGCGCTAACTCCAACATTAAAGACATACGTGCCTTCGCTATGGGATTTATAGGCTTTTTCTGAGATCCGTGGGGTAAGTACTAGCATTACTTATCTCCTTTCGTGCGCGCTGGTTTCAGCCACTCTGAAATAGCATCGACAGCTTTGGCGCTCATGACGATATTGTCAGCGTTCAGAATATGGTACACACTCAGGTATTTCGCACTTTTAAGCTCGACGTTCTGTAGGTTACGAGTAGCACGAATCATTTCAGGTGTTTTCGCATCAACGACAATAAGAGTTTTTCTCTCGAGTTTGTTTTTCGTGAGAAAATCAGCGATTTCTTTGGTTTTACCGGTTGTCTTAGCATCAAGCACTTGAATTTTTTTGGCTTTATTCGCAAGGCTCAAAGCTTGTCGTAGTGCGACGCGCTTTGCACTGGTACTGAGATTAATAGAATGATTCTCATTGCCACGTGGACCGAACACGACACCACCACCGCGCCAGATAGGGTTGCGGCTTGAGCCGAAACGCGCACGTCCGGTACCTTTTTGACGCCATGGTTTCTTACCACCACCACGGACTTCGCCTCGCTGCAATGTCGTAGCGCTGCTTGTTCGGGCGTTAGCTAGGTAGGCTTCATAAGCGGTTTTTAGCAGCTGATGATTAGTGACATCAACTGAGAAGATGTCTTTCGGAAGAGTTGTTTTCGTTGTATCAGCCATATTATTTCTCCTCTCCCTTTACTCGAACGATTCCTTTGCGTGGTCCAGGAACAGCGCCTTTGACACCAATCAAACCAAGGTCAGCGTCAACATATGCAACAACGAGGTTTTTGACTGTCACCTGTTCATTGCCCATACGTCCAGCCATCGTTTTACCCTTAAAGATTTTCTGTGGATACATGCTTCCGATAGATCCGACTTTACGGGTGTTTCCTTTACCACCGTGTGTTTTGCGCTGACGATGATAGTTATGCCGTTTGATAGTTCCGGCAAAGCCTTTACCTTTGCTTGTGCCAGTGACGTCGACGACGTCGCCAACTGAAAAAACAGTGACATCGAATGCGTCACCGACTTTATATTCACCGAGTTCATCAACGCGGATTTCGCGGATGACTTTCGGAGTCACCTTTGCGGCCTTAACGTGGCCACTCACGGCATTGCTCAGGTTCTTTCCCTCACCATATGCCACCTGCACAGCGTTGTAGCCGTCTTTTTCAACGGACTTCACCTGAGTCACTGTGACTGGGCCGGCTTTGACTAGCGTGACAGGAACAGCCGCACCGTCTTCACCGATGATTTGGGTCATACCAATTTTGGTACCGAGTAGGGTTTTCATACTACCTCTTCCCACTTAAAATTCTCGGCTGCTGGTGGTTTCCCTAGTGTGGGACCTACCAATTCGCACGAGAAACTTTGATATTTTCGTAAAAGTTACCGAGCAATTGTACCAGAGATACAACAGAGATGTCAAGACTTTTCTCCCGGATATATTGACTTTTCCGAGCATGCTGTTTTAATTGGTCCATTGGCACCAAGCAGGAGACACTTGCTTGATAACATCACTCTGAAAGGAGTAGCCATGAAACCTTTCGCGCAGTACCCTGCGACCATCCAGATGTTGGACCCGACGCGAGGTGATCTCTTCGCTGTCCTTACAGAGAAGTCTCACTATGTTGTCCGGCTTGAAGACCACATGCCCGGGAGCGAATCAACTGTGGGCAGTTTCCGTCGTGGCTTCGTCGGCATCGACGCTCAGGGAAACGCCTGCTTCCTCCGTCTGGCGACGTATGGATCATATACGCCATGTCAGCCGCTTCACTGCACTACCGATTGCAGTGCATGCGGCAACGTGATGAGGCCAGCTGGGGGCTACTTCGTCTGCACCTCCTGTGGAGAAACTGTGTGAGCAACCCGCGCGGCGGGAACCTAGAGCTGAAACGCCCAGGGTTCCCGCCGAGAACGCGGGTTATTTTATTTGTTTATATGTACGTAATATCTCTGCCTGAGATTGCTCCAAGACTTTATCAAATTCGTCAGCAGAGTCGCGGAATTCTGGATAAGCAGCTGAAAGTTTTTCTTTGGCAAGAGAAAATGCATATCCATCCTGATCGTAAAACGCTGAATTTAGCTGTGACCACGCGGCGGTGATTGCTTCACTTTTTTCGACAAACGTTTTATGAGCCGGTCTCAACTCACTTGGGGTATCGATACTTTTTAGCTCTTGAGTCGTTTTGGTCCACATATCTAGCTGAGCACGAGTTTCTGCGAATTGATCCGGAGGTGTCGCCACCACACCAGATAACACTCTGCTGAGCTTTTCAACAAATTCTCGCTGGTGCTGATAGGTGCGCATATACTTTGCAAGGGATGTGTATTTCGCTTTTTCTTCGTTACAATCCATCAAAGCGGATTTGGCGCGTGGATAAAGATCTACCAGACTGCTAAAAGGGGACGGTTTGCACATGCTTGAGCCAAATGACTCGATTCGATCTGTTAGCTGCGCGAGGGTTTGAGCCGACAAATCATTTCGCTGATGCACTGGTCGCACAACATCTTGAATAAAGCTGCTCGCTTGTTTTTTTCCTGTATTTACCTGGTGCTGGAAATTAAACGTAGCAAATTCACCAATCATAACTGGTACCAGAAAGGCCAAAAATGTAGCGATGGCAACCCACAAACGAGTCCGTCGTTTGACTGGATTCTGAGCGCGCGGCTCTGGCGCGTCAGTAGGCTCGATCGTCGTAGGATTTTTTGTCTTTGTATCGTTGAAATCAGACAAACGTACCCGTTTGCCGCGTCTGCTAACGAAGCTATTTTCGTCCTTAGCCATACTGCTAGTGTACATTGCTATACTGGTATAAACTAGGCCTATGAAGCGCCCGATAAAATATAAAAAAGTCCTCGTTTTTGTATGTTTTGGCATTATCTTGATGCTAGTTGGAATTGTTATCGGGTGGAAAGCTAGCTTCTTTTTTGTTCCGAAGAAAACTACAAACCTACCGTCGTATGTTGAACCGGTAAAAAATCCAGAACTTACGCTGCTTTCCCTGCCGGGCACTGCACCGATTCGTGCGTTCGAAGAAGACTATCACAACCCGGGCTCGCTATGGGTGGTTGTTAGCAAATCCCACCCACTAAAAAACACCTCGTATGTTCCAGAGAATATCGCCATACCCAAGGTGGCAGTAAATTCATCAAAATCAGCAGAAGAACAGTCGGTCAGATCAGATATAACGCAGAATGTTGAAGAGTTGTTTACGGCAGCGAAGGAGGGTGGACATGATATTATGCTCGCCAGTGGCTATCGCTCATATGATCTGCAACAACGTTATTACAGCAATTACGTACGGACCAGCGGTGAGTCAGAGGCAAATAAATACAGCGCAAAACCCGGGCAAAGTGAGCACCAAACGGGCTTAGCTTTTGACATAAGCTCGGCCGATCGCCATTGCTACCTTGAAACTTGTTTCGGCGAAACAGCAGCCGGTAGATGGCTGGCGGCAAATGCCTACCTGTTTGGTTTCATTCTCCGTTATCCAGCAGAAAAAACTGCAGTTACCCAGTATCAATACGAGCCGTGGCATTTTCGCTACGTCGGTAAAGATCTGGCACGAGCACTAAAGGAAAGTGGCTTAACGCTTGATGAAGCCTATCCGTACTTCGAATCAACGCGAGCTGAACTCATCAAACGCGGAATCGTTAAGGACGAGAATTAGTACCTATTTCGTTGCCTAGCGTTTGTTCTATAAACGCTCTTCTCTCGTCCAATGATGCATCAGGGAACATCGTTGAAATCCTATCTTTTGCATGAAGAAGTGGATCGAGCCTTAGATTGGTGCGGCTCGAAAGTCTCTCCATTGCACGATCGCTTGCTGACCAGTCATACGACATGAATGTCGCATCAAATCTGATAGTGTCTACAGCAACTTTTGATTGCTGTTTTCGTATCGTAAAACGCGCTATCCCGCCTGTGAGTTCATTTATTTGCAGTTGTGAACTGAGCATGTTGCCAAGTGAATACCACACAAGCGTTCGTCGGCCGTCGGCCGCAGTGATATAGCTGACTTTTTGAAGAACATGTGGTCCGGTACCTATTACGACATCCGCTCCTAGGCTCGCAAATAGTTCAGCAGCCGCTGTCTGATCAGCATTCACTACAGTGCTGTCTTCTGTCCCCCAGTGAGCAGAAACGATAACAGCATCTGCATTCGCCCGCGCCTCGGTGAGCAGCCGGGAAACAAGAGCTTTATCGTGATATAAATTCAGACTAGCGGCGGGTACGTCTTTTCTATTGCTAAAATCCGCAAATGCAACGAACGCAATCTTCACGCCATTCTTTTCAAAATAGCTGACTGCGTTCTGCTGTTCTGTGTTAGAGTTAGCTCCTGAAACAGCTAACGGTTTTAGGGCGCTCCACGTAGCCCTTGTCTCGTCGATACCGGCCTGTCCTTTGTCAAACATATGGTTAGTCGCGAGGTTTATCAGGCTGCACCCTGCAGCTCCACTAAGGTCGCGAGCAAATTCCGTCGGTGCATTAAACGTAGGATAGCCGCTCACCCCTAGCACACTTCCACCAGAGGGCGTCTCTGGGTTACAAAATACCACATCCGCATCGTTATAGAGCGGACGAATGTTCTGAAAATAAGAGGTAAAATCATACGAATCACCTTTTTTTGCCTGCGCAACAACGCTGTCATGCGCGAGCATATCACCCATCGCAGCAAACTTTACTTCATATGACGGGTTAGCGACTTTTGGTTTTATCACAGGAGACGGTTTTTGGTCGTGGGCAACCTTTGAGGAGTCGGCATAAAGCCAAGCAAGTCCGATTCCTAATAAAAATATGCTAAAACCCGCCGCGATACCGAGAATAATTCTGCGAGTAGTATTTTTTGCAGCTAGGTGACTATTCAGTCGCATATCCTATCCAGGAAGGCACAGCAATCTCCGGCATCGTGACCCGTCGGATACTCTCGGTTGCGAGACGCGCTGATTTTTCAAAACAGAGTGGTTCTTTCGTGCAAGACACAGAGGACACCGATGCAGGAAGAAACAGCGCTGATGCGAAAATAATGGCTGCTCCCAGTCCAAACTTCATATGCCTATAGTATCATAGAAGTACTATGCGTGATTTAGCCCAGAGAGGTCGATTTCAGGATTTCTTCATTTGCTCGCTACTCATCGTAACGGTCGTTTTTGGCGTCTATGTTTACACTGATCTTCGCTCAGCAGATGCTTCGTACACCCATGCCCTGAGCAACCTCTCGAACGAAAAACATATTGTTATGCAGACAGAAATCGAAGGAACGAAACTAAATATACCAAGCTATTCGTATTTCAAAAAGGCTCAACTATGGACATACATTAACAAGGATAGTCCCTTGTCAGAAAGCTCTACCCCGAATTTGATTCCGGTGCCGGTCATGCATGCGGAACCGACGGAATCAATGCAAATCGATCAACTTATAAAAACATCGCTCGAAAAATTGGTGGAAAGTGCAAAAAAAGACGGTATACAGCTCATGGTTTCGAGTGCATACCGATCAGCTGCCGACCAGCAGCAGCTCTATGACTTATATATGACAACAAAAGGACAAGCCTATACGATAAGTCATGTTGCAGCGCCGGGTACAAGCGAACATCAAACCGGTAGAGCCGTCGACCTATCGACACAAAGTCAGCCTTGTGTGACAGATTCAGACAAATGCGAGCTAGATTTTTCTACTATAGCCTGGCTCGCGAAAAACGCTCCAAAGTTTGGGTTTATCCAGAGGTATCCGATGGGCAAACAGTCGATTACTGGTTTTGCTAACGAAGAGTGGCACTACCGCTACGTAGGCATTCCACTTGCAAAAGCGCTGAGTAGCGCAAATATGACGTTTGATGAATTCGTTCAACAAGTCGCACCCGGAATTGCGAAACTCTAAACAACAATTCCAGCCGGGTTAAAATATGTTATGACCGCCATGAGAACCAAAATGGCATATTCAATCTTTCTATCTATCTGGAAGCGGTCATGGCTTGCGAGCCAAATTCCCAAGATAAGTCCCAGCGGTAATCCATTAAACAGCAAAGGCCCTATAGCTAACGGGGTAGCAAACTTCAGCCAAAAAGACCCCAAGACAACGAACATAGCTAATTTCAGAAAGTATTTGCTATCTGTTTCAGACATTTTCTGTCGAGCTGGACGTTTCGATGTTTTTTTCAGAGGTTTTTTTGTTTGTTTTTTAGCCATAAACATATTATAACAAATGCTCATTAGATTACTACTGTCACGAAAAAAGTGCCAACAAAAGGCACTTATTTCATATTAACCGGTTTGCACTACTGGCTAAGAGTTGCTGCGACCGTCCTTACGATTGTCACTCAGCTTTTTCTTGGCGCTGTCAGCAACGGTAGAACCAGACTTTTTCGCATCATCGGCAACGCGTTGAGCACGTATTTTAGCCTCTTCAGCGAGGTCTCCCAGCTCTTTACTTGCACGGCCTGCAACACTTTTCGCTTCATCGAAGCCCTCACGGGCGACTGATTTCGCATCCCGGGCTGCTTTATCGGCTGCCTTTTTCGCTTCATTTGCTTTTTTTGATGCGTTGGCTTTTACTTCTTCAGCCTTTTTTTTGATGTCGTTTCGTGTTTGTTCGCCACTCTTCGGTGCGAACAGCACACCAAGGGCAGCTCCAGCTACACCTGCTAAGACAGCTAACGAAAACTTGTTATTCTTTGACATATTCCTCCTTCTAGATATATCGGTATAAGATAAGTATATCAGAGGGAGTTAGGGAGCAAATTAGACTGCTGCGTTTTTGTGATATAGGTCACAACTTAAACCGCTTCTTCCCGAGGTTGAGTATCTTTATTCTCGCTTACCTCAACACGGACTGTGCTCGAAAGTACTCGATTTGCAAGAACTCGCACATTTTCACCCTTCCATTCTGCCAGACGTGCCGGGTCAAAACTGCCAGAATTGTCAACAAACCTGGTGTAGTCGACTGACCAAGCATTCGCTCGCTCCTGCATGGCTTTTTTCACAGGATGGTCGTCTCTATACGTCAAAAATTCAAGTAAATTAAGTTCGCTCATACAACCATCCTTTTATTTTAGAGTTATCTACTTCTATATATACTCCTCTCCCTAAAAAAGGCAAATAAATTACCGCTCAGTAGTTGAGCGGTAATTATTCGCACAGTTCAAAATGCTACATGCGAATTTCTGCGTCACATCCGGCCGGTAGGCTGAGGTTCTGCAACGAGTCTATGGTCTTCGGGGTCGCACCAATGATGTCAATGAGCCGTTTATGCACACGCATTTCAAATGCTTCCCCGCCCTTTTTATAAACGTGCGGGCTTTTAACAACCGTATAGGTACTTCGTCTGGTTGGCAATGGCACTGGACCGGCGATAGTTGCACCGGTTCGGAGAGCGGTATCTATAATTTGTTTTGCTGACTGGTCGATAACCTTGTGGTCATAGGCCTTAAGGCGAATTCGAATTCGCGGAGCAGCTGTTTCTGCCATAAGAGAACTCCTTGTTCAATGATATGTAACCTTGGCTCGAATCGGCTGTATTATCGTCTGGCCAAGTTCTCATATCGATTAATAATACTAACGCACTATACCATTTTAAGCGCACTAAGTAAATAATTAACCTGGCAAAACAAAGGAAATGACTGAACTGACGCTCAACGAGGAAAGCACGGTAGTCACTAGCATAGCAACAGCAACAAACGCACTATCAAGCTTATATTGTTTTGATAATACAAATGCAGTAACGGCTACGGGCAGGCTGGTATAGAGTATGGTGGCACTTTCATAGGTAGAGCCTATACTACTTGCCTGAACAATCAGCCAGGCGAACAACGGAAGCAATGCTAGTTTGTATAGCGAAACAAAACTAAGTGCCCAGATATTTTGCTTTGGGTGGTTACTGCGCAAAAACGCACCGAGTGTAATAAGGGCTACAGGTGAAGCTGTTGCGGCAATCATGACGAGTGGAGTCTTGACGATATCATCAAACACTTTCGATTCCGGGAGTAACGATAACATAGCCCCCGCCGCAAGAGAAATAATCAGGGGATTTTTTATGATATTGTTCGAAACTTTAGAAACATTGAACCGTCGATTTGACATGAGTTCTATACCGAGTAACGCGCAAGCAATTGCGACCATCAACTGTATGACGCTTATAAGCACTAAAGTGGCGTAGGAACCCGACCCGGTATCAATATCTAATGCTCGGGAGACCAGAGGTATACCAAGATATACCGTATTGCCAACCGTCGCCGAAACGTACATAGCCTGACGAAGCGTGTTCGAAACAGGTAGCAACTTTAATACGATTAGACATAGCACAGACGCCAGTACGATAATTACCGCATTTAAGCCAATGATTTTGAGCACGTCAACGTTGAGCAGATCGAGTGACAACTGACTACTAATTATAAGTGCCGGTAAAGCAATAAAATATACGAAACTATTGAGCGTATCAACCCAGCTTGAACGGATAATATTTTGCCTGCGAAGAACATACCCCAGCGCTACCAGAGAAAGAATAGGCAGAACAATTGCGAGCGAATTCATCGTTTTCACTATACATGCTTGCGCTAAAAGCTGTAAACGCACTTGTTTCGGTTTGCAATTATTATTTATATGCCGTACTCTGTTACCATAAGCATCTAAAAAGGGTAAATAATTATGGCACAAGCGAAGAAAAAGACTGTTAAGAAATCGACTGCAAAAAAACCGGTAAAACGTACCGCTCCTGTTGCACGAACTCGCCGAGTCGTTGGAACCGGTCATGCCGATCATGAAGCTAAATCGCTTGTTGCATGGGCTGTACTAGGACTTGTGGTTGTCGCATTTGCGATGTGGATATTGAGCGACTACAAAGCCTTACAGGAGAACTTCAACAACGTAAATGAAGGTAGCAGCTCAACCCCAGCAGTCCAGAAACGCGTCGATCAATAGCAGCAGCACCATTACTTGAGCAAATCAAACAGCCCCTATGCCGGGCTGTTTTTATCTGAGAGCGAACTTGTTGCAAGCTCCTAAAATAAAATCGGCCCAACAGGGCCGATTTTACGGTGTAGCTAACTCTTCCAACTACTTGCTGATTTTAGTAACGACACCAGCACCAACAGTACGTCCACCTTCACGGATAGCGAAGCGAAGACCTTGCTCCATAGCGATAGGTGCAAGAAGCTTGACGTTGAAAGTGATAGTGTCGCCAGGCATGACCATTTCTTTGTCAGCTGGCAACTCAACTTCACCGGTTACGTCTGTAGTACGGAAGTAAAACTGTGGTTTGTAACCCTTGAAGAATGGAGTGTGTCGACCACCTTCTTCTTTGGTAAGGATGTAGACTTCAGCCTCGAACTCAGTGTGCGGAGTGATGCTACCAGGTTTAGCGATCACCTGACCGCGCTCGATGTCATCACGCTCGATGCCTCGGAGAAGCAGACCTGCGTTGTCACCAGCCTGACCTTGATCAAGATTCTTTTTGAAGGCTTCGATTCCGGTAACAACCGTTTTCTTGCTGTCTCGGATACCAACGATTTCAACTTCGTCGTTGAGCTTTACGACGCCCTGCTCAATACGACCGGTAGCAACTGTACCACGACCTTTGATTGAGAAAACGTCTTCGATAGGCATAAGGAAATCTTTGTCGAGTTCACGCTTTGGCTCCTCGATGTAGTCGTCCATAGCAGAAACGAGTTCCATGATAGCGTCCTCGTACTTCGCATCACCTTCGAGCGCTTTAAGAGCGGATCCTTTAACGATAGGAGCGTTGTCGCCATCAAAACCGTTTTTCGTAAGTAGTTCACGAACGTCCATCTCAACGAGTTCGACTAACTCTTCGTCAGCCATATCCATCTTATTAAGGAAAACAACGATTTTAGGTACACCGACCTGACGTGCAAGCAGGACGTGCTCGCGGGTTTGAGGCATTGGGCCGTCAGCCGCGGAAACGACGAGGATGGCACCGTCAACCTGAGCGGCACCGGTGATCATGTTTTTTACGTAGTCGGCGTGACCAGGCATGTCGACGTGTGCATAGTGACGCTTTTCAGATTCATATTCCTGGTGAGATGTAGCGATCGTGATTCCACGCGCTTTCTCTTCTGGTGCGTTATCGATCTGGTCGTACGCGATTGGTTTGTTAACGTCGCTAGGAAGCTTTTTTGCCAGAACAGCGGTGATTGCTGCAGTCAAAGTGGTCTTACCGTGGTCGACGTGACCCATGGTTCCAACGTTGACATGTGGCTTACTTCGGTCAAAATCTGCCATAGGTAGATTTTCTCCTTACATATTATTAGTTATACCTCCGCGACGCGACTATGCTTTTAGACAGTGACGCCTAAAAAAGTAGCGTCGCGCGCATAGGGACGATTATAAGGCTTTTAACGAGAGCTGTAAAGTGTTACGGCCAAAGAAGTTTACGCTTTATGTGCTATGCTGATTGGTATTAAAAATACTTTTAATTATATATAAAGGAATCAAATGGAACCCGAACCCAACATCCCCCCTTCTACCTCGCAACCAAGCGCCCCCATTACACCCTCGCCACAGCAGCCCGCTAAACCGAAAAGAAACTTGCCTACGTGGGCAATTGTCCTGTTGACGCTCGCTGGAGTAATGCTGGTGGGGGTAGTTGCTTTTAGCATGTTTATATATTCTATTCTTAAAGACCCCAGCGATAATCAGAATAAATCTAGGAACGTGGGCTCGAACGCTTCTCAGGTGAGTACATTAAACAATGGCGTGGTTTCTAACGCGTGTTATTCTTTTAGTCTACCGGCTAGCTATGTACTCAAAACAGAAAAAACATCTGACTGCCTAGCATACGTCAACACGCCCGAAGGCGACCTTTTGACAGCCGTTATCGTCAATCCACAAACCGGAACGTATCGAAATGTCGAAGAAACAAAAAAAGTACTTGATAGTCAGTTTGGCGGCAACAGCGAAGTTGAATTTATTTCATCCAAAATCGTAAATGTAAAATCATCTCCGGCTGTAAAGTTACTAGTTAGAGAAAAAATGAGTAAATTGTATCTTACAAGTTACGTCGTTATCGCAAATGAGAATTCCAAACAAACAGTAAACGGTAAAAAGATCATTTCGTATTTTGTTAGGTCATACACTGACGCAACAGGCTCAAGGGACACCCTCGACGCAGTTATTAAGTCATTTGAAGTTAAGTAGCTCCACTAAAAACACACCCTGCACCGATAGGTGGGGTGTGTTTTTATGTCGTTAGAACAATCTACTTCGCGTTTCGCTTTTCGATAATCTCTTGCGCGACATTTGGTGGAACTTCCTCGTACTGACCGAGTTCCATCGTACTTGCAGCGCGGCCTTGGCTCATAGAACGAATGTCGTTAGTATAACCGAACATGTTCATGAGAGGCACGAACGCCCGTACGAGTTTCGCTCCGCCCTGTAGATCATCCATAGCCTCAATCCGTCCACGGCGAGAATTAAGATCTCCTATAACGTCGCCCATGAACTCCTCAGGAGTCGTGACTTCAACGTGCATGACAGGCTCCAGAATAACCGGCTTAGCCTGTTTGATACCTTCTTTAGCAGCCAGAATTCCGGCCAGTTTGAAGGCAAGCTCGCTTGAGTCAACATCGTGATAGCTTCCGTCGTACAACGTTGCTTTAACGCCAATGACCGGATAACCAGCGATAACGCCACCTTGGAGTGTCTCATCGATACCTGCTTTGACAGCTGGGCGATATTCTTGAGGAACGACACCACCCTTAATCTCATCGACAAACTCAAAGCCTTCGCCAGACTCGGTCGATTCAAATCGCACCCAGACGTCACCGTACTGGCCTCGACCACCAGATTGTTTAGCGTGTTTTCCTTGAACTTCAGCAACACCACGAATCGTCTCACGGAACGCAACCTGTGGCTCGCCGACGTTTGCCTCGACTTTGAATTCCCGTTTCATGCGATCGATAAGGATTTCCAGGTGCAGCTCACCCATTCCGGACATAATAGTTTGACCGGTTTCCTCGTCTGTGTGGACGCGGAAAGTAGGATCTTCTTCAGCTAGACGCTGCAGCGCGATACCCATTTTTTCCTGGTCAGCTTTAGTTTTCGGCTCGACTGCAATGGCAACTGGCGGCTCCGGAAACTCGATAGACTCAAGAGCAATAGGATGAGCAACTTCACAGAGAGTATGGCCAGTAAAGGTCCCTTTAAGACCAACCACCGCAGCGATGTCACCTGCACCAATCTGATCGATGTCTTCACGCTTGTCGGCATGCATTCGGACAATGCGACCTACGCGTTCTTTTTCACCGGTTGTGGTGTTGAGCACATAGCTTCCAGCCTTCAATACACCACTATAGACACGCACAAAGATCAACTTTCCGACAAAAGGATCGGTTGCGATTTTGAACGCCAGCGCAGCCATCGGTTCGGTGTCGGCGGGTTTGCGCTCTATCTCATCGCCAGTCTTCGGGTTGGTTCCCCATATTGCCTCGACATCAAGCGGGCTTGGAAGGTAATCAGCCATCACATCCAGAAGTTTCTCGACGATAACTCCACGGCCGTCTCCACCGGTAACCAGGAAGAAGTCACCAGCGAGAACTCGTTTTCGCAGTGCACCCTTCAGTTCCTCAACGCTTATTGACTCCTCTCCCTCTTCGAGGAATTTCATCATCAGCTCATCGTCAGCTTCGACCGCGTTTTCAACGAGCAGGCTTCGAGCATTCTTGCATTTTTCAAGCATGTCTGCGGGAATCTCACCTTGAATCAACTCGTGGTCAGCGTAGTCGTTATAGGTATAGGCTTTCATGTCGATAAGATCGACAACACCGTTAATGGTCTTTTCAAAGCCGATTGGGATATGAATAGGAAAGGCGTTTCGGGTCAATCGGTTGTGGATAGACTCGAGTGATTTCCAAAAATCACCACCAGTTTGGTTGATTTTGTTGATAAAACAAACACGCGGAACACCATACTTGTTTGCTTGGCGCCAAACAGTTTCTGACTGTGCCTCGACACCCATTTTTCCATCAAAAACAGTTACCGCCCCATCAAGGACACGCAGACTTCGCTCTACCTCTGCGGTAAAGTCGATATGTCCCGGGGTGTCGATGATATTGATTTTGCATCCCTTCCAAAAACAGGTAACAGCAGCCGAGGTGATGGTAATACCTCGCTCTTTTTCCTGCGCCATCCAGTCAGTTGTCGCGCCGTCACCATCGCCACGGACGACACCGATTTTATGCGTAAGTCCGGTCCGGTATAAAATACCTTCCGTCGTCGTCGTTTTACCGGCATCAATATGGGCAATGATACCGATGTTTCGATACATGTTTAGGGGTACATTTTTTTCTGCTGCCATACTATCCTTTCATTGATTTCTAATTCATCTTTTTGGGCTGTACTTGGAGTTATCATAAGTGCCTGTGCTGCTGCGGATAGCGCTCGCTTGCGCCCTATCTCCTGTATAGTTCCCTCGCTCAGTCGCTTGAAGGTGTAGTCAACAACGTCTGGATGAAGGTCGTATATTTTGTTTCGTATGCTTTGTGAATCAGAAGATTCGATACTTATGAAAAAACTGAACAGGTTGTTATCGGAATCCTTCGCTACTATTTCGTATTGTGCAAATCCTCTTGGAACTTGATACTCCTGTGGGGTTAGTATCCCAACTTCGCGAAGCCGATCAAGCACATCTAGCCTCGAGCGAAGTGAGCGAAAGCTCGGTTAGCTTCAGCCATCTTGTGGGTGTCTTCCTTCTTCTTGTAGGCAGCACCGGCTTGGTTGTAAGCATCAACTATCTCAGCTGCAAGCCGCTGATCATACGGCATGCCGCTGCGGGCACGTGCGCTCTGGACGAGCCACATGAACGCGTAGTGGTTTTGACGATGCCCTTGGATAGGAAACGGAATCTGGTAGTTAGCACCACCGACACGGCGACTTTTAACTTCAAAGTTCGGCTGGACGTTTTTCAGTGCTTTTTCAAAAACCTCGAGCGGGTCCTCACTCTTCAGTTTCTTGGCTGCTGCCTCGAGGGCACTATAGACAGCTCGTTCAGCGACAAGCTTTTTGCCATCCAACATACTTTTGTTGATAAGCCGTTGTACCAGAACGCTTTGGTATTTGCGGTCAGGCTGTAAGCGACGCTGGAGTGATTTGGTTACTTTGCGTGGCATTATTTACTCTCCTTCTTCGCACCGTATTTAGAGCGGCCTTGTTTGCGTTTACTGACACCTTGCAGGTCAAGCGTTCCACGAACAATATGATAGCGGACACCAGGCAGGTCAGGCACACGACCACCGCGCACCAGCACAACAGCGTGTTCCTGCAGGTTATGACCTTCCCCACCGATGTATGCCCAAACTTCTTGTCCATTAGTCAGGCGAACACGAGCGACTTTTCGAAGCGCTGAGTTAGGTTTTTTTGGCGTTTTCGTTGTTACTTTGATACATACGCCACGTTTTAATGGGGCGGTCTGGTCAAAATAACGGCTCTTCAGGGCATTGTGAATGCGCCCCAAAGCAGGTGATTTGCTCTTTTTGGCAGCCGTCTTACGAGGCTTTCGTACGAGCTGATTAATTGTTGGCATCCAGTTTCCTTTCTATACGCGGATATCTGGGCTACGACGCATCGTACACGTTTCTCAGCGCTCATTCGTAGGCGGTACTATCTGTACAGCAACCTCATGTGATTGAGAGAATATGCGAGAAGCATCCACGCTCCAGACGTCCATAACTGTTTAGTCTGAATACTATGGTTGATAAATTGGCTTCCCTGGCCAGGCAGCAATCCCGCCAGGGCGTCCGAAAACATTTTGAAAGTGTACACATTTTTCAAAATGAGTTCCGGATGAAACTCACAAATTATAGTAGCATAAAGACTCTCAGATGTCGAGAATTGAAGAGCCCGCCGTCGAGCTGTTCCGGAGCTATGCTCAACGGAAGGCTCTTCAACGGGCCTAGTCTGCCCACAGACCAAAATGGTCTGAGTTCAGCGGGCTTTGAGTGAACAAATCGCCCATTGTTTTCTTGCCGATTTGAAGCACAAATTCTTCTGCTTCGCTCCGAGAAGTTGCTGCCCTGAACCACAAAACGACAGATTCGTTGAAAACAAGCTCACCCTGCAGCCTGTAGATTGAATCAAGGATGTCGTTGTGCTTGTTGCGCGCCTGTATCACGGCATTTACGAACGCCGTTCTCTGCGCTACGCTTCCGCCGTACACCTTTATGGAGTACGTACGGTTGGCGGCGAATGCCCGAGAGCTCAGGCTGTTCCTGTCATGAGCATCCTTTACTGCGTGATTCCGGGATGCATGTGCGAAAGTGTCCACCAGCTTCCTTTCTGTAGTGGTAAAGTGCAATTGTTTATTATAACACAAGTATTAGGTTATTTCAATTAATGAAAAGCCCGCCCCGTGTGATGAAGGCGGGTCAGGAAAACAGTAAAGTCTTCCGCGGGCTTTTCATCTAGAGGGCGGGAATGTCCGACAGCAAGGCAGCGTGACGGAGCCGCTGCGAGTCGTTTTCGAGAAGGTTGTGTGCCTCAAGGTACGCGAGCGTTTGGTGTACCTGCTTCAGCAAATGCCGGTCAAATGTGTCAAACACAGGCGGGAGTTCACCTTCCAGAACATGTTTCAGAACCTGCACGAGAAGCTGCTTGTCTTCGGGACCACTGAGTGGATTTCCAGGGCTGAACGCATCTGAAACCTCGATCCAGAGCCCTGGTTCGGCAGAGATCATGTTGTCACCGCCTCCGGTCCGTAGTTGGTACGCCACTGAAAACCGAGTTCGTACAGCAGGTCGTCTGGTCGGTGGTGAGGCTTTAAGAGACACCTGAAAACCAGATGGGTATCATCATCACTAGAATCCCAGTTCGGGCCGTCTACAATGACGATTTCACACAACCGATGGTCGTTGACAATGGCCCGAAGGGCGTTGACATCCACCCAACTGGGTGCCGCCACAATAACGCGCGGACCGTCATGATGAAGGAGCTCAAAAACTTCGTTCATCACACTTCCTTTCTTAAAGTGCGGACAATATGTCTATTATAGCATTATTTGAAATATAAATCAACCTCTGAGCATTCAGAGGTTGATTTAGGAAACGTTCCCAGTTATTACGACTCGTCGGGCGTCGTAGCTGTTTGTTCCGCAGCGATAGCACCTGTGCCGACAGGAATCTTACGTCCAATGATGACGTTTTCTTTCAGCCCGTACAGGTTGTCGATTCGCCCTGTTACTGCGGCGTTGATAAGCACACGAGTAGTATCCTGGAATGATGCTGCCGACAGGAAGCTATCAGACCAGATAGATACTTTCGTAATACCGAGAAGCAACTGCGTAAACTGTGCAGGGTTCTTGCCTTCTTCGGTAAGCTGCCTGTTCTGTTCAACGACGGAAGCCTTTGAGACAATGTCACCCGTAACAAATGGTGTGTCACCCGGATCTTCGATCTGAACACGACTGAACATTTGCCGCACAATAATCTCAAGGTGTTTACCAGAGACATTTTCACCCTGTGCTGCGTATATGCGTAGAATCTGATTGACGATGTATCGCTGAGTAGCCTCAACGCCTTTAAGTCGCATAAGATCCTGCAAGTTGATTGAACCAGTCGTCAGACGGTCACCTGCTTCTAGACTATCGCCGTCTGAAACGGTTAGCTGCTTGAAACCTGGAATCTCATAACGAGCAGGCGCCTGCGCACCAGCATTGAGCATGAGATGTTTTTCAGCGACTTCAACTACACCATCAAACGGAGCTATTAGCGGTAACGACTCGTCATCATTGCTTGCTAATACGTCCCCAGCCAGCACTTCGGTACCACTAGCGACACGCACGATTTGGCCTTCAAGTTTAATTTTCTCGGTCTTACCCTTTTCAGGAGTAACCTGGACAATATATTTGTCACCATCCTCCCAGACCTGTGCGATACCAGTGACCTCGGTCAGATATGCCTGACCTTTTGGATTGCGAGCTTCAAAAAGCTCATCAACACGAGGAAGACCCTGCGTAATGTCGTCACCGGCTTCACCACCTGAGTGGAATGTGTTAAGTGTCAACTGAGTACCAGGTTCACCGACAGACTGTGCCGCGATGACACCAACCGGCTGAGCATCGGCAATAAGCTGACCGGTCGCCATGTCGAGGCCATAACTCTTGCGAGGTATGCCACGGAGATTGGCGCTCGAAAGCACGCTCATGATCTTTACTTCTGATATATTTTCGTCCGCTTCGATAGCATCGGCTATGTCACGAGTGATAAGCTCGCCTGTCTTACAGTGCCCTGCCACATCTTCTGCAGCGTAGCGTCCGTAAATACGATCGCCAAAGGCAATCATAGTGTCTTCAGTTTCTGAACGAAGCACACTGAAACCTGGGTCGATTGGCTCTTCATCGACAGTAAACACGTCCTGCGATACGTCGACGAGTCGTCGTGTCAAATAACCAGAGTCAGCGGTTTTCAGTGCGGTGTCGATGAGTCCCTTACGAGTTCCACGCGTTGCCACGAAGGCTTCGAGTGGACTCAGGCCACGTTTGAAACTGTTACGAATAGGCAGCTCGATTTCGTGACCTGTCGCATCAACAACGACACCGATCATACCAGTTGCCCATTTGATGTTAGAAAGCGTACCACGAGCACCACTATCCACCATCACTGCGATAGACGTGTCTTCTTTTTTGATCAGCTCCTCGAGGTCTTTAGACAGCTCTTTGTCAATTTCGCGCCACGTCTCAACGGTCAGGCTGTAGCGCTCATCTTCTGTAATAAGCCCCTGCTCGTACTGCTCGTCAATCTGCGCGCTTCGAGTGTCGCCGCGAGCGATGATTTCGCGGATATTTGGAACTTTAAAGTAGTCTTCCATGCCTGTTGAGACAGCTGCACGTGTTGCGTACTCCAAACTCAGATCCTTGATGGCATCTGCAGTTTGAGCAGTAACATCCTGGCCATATGCGTTGAAAACACGCGCAAGCACACGGTTGAGGTTCTTTTTATTCATGACATCTTCAACATACGGGAAGTCAGCAGGAAGGACTTCGTTAAAGATAACTCGACCGAGAGTCGTTTCGCGCATCTCGCCCTTTACATGAATCTTTATCGGACTTTGCAGCATGATTGCATCATGCTCGAAGCCCTGTACTGCTTCCGCAACCGAGCTATAGCTTCGAACTTTATCGGTCTGAGCTGCAGGCTTAGGGTAGGTCAAATAGTAGCAACCGAGGATGATATCCTGCGCTACGTTGAGAACCGGTGAACCGTCGGCAGGCTTGAGTAGGTTGTTCGTTGCTGACATAAGCTCACGAGCTTCACGCTGTGCTTCGTCGGAAAGCGGTAGATGCACCGCCATCTGATCACCATCAAAATCGGCGTTGAAGCCTTTACATACTAGCGGATGAAGCTGTATGGCTTTTCCTTCGATAAGTTTCGGTTGGAAAGACTGGATCGACAGACGGTGGAGCGACGGTGCTCGGTTGAGAAGCACGTATTTGCCTTTAATTACCTCGTCAAGTGCATCCCAAACGATTGACTCACCTGAATCAATAAGACGTGTAGCTGAACGAATGTTGTGCGCATATTCGCCTTCAAGCAACCAGCTGATGACGAACGGTTTGAACAATTCAAGCGCCATCTGCTTTGGCAGTCCACACTGATGAATTTTTAGTTCTGGACCGGCTACAATCACCGAACGGCCACTATAGTCAACTCGCTTACCGAGAAGGTTTTGGCGGAATCGACCTTGCTTTCCCTTTAGCATATCACTAAGGCTCTTGAGGCGTCGCCGACCACCAGTTGAGCTAACAGCACGACCACCGCGAGCCGCAGAGTTGTCGATTAGGGCATCGACTGCTTCCTGCAGCATGCGCATTTCATTGCGTCGGATTACTTCGGGCGCATTCAAGTCGATAAGCTTCTTTAGTCGGTTGTTGCGGTTGATAACACGGCGATACAGGTCATTCAGATCGCTCGTCGCAAATCGCCCACCTGTCAATTGCACCATTGGGCGAAGGTCGGGAGGAATAACTGGGAGCACAGATACACACGTGCTTTCCGGTTTAACGGCGGCTCGCTGCATGCCTTCAAGCACCTTGAGCCGTTTCATTATTTTTTTCATTCTCTGACCCTTGGCAGTCGCAACTTCTTCAGTGAGCTCCTCGATAAGCTTATCCAGATCTATCTCCTTCAAAAGCTTCTGAAGCGCTTCACCACCCATACCGACAGAAACAATATCCTGATAGTCATCCGGAAGGCTCCTGAAATCATTTTCAGTGATTAGAGCAGCTTTCTGCAGACCTTCAAGTTGAGTTTTCTTGGTTATATAGCTATTGTTCAGCTCATCAAGTTCGCGAGTTTGTTCTGCCGCGAGAGCTTTAACGTCAGCATTTTCTTCTCCAGCTGCATTCTCATATCGCATTTTGATAGCAGTTTTTCCTGCTTCGAGTTCTGCTTCGATATCCGCCAAATATTGATCGCGCTTCTCCGCATCTACTTCAGTGATAACATAGCTTGCGAAATACGCAATACGCTCTAATGCCCTCACTGGAATGCCGAGCAGTAGACTCATAGCGCTAGGAGCGCCGCGCATGAACCATATATGAGCGACGGGGGCGGCCAGCTGAATGTGGCCCATTCGTTCACGTCGTACGATGCTACGAGTAACCAGCTCGCCATTTTTGTCGACTGCCGCTTCGCGAGAGCGAACGCCTTTTAGTTTCGCATCATGTGGGTTGATGTCCTTCACCGGACCAAAAATCCGTTCACAGAACAGGCCGTCACGCTCTGGCTTCTGGGTTCGATAGTTTATCGTTTCAGGTTTTGTTACTTCGCCGTAGCTCCATTTGAGGACGTCTTCGGCGCTGGCTACAGCCAGTCGCACTGCGTCAAAGTCGGCAATGCTAGTGTCGGTTACGAGGCGACTCATGGTTATACCTCCTCCCTTTCCTCATCGGTTTTATATTCTTCCGCTGTTTCGATACTCATTCCGTCTTCCAGCTCGATATCGCCGAATTCATCAGCTTCATCACCGACGAAACCATCAGCTTCTTCCCCTACAGCTGGCGCTGAAGTCGTTTGCTCTGCTTCTACGTCACCAACGAGAATCTGTTCGGCGTCAACAATCGCATCCTCTGACTCGTCAACGAGATCGACTCGAAGGCCGAGACCTTGAAGCTCTTTGACAAGGACGTTGAATGACTCAGGAATCTTTGGTCCCGTAATTTCTTCGTTCTTGATGATAGCCTCATACGCTTTTGCTCGTCCGTAGACATCATCAGACTTAATAGTCAACATTTCTTGCAGTGTTGTCGCGGCGCCATAGGCTTCGAGCGCCCAAACTTCCATTTCTCCGAATCGTTGTCCACCATTTTGAGCCTTACCACCGAGCGGCTGCTGTGTGACCATTGTGTACGGACCAATTGAGCGGGCATGGATTTTGTCAGCAATCATGTGATGGAGTTTGATCATATACATAACACCAACAGTTGTGCGCTCTTTAAATGCATCACCGGTTCGTCCGTCGAAGAGTTGTACTTTTCCGTCCTCCGGCAGGCCAGCTTTTGCAAGTTCTTCGCGAATTTTGCTAGTTCGAACGCCGTTGAATGGCGGCGTAGCAACTCGGTATCCAAGTGCTCGCGCAGCCATACCCAGGTGGGTTTCAAAGAGCTGTCCGAGGTTCATACGACTTGGAACACCAAGTGGGTTCAAGATAACATCAACCGGAGTTCCATCTTCCATGAATGGCATATCGGCTTCAGGCAGAATGCGTGCAACGACACCTTTGTTTCCGTGTCGACCCGCTAGCTTGTCACCAACTGCTACTTTTCGAAGCTGCGCCACAAAAATTTGCACTTGCATTAGGACACCGGCCTTAAGCTCATGTCCATGTTCGCGGCTGAAAATCTTCACACCAACGACTTTACCGACGTTGCTGTGACCCATTCGCTGTGACGTATCGCGAACATCTTTGGCTTTTTCACCAAAGATAGCGCGCAACAGTCGCTCTTCGGAACTGAGTTCCTGCTCACCTTTCGGGGTAATCTTTCCAACAAGGACATCGCCGGCTTTTACCTCTGCTCCAACTCGGACAATACCACTTTCATCGAGATGACGAAGCGATTCCTCAGAAACGTTAGGGATATCGCGGGTAACTATTTCCGGACCAAGCTTCGTTTCACGGACTTCTACCATATAGTCCTTGATGTTGATGCTTGTCAACTCATCATCACGAACGAGTCGATCACTGAGAATGATAGAGTCGTCCATGTTATAACCGCCCCATGGCATGAAGGCGACAACAAGGTCGCGGCCAAGTGCCAATTCACCGTCAGCGATAGATGCGCCTTCGATAAGAATGTCGCCTTTTTTGACTTTGTCGCCACGACTAACAACGACACGCTGATTAATTGAGCGATCGTCGTTGCTTTGCTCAAAGTGCGTCAGTTCATACGTACGAATATCTTTAGGACCGTATTTAACTTCAACAACATCGGCATCTGCTCGAGTAACTTCTCCTGTACCATCCGCTAGAACAAGTTGTGAAGTATTGCGTGCAATGTCACTCTCAACACCGGTACCGACTATCGGACTGGTGGTTTTAACAAGCGGGACAGCCTGACGTTGCATGTTTGAGCCGGTCAAGTTTCGGTCGATACGGTTCTTTTCGACGAATGGAACAAGTGCCGCAGTTGTACCGATAACATGGCTCAGACTCGCATCCATGTAGGTAACTTCGCTGGCATCAAGTTCTGCCGGGAAGAGGTTTTTTCGAGCACTGACACGTGATTCTGTAAATTTTCCTTTTGCATCGGTTTCATTTGACGCATCAGCGATAACTTCTTTTGCTTCTTCAGCCGCATCAAGATAGACAACGTCTTTTGGATCCTGGGACACAACACCGTTTCTTACCTTTACGTATGGCGCCTCGAGGAAACCATATTCATTTACGCGAGCATAGCTTGCCATGTTAAGCACCAATCCGATGTTAGCGCCTTCTGGTGTCTCGACGGTACAGAGGCGTCCATAGTGAGTCGGGTGGGCGTCTCGTACTTCCAGCCCAGCTCGCTCACGACTCAGTCCACCAGGCCCCATTGAGCTTAGGCGTCGTTTATGCGAAAGCTCAGATAGCGGGTTAGTCTGATCCATGAACTGAGATAGCTGGCTGCTGGCGAAGAATTCACGTACAGCAGCGACGACTGGTCGGGCGTTGATAAGCTGACCAGGAGTGACATTCTCGATGTCGCTGACCGACATGCGGTCTTTAGCGTTACGGTCCATGCGGAGCATTCCGATGCGGAACTGACGGCCAACAAGTTCACCTACCAGTTTCACGCGACGATTTGAGAGCGCATCGATGTCGTCTGGTTTTTCTTGCGTGTTGTTGAGGCGAATAATTTCGCGGACTATAGCAACGAGGTCTTCTAGTCGCATCACGCGGTTTTCGGCGGTATTTGGAACGTCCTGGCCTAGACGTTGGTTCATCTTATAACGAC
Organism: uncultured Candidatus Saccharibacteria bacterium; assembly: GCA_964581535.1. GTDB lineage: Bacteria > Patescibacteriota > Saccharimonadia > Saccharimonadales > Saccharimonadaceae > CAZOOW01. Next base: position 87,287 of record CAZOOW010000002.1, read on the forward strand.
CGACGCGAGAAAGATCGAAACGTTTAAAGTCGAAGAACATGCGTTCAATCATCTGTTTGGCGTTATCGACTGTCGCGAGGTCACCGGGTCGGAGTCGACGATAAACTTCGATAAGCGCTTCGTTCGCCCCTTTCGCCGGATCTTTTTCGAGCGTCGCTTCGATATAATTCACGTTGCCGGTATCGACATCTTTGAAAAGCTCTTTGATAGCAGCTTGTGTTGGGTAACCGAGAGCACGAAGCAGCGTCGTAACGGCAATCTTACGACGACGGTCTATTTTGACGTAGATGGCACCGTTGGCGGCTGTTTCGAACTCTAACCAAGCTCCTCGGCCAGGGATGAGTTTAGCGCCATAGTTGTTGCGTCCACCATGGTTATCTGCTGTAAAGAAGATACCACTCGAACGAATGAGCTGTGAAACGACGACACGTTCTGCGCCATTTATGACAAACGTTCCTCGCTCAGTCATCCATGGATAGTCGCCGAGATAGATTTCTGATTCTTTGATTTCACCAGTGACTTTGTTTGTAAGCTCGACAACCGCTTTAAGTGGGGCATCGAAGCTGATGTTGTTCTCACGAGCTTCTTTTTCACTGATTTTAGGATCTTCAAAATGATAATCCTTGAACCGCAGCTCGAGTTTTTGCCCGGTGTAGTCTTCGATAGGGTTTATTTCGGCAAAAATCTCGCCGAGTCCAGTTTCAACGAACTCTTTCCATGAGTCGAGCTGGTGAGTAATAAGATTCGGCAGAGCGATAGGGCTTTTATCTTCAGTAAAATAAACCCTGTTCGCTGCCTTAGTCGTAGTTTTGGCCATAAAACTAACGCTCCTTAGGTTAAAGGTTGGTGACTTTGTTTTATCTTTTGGTGCTTTATACCGGCGCCGAAGTTGTCTAGTCTGGGTCTCAACACGCAAAAACGCCCGCCAAAAAGCGTGCGTGTATAGCTAACCCAGCTTATTCTATCTTCATTACCACATAGTATAGAAAAGTAGACTATATTTTGTCAATGACTTTATCGACGAGGCCGTATTTTACAGCTTCTTTGGCACTCATCCAAAAATCCCGCTCAACATCCGTCTTTATTTTGTCCAGTTTCTGACCGGTGTTTTTCGCCAAAATTTCGTTGAGGAGCTGTTTCAGATGAAGCGCTTCCCGAAGACTGATTTCTTGATCTGTGACTTTGCCTTGCGTACCGCTGGACGGTTGATGTATCATCACCCGGCTGTTTGGCAACAGATGTCTTTTGCCTTTAGCGCCGCTAGAGAGAAGAAAAGCACCCATACTCGCCTGCAAGCCAATACCGTACGTTGCGACATCAGGTTTAATAAACTGCATCGTATCGTAGATGGCTAGTCCATCATATACACTACCGCCTGGGCTGTTTATATAAAGCGAAATGTCTTTCTTTGGATCCTCATAGGCAAGATGCAACAGCTGTGCAACTATAATGTTAGCCGTATGCTCGTTGACTTCTTCACCGAGAAAGATGATCCTCTCCTTTAAAAGTCGCGAATATATATCATATGCACGCTCACCCTCAAAAGATTTTTCAACGACAGTTGGCACTAAATACCCTTTACTCATGAAATCATTTTAGTAAAAAAATTAGCACTCGTCAAACAAGAGTGCCAAAATGTCGGTATGTAGCTCCCGGCGAGCTACGAGAAAAATTATTGGTTATCGGGTTCGTACGACGGTACAGGGTCGACGGGTGAACGGAGGAGCCACACGATGGCGACAATGAGTTCAGACGCGCGCTTAATTTTCAACTTCATGTTTTCACCTCCTCGGTGAAATATATGAGCTCTGCCGGGAGCAAGATTACTATATAACTATCTTACATTTAGTTCAAGCAAGCGCTCGACTGTTTTTTCAGTTAGCAGACGATTTGCGATGTCTCGACGAGCTTCTGGGGTATCTAGCTGTTCCTTCATGTGTCCATATTGTTCCAACATTTGGCTGAGGCGAGCGTTGAGTTCGTCAGTACTGACCTCAATTTTTTCAACTTTGCTGAGCTCTGCTAGCACGAGACCAGCCTGCACACGACGCGTCGCGGCGTCGTTAAACTCTTTTTGGCGCCACTCATCATGATCTTTGTAGCCTTGTTGCTCTAAGTACTGTTCGACGCTCATTCCTCGGTACATCAGATTCTGCATAGCATCTTGCTCTATCTGTCTCATCTGGTCATCAACGAGTAGTTTTGGCACCGGCACCTTGCTTTTTTCGACTAGCTGACCCACCAATTCATCCTTCAGACGGTCATCTACCTCTTTTTGACGCTGTGCTTGTAGCTGAGAGCGGATATCTTCCCGCATCGCTTCTACAGTCTTAAAGGGTCCAACCTTTGAAGCAAATTCTTTGTTAACCTTCGGCAATGTAATTTCTTTTATTTCGTGAATTGCCACGGAAAACACAACCGGCTTTCCTTTGAGCGCATCAGCGTGGTAGTCCTTCGGAAACGAGAGCGGAACGTCGAACGTATCACCGGACTTGTGGCCAACGATAGCTTCTTCAAACCCAGGGATAAAGCTGTTACTCCCGATCTTCAGGTCATAACCTGTCGCGCTTCCACCGTCAAACGGTTCACCATTTTTGTGCTTACCGACAAAATCGATTTTGACCTCATCGCCACTACTAACCTCGCGATTGACTTTGGTTTTGTTCGCGAGCTGCCCCCTCATGCGCTCCACGACTTCATCGATGTCCGCTTCCGTGACCGTGACTTTCTCGGGTTTGACTTTAAGTTTTTTATAATCACCAAGAGAGATCTCCGGAAGAATCTCTACGGTCGCTTCAAATACCATAGATTCATAGGGTTTAAATTCCTTTAAATCGACATTCGGTTGGTCCAGAATCCGCAGATTTTCAGCTACGGCAACGTCATTAATTGCGATATTTATGGCTTGTTCGGCAGTATCATTGGCAAGCTGTACTGGATCGATATGCTTTTCGGCGACATCGGCGGGCACTTTCCCTTGACGGAAGCCCGGTACTTTTACTTTTGGCAGTAAGCGCCGCACAGTGAGTCGCTTAGATGTAGCAAGATCATCCGTGCTCAGCTCAACTGTAGCGAGCACGCTGGTATCAGATAGTTTCTTAAGAGTGTGTTTCATAGCTATCTAGTCTAACAGACTGACCGAGGGAGTGAGAAGCAGCAGCGTGATAAAATCTACTCAGATCTGTTTCGATAATCTTCGATCGTGGAAATGATGCGCTCAAGCGACAAACTTGCTTCGGTCTCTTTTTTTACATCCTTCAGCCTGAACATCCCTTCTGACAGCTCTTTTTCACCGACGAACAAAAGGTAAGGAATATGCATTTTTACTGCGGCTTTTATCTGCTTATCTAGCTTCCGGCCCGTTATGTCAACCGCCACGTTGACACCTTCCTCACGAAGCTCCTTGGCGATCCGTTGTGATCCGTGTTCCGCACCAGGCAGCACGATCATATACACATCTGTGGTCGAGACTAGCTCAGGCATCAGATCGTGTGAACGCAAGAACACCTCCATCATCGTTCCTCCCGGCGCGAAACCGACCACCGGAATGGTCTCGCCGCCAAAAAGACCCACGAGTCCATCATAGCGACCGCCACCGAACATGGCGCGGTTATTGTCCGGGTGATTATCAAACACCTCGAACACCATACCCGTATAGTAGTCGAAGCCCCGCATCAGCGAGATATCAAACACTGCGTTACGAACACCTCCTGCATGAATAGCAGAGAACAGTTCTTTCAACCTGCGAACAGGCTCAAGCTCAGCAAGCTCTTTAGGCAACGAGTCAATATCGTGCGTACTTATCAGCTTAGCTATTTTCTTTAATCCTTCAGGGGCTTTTTCCGGACCAAAAATTTCTATCGCCGTATCGCGAAATACTTCATGCGGTATCTTGCCTTTTTTATCAAAAAGCTTAATCATCATTTCTGACTGAACAGTACTTAGTCCGAGATAGTCACGCATCATGGCGTTTATCAGCTCGCGGTCATTTATACGAATCGTGTACATTTTGTTTTTTGCACCGAACGCTTTCATGAGATTGTGGGCGATAAGTAGTACTTCCGCATCAGCAGCGACCGAGGTTGAGCCAAAAATATCGACATTCAACTGCCAGAACTCACGTTCCCGTCCTCTTTGAGGCCGTTCGTAGCGCATAAAATTAGCTATACTGAACCATCTGGCCGGGTATCCGATTTCTTGTTGTTTTGCTGCGACCATCCGGGAAACAGTCGGCGTCATCTCTGGACGGATCGCTACCGTGCGACCACCCCTATCGGTAAAACTATAGGTTTGTTCGTTCACTATCTCGTCGCCGGTTTTTGCGGAGTAGAGATCGAGTGGTTCGAGCATCGGCGCTCCATATTCTTCATATCCAAAACCCTCAACGACTCGACGCCACGTGTTAAAGATATAGTTTTGGACCCGTTTGTCTGACGGATAGTAGTCCCGAGTGCCTTTATAGGGTTGATTAGAAAGCGCCATAAGCTCTTAGCAGTATAGCAAATTTGGCGGGAAAAGTTCTCTGGTAGTTAATACTATCTTATTCAGCTTTAATAACTTCCTTAACTCTTAAGTTCCGCTGAAATGTCGCTGTATGTATTTTTCAACAATAATAGATGAAAAAATATTATTTAAATACTGTGATTAGGTATTCTTTTAAAACATTGACATTAATTTAATAATAAGATATTAATTTTTTAATCGGAAATGCCGATTGTACATATTAGCGAGAGGTAGACGTCATGGCCATTCTGATAGGCATATTATTGGTTGTAGGATTAGCGTTACTCGCAGCAGGAATCATTGATGGAGAATTTGCTGGAGTCTTTGTAGGGGGAGTGCTCCTCGTAATCGGACTCGAAGCATTGATCTTTGGTACCTGGCATATTTTTACCTTTGTGATGACGATACTTGCAATTGTGATGTTCTTCGGATTTCTTGCAAGCGCATTGTCATGAGAACTCTCTCGTTGCTATGGGGCGTATTTACAATGTTTGTGCGCCCCCTAGCTACCCGCTAATGTTATTTCTTCTTGACCACTCGAACATCGCGACAGCAGCAGCGTGACCAACATTCATTGAACGGGTGGAGCCACGTTGCGGTATCTGCACAACTTCGTCACATACCGCAAGCAAGTCCGGACTAATACCGGGACCTTCCTGACCGAAAACCCAAATCATATCTTTTGGTAGTTCAGCTTCGTAGATACTCGTCGAGCTGACATTATTTTCTAAGGCTTTTACGTTTTTTCCTCTCTGCTTGGCCATTTTACTGAACTCTAAAACTGATGCATAGTAAAAAACTTCCATATATTTGTCCGTCATCATGGCACCACGTTTATTCCACTGCTTCCTACCGATGACGTGAAGCTTTCTGACGCCGAAAGCATTTGCCGTTCGCACAATTGAACCCATATTAAAGTCACGTAGCGTGTTTTCGATCGCGATTTCTAGCGATACGCCTTTTTTATCAATACTATTTACAATATCCGAATGCGATAATCCTTTGAATTCATCCAAAATGTTCCTACTATCGTCCATCAGCTCGCCACGTCATCACGAGCCTGCCATTGTTGTTTGCAACCAGCTCGTACCCGAGCGACTCGTATAATCTTACCGCCGGTTTGTTAGACTCGTCCGTCTCTAGCCACACTCCCTCGCCGGGATAAAGTTCTGCAAAGTCATCGTGGGCCACTTCGGAAAATGGACGAGCAAGTTTTTTACCTACCGCTCCTTCATACAACCGAAAGCCAGACGTAAACTTATTCCCTCGTGCATCGGCGTGTATTTGATGGCTAAACCAAACAATCCCAGAGACGCCTGCACCGACCCTACCAAGTTTTAGGGTGTAGACGATAGGCTCTTTTTGAGGGTTGTCGTACCAAATATCCCCGGTTTTTTCATCAGGGAAGCGCTGAGTAGCGTCGCGCGGCGTTGAGCTGCGTATATGCGGCTGCTGAGATAACTGGGGCAGCTCGTAAGAGATCTGACTGCTCCACCCTCGTCGGACGATATACGGTTGGTTGTGAGAATCTACAAAATTTCCAACCACCTCAGTGCCACGTTTTCTCATGTTGATATGATACAGCATGATATAAACCAAAGAAAAAACGACCTGTAGTCGTTTTTTCTTTGGTGCGGATGAAAGGACTTGAACCTTCACGCCGTGAGGCACATGCTCCTAAGGCATGCGTGTCTACCAATTCCACCACATCCGCATAAATAATTCGCGTCAATCGCACTAGGCAGTATACCAATATACCACCAGAGATGCTAGCTGTCTTCCTCCGGAAAAAGTTTTCCATATGGATCGACAATGTGATGTGGTCGATTCATCGTGAGCCTGTCGCCGGTAGCGAGCGTAGATGCTTTATAACCAAGCTGGCGTGCAACATGTTTAGCTTTTTCATCGCGGACATTAACATCCACCCACATCCCTACGTTTTCTCCGATGCGCTCAGCCATAAATGAATGCGTAAGATAGAAAAACGAACGCCTTGCTCTGCTGCTCAATACATCATCGTCATAGATTCTGGTACCCACAGTGTAGGCGCTCTCCGGGAACATATCGCTATGCCGCAAACTGAACCATACAAGCTCCTTGATTCTCATGTCCCTCAGTGTCAGCAAAGAGAATGTCTCAGGGCACTTTTCTGGATCTTCATACCACCTTCGCATACTCTCGATACTTGAAAAACGCTCACCTCTGTCGCGTGGATGAAAAAGTTGAATATCTTCCCGAGAAGAAAGTTCTACGATTTGCGAAGCGATGTCATTATTCATACCGCAAAGGATTTTCGCCTCACCTTCGGAAGTAGCGATACCGCTGAGTGCTTCTGTTACATTCCATTTGAGTCTATCTGGAAACGGCATACATTCTCCTCATATAAAAAAGACGCATATAGCGTCAATGTTACTCTTCTCGGCGGTAGAAGGCCAGCGCCGCGTCTCCGTAACTACGATTGTCCACCACAACAACTCCATTAACGGTCGGCGCCGACTCCCTACCTGGGTATGATAATACCATAAGCCCTTTTGGATTTAAATACTTTGTAAGTCGTAAAACTGTGGATAACTGCATATCATGGTAGGGCGGATCACAAAAAATGATATCGAAACCAAAATGCTGGGTCGTTTCGTCCCATGCAGCAACGGAACTCCGTATTAATTTCGTCTGTTCGTTGACGCCGAGCAACTCTATATTTTCTTGGATTACCTTTTGAGCTATGCGGTCTTTTTCTATAAGGACGACGTTGTCCGCACCGCGGCTTAAGGCCTCCAAACCGAGTGACCCTGTGCCAGCAAACGCATCCAATACTTGAGAATTTTTTATCTCATTTCCCAGAATATTAAACAATGAACTCCGTATACGCTCACTCATTGGGTGGGTTCTATTTGTATCTGGAGCAGAAATACTTCTTCCACCATAGATGCCGCTGATTATGCGGAGTTTCATGGCCGTTCGCCTTTGCGCCGCTTCTCTGCTCGTAGCACTGCGACATACCAGGCAACGCTTACGCATTTTATAAGTGCGGGCGCAAGCTCTGTTCGCGTTTGTTTTGCTAGGGCACGATTCCAGCCTTTTTTGTGGAATGTCTCGTACATTTTCAACGAATAAATGTGCTGTAAATGGGAATGGAAATAAGCCTTGTATCCTGTTTTATTTACCCGAATGAGCTCGTCTTTTGACGGAGTTGCCGCTACCCGGAGTGAGGCGAGTGTCGTTGCAAACCCCAGCTCAAACATCACATGGGTCGTCATGACGCCTTTGGCGCCCCAAAATTCCCAGTTGTTTTTTATAATGTGTTTTTTCGTGAGGCCTGGCATAACGATTTTTTTGCGAAACGTCGTCCGTGTTTCAATACCTTCTCCGCCACGCAGCTCTTCGAGTTTTTCCTCGAGAGGATAATGATGGGCCGGCGTAAGACCGTCGACAATAGTATGAGCAAGCCAAGCCGCCTCAAATGACGCACGAGTTTTATCTCTCTTGAGAAGTGCTTTTTCTAAATTCGCCATGTGGTCCGAAATAAATTCATAAATCGTCGTGTCGTTCCTGTCAGCAGGATCAATATAATGCCACGGCTCATCACGAGCGGGACTCTTACGTTTGATGCCGTCCGGCCCGTCACGACCCTCAAACTTCAATATTTCTTTTATAGACGGAAAATATGCCCGCGCAGGCAAAATCTTTTTTAACTCCCGTCGAGCCATACGATCAATCCGTTGGTGAGCTCCTAGGGCGCGACCGGATTTGGTTCTGAGTGTTGTTCCTGAATACATATGTTTAGTTCAATGTCGTGAGGCGGCGATACTGCTCAACCTCATTTGCTAACTCTTTATATTGTATCAGTCCCTCGTTCTTTGATAGCCACCAGACTGCAGCCTTTTTTGCATCACGCAACAAGCGGGTATCCGTAATTTTGGCCACCTGTAGGTTAAGTGCTCCTGATTGCGCCCGACCATAAATCTCGCCCGGTCCTCGCAGCTCAAGATCTTTTTCAGCGAGGTAAAAACCGTCATTAGATTTTTCTAATTCCCGCAACCTAGCGGACGGCTTCAGACTGGTGCTGGGCACAAGAAAACAATAGCTCTCGACATCGCTCCGTCCTACCCTACCTCTCAACTGATGTAGTTGTGCAAGTCCAAAAGTATCTGCCCCCTCGATGACCATTACGGTCGCGTTCGGAACATCGACGCCGACTTCAACGACTGTCGTACTTACTAAAATGTCTATGTCGCCAGCAGCGAACGAGCTCATTACCTCATCTTTATCCTGAGCCGATAGTTTCCCATGTAATAGTCCCAACCGACGACGCGTAAATATACTTTTTTTCAGACGTTGCAATTCAACCTCAACACTTTTCTGTTCATCTGCGCCTTCGGTGATACGTGGGCAGACAACGTACGCCTGATGTCCTTTGACCAACTCTGCCTCAACGCGCTCGTACATCTGCGTACGTGAGTTCGGCGAAACGATAGACGTCATGATCGGCTTACGGTTTCTCGGTTTTTCACCGATAATCGAAATATCGAGATCGCCATAGATTGTCAGTTGCAAGCTACGCGGAATCGGGGTTGCAGTCATTGCCAACAAGTGGGGCATCCGATGGCTCTTTGCGAGAAGCTTTTGCCGTTGTTCGACTCCGAAACGATGTTGTTCATCAATCACGACGAATCCTAGGTTACTGAACTTAACAGCATCTTGGAATAAAGCATGCGTTCCGACAAGCACATCGACCTCACCGGATTTGATGGCGTGAAGAAGCGGCTGCCGCAACGATTGTTTGACAGAGCCCACCAGCAAACCGACTCGCATACCGAATGGACCTAATAGTTTCGATAGCGTATCGGCATGTTGTATAGCCAGAAGCTCAGTCGGAGCCATAAAAGCCGTTTGAAAACCGGCGTGGGCGGCAATGAAGGCGACCAGCCCAGCAACGACCGTTTTTCCTGATCCCACATCGCCTTGGAGCAAGCGGTTCATTGGCTCGCCTGCCTCAAGATTTTTAATCGATTCCCACGCAGCGACACGTTGCGAATCAGTAAGAACAAACGGAAGTTTCTCTACAAACCGTTTTGCTGCAGCCGCATCGAATGTGATTACATGGCTTTGAAGTTTCGCGTTGTCTCGCTTATTTATCTGGGCCGCCAGCATAAGGCTGAAGACCTCCTCAAATCCTAAACGGTACTTTGCTCTCTCAAGTGATTCGAAACTAGCAGGAAAATGTAGCGCGTAGATCGATTCTGCACGGCTGCATAGCCCGAATTTCTTGATAACTTCTGGCGGTAACGTCTCAGGGATCCCAAGTATAGCTGGTTTTAATTCATCGAGTATCTTTCTAACAAGTTGTGATTTCAGCCCACCGATCGATCGATATATCGGGACGATTCTTCCCCCGCTTAGGCCCACATCTTTTACTGCTTCGCAGCTTGGGTTTAAAATCTGATAGCGCTGTCTCTGTAAACCAAACTCCCCGGAAACTAAAAATTCCTTTCCTGGTTCGAGCTGAGCTGCTCTGTACGATTGGTGAAACCACACTACTTGTACTTTTGATGAATCGTCACTAAGAACCGCCTCAGTAATATGCATGCCGCGCCGGACTCGTTTGGTTCGAATATCTGAAAATGTACCACGCACCGAAACATTACCGGGCTGCAGTTGTGCAATCGGTGTGATATGCGAAAAATCCTCATGCTTTCGAGGGAAAAAACCTATCAAATCACCGACAGTAAATAGTCTCGCCTTCGCAAATGACTCGGCAGTTTTTGGACCGACGCCCTTAATTTTTTCGAGCGGCGTATCAAAACGCATGTATTTATCTCGCTAAAATAAAGGTGTTTTTACCTTTTTTAATGAGACAAGGGGCAGACAGGGTAACGTCGTCAGCTACTTTTTCACCATTAACACTTATCGCTCCACTTGATATGAGCCGTTTCGCCTCCCCATTACTTGCACAGACCCCGGAGCTTACGAGGGCATTTACTACTGTCGAACTCGTCGTCGTGGGTAGTTCAGAAGAAAGCATATCGACTTCCGCTTCCATGAGCCGACTAAATGGCGTACCGCCAAAAAGTGCTGCAGTCGCATTGCGGGCATTTTCGGCCTTTGCCTCGCCGTGTACGAGCTTCGTCGCTTCAAACGCCAGATATTTTTGCGCCGCCCGCTCGGAAGGATTTGCTTTAAAATCCGCCATCAATGCTTCGTATTCGTCTGGCATAATCAGCGTAAATATTTTTATATAATCAGCAACTCCTTCGTCATCGAGGTTCAGCCAAAATTGGTAGTATTTAAATGGACTGGTGAGCGAAGGATCGAGCCATACAGCATTGCCTTCGCTTTTGCCAAACTTTTTACCTGATGCTTTATCGACAATAAGTGGAACCGTCCAAACGTGAGCTTCGGCATTTTTCAGTTTCCGAATCATCTGTGCACCAGATAACATATTGCCCCACTGGTCTGAACCGCCTATCTGCATCGAGACGTTGTAGTTTGTAAAGAGATGCAGAAAATCATACCCCTGTATCAAACTATAACTGAACTCCGCATAGCTAATACCGCTGCTCCCTTTTCCGATCCGCGCTTTAATAAACTCCCTGTCGAGTAGTTGTGTCATCGAAAAATGCTTGCCGATGTCGCGTAAGAAATCTAAGTAAGAGATGCCCTTGAACCAATCATAATTGTCGACGAGCCTAAACGCCTCCCCGTCAAGCAGTGATTTATATTGCTCGGCAATGCCTGCTTTGTTCTTTTCTACTTCATCGACGCTTTTAAGCTCTCGTTCAGAGTCTTCTTTCGGATCGCCAATCATGCCTGTTGCGCCGCCGACCAACATGACTGGGGTGTGACCATGTCGAATCAGATGTTTAACCACCATCACCTGTACAAGGTTTCCGATATGCATGCTATGTGCGCTCGGGTCAACACCGAAGTAAAATGTCCGAGGTTGATTGATATCATGTATATCAACGAATGTTGTTTGGTTAGCAAGTCCTCTCCATTGTAGCTCTTCGGCTAAAGTCATATCAGTATTTTCCTCGTTTTATCCTGACAACCAGTATAACGCAAGAAGTCTGAGAGAAATGAAAGTTGGCTATCATTTTCGAAGGGCCGTACCGTTACATCGATACTGTAAGTATCGCTATATATCAAGCCTTTTAGATAGTGAAAAAATGCTATACTTTAGGATAGCTTAGGATTATATAAGGGAGTATAAGAGTAGCAGTATGTCTGCAAAGAAAAAGAGTTCATCAAAGGCGCTTAATGTCTATGCAAATCTAAACAATCGCCGAAAAGCAAATGCCGATAGTCGCTCAAGGCGCAAAGCTGAGTATCTCGCTACACTGCCGAAACACCCTGTGAAGCGCTTCGCATATCGACTTCATCCCCGACGCTTTTTTGGATATTGGTTCAGCCGAGAGGGTGGTATTATGGCCCTCAAAATCGCTGGTACCGGAATGCTTCTCATGGTACTCATGTTCGGAGCGCTGTTTGCTTATTATCGACGCGAGCTAGACGCTATTCGCCCAAGCGAGCTCTCTAAACGCGTCCAAAGTACTGTAACTAAGTACTACGACCGACGCGGCGAGCTACTTTGGGAAGATAAAGGTGACGGCGACTATCGTCTTGTCGTCGATACAAAAGATATCGCAAAGCATATGAAAGAAGCGACTATCGCGATTGAGGACAAAGACTTTTATAAGCATGGGGGATTTAGTCTCAGTGGAATCATGCGTGCCGCTGTAAATAATGCCCGGGGCGAAGGAGCAACTCAGGGCGGTTCAACCCTGACGCAACAGCTTGTAAAGCAGGTATTCTTCGCCGATGAAGCAAAGGACCGTGGTCTCGGGGGAATCCCTCGTAAAATCAAGGAGCTTATTCTCGCCGTTGAAGTCGATAGTATGTATACCAAGGATCAAATACTCACCATGTACCTCAACGAATCACCATATGGTGGACGTAGGAATGGAGTTGAGTCAGCAGCCATCACCTACTTCGGTAAGTCAGCCAAAGACTTAACACTTGCCGAAAGTGCCTTGCTTGCTAGTATCCCCCAGTTACCCGGGCTTTATGACCCCTATAACCCTGATGGGCATAAAGCATTGATCGCCCGCAAGAACACAACACTCGACTATATGGTGCAGCAAAAGTACATAAAAAAAGCTGACGCTGAGGCTGCAAAGAAAGTTGACGTACTAGCCTCAATCAAACCGGAGGCCGATCAATACAAGAACATCAAGGCTCCGCATTTTGTCCAAATGGTGAAAACTGAGCTGGAGAAAAAACTCGGTAAGAAAACTGTAGGTGCAGGCGGGCTTACTGTGAAAACGACACTAGATTGGCGCGCGCAGCAAGTTGTTGACGCCGCAATGGAAAAACTGTTTGCAGGTTATCTGCCGCGCAGTGCAAACTTTGACAATGGCGCCATGACACTTGTTGATTCACAAACCGGCCAGATACTTGCGTTGCGCGGATCAAGAGATTATAACTTCCCTGATTATGGTGCATTTAACGCAGCCACAACCCCTCTCCAGCCAGGTTCCAGCATCAAACCATTTGTTTACGCAGCACTTTTCAAACAAAAAGATGGAGCAAATTACGGTGCCGGGTCAATCTTAGCCGACTCACCCCTGCCTCAGAGTATCTATCGTACAGATGATGGAAAATCAGTCATGAACTTTGATAACAAGTTTCGTGGCAATATAACAATCCGCTCTGGTCTTGCCGAATCTCGAAACATTCCGGCGATCAAAGCTATGTATATTACTGGAGCTAACAGCTCTAACCCGAAACCAACGCTCGACGTCATTCATGAAATGGGCGACCCAAGCTACTGTACGCAAGGCGTCGATCAACAAGTGGGGTTAGCCTCGGCGATCGGAGGCTGTACGCTTATCCAGACGGAGCATGCTAACACATTCGCTACTATCGCTCGTATGGGCGTATACAAACCTGTTGCAAGCATACTGGAAGTAAAAAACTCCCAGGGTCAAGTGATACAGCAGTGGAAAGATGAGGGTAAACAGGTTATTGATCCCCAGATTACTTATATGCTCGCTGATATTTTGAGTGATGACAGTGCCCGCGCCCCATCATTCGGACGAGGCGCCTCGGGGTTGAATGTCCCGGGTGTAAAAACTGGAACAAAAACCGGAACATCTAACGCTGGTAGATTCTCGAAAGAGCTATGGATGAATAGTTTCAGCCCGAAAGCAACACTTAGTATCTGGGTTGGTAATCATGATAACCGTGCCATGAGCAATGCTCTCTCGAGTATTGTCGGCCCGACTGTTGCATCCGTCCAACATGATGTGCACTACAACGTCTTCCAGCCAGACGGCACATGGAAACCAAACGATTGGTTCACCGTTCCTGCAGGACTCCAGAAGCTTACCGTTGCCGGCCGAACTGATTGGTTCCCGTCGTGGTACAACAAATCGAGTGCAGGTACTGGCGTTACTATGGTGTTTGACAAAATATCAAAGAAAAAGGCCACGACATGCACACCCGAAGGCGCAAAAGTATCAGCAAACGTCACGAAGACGACCGACCCGACCACAAAGAAAGATATTTACGTTTCACTCGACGGATATGATACGACGAAAGATGATGATGTCCATAAGTGTGATGATGTTAAGCCCTCTATTGGAGATATGACATTTGCAAGCGGCACTATCACCATTCAGGTCATAAAAGGTACCTTCCCCCTCCAATCTATTGAGGTAAAAGTTGGAGACCAAACAATCGGTATGAAAGACATTACTGATTCTGGAACAGTCACCTTCCCGTACAATGGTTCGGGTTCGCAGACAGTTACCGCGACGATAACCGACACTGGGCTTTACAGCTACTCACTTCCTAAAACACTTACTTTTGCTGCAGCAGGCGGTGGAGGATCCACTCTAGGGAGCTCCCTAGTTGTACCAGGACGCGGGAACGGCAACAGGTAGAGTTCAGCCGTAAAAGCTATTTATTTGCAAGATCAACGAGTGAATCTTCTGGAGTTTGCCGCCGCTTCGGGGCGGTTCGGCTGCTTGCGCTCGAGCGTTTAGTGTTCACGTGGTTCTGTTTTGATTTTACGTTTTTTGAATGTTGCATTCGTTCATTGTTTTTTTGATGTTCTGTAGCTGCAGGAGTATTCCCATTGCGGATTTTTGTTTTCGTTTTATCAGATTGAGGGGGTGCACCGTGTTTATTTGCTTGCGGGACTTTGGCGGAGACTCGTTTCGCAAACATCATTCGTCCAGCTGCAGTCTGCAGCACCCGTGTTAAGTGAACTTGAACGGTTTTGCCTATCGCTTCGCGACTATCATCAACAACCACCATTGTACCGTCATCGAGATAGCCAACTCCCTGTTGTTTATCCTGTCCGGGCTGCGTCAGTAAGACGTCGATCGTCTCTCCCGGTAAATGAACAACCCTGAGCGCCTGTGCGAGTTCGTTGATATTTATGACGTCAATCGACTGAACACGAGCTGCTTTATTGAGGTTATAATCAACGGTGCAGAGCTGTGCGTTATAATTTTTGGCGAGATTAATAAGCTGTTCGTCCACTCCAAGCTGCGAAGTAATACCGTCATCTTTGACAGCAAGCTTAACTCGAGGAATCTGTTGTAACTTTTCAATTACTTCCAAACCAAATCTAGCCCTTTCCCGTTTATCATGGTCAGCCCTATCAGCCATAAACTGAAGCTCCCTCACGACGGAACGCGGTACGATGAGCTCAGCCTGTAGTAACCCGGAACGTGCAATATCCAGAATACGCCCGTCAATCAGAACACTTGTGTCGAGCAATATACTGCCGCGTGAAATTTGACCCACCGACAACTGCTGATAAACAAGGTAGCTCACGCCAAAAAAAATTGTCATGAGCAGGGTAATTATTAATGTTTCCATAGCTTCCTTTCAATTTATAAGAAATTATTTCTTTTTTAAGTAGGTGTTTAATGCGGTGCGTAAGTCACTAACAGGGGTGATAAAATCGTCCTTTGAGACCGGCGCTAAAGCACGACGAAATCCAAGTTTTTTTGCTTCAGTGACTCGTCTTGCTGTTTGAGCAACTTGTCTTACCTCACCCCCAAGTCCTACTTCGCCGAAAACAACAATGTCCTCAGGCAGTGTCCGCTCTGCGCTTGCGCTTGCTATCGCCATGCATATGGCGAGGTCCGCTGCAGGATCGACAAGTCGTAGTCCGCCTACGACGTTTATAAAGACGTCTTTGTCAGATAAATCTAGTTTGGTTCGCCTCTCAAGCACTGCTATGAGCAATGTTAAGCGATTTAGGTCAAATCCTGATGCGGTCCGTTTAGGATACCCGAAAGGGCTCTTGTTAACAAGGGCCTGAATCTCTACGAGTAGCGGTCTATTACCTTCCATGGTTGCCAGAATAACCGAACCGTCGCTTTTGCCTCGCTCAGCAAGCAGGCTCGCACTTGCATCATCAACCTCTCGCAGTCCTTCGCCAACCATTTCCATAATTGCTACCTCATGAGTAGAACCATAACGGTTTTTTGCGGCCCTGAGGAGTTTAAATCCGCCATAACGATCCCCTTCTAGCGAAAGTACAACATCAACCAGATGTTCAAGCACTTTTGGACCAGCGATGCTTCCTTCTTTTGTGACATGTCCAACTAAAACAACTGCAGTATTTGTTTGTTTTGCTGCCCGAATAATAATATTTGCCGAGTTAGTTATCTGGCTGACGGTACCGGGGGCGGACGCAATTTCAGCCATCGCAACCGTTTGCATACTATCGACGATTACTACCTTGTATTTGCCACTAAGTATAGTCGCCGCAATATCGTCGGCGCTGGTCGATGTCACTAGATGCACGTTTTCCGGCAGGGTTGAGCTCAGTCGCTGTGCGCGAAGTTTTACCTGTCCAGCGGACTCTTCACCGCTTACATAAAGAACTGGTTGTCTTTTACCAATCGCAAGAACAACTTGCATAAGTAGCGTGCTTTTTCCAATACCTGGCTGTCCTGCGACCAACACCACACCTCCCAGCATAAGACCACCGCCCAACACATCATCGCACTGGTTCAAACCCGTACTTAATCGGCTTTTTAGATTTTCAGTCTGAACTTCTGCGAGCGCTTCAGTCTGCAATGCCTTTCCCATTGAACGGTCAACAACAGCTTTTTTATCGATAGGAGCTGTTTCCTCTATAAGGCTGTTCCATGCACCGCAATTATCGCACTTGCCGCTCCATTTTGGATAGTTAGCGCCACACTGTTGACAGACGTAACGACTAGTACGCTTTGCTGCACTCATACCTTCGGCATCTCCCGTGCAGGCAACGAATCTATACTTTTATGTAGTTGCTCGGCCTGCATGTTAAGATTTTCCAGTTCAGCTGCTCCACTGTGATATTTGTCAATCATCGCATTGATGCGCTGACGATCTTGTTCCAAGCTGGTCTGGCGGGACTGAAGAGCATTTCTAGCTATAGTAAAGCTTTCCCTATTAGCAAAAGCACCGTGGGATGCGTCATGGTTAAACACGTCTATATCTCGCAAGAGAGTTTCCGCACTTACATCATAGCTTTTGCGCGCCGCTTCTATTTCTAGAGCGAGTTTATTTAGCTCGTCTACTAAAGTTTTCTGCTTGACTTCAAGTTCCCGAAACACTGCAGCATATGACTCGTAAAGTGAAAGTACTGCACTTCTGTCTGTGAAGTATTCTCGGTAATAGGATTCAAGCTCAGGACTAAGTGTTTTTCTCTCTGTCGCTAGCATTGAGTGGAGTTCTGTCAGCCGGGCACCGGGTTCCGTCCGATCGTACAAAGCTATCGCTTCATGAAAGTGTGGGTCTGATATTGTTGCGTATTCACGGTTCAGCAATTCATTTATTCTTGTTCGTTTGTTAGTATCTAGACGTTCATACGCTGCATGAAGCATTTCGTGAGCCATCGTTACCTCTTTAACACCCGCTAACTGCACGCTTGAAACATCATAGACATAAATTCGGTTGTTCGAGAAACAGCCTAGCACAACAGTCTGCTCAACAAGCCCTGAGCAGTTTACGTTAAATGCATTTTTTTCATTTACTTCAGCTCTTGTAGCATAGAGCAGATACTCACCGCGTGACGTCATTGCAGTTTTGTTCGCATATTCAGTCAGTACCGCAGGTCTTCCGTATCGCCAAACAGTAACTGCATCGATAACGTCGTAACGATGGGTTGCAATAAAAACTGCCAGACCAAAAAGTACTACGCTGAGCAACAGCGCCGGAAAAAGATTACGACGTGGTTTTTGCTGTGGCTGTTGCACCCTCGTGTGTCCTTGTGACATTTAGTGTACCACGACTCGCGGCGACCTCGAGGATGTCCCCTTTATGATATTCGCCCGCCAAAAGGCCTTCTGCTATGCGATGTTCTATCTCGTTTTGAATGACCCTTCTCAGCGGGCGGGCGCCATTTTTCGTATCATACCCTTTATCTATACATAGCTTCTTGGCTGCTGCGGTAACGATGACGGCAAGCCCTTTACGACTAAGTCGTTGGTTGAGATCGGCCAGTAGCAAGTCAAAAATCTTTCCTACTTCCACCCTGCTGAGCGAATGAAACACAATAATATCGTCAAAGCGGTTGATGAGCTCAGGGCGCATGACTCCCCGCAACGCTTCGTGCGCGGCTTCGACATTTGTTTCATGTAGTTTGTCGACGTCGTTTTTTTCTGACTTCGTCATTGCACTGAATCCGAGTGACGCCTCTTTTCTCATCGCCTCGCTCCCCAGGTTACTTGTCAGTATGACGATGGTGTTAGAAAAATCGACTTTGCGTCCTTTCGCATCACTAAGCGTCCCGTCTTCTAGGATCTGTAACAGCAGCTGAAAGACGTCTCGGTGCGCCTTTTCAATCTCGTCGAACAGTACGATGCTGTAGGGCTGACGACGAATTTTGTCTGTCAACTGACCACCGTCATCGTAGCCGACATATCCGGCAGGCGCTCCAACAAGACGGCTGGCGGTATGCCGCTCGCCAAACTCGCTCATATCTATTTTAATAAAAGCTTTTTCAGAACCGAACACCTCTCGAGCAAGCACCCGTGCGAGTTCGGTCTTTCCAACGCCGGTCGGTCCCATAAAAATAAATGAACCGATCGGACGTTTTGCGCTGGCGATACCACTACGACTTCGTCGAATAGCTTTTGCAACCGCATGTACTGCATCTTTCTGACCGATAAGTGACTTGCCGAGATGTTTTTCCAAACGACGAAGTAGATTTGCTTCGGATCGTTTTAAATGTTGCATTGGAACCCCCGACATAGTTGATACCGCCCGCGCAATGTCACCATAACTGAGCGCTAAACGCGCCCCTTTTGGTTGACGGATATCAGCAAGTTGTTCCTTCAGGCGACTGATGCGCATTTTATAGAGTGCCGCGCGTTCATAATCCTGAGCGCCAACCGCTTCTTCCATTTTTTCCTCGAGTTGATATATCTCGGTCTGGTATGCCCGTGCTTTAGCCGGTGTTTTACCCCGCTCTACTTTGACAAGCGACGCCGCCTCGTCGAGAACATCGAGCGCCTTGTCGGGCATAAACCGCTCATTAATATATCTGTCAGCGAGGTAAACGACGTCCTCAATAAGCGCATCCGACACGCTAACGCCATGGTATTCCTCATACTTATCCCGCATTCCACGCAGAATCGACTCAGTGTCTTTCAGTGACGGCTCCTCTACGACAATAGGCTGTAAGCGTCGTTCAAACGCAGCATCTTTTTCGATATGTTTTCGGTATTCATCCAGCGTAGTAGCACCAATCATTCGCATCTTCCCGCGTGCAAGGGCAGGTTTTAACATATTTGCTGCATCGAGCGACCCCTCAGCCGCGCCTGCACCAACGAGTAAATGCAGCTCATCGATAAACACGATAACCTGCTCGTCACTTTGTATCTCGTCGATAACGCTTTTTAGTCGCTCTTCGAACTCACCGCGGTATTTCGTACCCGCTATCATCGCAGTTAAATCCAGCTGATAAATCCGTTTATCGAGCAGATGATCAGGAACATCTTCTGAGGCAATACGCTGTGCAAGCCCTTCGACGATGGCAGTTTTTCCTACGCCAGGCTCGCCGATAAGTATAGGATTGTTCTTCGTACGGCGGCTTATAATGGTAATCATGCGGGCAATTTCTTTATCGCGGCCGATCACTGGATCGAGCTCACCACGTTTCGCCGCCTCGGTAAGATCGTTTCCATATTTGTCGAGCGTCTGGTGCTTGACACGACGTCGTTTTTTCGTCGTATCACCCGCTGCTCCATAGTCATCCGTCTGCTGCCGACTCAGATACGCCTCGACATCACCTATTAGCTCATCCACCGGGACGCTCATGTCCCGAAGCAGAACTGTTGCACGTGCGTTTTTTTGGCTCAGTATGCTGAAAACTATGTGTTCTGTACCACAAAAATCCTGATGGAATTCCTGTGCGATATCCCAGCTCATCCTTAGTGTAAGCTTGGCTGTCTCGCTCAAACCTTTTGCGCCC
Source organism: uncultured Candidatus Saccharibacteria bacterium (assembly GCA_964581535.1). GTDB lineage: Bacteria > Patescibacteriota > Saccharimonadia > Saccharimonadales > Saccharimonadaceae > CAZOOW01. The sequence goes on from CAZOOW010000002.1 coordinate 107,274, forward strand.
GTGCTGACGACCAGAGCTCGCGGCGTCAAGTTTAACGCCACACGTGCCCTTTCTAGTGTCACGCCGACGTCGGCAAGCAGTTTCGCTCCAACCGACGTTTCCTGGCTTAGGACGCCGAGCAGCAAATGTTCCGTGCCGATATATGCGCTTCCTAAACTCCGCGCAATCATATCGGCGTTCTCTAAACTGCCTCGTGCGTTATCAGTCAGTTTGTGTATAAAATCGTGTAAATTATCCATATTACCCCACTTCAGGTCAGCTACCAGTATAGCAAAATTAGCACTCGATATGCAAGAGTGCTAATTCGTAAGCTACGTCAGTGTTTAGTTATATGGGCAGTCGAAAGTATATTCTTCTGCAAATACATCCCGTCCGTCGATCGAACAGACGCTCAATATAGCTGTACCTCTTTTTTGAAATGATAACCTTTGCAGATTATGCCCTCCATGATCTACGCCATGCTGAAACTCTTTATCATACATATCGATTATCGGCCTCCCTTGGATAGCCTGTTCGATAAGTTCTCCACACTGCCTCATACAGACATCAGGAACATCAGGCACGAGCTTGCCATCACTGTCAACTACGTATTCGTTAATCCAGCGCAGCCCATTTCCTAAAGGACACCGTTCGCTCACTACTACTCCTCAGCGGTTTCTTCTACAGCGCTCAAAAGGCTGTCTTCGATGTTTTTCTTTGGCTTTGGTGCTGCTGCAGCTTTAGGAACGGCTGTTTCAATATCCAGCTCATAGCCAGTTAGCTTGCTCGCCAGACGCACGTTCTGACCACCTCGTCCGATAGCGATGCTTTGCTGATCTTCGGCGACAAACACTTTCGCTCGTTTGTCTTTTTCGTCTATTTCGATACTGCTGATTTCTGCCGGGCTCAAAGCATTAGCGATGTAGTTTTTCAAGTCTTCGTCAAAGGTGACGATATCGATTTTTTCCTGATCACCAATCTCATTCATCACAGCCGTGACGCGGGTACCGTGTCCACCGACGAATGTCCCGACTGGGTCTACACCGGGAACCGTGCTCGCGACTGCGAGCTTCGTTCGTTTACCTGCTTCGCGAGCAAGCGCTTTGATCTCTACGGCTCCGGTTTCCATCTCAGGGACTTCCTGGCGGAAAAGGTATTCGATAAATGCTTCGTTGGCACGGCTCAAAATGAGTTGAGGGCCACGGTTTTCTCGTTCGACATCTTTGAGGAAAACTTTCACGCGTGAACCGACACTGTAGTATTCACCCGGAATCTGTTCGCTCTGCGGTAGAATACCGATGGCTTTACCGAGCTCGACGCGCACCACGCGCGGCTCGACTCTCTGGACAGTTCCCGTGATAACTGTACCGATCTTGTCGGCGAACTCTTCCATGACAACTTCCCGCTCGGCTTCGCGCAGTTTTTGTAAGACCACTTGCTTTGCAGTTTGTGCGGCAACACGCCCAAAGCTATTCGCATCAAACTCTTCCTCGACGACATCACCAACTTTGGCGCCTTTTTTCAGTTTCTGGGCATCAGCTTCAGTCAGCTCTGTCGCCGGGTTCTCTACCTCTTCGACGACTTGATACATCACAAAAACTTTCGCGGTGCCATTGACGGTGTTAAGCTCCGCACGCACATCCTGCTCGCGGTCACCGTTGTCGCGCCGCCATGCGGCAGCGATCGCTTGCTGGACAACATCCATAACGGTTTCTTCAGGTAGGTTTTTCTCCTCTGCGATAGTGCCGATGACTTGTATAAGCTGTTTTACGTTTAGATCCTGCATATTTTTGCTCCTTTTCATCAAAAAGTCCGACCTGCCGGCCGGATAAGTACTCTTTCAGTATACTCTTTTTTAACAAAATCACAAGCACAGATATCGCTCCTCGTTAACTCTCTCACGAGTTAATCTTTATTGTTACAATGGAATGCATGCAAAACGTTTCCAGACTTATTGATTTTTTTATTCCTGAACATTACGAATTATCGTTAAATCTTGAACGAGAAAAACGCGTTTTTTCCGGGACGGTCACTATCAGAGGGGAAAAAATCAGTGATACGCCCATTCGCTTACATGCCAAAGATTTGGAGTTTCATACCATACGCATAAATGGAGTGGAGGCAAACAACTTTCATCCGGAGACTAACGACGAAGTAGCTATAGACGAAGAAAGCCCAGCCGGGAAAACGCTGTTATATATCGAGTTCGAAGGGACTATCACCGATGCAATGCATGGTCTTTATCCTTGCTACTACGAAGTAGAGGGCGAGAAGAAGGAGCTTCTCGCCACACAATTCGAGAGTCATCATGCCCGCGAAGTCTTTCCATGCATTGATGAGCCGGAGGCCAAAGCAACATTTGACCTAACTCTAATAACAGAAGAAGGTGTCGAGATCCTTTCAAATATGCCTATCGCCAGCCAGGATGGCGCCACGACCACCTTTGAGACAACCCCTCGCATGAGTACCTATCTGCTCGCATGGGTCGTCGGGGATTTACATAAAAAAACGGCCATGACGAAGTCTGGGGTCGAGGTCAACGTCTGGGCAACAAAGGCACAGCCCTCCTCTCTCTTAGATTTTCCACTTGATGTTGCAGTCCGTTCGATTGATTTTTTTGATGAGTATTTTGACGAACCATATCCGCTTCCGAAGGCCGATCATGTTGCCCTGCCTGATTTTTCGAGCGGGGCGATGGAAAACTGGGGCCTTATCACCTACCGTGAAGTATGTTTGCTGGCGGACAAGAAAACAGCGCAAAGCACACGTGAATGGATCGCGACAGTCATCGCACATGAAACCAGCCACCAATGGTTCGGCAACCTCGTGACCATGAAGTGGTGGGATGATTTATGGCTGAACGAAAGCTTCGCGACAGTCATGGAATACATTGCTGTCGATGCGCTCTTTCCAAGCTGGAACGCGTGGGATAATTTCGCCTCTGCAGAAACTCTTTCAGCACTCCGACGAGATCAACTCGCTGGCGTGCAGGCCGTCAAAGTCGATGTGTATCATCCTGATGAAATCAGTACGCTCTTTGACAGCTCTATTGTTTATGCGAAGGGGGCTAGGCTGTTAAAAATGTTACGAGCCTACGTAGGCGATGACGTTTTTCGCCAGGGCCTGAAAACGTATTTCAATGAATATAAGTACCAAAACACGACTGGCGATGATCTTTGGATGGCTATATCAAATGCTTCCGGTAAGGACATCAAGTCATTCATGGACGGATGGCTAACGCAGTCTGGCTTACCCATCATCAGCGTCACGACAACCGACTCTGGCTACTCACTCACCCAAAAACGATTTGTAATCGGCGAACAGGTCGATGCGAGGACATGGCAAATCCCACTACATGCGTATCAAACTGACTTCCCTGCACTTCTTGCCGAGAAGGAAATCACATTCAACGCTACCCACGAATTGCCACTCCTCAACACAGAAAACTCTGCGCACTTTGTCACAAAATACGACGAAGCAGCACTGGATCTTGTACTAGATGGCCTAAGCTCAGGAAAGTTAAGCACGCAGGACAGGTTAGCCTTGCTGCATGAAACCAGTTTGCTCACTAAATGTGGTGAAATTTCAACCGCTAACATCGTCAATCTGCTGAAAAAATACGCGAATGAAACGCATGAGCCGGTCTGGAATATTATCGGGATGATTGTTAATGACCTTAAACGGTTTGTTGAAAACGATGATGCTGCCGAAAAAAATCTAAAATCGCTTGTTGTTTCACTGTGTCTACCGCTTTTTGAGAAATTAGGCATCTCGTCTACCGCTAACGAATCAGAACAAGATGTCAAACTTCGCGCTAGCATTATTGGATTACTAGGCTACGCAGACTACCAAGCGGTGCTGGAATGGGCCACTAAGAGATTCGCGCAAACAAACCTAACCGACCTAGAACGGGAGACGCGAGCTATCGTCTTTAGCCTCACTGCAAAACATGGTTCAGACGATGAGTTTCAAAAACTTCTGAGGCTACACGACACGACTAGCGACCCTGATTTGCGAGCAGATATCGTGAGTGGAGTAACCGCTACGAGAAGCGAGACGCAGATAACGCAATTGCTCGAACGGCTCACAGACAGCAAGCATACTAAGCCTCAGGATATTATGAGCTGGTATATTAACCTGCTCAGGAATCGCTTTGCCCGCGAATCAACTTGGCAGTGGATGATAGATAATTGGGGGTGGATAGAAAAAACATTTGCAGGCGACAAGAGCTACGATGATTTCGTCCGCTACAGCGCCAGCATCTTGAGTGCTTCAGTGTGGCTGAAACGCTACCAAGAATTCTTTGGACCTCTCAGCTCGCAACCAGCCCTCAAACGCGCCTATGACATCGGCCTCACCGATATACGCACACGAGCCGAATGGCTAGAGCGGGATATGGAAGCTGTCAAAGCTGCACTTGCTCAACAAATTTAGAAACCTTATATTTTTCACCAGTCACTTCGATTATAGATAGCGTAGCATCGTGAGGGCCATGCTTCAGCAACCATAGCTCGGCCGCCAACTTCATCTGTTTCAGTTTTTTCGGAGTTATTGCCGCAATACCACCGCCCTGATCGGGTACTCGCCGATACTTAACCTCGACAAAATAAACTCGGCTATCCTTTTCTGCCACGATGTCTATCTCGCACCATTTGGTTTTCCAGTTGCGATCGACGAGGGTAAAACCTTGCTCCTGCAAATAACTTGCTGCCATATCCTCACCCTTGTCGCCAATTGTTTTAGTCGCATTAGTCGCTTTCTTCTTTATGTTTTTACTTACCTTTTCCATGCCTAATACCGAGGCTATGGGCGCGAATGACCTCCTATGAATCGGTGTAACACCAAATTGCTTAAGCGCGGCAAGATGAGTGGCTGTGCCGTAACCGACGTGCGAAGCAAAACCATAGTCTGGGTAATTTTCAGCCTGCTCGTGCATATATTTGTCACGTGCGACTTTTGCGATGATACTTGCTGCGCTGACACTTGGGACGAGCAGATCAGCTTTTTTCATCGTAGTAACATATGGTCCCTTACCAGTATCTTTCAGAAAATTCACTGTTCCATCGAGGATAATCTGCGTATAGGGAACGTCAATTTGCTCCAGCGCCCGCCGACACGCCAGTTTACACGCCTCGCTCAATCCCACTTCGTCTAGCTCATCAGCCTGTACCCATCCTAGCCCGAAAGCCTTTGCATTCTCTCGTATTTCTGTGTCCAACTCCTCACGGCACTTCTTGCTCAGTTTTTTGCTGTCAGTTAAACCGTTGATGTTAGCATCACCCAAAACAACCGCCCCAAAAACAACCGGACCTGCCCACGGCCCACGTCCGACTTCATCTATGCCAACTATCATTGATACTAGGATATTATATTGATACTATAGATGACAGGTATTGACAATTCGTGTTTTGTTTGTTATAATTAACTGTGATTGTAAGTGCAAGTGCTTACAACGTACACGCTAAGGAGAGACGATGTCACGAAGGCACGTCATGGAAATGATCAAGGGTCTGCATGAAGACCTTCGCCTTCCCACCTCCGGGTGGAAGAAGAACGACAACGCCGCTGTGAAGGCTCTCGAAATCTTTCAGGAGTCACAGGAATACGACCTGAGCACAAAACAGGTCACAATCCTTCGGGAGCGGCTCCTTGAGGTCGCACGTCTCGTCGGTGAACTCGCCCAAATGGCTGCTGATGCAGGACGCACGCGACACTTCGCGCAAGACATGGAGCTTTTCGGCCACATCGCCGAGGCGCTTGGCATGTCGGAAACGGAGCTGCAATCACAGCTACTCGTGCCGCAACACGCGAACCTCACAATCAGCAACCACGAACGCGTACTTGCAAACCACAAGATGGGCATGAGGGTGTAGCCCCTCCCCCCGGCCAGTTACAATCACTGGCCGGGGTACGACCTTAATTATGAACAATGTTGATACTTAAGGTCGTGAAAACTGTAAAGGTTGTATTTACTAAAAACCCGCCCAAATAAGGCGGGTTTTTATGTAGATTACATGTCTTATTTATTTGCTTTGTGAGCAGCTTCGACTTCGGCTTGTTTTTTCTCAAGCTCTGCTTGCTCTTTTGCCTCAGCTGCTGCTTTTTCCTCAGCAGCTTTAGCGGCTTCTTCCTTCATCTTAGCTTCTTCAGCTTCAGCTTCACGGTCGCGAACGTCGTTAACGCCTTCGCGGTCAAACTGAACGCTGCTCAGACGAGCGCCTTTACCAGCACGCTGACGCAAGTAACTCAGGTAATTTCGGCGAACTTTGCTTCGCTTCGTGACTTCAACTTTCAGTACAAGGGGACTATGGAGTAAGAAACTTTTTTCTACACCGACACCGCTTGCTACTTTTCGAACCGTAATTCGACTCGTTAGACTGTTTTTGCGATCACAGCGAATAACAACACCTTCAAAGATCTGGGTACGCTCTTTGTTGCCTTCCTTGATTTTCTGATGCACGCGTACTGTATCGCCCGAACGGACGTCAACGACCTTTTTCTTCATGTGCGCTTGGTTAACTTTTTGGATTAGTTCAAACATCTCTTGCTCACTCTTATAATTAGTATGACAATCAACCAACGACTATAGCACAAATATGGTCAAAATAAAAGAGGTATACTGGTTCTATGAATTATGACGAATCGGCCCTCCAGCTCCATAAACAACATCGGGGCAAAATCACCACAAAACTTCGTGACGAAAGTGAACTAGACAGAGCCAAACTAAGCGCTTACTACACGCCGGGTGTCGCCGCTGTCAGTAAAGCAGTCGCAGACAACCCCAGCCTGTTGCCTGTGTACACCTGGACGAATAACGTTGTAGCTGTCATTTCTGATGGCTCCGCCGTGCTTGGTCTGGGCGACATCGGGCCGAAGGGCTCGATGCCGGTCATGGAAGGCAAGGCACTACTTTTTAAACGGTTCGCCGATATCGACAGCGTACCAATCATACTAGACGTTCATACTCCAGATGAAATCGTTGCCACGGTAAAGGCTATTGCACCTAGTTTCGGTGCGATAAACCTTGAGGATATCGCTGCGCCAAAATGTTTTGAAGTCGAAGAACGCCTAAAAGCCGAATGTGATATCCCGGTGTTTCACGATGACCAGCACGGTACGGCAGTTGTCGTGCTTTCCGGACTTATCAACGCCATGAAAGTCGTTGGCAAGGACTTGAAAGCGGCTAAAGTCGTAACTATCGGAGCAGGCGCGGCGGGGACTGCTATCATGAAACTACTCCATCTCTACGATGTTGGTTCGATAGTTGCCGTCGACAGCAGAGGTATTATCGGCGATAGTCGAAATGATTTGAACGATGAGAAGACTGCGCTATTACCCTACTTAGATACATCCCTTTCTGGCAGTTTGGATGATGCCATAACGGGCGCAGACGTATTTATTGGTGTTAGCAAACCGGGTCTGCTGACACAGGATATGGTGAAGAAAATGGCCGAAAAGCCTGTCATATTCGCTCTGGCGAACCCGACGCCAGAGATACTTCCGGATGAAGCCGAGGCCGCCGGAGCTGCTGTTGTCGCCACAGGCCGAAGCGATTTCCCTAACCAAGTGAATAACGCAATCGCCTTTCCGGGTATATTTCGCGGAGCACTAGATAATGGGGTAAAGCAAATCACCAACGAACATAAAATAGCGGCCGCTGAGGCTATAGCTGGCTTGGTTGAGAATCCGACAGCTGACGAAATCATTCCGAGCGTCTTTGACGAGCGCCTCGTCCCTGCAATCGCAAAGGTCATAAAATAATTTTTAGTGGAGGTGTACTATGACAAGAGCAGAGGTGATTAATATGTCCGAGGAGAACATACCGGAAAACAGCCTCGCTATTTCCGCTGCTGAGGCTATCTTAGACGATGGCCGAAGAGAAATAATCGAACTGTTTGATGAAGGTGAGTTTAACTTTCGCGGCTTACCAGCGCATCTGGGTGACCTCTCTATTCGAGTTGCCTCCCGTCCTTCACAGCATGCTTACCCGTTTGAGCATAGAGCACCGTTTTCCGAAGACCAGCTGAGAACCCTCTTTGAGTATGCAATTGGCACTGCACAGCAGCTACCAGAAGGTATGGAAGCGGTCTATTCAGACGAGTCACATGACCCGCGCAGCAAGTACTACAAACCCTTTAGATAGACTATATAACTCTGTTGATTTCTTCTATTGTCGTTTCGCCTCGAAGGGCTTTCAGAAGCCCGTCATGTAACATCGTGAGCATACCGTCGCGGACAGCCGCGCGTTCGATTTCGAGCACGTTGATATCTTTCAGGTCACCCCGAATCATCTTTTGGATGCTCTCTGTCACTGTAAGGACTTCCATTATCATCATGCGCCCAGTGTAGCCGAATGGATGTTCGTCGCTCGAACCTGGTTTGTATAATTTGATATCGTCGAGGTTAGGCTTTTCAATACCTTCGGGCAAATCTGCAAGACTATCACATATCCAGGTTTTCAACGCTTCGTCCGGTTCGTACGCTTCCTTAGTAGTGTCGTCAAGTCGACGTACCAGTCGCTGTGAGGCCACCATGCGGATCGAGTTAGCAAAAATAGGATTCTGACCAATCATATCAATCATTCGCGAAAACGCGGCGGCCGAGCTACTAGCATGAAAGGTTGAAAGGACTAGATGGCCAGTTACCGAGGCCTGTATAGCGGTACGAGCAGTGTCATTATCACGGATTTCGCCTACCATAACGACATCGGGGTCCAAACGAAGCACTGCACGCAAATTGTCAGCAAAACTAGCGCCTTCACCAGTGTTCACTGGAATCTGAGTTATACCAGGAACAGCGATTTCTATAGGATCCTCAAGAGTAATGATTTTTCTGCTTGGATCGTTCAACGCGTTGATGATACTAAAAAGTGTGGTGGATTTTCCCGAGCCCGTTGGCCCGACAACGAGAACCATGCCGTGCGGATGTTCCACAACATCACGGATATGCTGTAGTCTTTTCTCGTCGAGGCCTAACTGATCAATCTGCAGCATCGACTCGTCGAAATTAAAAAGACGAACTACAACATCCGTTCCGTATGCCGCAGGCACGGTCTCGACGCGCATATTAAGAAGCCTGCCGGAACCGTCAACGCTGTCACGTTGCATATGGCCAGTCTGAGGTTCCGTGGATGCGGTTGAGACGTTCGCCCGCGAGGCTAGAGAGCCTTGTAGTACTCTATATTTATCTTGTGAAATTGTTGCGATAGGATGCAACGCGCCATCAACTCGCAGTCGTATGCGCACATTATCTTTTTGGTTTTCTATGTGTATATCGCTCGCACCGAGTTTATCAGCCTGATCAATCATATAGTCGAGTATCTTGTCTGTACTGACTGATTCGAGGGTATCGGAAACTGCCGCAATTGTTTCGCTGTCTCCTTCCTGCGCTATTTTGACATCATCATAGTGAACTTCTTTCGGTGGATCATAGCGTTGCATAAAATCGCGGTAGCCGAGATTTGAAATCAACAAAAACTGAACGGCGTGACCGGCGTCGTTATAAGTTTTTTCCATCGATTTCATCGTAGACTGCGGCGTGTTAGATGTTACGGCGAAAACATACGGCGCATCATCGCTTCCTCCGCTGAGCGGCACAAGTTTTCCGCGGTACATCTCATCTAGCGAAAGAATACCTTCCAACAGCTGCGCATTCGAGACGTAGTCACCTCGAGTATCGAGATATTGCAACCCAAGAAGTAATGATCGCTGCTGAGTACTTAGCTCTTCCTGATCGCGATATTTTCGCGCTTGTTCATCCTCAGTTTGCATAGATACTTTCATTGTAACAAAAGGTAAGCACTTTGACTTGCTACAATAGCATTATGTCTCGTGAAATTATCCTTATTGCTCCAAATATTCGTTCTTCTCATAATGTGGGGTCGATTTTTCGTACAGCAGATGGTTTTGGTATAAAAAAAATAATTCTCAGTGGCTACAGTCCATACCCGAAGCTACCGAATGATACACGGCTACCACATGTCGCGGATAAAGCGACAAGACAGATCCACAAAACCGCGCTTGGAGCAGAAACCTCCGTGTCGTTTGAATATCAGCACGATGTGAATTTCAAAGCTCTCCGCGATGATGGGTACCGTATCGTAGGCCTTGAACAAGCGACCGCGAGCATTCCTATTTCTGACTATAAACCGCCGGATAAATTAGCGCTTATTTTGGGTGAAGAAGTACATGGAATAAATCCGCAGCTGCTCGAACAAACTGACGATATTATAGAAATACCGATGCATGGTAAAAAAGAATCATTCAACGTGAGTGTTGCGACCGGTATTGCTCTCTTTGCACTTACAAAATAAATGATATAATAACCTTAAGTAGCATGAAAAAAACATCAAAAAAACAAAGTTATCATTTACTTAGAGCGTGCTTTGCTGCATGTCTTTTGCTCACTATTACAGTTGTGCAGATGGATGCACACGGAACGTTCTCAGCTTTTCGTGGTAGCCCAAGTGGTAGCGTTCTAGCCTACGCAGCGGAAATGTCTAGAGATGCGCTGTATAGTGCGACTAACGCCGCTCGAGCTGCAAATGGTCTTGGACCGCTCAGGTTCAACTCTCAGTTAAACTCATCGGCACAGATGAAAGCGCAGCACCTGATGGATAATGATTACTGGGCCCATGTCGCGCCGGATGGCACACAGCCATGGTATTTCTTTCAGGCAGCAGGGTATGCCTATTCACGGGCTGGAGAGAATCTTGCATATGGATTTGCTTCAAGCCAGTCTACGGTCGATGGCTGGATGAACAGTCCCAGCCATAGAGCTAATATACTAGGCGAATTCGTAGATGTGGGCTTTGGTATTGTTAACGCACCAAACTATCAGGCGAGTGGAAACCAAACTATTGTCGTTGCTCATTATGGAACACCTTTGAACTACACACCTCCTGCTCCAGTTGCCTCATCCGCACCGCCGCCGCCGGCGACGTCTGCTCCAGCACCACCGCCATCATCAAAACCGTCTTCATCCCCTACTACTTCACCTACGCCAGCACAAACCCCGACCACAGCGCCTGCACAACCAACTGAGCAGCCTGTTCAGAGGAGCGATGAAACTCGCGAGGAAGAAAAGATTCAACAACCAACTGCCCCGCTGAAAGAGCAAAATAAAACCGCAAATTTCTCAACTGGTTCAAATGAGCAACTATCGCTTATCGGTCTGCTTGCACAAAAAAGAGCCCCCATTGTAGCTCTTAGCGCGCTTGCTTTTGTGGGTATGATAACCAGTGCCTATGCGTTAACCCATCGTAAAGCATTTGCTCATGCTGTACGTGCAGGGGAAATTTTTGCGCTTCGTCACCCGAGCATCGATGCTGCAATTGTCCTAGGAGCAATTGCCGTTATCCTACTTACAAGCTACGGTCATATAGGCTAAACGATCACTTAACAACGACGTTTTCTTTACCGTAAATCGTCGCAATAGCTGTACGTAATTCCTCAGTCGGGTTGGTTTTGAAGGGTAAGCGCATAGCCGAAGCTTTATCTGCACCAAGTACTAGAATAATCTCGTTTTCTCCAGGTGCTGCATTCAGCATGCGTTTTAGCTGTTGAAGTTTCTCATGATCATTAGGATCACTCACACGTATATATAATTTATCGCTTTTTCTATCATCGACTGGTGTATAGCTGTACTTCTCTTGTTCGGCTGCTTGCGTAGCCTGTTTTGGTTTAGATTTTTTTGGTTTCAGCTCTTTCATTTTTTTACCCGTAGACTGGTAAGTATCGAGTTCATCATTCGCAATAATGACGAGAGTATCAGCAATGATTTTAGCTTCGCCGAGCGAATTTCCTTGGCGGTCGGTACTGCTCACTTTTCCCTCAACTTTTATGACCTCATCTTGGATTAATAGCTCGCTTATCTCCTCAAATAAGTTTGGAAAAACTACAACCTCTCCCTCGCCGGTCTTATCCTCGAGACGAACGAATGCCATCTTTGAACCATTTTTCGTAACTATTTGGCGGACACTACTAATGACTCCCCCGACGACAGCGGCTTTTTTATCGTGTTCAGGCTTTATGCTAGCTAACGCAACTGTTTGTTCGGCGAAATAGTCATCATATTTGTCCAGTGGATGAGCGCTAAGATACAGTCCGAGCAGCTCTCTCTCCCACTGAAGGCGTTCACGTTCAGTGTGCTTTTCTGGAGCGTGGTCGAGAACGATATCGGGCGCCTCGACTACGTCTGCCAGACCGCCAAAAAGATCTGCCTGGTTTGTCGCGGCATCTTTCTGTAGCTTTGATGCATGAGCCAAAATAGCGTCGAGGTTAAATAGAATATCGGAACGGTCGGCTAGCGAATCGAATGCTCCCGCCCTTGTCAAAGACTCCCATGCTTTACGATTGACACTACGTGTATTCACCCGTTTGGCAAAATCCGTGACACTGACAAATGGACCTTCTTCCCTTGCACGCAAGATCTCCTCTACTGCCCCCGTACCGACTCCTTTTACTGCAGCCATACCAAAACGTACTTGTCTTGCATCTGGGACAATACCAAACTCTACGTAGCTTTCATTAACATCAGGACTCAAAACACTAAGGCCCATGTGTTTACACTCACCAATCTCGATAGCTAAACGATCCGTATCATCGAAGTCACTCGTCATCAGTGCCGCCATAAATGCATCAGGATAGTGGGCCTTCAAATATGCCGTCCAGTAAGCGATCAGTGCGTAGCAGGCGGCGTGTGACTTGTTGAAACAGTAGTTAGCAAACTCTTCCAGCTGGCTCCAGAACCTTTCCATTTGTGCACGGTCTGCATTGCTGTGCTTGATAGCTCCTTCGATAAACTCTGGTTTTACCTTTTGCATCATTGCCATGATTTTTTTACCGACAGCTTTTCGAAGCGTATCAGCTTGTCCGCCAGTAAAGCCTGCTAGGTCTTTGCTAATCTGCATAAACTGTTCCTGATAAACGAGAATACCGTACGTACTAGAAAGGGCTGCCTCCATTTTCGGGTGCAGATAGGTTATCTTTTCTTCACCATGCTTACGTTTAATGAAGCTATCGATAAACTGCATAGGGCCCGGCCGGTACAATGCTACCATTGCGATAATATCGTCAAATTTGCTGGGTCGTAGCTCTCGGAGATAGCGTTTCATTCCCGCAGATTCCAACTGAAAAACACCTGTTGTGTCTCCCCGCTGAAATAATTCGAATGTTTTTTCGTCTTCTAACGACAACTCGCTAAGGTTTATAGATTTGCCATATACTTTTCTAATAATTCGAAGAGCGTTGTTGATAATAGTCAAGTTGCTCAAACCCAAAAAATCCATCTTTAGTAGGCCAAGATCCTCAACCGGGCCCATCGGATATTGCGTCGCAACAACGCCTTTTTGGGCCATTTCAAGGGGTGCGAACTTAACAATATCGTCCGGCGCGATAACGACACCCGCTGCGTGAACGCCGTGTGAACGAATTGTACCTTCCAGCCGGACGGCAAAGTCAATTACTTTCTTGGCAGTTGGACTTGTGTCGTATTCTTTTTTTAAATCAGGATCAGTCTTTACACTTGTTGCTAGTGGTATGTGACGTCCTTGGACGGGTGGAGGAATAAGTTTTGCAAGTCTATCCGCCTCTCCGTACGGCACCTGGAGTACACGTGCAACATCGCGTACCGCAGCACGCGCTGCCATTTTACCGAAAGTTGTAATATTTGCGACCCTCTCTGAGCCATATTTTTCTACACAATATTGAATCACCTCGTCGCGTCTCGTATCCTGAATATCAATATCGATATCCGGCATACTGATGCGATCCGGATTCAAAAAACGCTCAAAAAGGAGGTCGTATTTTAATGGATCTAGATCAGTTATATTGAGAGCGTACGCGATGATGGAACCAGCTGCTGAGCCACGACCAGGTCCAAAGATAATTCCACGCTCTTTACCCCAGTTAATAAAGTCATGAATAATTAAAAAGTAGCCATCAAATCCCATTTTATCGATGACGCCGAGTTCGTAATCCGCACGTTCAATGATCTCGCTGGAAAGTGTTTTTTTCGCATCTTCTATCGATAGTTTTTCCGAAGATGCCTTAATAATATCACCGTAACGCCACGCAAGACCCCGCCAAACCAGCTGATCTAGCCAAGTTTTTTCATTATACCCATCCGGAGTCGGAAAAGTCGGAATCAAAATCTTGCCAAACTCGAGCTCTACATTACATCGCTCTGCTACAGCCGCTGTATTGGTTATTATTTCTGGATGGTCTTTCCCCCATCTGTCAATAATTTCTTGCGGATCGGTTACATGAAGATGAAAATCTTTCAAGCTCATACGATTCTCATCTGCTAGAAATGCACCAGTACCAACACATAGAAGTATTTCGTGCGCTTCTTGATCTTCGGCATTTAGATAATGAGCATCGCTAGTCACTACGCATTCGATGCCGAGTTCCTTCCCTAATTTGAAGACGCCTTCGTTTATTTGCCGCTGGACATCCCATTCGTTATGGTCCTGAATTTCCAAATAATACCTATCGCCGAAGATTGATTTATACCACTTAGCAATGCGCTTTGCTTCGTCGTAATTTCCCGCCCGTAGATTCTCGCCAATTTCCCCACCTGCACATGCACTAAGTGCAATAAGCCCGCTATTGTATTTTTCTAGCATTTCGTGATCTACGCGGGGTTTATAATAAACACCTTCAAGATTCGCTATCGAGCTAAGGCGCATAAGATTCTGATACCCCTCGTTGTTCATTGCCAGCAGTATCAAATGGTAGCGCGCCTTATCTTTTGTTGGATCGCGATCATGAAGCGTTCGCGCAGCTACATATGTCTCAATCCCAATTATTGGACGTATATCGTTGTCTTTACAGGCTTTATAAAACTCAATGGCACCGGACAGGGTTCCGTGATCCGTCATAGCAACAGAATTCATGCCGAGCTCTTTTACACTAGCTACGAGTTCGGACACTTTCGTTAAACCATCGAGCAAGCTGTGATGCGTGTGGTTATGTAAATGAACATAATCAGACGCCATTAAAGAATGTTTCTTACTTCCCCCGTTTTTCATCACCTTCTATTATATCAGTGTAAGCGTTGAATGTTTTCAGTTATCAACTTTGTCTTTTACCTGCTGAGATGTGTGTTGGATAGAATTTTTTGCGTTTTCGAAATACTGGCCTATGAGCGGAAAATTCACAAACCAGCTAAGTATCCATACGAGCATAGCGATGACTATAGTACCGCCTAACGCACTTCCGGCACCGAAAAAAATCCCACGAAAAAAATTAACCTTATAAATCCGTCCACGTTTTCTATAGAGGTCGTTGTATGCCTCTTCGATCATCGCTTCTTCAGCATTTTCATTCTGTCGTTTCTTTTTTAAAATACTACGACGGTCTAAATACTTGCGGAGTCTTTGCATATTATTTTCGAGCTTTTTTGACTTGATCAAGCACAAACTTTGCAATCAGCGCAGGTGAAGCAAACTTGCTTGCATTTGCTGCCATAGCGTTCAGATGGCCAGCTGCTGACTGTGCGGTCGCCGTGACGTCCTTAATTTGCCTAGTTACCCGTATCAACAATACAATGAGAACGATTGCGAGTAACAAAAATAGCGCTAAAAAAATTGCCAAAATTACTACTAAAATCTGCATTGCGTCCATTATTCTATATCCTTATCTAATTATCATTTTGCCTTAAAAAGCAATCTGCCTGCATATGTGCCAGTATAGCACGCGCAGGCAGATAGAAATACGCTTCTCTCCGGTTAGACAGCTCGTCGTCGAGTCACCATGTTCCAGATAAGGAGCAGCAGTGCAGCGCCGACAAACGCAACGATAAATTTCGTCAGATAACCACTTGCGTCTGTTGTACCTGCAATACCAAGCATCGGAAGCAATGCATTCGCGACGATCGCACCTAAAATACCGACAACAACGTTTGCTACAACACCCATTGAGGCGTCACGAGCCATTACCATTGATGCTACCCATCCAGCAAGACCTCCGATGATTATCGTGCCGAGCCAACCTCCTAAACCTGCGTCCATTTTCTTGTCCTTTCTGACAATTACTTTATACCCATACAGTAACGGGTAAAAAGATTTACCACTGTGATAAATGTCACTAAAGCTTGTTTCGAAGATATTCACCCAGTGGTTTGCCGAGCTCAGGATGCCTAAGTCCAAAATCAATAACTGTCTTTAAATACTCCAATTTATCACCGGTATCAAAATAGCGTCCGTTTTTGATCTCACATCCATAGTATGAATATCCATCATCTATCATGCGCTGCATTACTGGCTGAAACATAAATTCACCGTCGCCATTATATTTTCGCGATGCCGCTTCAAGGTAATCGAACAATTTGCCTGGCAGCAGATAACTACTGACGCTCGCGAGATTCGAAGGCGCGTCTTCCCTGCCCGGTTTTTCAATGATAGATGACATTCGTATTACACCTGGTTCGACGCTATCACCCGCCACAACACCATAACGATCAAAGTCTTCGTCGAGGTGAATCGGTTTGCATGATAAGATCGCACCATCCAGCCTTTCAGCAGCAGCAACCATCTGAACAAAACGAGTTGGGGTTGCTTCGATAAAATCGTCTGCAAACGTATATATAAACGACTCATCCTTCTCGATCAAATGTGCAGCACATAACAGAGGTGTTGCAGTTCCATATGGGCCTTTCTGTCTCACATAAATGAAGTTCGCTAGGTTAGAAATAGCCTCCAGCTCATCAATAAAATGCTTCTTTTTCTCACCTCCAGCCTTCAGGTTATTAACTAAGTCCTGGCTGGGAACATCAAAATGATCTTCAATAGCTCGCTTGTTCATGCTCCCGATAATGATAATGTCTTTGATTCCCGCTTCAACAAGCTCCTCGACAACGTACTGGATAATTGGCTTATCGATAAGCGGCAGCATCTCTTTGGGCATTGCCTTGGTTTGAGGCAAAAACCTCGTCCCGAAACCTGCTGCGGCGATAATGGCTTTTGTAGGTTTTTGCACGTGCGCCCCCTATGTTAGATTTGTTCTCGGATAATTTTCTGAGCGAGAGCAGGATTTGCCTGACCTTTTGACTTTTTCATAACCTGCCCAACTAGATAGCCGATCGCCTTATCGTTTCCAGAACGTATGTCGTTAATTGCCTGTATACTTGCTGGATCCGCCATAACTTCGTTAACAATTAATTTGATGGCCGCCTCATCACTGACCTGTAGCATATTGCTTGCTTCGGCAATTTGCCGAGGGTTTGACTCTCCCCTCAATAACAGGATGAAGATATTTTTCGCAGCACTACCGGATAACTCGTTATTTTCAGTCATTTCAGAGAGCATAATCAGGTCATCCATTTCCGGTAGAATAGTCTGAGGTTTAGTGCTATCACTGTCCTCTACGACACTGGCGAACCAGTTAGCAACTCGCTTTGCTGACGTATCCCCGGCGTGTTTTTGAATGTCATAGACTCGCTGAGCTCGGTTCTTGTCAGATAACAACACAGCAATAACCGAGCTGTCAACTCCAAGGGATGAAAACGCATCGCGATAGTCGCTCGGCATCAGTGGTAGTTCATTCTTTAACTTGCGCACTTGCTCGATACCAACCCGAACAGGAGGTAAATCTGGATCCGGGAAATAACGATAGTCATGAGCATTTTCTTTGGACCTTTGAGTAAACGTCTTTTGCTTGTCTTCGTTCCAGCCTCGAGTTTCCTGCACAACTAGTTCATTTTTATCCAAAATTTCCGCTTGGCGCAAACACTCGAACTCGGCCGCTTTTTCAACCGCTCGGAAACTGTTGAGGTTCTTGATCTCTGCACGGGTACCGAGTCGGCTCGATCCGCGGGGAGCAAGCGATATATTAACGTCAAAACGCATATTACCCTGGTAGAGGTCGCCATGAGTAACACCTGCGAAAGTCATGAGTTTATAAAGCTCGGCCGCATAAGCTCGAGCTTCTTGCGGACTGTGCATATCAGGTTCGGAGACAATCTCGATAAGCGGAGTTCCTGCTCGGTTTAAATCGACAAAACTGACATCACCGCCTGTTGGATGGGTAAGTTTACCTGCGTCGGCCTCAAGGTGCGCATGATGCAGTCTAACGCGCTTCAGTGTACCGTCAACCTGAGGCACATCGACGTAGCCACCAACTATCACCGGCTCAGCTAGCTGTGTTATCTGATAGCCAAGTGGCAAATCAGGATAAAAATAATGTTTCCGCTCAAAACGGCTGAGTTTCGGTATCTCAGCATTCATAACCAGTCCGGCTTTTATCGCAAGCTCGACTGCCGCCTCATTTAACACCGGCAATGTGCCCGGAAAACCAAAACAAAGCGGAAACACTGTTGTATTTGGCGATTTGTCTCTAGCATCATTATCAGCGGCGGCAAAGAGCTTCGACTTCGTTGCCAACTGAACGTGACACTCAATACCGATTGTCGGTTGATATCTTTTTATAATCGTATCCAGCTTGCTCATAATGCCCCGAGCTCCGTGAGAGCTTTTTTGTAGGTCTTCAATGCGTCATTTAGTTGGCGTTTGGAGACGGAAAAGCTGCTTTCATGTGCTATCTTATTTCGTAATTTATGCACCGCCCAGACATGGTTAATATTACTAAAGTGGCTTTTTGAAAGCTTTAAACGATCGCCCATCGTTTCGCCCGCAATGCCCCTCTCTTTCATGGCACGATCAAGCAGTTTATCTGCACGAATAATAGCGAACTGCCACGTTGCGGCCTGCTCTGTGATTGACTGAGTAATGCTCAGCCATTCGCTGCGATATTTCTCTTGGTCTAATATCCGGCCTGTACGCCTAGTTAGCGACATCATTACCAGCAGGAGTATGCCGATTGCAACGACAGCTAGGAATAGGATGGTTACCATAGTGTTCATTTTTGACCTCTTTCGACAACTGCCGCTATGTCCAATAGTGCCGTATCGTCACCTCGTGGAGCTATTAGCTGTAGACCTATGGGTAGCCCTTCGGTCTTCAACGGTACATTTATCGAGGGGACTCCAGCAAGGCTGGCTGAAACGGTCATAATATCTGCAAGATACATTTTAAGTGGATCACTGGTGTTCTCTCCGAGCCGAAAAGCAGTCGATGGCGCTGTTGGACCAAGCAGAATATCAAACGTTTTAAACGCTTCATCAAAATCTTTTACAATAAGCGTACGCACTTTTGCCGCCTGACGGAAATAGGCGTCATAGTAACCACTGCTAAGGACAAAATTACCGAGCATAATACGACGCATATTTTCTGGCATGAAACCTGTTGTCCTGGTTTTTTCATATACATCGTTCAGATTTTTCATTCCTTCTGCGGGCCGTTTACCGTAGCGAATGCCGTCATACCGCGCAAGGTTCGATGCGACTTCAGCCGGTACGATTATATAGTACACAGCGAGTGCATGGATAAAATTCGGCATCGAAATTTCCTCTACCTCAAAACCCTCTGAACGAAGCCGGTCTATCTCGTTCATTACGGCGGCTTTAACATCGTGATCAAGCCCTTCGTCGAGCCACTCTTTTACTACACCGATTTTTTTACCGCTCTTTTTGGAAATTTCATACGGCGAGTTGATTGTGGTACTGTCTTTGTTATCTTTTCCCGAAATAATTTGCATCACTGTCCGTGCGTCTTCAACTGTGTGACTT
This sequence comes from uncultured Candidatus Saccharibacteria bacterium, assembly GCA_964581535.1. Lineage (GTDB taxonomy): Bacteria > Patescibacteriota > Saccharimonadia > Saccharimonadales > Saccharimonadaceae > CAZOOW01. The sequence continues at coordinate 126,879 of CAZOOW010000002.1, forward strand.
AGGGGACCTATAACGTCCGTGCTACTCGCCATTGCAACCACGCCGTATCGGCTAACGGAACCGTACGTCGGCTTCAAGCCAACAACACCGCAATAGCTTGCCGGCTGGCGAATTGAACCTCCGGTATCACTCCCTAGTGCAAACGGAACCATATCGAGCGCGACACTTGCGGCTGAACCACCAGAGCTTCCACCGGCTACACGGGAATCATCATGTGGATTTGTCGTTGGGCCATATGCAGAATTTTCTGTACTTGCGCCGTGAGCAAATGCATCAAGGTTTGCTTTACCAATACATATTGCGCCTTCAGCTTCAAGCCGCTCAATGCACTCCGCTTGAAAAGGAGCATAAAAATTCTCGAGTATTTCTGCTGCAGCCGTCGTAGGACTATCAAACGTTAACATATTATCTTTCGCTATAAACGGTACGCCAGCAAGACTTCCGGCCTCTTCGCCATTAGCTATTTTTTTGTCTATCTGATCGGCCCTTTCCAGCGCCCGATCCTCGATAACAGCAAGCAGAGCATGATGTGAGTCGTTTTTTGCCCGTTTAATCGCATCTGCGACAACAGCGTGCGCAGAAGATCCTCTAACTTTTTCTAGACATTCCGGGATTGTCATTCGAGCACCCTTGGAACGATGATAGATTCTTTGTTATGCTGAGGCGCGTTACGTAGCATCGCTCCTGTATCAATACCTGAGTCTTGAACAACATCGGGGCGAGTAATGGTATCAAGTCCGTGCACCTCGTACGTCGGCTCGATACCGTCAGTATTGACCGTTTGAAGTTGCTCAAAGTATCCGAGAATCTCCTCCATGTCGCCTCGTAGATTAGCCGCTTGCTCCTCGTTCAAATCAAGCGCTGAAAGCGCCGCCAATTTTTTGACATCATCAAGAGAAACATGACTCATTTAGCTATATTATAACAGATTAAAAACGTTTCTCAGGCGCCGTATTCTTTAATTTCTTTTATGAGGTCACGGAGTTCAGCCGCTTTTTCAAACTCGAGATTTGCACTAGCGAGCTCCATCTGTGATGTCAGTTCTCGTACGAGCGCCGGGTGCTCATCACGGGGTATTTTTTTCAGATTTATCTTGTCTTTATTTTTGTCGTCATCTTTTTGAGGAATGATTGAACGCAAACCATCGTCTATAGCTTTGTCGATACCGCGCGGTATTATGTTGTGCGCATCGTTATAGGCTTGCTGTATACCTCGACGCCGGTTTGTTTCATCAATCGCTCGCTTCATACTGTCAGTCATACTATCTGCGTACATTATAACTTTGCCCTTTTCATGTCGAGCTGCACGCCCAATCGTCTGTATAAGTGCACTTGTTGAACGTAAAAAACCTTCCTTGTCGGCATCCATGATTGCAACCAAACTAACTTCTGGAAGATCGAGCCCTTCGCGAAGCAGGTTGATTCCGACCAGGACGTCGTATACCCCTAAGCGCAAATCGCGCAGAATGTCGCCACGTTCAAGCGTATCGACATCACTATGGATATAGGCTGTTTTTATATTTAGTTCCGTCAAGTACGCGCTAAGATCTTCTGCCATTCGTTTCGTAAGTGTCGTAACCAGCACTCTTTGAGATAGTTGTATACGAGACTGTATCTCCTGCAGCAGGTCATCTATTTGACCATCTATCTTCCTGACCTCTATCTCCGGATCGAGCAGTCCGGTCGGTCGAATTACCTGCTCTGCGGGCTTTGGCGAATGACTCATTTCATATTCTGACGGGGTTGCAGAAATATAAACAACTTGATTAATATGTTTGTCAAACTCAGTAAATGTCAGCGGACGGTTGTCGAGTGCGCTAGGGAGCCGGAAGCCATGCTCAACAAGTATTTCTTTGCGGGCTCGGTCGCCGTTGTACATCCCCCGAACTTGCGGTAACGTCATATGCGATTCATCAATGAGCATTAAAAAATCATCCGGAAAGTAATCTAGAAGCGTTGCTGGCTGCTCACCTGGCTCACGGTTAGTTAAGTACCTACTGTAATTTTCAATCCCCTTCACGAAACCTGTCTCTTCCAGTAGCTCTAAATCATAACGAGTTCGCTGTTCGAGTCGTTGTGCTTCGAGTAGTTTATTCTGCACTTTGAAATAGTCTAGTCGCTCCGCAAGTTCAGTTTTAATATCGCCAATAGCAAGTTTCAACTTATCCTGAGGTGTTACATAGTGACTACTCGGGAAAATTTTGATTTCAGTCGGTTCACGAATAATTTCGCCCGTCAGAGGATCTATTTCTAATATCCTCTCCACTTCGTCGCCAAAAAATTCAATCCGGTAGGCTGACTCATTCCCGGCGGGAAAAACATCCACTACGTCGCCTCTCACACGAAAGGTAGCTCGGGAAAAATCGATGTCGTTGCGATGATACTGAATATCTGTCAGATGGCGGAGGAATTTGTCACGTTTTTTTATCTCTCCACGTTTCAGTGAAAGCGCCATTCCGCCATAATCTTCCACCGAACCAATACCATAAATGCAGCTGACGCTGGCAACGATAATAACATCACGCCGCGAGAGCAAAGCTGCGGTCGCTGAATGACGTAAACGGTCGATTTCTTCGTTGATTTTGCTATCTTTTTCAATATACGTATCGCTACTAACGACATAAGCCTCCGGTTGGTAGTAGTCAAAGTAGCTCACAAAATAGTGAACCTCATTCTCAGGAAAAAATGCCTTAAATTCTGAAAATAGCTGTGCGGCCAGCGTCTTGTTGTGCGCTATAACAAGAGTGGGTACCTGACGATCTGCGATAATATTCGCCATCGTGAACGTCTTCCCCGAACCAGTTACCCCTAGTAGAGTCTGCTGCTTCTCGCCATTATTAAGCCCCTGAATGAGTTGGTTTATAGCGTGCGGCTGATCGCCTGTAGGCTGGTACGGGCTTTGTAGTTGAAACTTCACCTCATCATTTTACAGTAGAACTGTCTCTAATGCTTGGTGCCGCCCTGCTTTCTGGCCTTTGTAGCTTGGGTAGTATCGACTTTATGATTGTCTATGATTGAAAAAGCCTCGTCCAGATTGTCTGTAATGAAATGTAGCTCCGGATCATCGGCATCAATCGTTTTATAACGTGAGGCGAGCGTTGTATAAATTAGTTTCTGCATCGGATCCCAGAACTTGCTGTCAAACAAGACGATCGGCACGAGTGGGATGATTCCCGTCTGCATTAGCGTCGTGATTTCAAACAACTCATCAAACGTTCCAAAGCCTCCAGGGAAAAACACATACCCTTTTGCATCGAGTGTAAGTGCAACTTTCCGTCCAAAAAAATGCTTGAACTCATAATTTTCTGTCGTGTAAGCATTTAGATGCTGTTCCATGGGCAAATGGATGTTGAAACCGATAGACCCGCCACATTTTGCGTCGAATGCTCCATGGTTGGCTGCCTCCATGATTCCTAAACCGCCGCCAGTCACTACACCGTAGTTAGCGCTCGCAAATTGATGAGCAAGCATATACGCATCCTGAGCAGACTTAGAGTCTTGCTCCAGTCGAGCTGAACCGAAAATAGAAACGGTTTTATCAAACTTTGACAAAATACCGAATGCTTTTTCAAACTCGTCGACAACACCGATCACACGACCTTCAGCAGCATCAATCAACCGTTTTCTAACTAGTAAATTCTTTTTTTGGTTTGCCGAGATTAAACACACCGGAGCACGGTGGTCAGGCTTTGGATTTCCTTTTACGAGACGTGTTCCGTTTGGTGATTTGAGACGTTCAGGAGTGACCATGTCATTGTCGAGCTGTTTTAATATGCTGTCTTCGAGGTTTTTCTGTCCCATGTACCGCATAAATATCTCATTCCACAAACTCTCACGGAAATGATAGCTGTAGCGCGTTTTATAGGATTCTCCGTTACTGTAAGCAAGGCTCACGTCCATCATATTGAAAGTAAGCGGTAGCCCGTCATCTGATAATTTCGCAACGTAGTCTAGCCCAACCCAGAACTTCATCTCTGGATCCAACTGGGCGAGATTTTCTTCCGCTCGGCGCCAGTGCAGATCTTCCGGGTGGACATGGGGCTCGAACGCCTCCGCGTTGGTCTCACCGATGCTCGGCTTACCAAAGTAGCGCTGGATAACCCTCCAGTGAACGTATTGGCCAGCAATTTGCGCGGCATCCCCTGGATCGGCGATAAGAGTATTCACGACCGTTTCACCGAAATTTTTGCTAACTTGCTTTAGCTTGAAGAACGCGCTATAAAGTCTAACTTCGTTGATGTAGTGAAAAAGAAGCGGTAATGTTTTTAGCGTAATCCCCTTCATTCGCTTTGCCTTCATCGGGACAAGGACGATTGTGCCCATTTCCTTTGTATGTGTAACGTTGTGAAGTTTTTTCTGAACGAAGTGCTCGGCGAGGTCAACATACTTTTCGTGATTCATCACGATGATGCTGATCTTTCTTGTTTCGAAATCACTTGGACGAACTGATTTGAACAGCTCATTGTACTCATTGAGCCACTCAGCCCCTTCTGAAAAACGAAGCGCCGTGTAGACTTCGTCGATCGGCTCATGTTTCAGCATACTCTCGACACTTCGATATCCGAGATGTTTCATGAGTTTTTTTGGTGGCATTTTCGCGAGCAGTTTTTTGGCTACAGACCGTTTCAGAGCCCAGCAGCTATGGTTTATATCGAGCGATTCTACGGCTTTAATCATCAGCGGAATCATCTGTTGTATGTCATCGGGATCGTTGCCACCGATAAGTTTTGCGACACGCTCGTTATCGTTTTTTATTCTTGCTAGCATTGCCTGATAAATTTCTTTGTCAGTGCTATCGAGCGGATCAAGGCCTATTTGCTGAACAGACTTTGACATTTTCCGGATAATTTCACCGATAAGCCGAGCATCTTGGCCAGATTGGCCGCTTGCTTTCTCGAGTTGTTGCAGGCTCAGCGAAAATAACGGTTCTTCGGCATTAAGTAGGTCGCGAAGTATCCTAGACATCAGTTATAATTCCTTTTCTTCGATTTCCATATCGTGCAAACGCGCACCCCGTCTGAGGATGCCCGGCTTTGCCCCAATTTTCGTCACAACCGACGTACTGTTCGCGCTAGCAAAAATAATGGACTCTTTCAGGCTTTTGCCTACTGCCCATTGGCTCAGAAATCCGCTCGCAAACGCATCCCCGGCGCCTGTTCTGTCAAGCACGGGGACATCCTCATACATCCCGGCTTTCACAATTGTTTTTCCGTCACTTGCGCATACACCATTGGGGCCATCGGAGACAATGACAACCGGACAAAGGTTGAGTCCATGACGGACGAGTGACTCCAGGGTAATTCCTTCAACAAGCAAACTCATTTCCTCTTTGTTCAGGCAGAGTACGTCAACATCTGCAAGTAAAGACTTTAGGCGGTCCGGTTTGTCGAGCTCAGCAGTGGCAGGATTCAGCATAACTTTGATCCCTCGACTTTTTGCTTCAGCTAATACCATCTCCAATGTCGTGAAGTTACTCAGCGCCGTCGGGTAGACCCAGTTGACGCCATCAAACGCATTGAGATTCGCCAGTGCTTCTTTTGCAAAAGGAACACTAGATTTGTAGTTCAGAATTGTTCGCTCCCCGCTTTCAGCAAGAAGGATAACTGAGTAGCTTGCACGTGAGCGATCATCGAGAACGACAAAGCGTGTATCCACCCCTTCTTCGTCTAGGTCACTTATCACAGCCTGTGATACGGGGTCATGCTGTCCAAGCACCCACATGTAGCGGCTATCAAGCCCTTGACGAGCGAACGTAACCGCAACATTGGTAGCATTACCCCCAGTAGTGAAATATGCTTCATTGATATCAAGCTTTGCTCCAAGCGGAAGGTGAGTATAGAGCACCTTGCCTTCCTTGCGCGGATCGAACTCATCATCACGCAAAAAGACGTCCTGTGTTGCCTTACCAATGCAAAGAATAGTTGGTGTTTTCATATCTGTAACAGTATACCACTTATGCTTTCAAAATAACGATGCCTATCGGCTATACTTATCTTGTGAAGAAAGTACTAACACTGCGATATACTGGCCAAAGATTACCTGCGTTTGAAGCCACACAGCATGCTGAGGGGATTCATGAACATTTCGGATATAGCCCGAACAGCGCTGAGACATACGGAAGGTTATCGATTGCCGTCCGTGAGCTTGGTAAGTATGCTGCGCTCCACACCGTGCTTTCCGGTAGAACACTTGATTTACTCATCAGCGCACGGTGTCTGGATTTCGGATCTCCCAGTGAAGGAGGAATAGAAGTTACAGAAAAAGGACTCGTGGCAGCTAATTTGGTTCAGGCCGAAGAACATGAAGGCGACATCGAGATGTGGTTAGAGGAGCCGTTTCGTGAAATAGAAATATTAGCGAAGCTGCATCGCACAGCACATCCAAAAGCAATATCTTCTCAGGCGGAAATGAGTTTTAGCGAACCGCTTTATTAGCTGAGCCGAAGGCATCGATCTTTTCTTCGACGACCTTCTGAACGGCATCTTTAACTTCGTCCATCAGCTTGACGACAGCAAACTCATCCGGATTTTCTTTCAACACCTTCTCAACTGTCGTACGATACGCGTAGCGCATATCACTGTTGATATTTATCTTGCTCACCCCGATACGAGCTGCTTCTTCAAAATAATGCAGTGGCGTGCCTGAGCCACCGTGCAATGAAATCTGACAAGGTATTGCGTTTCGTATGGCTTTCAACAGCTCAAGATCCAACTCTTTTGGAACCGGATACTTTCCATGCAGATTGCCGACAGCGGCAGCAAATGTGTCTATACCTGTCGCGTCTACGAATGACTTTGCCCCTTCAGGCGTAGAAAATGTTTTTTTAATTTTCTCGTAGTCGATAGCCTCGTCGTGTACATTCGAAGACCCGCCGAAGTAATGCGGCTCGGACTCGACCAACGCCCCGGTAAATTTAGCATATTCGACAACCTCTTTGGTTTTTTCGGTAATCTCTTCCTCGCTAGCCTCATGGTTCGCCTGAGATATGTCTATGTGGATAAACTCGAACCCGCAATCAATTGCTTCTTTGCATGCTTCGACAGTCGGACTGTGGTCCAGGTTGAGATACATTTCAACACCATATTCTTCTTTGTAGTTGTCAACCATGTCACGAACATTCTCGAGACCGAGTGCTTTAACCTCACCATCACTCAACTCAACTAGAACTGGAGAGTTTTTTGCTTGCGCAGCTCGTGAGATGGCGACAAGCGTTTCTTGGTTATCAATATTAAACGCCCCCACCGCGAAGTGTTGTTGGCGCGAACGCTGCATGAGATGTCGAGCGCGCACGCAGTTGTCACGAATTTCAGAAATTGTCAGTCCCATATGCCCCCTATTTATATTTCTTTACGGTTTCTTCCGCTGTTTTTGCTATGTTTTCCGGTGTTAAGCCAAATTTTTCAAACAACTCGTCCGGTTTGCCAGACTCGCCAAAATGGTCATTTATACCAACTCTCGCCAGTGGTGTCGGTCGTTTTTCGGCGAATAACTCTGCCAGAACGCCGCCGAACCCGCCCGCAATCTGTGCCTCTTCGACACTAACGGCGCGTTTGGTTTTCGTCACGCTCGCCAGTATGGTCTTTTCATCAAGCGGTTTTATCGTCGGTACATGCACGACTTCGGCACCGATGCCAAGTTTCGCAAGCTGTTTTGCGGCTAGTAGGCACTGGTACGTCATCAGTCCGGTTCCAAATAACGTAATGTCATAGCCTTCACGAAGCACATAGGCTTTTCCGATTTCAAACGGAGTTTTTTCGGTTGTAAAAACTGGGCTAGCTTCGCGAGCTAGACGAAGATAACTTGGTTTACCGTTCGATGCTATCGCTAGTGTCGCCTTTTCTGCCTCGATCACGTCGCCTGGACATACCACAACCATCTCCGGAAGTACCCGCATTAGGGCTATGTCTTCCAGAACTTGATGAGTTGCGCCATCAGGCCCCACTGAGACTCCGGCATGAGAACCGATTATTTTGACTGGTTGCTCATTCAGGCAGACAGTTGTACGAATCTGCTCCCAGTTTCGCCCCGGACTGAATGCCGCGTAACTACTCGTGAACGGAATCTTGCCCATCGCCGCCATGCCGCTCGCTACTGTAACGAGATTCTGTTCAGCGATACCGACCTCTACGAACCTCTCAGGAAACTTTTCTTTAAATAAGTGCATCTGGGTGGACTCTGTCAGATCAGCGCATAGTGCAACGACATTATCATCAGCCTCGCCAGCACCTAACAGCCCGCGTCCAAACCCTTTGCGGGTCGGTTCGCTGACTATTTTTCCATCGCCAATTTTTGGACTCAGAAACATTTCAATCATTTTCACATCCCCTCATGGGTGATTTTGCCATTTAGCGTTCGTAGTTTTCGTAACGCTTCTTTCGCCTGTTCATGATCTGGTGGCATTCCATGCCAACGATAGTCATACTCCATGAACGGAACTCCTTTGCCGGGGATAGTATGCGCTATGATAACGCTCGGTTGTGTCGTTATAGCCCGCGCCATACTGCACGCGTCGATGATGCTTTCCATGTTATTGCCATCGATTTCTTGGACATGCCAGCCGAAACTTTCCCACTTGCCGCGCAGGTCTTCTAGCGGCATCACGTCCTCGGTACTTCCGTCAATCTGTATATTATTTCGATCCACGATTCCAACGAGGTTACTTAGCTTATACTTGCCTGCGAACATAGCAGCTTCCCAGATATTCCCTTCGTCCAGCTCGCCATCGCCCATCATACAGTACACCCATCGATGTGGCTGCTCGTCGAAATACTTCATCGTATAGGCCGCTCCTGCCGCCTGACTAAGTCCTGAACCTAGTGGTCCGCTGGTGTTGAAAATTCCTGGTAACTTTGTCCTTTCCGGATGCCCTTGGAGCCGACTGCCAAGCTTGCGTAGTGTGTTGAGTTCTTCTATATCAAAATATCCTGCCCGTGCCATGGCTGCGTACTGAACTGGCGTAGTGTGACCATTACTAAGTACAAAGAGATCCCTTTCCTTCCAGTTCGGCTTGCTTGGATTATGTTTAAGGACGTGAAAATACATTGCCGTCAAAATGTCAGCCATTCCAAGTGGTCCTGCGCTATGCCCTGAGCCTGCTTCTTCGAGCATTTTGATAATATCTTGGCGAACGGTATTTGCCATTTGCTCCAACTGAGCCATCGTAAGCTGTTTCATTACTGATAGTTTAGCATAAGCAGGTTATGATATCAGGTCTTTAGACGCCGTTTGAGATTACGATACACGTCATATGGATAGAGAGCATTTTGTATTGCTCCTCCGACGTTAATCACGTCAACTCCGCCATCACTCAACACACGGACATTTTCGCCGTTTGCACCGCCATCCCACCCTATTTCGACTCGAGGGTTGATCGATTTAGCTTCATGTATTTTTTCAAGCAGCTTCAAGTCTGCGGTTCCGCCAAGTTTACCAAGATTGCCACTGAAAATGAGTAGATGATCAACTTTTTTTATCAACTCAGCTACCGAATTTACACTCGTTTCCTGCAGTATGGCGAGCCCAGTCCTGATACCGTTCTCTCTCATATAGTCGAAAAATTTATCCAGCTGACCTTCTGCCTCAGCGTGAACGATAATCATGTTTGGGCCCAATGAAACAATCGTCTCCATGTAGTCAACTGGCTTTCGGTACATAAGGTGCACATCCGCAGTCACCGACTCAGGCCACCATATATCTGCGACATTAATACACTCCGGGGAAGCAAAATCCCCATCCATCAAATCAATCTGGATTCTCGGCGCAAACGCCGCAACTTTATTCAGCTGTGCTCTATATTCTTCTACACTCTGAGTAGTCGGTGTTACGGTAGGACAAATAACACTCATCGTCGCGAGGGATTTCCGATTAGTAGGCCCACAAGCAGCCTCATAGACAGTACTCCGATGGCAATGATAAAGACGTAGACGAGAGGATTCTCGCGTGTTGTGATGGTACTAGCGACGACTGATTTCGGCAGGATGTAAAGTAGTGCCAAAATAACATCAGCAGTAGCCAGAAAGACCATATCGACGCTACGCTTCAATGGATACGAACGGGCGATCATTACATAGCCAAAGTCCAATATAAAAAAGCTTCCCAGCACATATATCAACTGCATTATCTGCGAGTCAGCCGCACTCGATGTCGACGCTTCGCTGAGCGCGAAGGCAAAAACGACTGCCGCTAAGAACGAAAACAGCAACAACCGGACAGACGTTCCCCAAAACGACATTTGACAAATAAGTTCGTGAAGCGATAACTGCGATGAAGTTTTTTTCTTGCTCATGCTTCAACTATAGTTACTTTATGACAGCTCGTCCAGTTGACGATTTCGTCGCCTATACCGCTCGGCATTCGCATAGGGTGATGCCAGCCAGGTATCGACAATAGCCTGCCATTCCGCATCATCTTTATCGAGAATACGCGCCGGAAGACAGAGTACATTACTGTCATTATCGTTTCTCGTCATTTTCGCTTCATACTCATCCCAGATGACACTGGCACGAATGCCGCGGAACCTGTTTGCTGCCATCGCCATACCCTGACCTCCTCCGCAGATTAGAATAGCCCGCGGGTCTTTGTCCTCATCGCCAAGCACTTTGAGTGCCGTCTGTTGAGCAAATAGCGGAAAATCATCATGCGGGTCGGGCTCTTTGTTACCGACATCTTCTACGTCATGTTTACGTTTCGACAAATAGGCGAAAACTTTTTCTTTTAGATGAAACCCCTGATGATCCGAGCCGAGATATATTTTCATGCTTATGATTATAGATTATAGGGGTAAAAGGGCAAAATACTTGACATTTATCTGAATATTTGCTATAATAAGTATGTTAGTCGCACATACTCTACGGAGGTGCGGCAACCGCACCTCAGAAAGGGATTCAGATGAATGAGCTGAATGTACGTACCGCTGATGGTATGTACGAGGTCATCACCGCAAGTGGAGCTCGATACACCTTGGTGTCGACACTCGAGCCCACCGGTCTCATTTCCGTCAGTGGCGGTTCAAAGGAACTGATGGAAACACCGTGTCGGCTGATGAAGGGAGCCAAGGTTGGCTCTCCCATGCTTTTCAGCATCCATGACCCGGCACGAGTCCCAGAGTTGACGAGTCCACTACTCGAGACGAGCAAAGTCCGCTCCATCAGACGACTCGACTGAGGCGCAAAGGGGTGCTGGAACTTCGATTCCGGCACCCCTGCTTCATTTTTTTGAGATATTTTATTTATCTAAACTTTTTGCAATATCAGCCGTCAACTCGACGAGGCGGTTAGAATAGCCCCATTCGTTGTCATACCAGGCGCAGACTTTAACGAGGTTACCGCCGACGACACGAGTCAGCCCCAGGTCAACGATGCCTGAATGACTGTTGCCTATATAGTCACGTGAGACGAGCGGCTCGTCAGAAACACCGAGAATCCCCTGATAGTATGGCTCTTCGGCAGCCCTTTTAAACGCCTTGTTTACTTCATCAACTGTCACGTTTTTCTTTAGAACCGCCGTGACATCACTGATCGACACCACAGGGGTTGGTACGCGCATAGATATACCGTCGAATTTGTCTTTCAGCTGAGGCAGCACTTTCGTAACCGCTATCGCCGCACCGGTGCTAGTAGGAACAATGTTTTCCGCAGCGTTTCGACCCTCTCGAGGGTCTTTTTTCGGGGCGTCCTGCAATGCTTGGCTGGCAGTGTAACTATGAACGGTTGTCAGCATTGACTTTTCGACGCCGAACTCGCTATCGAGCACCGCCATGACGGCACCTAGACTATTGGTTGTACAGCTTGCGTTAGAAACTATTTCTGTCGTGCCGTCTTTGACGGACTCATCATTCGCTCCTAGTACGATCGTATCGACGCCGTCGGATTTAGTCGGTCCGCTGATAACAACGCGTTTTGCACCAGCAGTTATATGACCGCTGGCACCTTCTTTATCCGTAAAGAAACCGGTGCATTCAATGACAACATCGACATCCAGCTCTTTCCATGGCAACTTCGCAGGGTCTTTTTCCTCATACACCTTGACTTTCTTTCCTCTGACTGTCAGCCCGTCCTTATGTGCCGCAACGTCGTGTTCATACACCCCATAGTTACTGTCGTATTTGAGTAAATATGCAAGCGTCTCATTGTCCGTTAGGTCGTTGATAGCGACCACCTCAATATCGCTGCGCTCAAATGCTATTTTAAATGCGTTGCGACCGATGCGGCCGAACCCATTGATAGCTACTTTTTTCGTCATTCCCATCCCCTTATGAAGTAGTTTTCTCCAGTATAACGCTTTTGCTCTGGGTTGCGCAATCTGTCGATGCAAGTGCTATATACTTATTAATATGAAGCGAAAAGAGCTTATCGAGGCGGTAAAGCGTTCGTATGATGATGAAAATCAGCACGCCGAACTTCTACTCGCACTCGACTTTGCCGAAAAAAAACATCACGGCCAGAAACGAAAAAGTGGCGAACCATATATATCGCATCCGATAGCCGTTGCTATAATTCTATGCGAATGGGGTATGGACTTCGACAGCGTGTTAGCCGGACTGCTACACGACACGGTTGAAGATACCGAAACCACACTGGCCGAGATAGAAAATTTATTCGGTCGAGACGTCGCCTTCCTCGTCGATGGCGTAACAAAAGTCTCTCAAGCTAGAGCCGGTATGCGCAATATCGATAGCTATCTGCCAGCGACGAAGGACAACCTTACTAAACTTCTCATAGCCGTCGGGGAGGACGTTCGCGTTATCATCATCAAGCTTGCCGACCGGTTGCACAACATGAAAACGCTGCGCTATCTTGCGCATGAGAAACAAAAGAAAATCGCTCAGGAGACTATCGAGGTTTTCGCTCCGCTTGCCGATCGGCTCAACATGGGTCGTGTCCGAGTTGAGCTGGAAGAGTTGGCGTTTTCTTATTTGGATCCAAAACAGTATAAACGACTGAAAAAAGAAATGAAGTCACGTCTTGGACGAAGCCATCGTCGTCTGTCGCGAGTCAGGGAGACAATCGACAGAAAACTAATTCACGAAAAGATTCCTCACCAAATGGATGGACGGATAAAAAGTGTCTACAGCTTACATAAAAAGTTGAAAAAAATTCCTGATATAGATGAGATCTACGATCTTATCGCCCTTCGTATAATTGTCGATGATATCGCTAGCTGTTATCTCGTTCTAGGAGTTATCCATAACCTCTACCCTCCAATGGTCAACCGGATAAAGGACTACATTGCCCGACCGAAGCTTAACGGATATCAAAGCCTGCACACGACCGTCATGGCTGACGACGGACAGATAGTTGAATTTCAGATACGTACGGCTGAGATGCACGAATACGCCGAGCGGGGACTTGCTGCTCATTTTCACTACAACGAACAAAAACTGACGGATGCCTACAAAACTGGGCATATCGCTGAATTACCTGCGGAGCTCAGGTGGATAACCGAGCTTCAGGAGACCGCCGCCCAGCTTAGCATGGGAAAAGCCGTGAACGTCGATCACCTGAAAATCGATTTATTCGCGGATAGGTTGTTTGTCTATTCACCAAAAGGTGACATATACGACCTTCCCGAGGGCGCACGACCGCTTGACTTTGCCTACCGAATACATAGCGATATCGGTGACAAGGCGAGCGGTTTTATCGTCAACGGTAAAATGGTGCCCTTTACCTACAAACTCCAGTACGGTGATGTCGTGGAAGTGATAACGAAGCGTAGCGCCAAACCAAACAATGACTGGCTGAAATGGGTTCGAACCTCACACGCGAAAGAAAAGATTCGTACAGCATTAAAGAAAAAACTGCCACTTGGGTGACAGTTTTTCGTTTCTTAACAAATGCCTACCCTTCATACCGATCAATACATTCTCGGATCACACTTTTTGCTTCTTCGGCATCACCCCAACCCAAAACTTTCGTAGATCCTGGTTTCTTCAAGTCTTTGTAGTGCATAAAATGATGTTCGATTTTCTGACGCCACCGCGCGTGTAAATCATCGAGCGCCGTGATAGCGTTGTCAGTATTGCGGTCGTCCTCAGGAACACAGATAATCTTGTCGTCGACCTCGCCGTCGTCCTCGAACTTCAAGACTCCGATAACTCGCGCCTTGAGGAATACCCCAGTCGGGATGGGGTCATTTGTCAGAATTAACGTATCAAGCTCATCGCCATCCTCGTCAAGTGTCTGGGGGATAAAGCCGTAGTTTACCGGTTTTGCAAAAATACTCGGCTCGACTCGGTCAAGTTCGAATGCAGCGACCTTCCTATTCCACTCGATTTTCAGCGTTGACCATTTCGGAATCTCAACTACCGTGTTTATTACTCCGTCATCTACCGACCCTGGCGAAAGAACTTTATTAAAATCAGGCATATACACTCCTTGGATTGACTTTGGTATAACCCTATTATACTTCAGTTCGAACTTAGGAAATACGCTATACTTTTTACTGTATGAAGCCCCGTTTTCATTTATTACAGCCACAAGATTACATAGCAGAGGCGACAGCAAATATCCGCAAAGCAAAGCAGCGAGTATATCTCATGACTATGGTACTCGTCGATGATAGCGCAACAACCGATCTAATGAGCGCACTCTCAGAAGCAGCTGAACGAGGTGTCGAAGTGCACGTCGCCGGGGACGCATTCACCTATACCGATTTTCACGGCTCGTTTATACCCACCACCCATCGGAGTAAGCGTATCCAAGCCGCGAACGCAATACAAAATCGTTTGAAAAAAGCTGGTGCAAATTTTATATGGCTGGGCAGACTTAGTATTTTCGCTTTTGCCGGAAGAACACACATCAAATGGTGTGTTGTTGATAATACTGTTTATTGTTTTGGTGGCGTAAATTTGGATGAAGCAAGCGTCACAAACACTGATTATATGTTTCGGACCGAAAATATAGATTTAGCAGACAGAATTGCCAATGAACATGAGAGGATTGTTCGAGCAGACAAAAGTGGAACTCCTCTCAGATCTCATCGGTTCGGTGATGACGATAACATGGTACTTATCGATGCAGGGTTCGTTGGTGACTCAATCATATACCGTCGGGCTTGCTACTGGGCTGAACAAGCTGAGAGTATACTGCTTGTTTCGCAGTACTGTCCGACCGGTAAACTTAACCGTTTGTTAAAAACCAAAAAATCATCGCTATACTTTAACCACTGGAACACGACAAGCCTGCTTAACCGCTGGGTCATTCGTATCGGAATGGCATCTACTGGACAAGCAACGTCGTATCATCGTCGCAATTATCTTCATGCGAAATTCATCATATTCTCCCTTCCAGACGGTAAAAAGGTAGCTATCACTGGATCGCATAATTTTGTATGGGCAGGAGGGCTTATTGGTACGCGTGAAGTCGCACTGGAAACAACCAACAAAAACATCATAAAACAGCTCGAAAAATTCTTTGACACACACGTCCGTTAACCAGTTAACTGCTATACTATAGCCTGTTATGTTGATTATAGGACACCGGGGTTCAAAAGGAACGCATGCCGAAAACACAGTTGATAGCTTACGGGCTGGAGTGAATGCAGGAGCAGATATGATTGAGTTCGATGTCCGGCTCACGAGTGATAATGTTCCTGTACTTGCCCACGATTCACTTCTTGCTGGTTCGAAACGGCGTGAATTTGCATATATTCGCCGCTACACGCTTGATGAGTTACAAAAACGATTGAAAAAAAGAGACACGCACATCGACACGCTTGATGAAGCGCTTCGTGAAGTTTTTGGTGAAATATATTTGAATATCGAGCTCAAAGAGGTAGCTAGTGTCGGCCCCGTGCTCGATGTCGTCCGAAAATATGTAAAAACACCCGAAGAAATGGAAAGTATTATGTTTAGTTCTTTTAACCCGTTTACGCTTCGGAGTATACGGCAGGAAGAACCTAGCGCGTCACTCGGCCTACTACATTATCGAAATCCACTGGCCTTTATCGGCTGGCACCGGTTGTTAAAACTCAGCGCTGTGGGTTTTCATCGTTTATACATAAATCCTGTTTCACTTGAAGTTGCGAAACGATTCGGCCTGTTCGCATATGTCTATACGGTCAACCGACCAGACGCCGCTCGTCGCCTGGAGCAAAAAGGCATAGATGGTATCGTGACTGATTATCCGGAAAAGATGACAAAAGAATTTAGCAATTAATCTTACATTCACGCCAGGACAGTCGAGAGGAACAAGAGCTACATTAATCACTGTCTAAAGTCTCAAAGTGATTTAAGAATTTAGGTAGTGCCCCGATGGGCACCGGATTCAACTCCGGTGCCCATCGGGTTGTCTGTCAGATCGACTTGCCCAGCAGCTTGGCGACCAGATGGGGTGCCTCGCTCTTGGGAGCCTCGTGGCTACACCCTGCTCGTACCATCATCTGACGGTAGCTACCGAGGCTGGACGACGCCACGATGGGCGCGGTGAATCCGGCCCTGCGTGCCATCAGGATGAAGTCGATGGTGTTGACCTCGTGCCCTGGGATGCACCCGTCCAGGATGATCGCCGAGATGTCGTCCTTGTACAGGTCGAATCCCCGGTTGAGACCCGACAGCGTGGACGCAGTCAGGCAGGGGATGTGGTACTCCGTCAGAGTGTTCACCCAGCTCTCGATGACCTCGGGGAGGTCGTCGGCGAGCAGGACGAGGGACGGAGGTGCCGGGATCTTCCAGGCGATGTTGTTGCAGGTCATGATGGCTCCTTGAAGTGTTGTACGGGTTGACCCGCACGCTTCTTCAGAGTATCTGACCGTTGTACGCAGCACGGGTTTGATGATGGTCAGACTAGGTATGTCGTTCCATCGCCCGTCCGGACTTCCAGCTCATACCTCCTCCTTTCAAAGTTGTGAGGTAGCTGAACTTTACTATTATAGCAAAAAAAATATTTTTTGTCAATATATGTAGCTCCTCCGCCCATCCGGACTTCCCCGAGAACCTGAACCAAAAAACAAGCGAATAGTTCGCGACGGCTAAGCCTGTTTGTCCGTAACTATGGAACAATACAAGCAGGCCGACGCCCGTAGGGCTCGTTCCGGAGCAACGCTTGTTTTTTGGCGAAGGTCCACGGCGGGAGGGAGGCGGGCTAGCGTTCTTTGCCTTCTTTCTTCGCAATGAAAGAAAGAAGGGCGTTTGGTTCTTCGCAAAAAGAACAAGCGCGGCCGAAAGCAGCGCGGCCTCCTGCTATAAGCAGTTATTTATAACTTTCCTTCGAGAAATTCGCGCATTTTGAGGGCTGCGGTTGCGCCTTCGCCAGTAGCGCTAGCTATCTGCATTGTTGCGCCGGAACGAACGTCACCGCTTGCGAATACGCCGCTCATAGTCGTCTGCAGATTTTCGTCGGTCTTGATGAGACCCACTTCATCTAGCTCAACGGCTGTTCCCTGCAGGAATCCCGTATTTGGAAGTAGCCCAATGAATACAAAAACACCATCAACACTCAACTTTTTTTCTTCTCCATCTTGTGCGTAAACGATGCCGTCCGCTACCTTCTCGTCAGATGAGGTTATTTTCGTTGGCACAGCTCCAAGATGAACGCTGATTTTTCCCTCGTCTACGAATTTTTGAAGTTCGTGCTGCAGCACCTCGCTGGCTTTGATAGTCGAGCGAACCAGGAGATCTATGTGCGTTGCAAAACGGGTCAAAAACATCGCTTCTTGCACTGCACTGTTCCCACCACCAACTACCGCAAGAGATTTGTCTCGATAAAATGCACCGTCGCATGTCGCGCAGTAATGCACGCCTCGGCCATAATATTCCGCTTCGCCAGGTACGCCTAGTTTTTTGTAGTCGGAGCCTGTTGCGATGAGAATCGCTTTCGCCTTGAGTGAGTCCTCGCCCATCTCAACCACTTTGTGGTCGCCTTCGTCGCGAATACCTGTTACATCGCCAAACCGAATATCTGCGCCGAATCGTTCCGCCTGACCTTGAAACTGCTCAGCCAGCTTCAGCCCTTCAACACCATCGATAAATCCTGGGTAGTTGTCTATCCAGTCCGTCGTTGCCGCCAGACCACCGATGACGCCTTTTTCTACGAGCACGGTGTCGATATCTTCGCGAGTTGTATAAACTGCAGCAGCCAGTGCGCTCGGACCAGCGCCAATCATCACCACGTCATGTAGTTTTGTGTCAGGCTCCATTATGAAATCGCACCCATCAATGCACCCGGGTTCCAGCCGATAGATGCCACTTGCTCACTGCCGCTATCATCAGTAACCGTCACCACTGGTACTGTTCGGGCACCGCTCAAGGCGATAATGTCCGCCTCTGCCTGCATATCGTCGTCGAGATTGACTTCGTGGTACTGCTTCCCTTTCATATCGAGCAGCTTTTTCACCTGCGTGCAGTAGCCGCAAGTAGTTCGTGTGTAGACAGTGATTTTTTTTGACATATCCGCTCCCGGTTTTTTGTGGTGTTTAAAGTTATATATAAATAGTATATATAGCGCTTGTGATTAGCGTCAAGACGCTATATGTTGTGATTTCTGCTATTTAACCGCCTTGATCTCTACTATAAAGGCTAGTGGACCAGCGGGACGGCCCTGTGCAGCAGCGTCTTTGCCATACGCCATCTCCGAAGGAATCATGAGCTTGCGTACTGTACCTACCTTTGCCCCCGAAAGACCTTTCGTCCAACCTTCGATTACACCGCTGAGTGGAAACTCTGCTGACGTCGTTTTTCCGTCCTTGTTGGTGCTATCAAATATTTTTCCATCAGCCGTCCAGCCGAAATAATTCGCAGATATAGTTGAATCTGGCTTTACCTCTGCCCCGTCGCCGACAACAATATCTTCAGTCTTCAGTTCGGTTACTGTAGCGGCATCAAATGGGTCCGCTTGGTAGCCGTCTAATGGTCGCGACTGTGCCGCCTGTTGAGCCGCTTGCTGTTCTTGCAATTGCTTCAGAACTTTTTCTTGTTCAGCGTAGTCTTTTTGCGCATTATCATTTATCAAAATTGGTAAGAAAAACGTCCCGACAGTTCCTACGCCCATCACGACGGCGATTACCCACATAAATGCTCGCTGACTTTTTGAAGTCGCCACTAAATATCCTCCTCATTTAACTCATACCAGTATACCATCGTCACTCAGCGCTATCGAGGATCTCTGACGGTAGTTTACCTTCATTAAGAAGCTGGATAGGTCGCAGAAACGGCGCGTAGAACCGCATGTTTGCACGGGTGAGCTTTTCGACCGGTACCCACATGATGTGATACTGGTTACCCTCATGCATAAAATACGCTTCTTCCGCATCCTCTTGTAGTGCCGGAATGCCGCTGATGATATGGGCCGCAAAGACGTAGTGTTCATACAACATACCATCACTGTGGCCAATCAACCCTTCGATAGCTATTTTGACGCCCATCTCTTCGTTTAGCTCACGAATAGCGGCTTGTTCAGGCGTCTCGCCGGGATCTATTTGGCCACCCGGTATGCTGTAATATTCTACAAATTTACGTGTAAACCGGCTTTTTCGGCGACGTTTGAACATCAGCACCTTGCCGTCATGCAAAATGACTGCACGGGCCGTAACGTATTTATGATGCAGTGATGCCATACTTTGAAAGCGCTTTCTTTGCCTGTTCTGTAGTTCCGGTTTGTAGCTCAAGGAGCTGTGCATAAATCCCGTCGGTTTTTGCTAATTTCTTCGGTGTACCTACCTCATCAACTTTACCATTCTTAAGCGTCACCACCATGTCAACGTGAGCGATAGTGCTCAAGCGATGCGCAATAATAAGCGTCGTTCGGCCTTTCATCAACCGATTTAGTGCTGACTGCACCTGTGCTTCTGCACGACTATCTAGGCTACTGGTCGCTTCGTCGAGAATAAGTATCGGCGCGTCTTTTAAGACCGCCCGCGCTATTGCTATCCGCTGTTTCTGCCCGCCACTTAGCTTGATGCCACGTTCACCAATTTCGCTGTCGTAGCCTTTCTCTAGCTTTTCAATAAACTCATGGGCATTTGCAGTTTTTGCGGCGTTCACTATTTCTTTTTCAGTTGCATTCGGACGAGCATATCCGATATTTTCTCTGATCGTCCCACTAAAAAGCGCTGGGTCTTGGAAAACGACAGCGATATTTTCTCTCAGACTTTTTTGTGTGACATCGCGAATATCCATCCCATCGACCAGCACTCGCCCGCTGTCGGCTTCATACAGTCGAAGTAAAAGGTTTGTTAGCGTCGACTTGCCTTCGCCGCTCTCGCCAACCAGCGCAACTTTCGTACCAGTTTTCACCTGGAAAGAAATGTTTTTCAGTACCGGCCGGTCGCTTTCGTATCCAAAACTAACATCTTCATACCCTACACTTGCATGGCGTACTCGCAACGCCTTCGCACCAGACCGATCGGCAATCTCTGGCGCTGTTTCCATGACCTCAAAATAGTCAACCGACCCAGCGATAGCTTTTTGAATATTATCTACGATGAAACTCATGTTGAAAATCGGAAAACGCATCATATTGACAAGCTGGATCAGCAGTACCATTTCACCTATTGTGAATTTACCTTGAGCTGTATAGACAAATAGGTACGCAAAAATCGCAAAGAAAATGATATTTAGCACCCCGCGCCTGGCTATATCCATATTATGCCAATACGACGACTGTCGGCGAGTGATAGAGACCGTTTCATCCATTTTTTTTGCAAAATGGGCTAGCTCTAACTTTTCCTGAATAAAGCTTTTTACGACTCTAACCTGTGAAACCACCTCCGCAAAGCGGCCGCTGGAAATATCATAGGCAAGGTTTTTCTCAGCTTGCCATACGCCCCATTTTTTGCTGGTTTTAGCAGTTAGCCACATAAACAGCGGGTACAGCACAAATAATAAAAGTGCTAGCTCCCAGCTATAAAATGCAACGATAATAAGTGTTAAAAACATCGTCACGAACATCTGGAAAAAATTGTTCGCAAACATGTTAAGAAACTGCGTGACTTCAGTTATGGTGCGGTTCAGTCGATTTATAACCTTCCCAGAGAGTTCAGTGTCGTAGTAACGCTGCGGCAAACTAAGTAGATGCTCATAATATCTGTTACTGAGCTGTTGTCGCAGCTTAACGCTCATTACATCGCCTAAGTACCCACCCCAGTTAGTAAAGAGTGTATTGAGGACATCAACAACGAATAAAGCTACTGCAAGCCAAATAGCCCCCATGACGTTGGTATTGCCCGTTCGTAGTGACTCAACAATCAAGTCGGTTGCGAATTTGATAATAAAAGGAGTCGCGAGCGCCGTTAGGCTCATGAGCAGCGAAAAAAGTGTGATCGACACATAATACCGCCATAGGTTCTTGGATGAACCCAATATTTTTATCAGCGCATTCATTCAGTACCAGTATGACAGGATGCGAGTACTATTTCCACCTTGCGCATTATGTTTTTGAGGCATATTATGCGAATAGTTAGGAGTGATGTGAAACCAAGCGACTTCTGTCCTAAACAAATTTTTCGCCGAACCGCTGAGTCATATAACAATATCGAGAGTACTGACGGCGGCTATCTATCTGCTGAGCACATAGAGCTCTTGTTTGCCGAGAGTGAGCTTGTAAAAATCGATGAGTATCAGGACACGGAAACCATAAAAGGCGGTAGGCTCCACCACATTGCACTAGAAACCGCACAAGGTTTTGGGCATGATTGCCTCTTGGGCGTTCCGGACAATCTACGTAATCCGATACCTATCGTCGTTACTAGTGCATGGTTTACGAGTCTGGATGGACACAACGAGCGAGTTTTACGTAGCCTCGTACGCAACGGTAATGCAGTAGTCATGGTGGGAGCTGAAGGTAGTTATACATTTGCTAGCGGAAAGGGGCCTGAACGTCCGATAACACTCGCTAACTCGGCCGCAACGGTTCTATCTGCATCTAATACGCTCACCTCTGCCTACGAAGCAGGCTTAAAAGGAATCGACGCTAAGCGTGTGATCGTGCTCGGCGAATCCCGAGGCGCAATGGTTGGAATGGGGATTGTTGCTTTAGCTGATAGGTTCGAAAAAACTGTTGCCATGGCGGATTTGACTGCGCCATGTATACCAGAAAAAATGAAGTTAAGCGATGTACCCCGTCTTATCGATCAGGTCCGCAAAGAGCCACTAGAGATGCTCAAGCTCGCCGAAACGCTAGGACTTTCCCGGCTCATAAATTACCGCAATACCGTAGACTTCAACCTAGATAACCTTCGGCATCAGTTGATAGTTGGTGGTGCAATTTTCAGTGGCGAAGCTGGCGAGCTCGCCAAACGGATTCCGCGAGAAGCCCTGATGCACATAACAATATTTGATAACGATTTCGCATCAATGCCGCATGTCTGGGAGAAAATATTTCAAAATCATTTTAATGTCCGCATCACAAAACTACAGGGCGGTCACATGACACTCGCAGACAACGAAACACATCTTTTTATATTGAGACGAAATGCTGCAATGATAGAGAACGAGTCAGTCGGAATTGAGCATAGTCAGAGTTCTGTTTTTGACAAAGCGCACAGTATTGAGCCCGAATATCAGCCACAAAGCTCAGGCAGAAAAGAACTAGTGACTACACTCGCTCAGCTTGCAATTGGTGGTTGGCTGCTTCAGCCACTTCGTCGAGCAACTGGGAAACATCACCTTCCTTCAAAGTACGCTCATAGGAAAACGCTTGAACACGTAGCGTAACAGTTTTATGCTGAATATCATCTGCGGACTGATATATCGAAATTGGTGTAATACTCACTTCGAGCTCACTTGAACGTATCGTATCATCAACCACAGACATTAATGCCTTATAGGATAGATCAGTTGCAACCTTCAAACTGATGTCTTGTCTGACAGACGGGAAGCGGCTCAACGCTTTATACTGCCGTGGTTTTATGGAAGCGGCAACTCCCTCGAAGTCCAGTGTCATTGCTGCCGTACAATCAGGTAACTTGAAATTCCGCCGCACTGTCGGCTTTAGCTCACCGATCATACCGATAAATACACCTTCTACCGTCTCTACCAGTGCACTTCTCGCCTGATCAAATGGGGCAGTGACTGGAAAGTCGAGTGTTTCTTCAATCGGTTTATACACTAGATCTATGCCGAGACGCGCCGCCATAATGTCCAGCAAACGTCTGACTTTATAAAACGCCGCACCTTCTTTAGACTGCTTGCTGGCATAAACAACATCCACAAACTCGAGTTCTTTCGGTAAGCCGTCCTCATCGTCTGCGTGATATTTTTTGTTATGTCCTTTGCCTATTTCAAATAGTACGAATTCATCATGTGACGAATTAATGTTTGCGTGAACTTTATCGAGCAGGCTCGGCAGCACGCTCATACGATAATACTGCAAATCAGGGCTGAGTGCGTTTGACAGGCGAAATGCTTGCTCGACATCCTGCTCTGCTCGCTGAAACGTTTTTTCATGTACGAAGCTATAGGTTAGCACTTCATTTGCGCCGGCGTTAGCAAGCGTTTCGCGAATGAGTTGTTTTGCCATGAAAATTGAATTGTCCGGTGCCGGGGAAATGCTCCGCTTCGGGAGATCGCGTGGTAGTTTGTCGAACCCGTACAGACGGCCGACTTCTTCGACTACATCCTCGCGGTCCTGGATATCCATACGCCAAGCAGGCGACCAGTAGCTCAGGTTGTCGCTTTTGTTTTCGCATTCGAAGCCGACGTTCGTCAACAAATTGATAATGTCGTCTACTGATAATGATAAACCGAGACGCTTGTTAATGAACTCCGCAGTGATATCGCTCGGGCCCAGCATAGGAACGATGGCTGGTTTTGCGCGCCACTCGCCCTCGCCTGCCTGCAGGTCGTCATAGGTTCCAGTCGCGACCTTCGCGCCAGACAGTTCGTGTAGCAGCTTCACGGCATACTGACAAATATATGGAATCATCAGCATCGACTGGCCTTTGTTAAATCGGGTCAGCGCGTCCGTGAAGAGACCATGTCGCATACTGCTTTTGCGCACCGCATACATATCGAAGTTCGCCACCTCCAGTACAATTCGTTTCGTGTCGCTAGAGACCTCGCTCTCGCCACCGCCCATGATGCCGCCGAGACCAATGGGCCGTTCACCATCGACGATCGCGATATCCTCATCAGTCAGTTCGTAGATTTTTCCATTCAGTAGTTTGACTGTTTCTCCGTTTCGAGCCATTCGCGCACCGACCGTACCGCCTGCCAGTTTGTCGTAGTCATAGCAGTGCGTCGGCTGTGACGTCATCAGCATGACGTAGTTCGTGACATCAACCACATTGTTGATAGGCTTGCCGCCCAGCGCAACCAATTTCGTCTTCATCCATAACGGACTTGGTGCAACAGTAACGTTGTCCATACCGACCAGCATGAGTCGTGAGACGTTCGCGCCTGCGTCATTGAACGATTTCAGCTCGAAACTACCAGTTGGCGTCTGCTGCTCTTCCAGTTCGTAGTACCACTTCGGGTCATCGAACGTGTGGCCGAATATACCAGCAATTTCGCGGGCTACGCCCAGCTGCCCAAACAAGTCGGGACGGTGTGTGAACATTTTGTTTTCGATATCGATAATAGTGTCGCTTAGACCAAACACGTCAGCGAAGCTCTCGCCTGCTTTTAACTCTTTGTCTTCCGGCACGTCGCGCTCATATATTTCAATGATGCCGTCATGGTCATCGCCCAGACCCAGTTCGCGGGCACTTGCTAGCATGCCGTTCGAAACAACACCGCGCAGCTCACGAGCACCGAGCACGTACGGCTCTTTAGTGCCGTACGTTTCAGGCACAATACTTTCTGGCGGTAGCCATATCGCCCACATATCCGCGTGGACATTCGGCGCACCACAGACCACCTGGACTAACTCGCCTGTTCCTGCGTCAATCTTGCAGACACTTAGTTTGTCAGCATTCTCATGTTTGTCGCACTCCATGACCTTAACAATTTTGGCGTCTTTATATTTTTCGCCTAAATCGATCACTTCTTCCACGCCGCCCAGCTGCGCATTGATTTTTCGCACCAGCTCATCAACAGGCGGAAGATCGAAGTCAATGAGTTGTTGGATGGTATTTAAACTTACTTTCATATTAGAACTGCCTCAAAAAATCTAATTTTGCAGAATGAAAATGTCGAACATCCTCGATACCGTATTTCATCATAACGAGCCTATCTATACCGCAGCCAAATGCAAATCCCGTATAGATGTCAGGATCGATATCGGCGGCCTTCAGAACATTCGGATGAATCATTCCGCAGCCTAGCAGTTCTATCCAACCCTCACCTGAACAAACTTTGCATGAAGCATCTTTTTGTTCGCAAAACGGACATGATAGCGCAAACTCAAAACTTGGTTCAGTAAAGGGAAAGTAAAACGGATTGACTCGAACGTCGAGTTTCTTCCCATAGTATTCCTGTAAAAATGCCTGCAGCGTCGCGATCAGCATCCCGGCATGAACGCCTTTTGCGACATATACACCCTCAACCTGATAGAACGTATGTTCATGTCGAGCATCTAAATCCTCATTTCGAAAAACCCTATCTGGAACAATGGCGGCAATTGCCTCTCCATTTATTAGGTTTTCCCGATAGTTTTTCAATATCCGGTTTTGCATCGTACTGGTATGCGCTGGTGCGATCAGCGGATGGCCGTCGGCGGCTTTCTCGACGGTCATAAACGTATCATAGTCGTCACGAGCTGGGTGATCTTTCGGAAAGTTTAGGCTTTCGAACATGTGATACTGATCATCTATTTCACGCGATTCTTCGGTAACGAACCCCATTCGACCAAAAATCTCACTAATTCGATGTATTTCTTTTGTTAGTGGATGCTGTGAGCCTTTAAAGGCCGGAGGAAGACTTGGAATTCTTACATTCACATCCATCGGAGCAGTGACATCTATCGGCGGTATTTCTTTTTGCTGCGAAGCCGCTTCGTACTCAGCAATCTTGGTTTGCAGTTCAAGCTTCAGCTCATTCAGAGCTTTTCCATATGCTGCACGTTGGTCAGTAGGAATATTTCGAATTCCTTCAACAAGATTTTTTAGCTCCGGAGCCTTAAGTATCGAGCGCTTATCCTTAAGAGTTTCATAGCGCTCAAGCAAAAGAGATCGTATTATTTCTATATCATTCATCTGGGGTAAAGTATAGCAGTTTTAAGCTGAAATTCGCAGAGCGAAAGCAACCACGGCAACCATCAGCATCACAAGTAGAATAAAAATAATCATCCCAGCTCGGCGTGTCTGGTGTTGATTCTCTAGCATCGTCGATTCGTGATCGTTCAAGGTCTTTTCTGTTCCACCCTCACGAAGACGCTTTTTCACATCGAGCGCGACGCTGTTTTGCAACTCACTTCGTTCTTCATCTTGTCGTAAAAATAATGCCATGCCTCTACTATAACCTATAGCCGGTACAGCACTTGCATTTATAGAGAAGACGGTTCGTGATATACTCTGGCTATACAAAATTGTATGGAGGAACCTTATGGCCACACGAGCCAAAACTACTGCTAAAACCAAAACGAAGACTGCTTCGGCGCGAGAAACAACCAGCCGAGTCGTCACCAGTTCAAAAGTCGTCAAAGCAACCAGTGTTCGACGTCCTGTCAGCCGCCTGGCGGTGATAACCCCTCAAGCCCTCGTAGCTGAATCGGTCGGTACGTTTGCACTTGCTCTTGCAGCACTAACCGCACCTGCAGATCAGCCGCTGCTCGTTGGTTTGATGTTGGCAGTCATGCTTGTTGGTTTGATGCGAGTATCAGGTGGGCATTTCAACCCTGCAGTTACCTTCGGTTTGTGGTCTGCAAATAAAGTAGAGGGTGTAAAGGTGCCATTTTATTGGGCGGCTCAATTTATTGGTGCGCTTGCTGCATTGCTAGTATTTGGCGCGTACAGCGGCTCTGGCAACAACCTAGATATGAGCAACTTCCTGAAACTTGACTGGAAGGTGTTCTGGGTAGAACTTGTTGGAACTGCTCTCTTCTTAGGTGGCTTACTGGCTGTTCTTAAAAACAGCAGCACAACATTTGCTCGTGCAGGAGGCATCGGCCTCTCACTCGTTGCAGGTCTTGTTGTTGCCGGAGGGCTGCTTACAGCGAACGCGACGTATGAACAAACTCAAGTGCAGTCTGGAAAAGAAACCAAAGTTACCCAAGCTTTTGCCGCACAGGGAGCTGCGCTTAACCCAGCTATCGCCCTCGCACAAACAGAGCGTGATGTCGATGCAATTAACAAAAGTATTTCCGGTAGCGGTAACGCAACTGATGTACAGAAAAAGCCAAGCCATATGACATTTAGCGTCGTAAGCGGTACGCTTCTCGGAGCGGCGCTTGGTGCAAATCTATACCTTCTAGTTGCCGGACTTTCCTGGAAAGCTCGCGAACTCTAAGGCAAGCTAGCCTATGTAAAACCCCGCCAATATGGCGGGGTTTTACAATAAGGAGTATTATTCGCCAATTACGGGTTTATCGACTTGGAGAGGCTCGACGGATGCCTCGCCTCCAGCAATTTTTACGACGTCTGTATCAACTTTTTTAAATTCTTTATGGGCATTGTTAAAATGATTAACCGTTGTGCCGAGGCTGCTTCCGAGTTTGTTCATATATTCGTTATATTTGCCGATGTGCTGCCCTAGCTTGCCGACCCTGACCTGGATATCTTTTGCTTGTTCCTCTATCTGGAGGCTCCTGAGGCCCTGTAGCACCGTCTGAAGGTACGCCATAAAACTCGTTGGGCTGACGATGATAACCCGCTTATCGCGGAATGCATATTCGATTAAGTCTCGACTACTACCGCCCTGCCCGACGTTATTGATAAGCAGGTCATAATACAGCGATTCTGATGGGATGAACATGAACGCAAAGTCCATCGTATTTTCGCTAGTACGGATGTATTTACTCGTCTCATCAATGCGCTGCTTTAGGTCTGACTTTACCTTCAAAAGAAGCGCTTCGCGATCTTTTCCGCTTGCTTCTATCATGCGGTTATAATTTTCGAGGCTAAATTTGCTATCTATCGGTAGTATTTGGCCTTTTTCAAGAAAAATTACCGCGTCCGCAATCTCGCCGTTTTTAAACTTATACTGCATCTGAAATCTCCCTGGAGGAAGTACGTTATCGAGTACCGTTTGCAGATAATACTCGCCAAATACACCACGCTGTTTCGGATTTTGTAAAACATTCTGTAGCGTCTTTAGCTCATCAGCTACATCGACGACCCGTCGATTTGTCTCATCGAGCTTTGCGAGACGCTGAGTAACGTCAGCAACGAGCTTGGCACTTTCGCTGAGCTGTTTCTGGACGCTGGTTTGCATCGTTGCACTACTTCGTTCCAGGCGCTCTCCAACTGATTGCTGGAGGGTATTTATCGAACGGGTCAACTCTGTAACATCAGTTTTCATAAGCTCAACTGCACTTGCGTTTTTTAGTTCGTTTAATCTTGAGTTCATAACAAAAATTACTATCAAAAAACCGACGACTACTGCCGCAAGAACGATGAGCAAAATGACTAAATCCATAGTCATTAGTATAGCAGTCTGCTATAAGGTATTACGCCCAAAGGAGCACGAGGCGAGACAAAACAACAAAAATTACGAGAAGAATTATTACGAAAACGAGGTTTGAAGCGCGCGCCAACCATCCGAACAGTGCGAATGCAATCGCAAACAGAACAACTTGCCAGCCAAGCGCACCATACCACGGAAGTACGCCAAGCCATGCATGCGCACTCCATAACGCAGCTAGCACCGCTATAACAATCAGCAACGGTCGATACATCCCCATTCGAGCGAGAACCGCAACAGCCAGAACACCTGCGATAATATGAGCGATTATCCACGCTATCGTGCCACCATTACTGCAAATCGCAAATGCATCTGCCGATCGGCAAAATACGGGGATGATAAAGAACTTGGACACGGCCATATATAGCAACCAGCCAACCGCACCGGTCAGAGCCCCCACAACTAAGAGTTTGATTATTGTAGGTAAATCAAACGGAATAGGGTCGTATACAGGCGCATTTTTCTCAATCACCACATCAGTCATACATATATGATGAATGTATTATCTTACTTTGTCAACTTTTTGTACCATATTCCGCCTGAAAGACCAGCCAGAATGCCGAATACAACGTCGATCGGCGTGTGGACAAGCGCAAAGACTCGTGCGGCCGACATCACTATAACAAGACAGGTCAATAGTATAGTTAGTCTATTATTTTTTGTCAGAGCATAGACCGCTACAACAATAACAGTTGCAAGAAGCGCGTGATCTGATGGAAACCCAGGGTTGTTGATATACGCTGCACCAGCGTCAACACCAAGTTTTTCGAACGGACGCATTGTTTCAGGCTGGTAAAAAACACTCATGATTTTTCCAACGAGTAAAGACGTTAACCCTGCCATCACCACCACTGGCACCCTTCGCCAAAAGTCTTTTCGTAACTCCCAAAGTAGCGATGCACCGCCAATGCCAATTATTACGAGTAGCAATCCGTCAGCCAATACTTTAACCAGCATGTCCATGGTTTTTACTCCTATCTGCGTTACGTTCTGAAATCGAGTTGAAAATCGATGCACCGACTATAGATATCCCAGCCAAGCCCGCAACAAGTTCGGGTATTTCAAAAAACAACCCTCCAAGCAATACGAAAGCAAGTATCGCAATAGTGTAGTGAGCGCCATGCTCGAGATATCGATAGGCGCCAAGTGTATGCCGACGCACCATAAAAATCGTCATTGAACGCACCCATAACGCACCAATACCCAGTCCAACAGCAATAAGTACGACATCTTTTGTCACTGCGAAGGCACCCAACACTCCGTCGAAGCTAAAACTCGCATCGAGCACCTGCAGGTACATGAACGCCATAAAACCCGCCATAGCAGAACCCGCCTTTTTTGCACGCGAGGCTTGAGAAGCAGTAAAAAAATCATTCAATTTGCTTAGTCCTAGTTGGATAATTATCCCTAACGCGCCAGCTAGTAACGTCTCTCTAGGGTGATGATTAAAAGGAACCATCGCAGCTATGATTAATATAACTGACGCGATAAAAGTATATATCCACCATTTTCCGATTCGCTGTAGGGGCCGCTCTAAAATACTAATCCAAAGGACCTTCCGGCCAGGATCAAAGAAAAATGCAAGCGCTAACATCAAAAGAAACATTCCGCCAAATGACGAGATAAGGGGGTGCGCTTTTACGAGTTCATCAGAGTATTGATCTGGTTGATTAAGTGCAAGATCTATCACATGCCCTGCCCCTAGTCCCGTGGTCAGCATGACGAGTACGATCGGAAAGACTAGCCGCATACCGAAAACAGCTATCAACATTCCGACCGTTAAAAACATCGTTTGCCAAAAACGATTCATCGTCGCCAATACCCGTGCATTAATGATAGCGTTATCGAAACTAAACATCACTTCAACGAGTATCAGTACGATGGTGATGAAGGTAGCTTGCGGCCCCAAACCAAACCACACCCCTGCGATTGACAGGAGTGTGAGGAAGCCGCTTATAAAGAATATTCGAAACGGATGGTGTGGATGCATCTGCTAGTTATTATACGGCAGGAGCGGGTTGAATCATAAACGAGTTTGAGAGGCGCGCGATGCGTTTTGCCACG
The DNA here is from genome assembly GCA_964581535.1 of uncultured Candidatus Saccharibacteria bacterium. Classification (GTDB taxonomy): domain Bacteria; phylum Patescibacteriota; class Saccharimonadia; order Saccharimonadales; family Saccharimonadaceae; genus CAZOOW01. The sequence goes on from CAZOOW010000002.1 coordinate 157,431, forward strand.
AAGTTATCGAGTTTCTTTTCGCTCCAACCACGCGATCGAAGCTCTTCCTTGAGCTTTCCAGTGAGTGCAACGTAGAATGTCTGCATGTCACGGAAACCGTGTCTTTTCACGATATTTTCCATAGATTTTCCACGAAGCTGTTCCTTTAGTTCGTCTGTGCTCATTCCGAGCAGACTTGCTCGAAGCTCATATTTCCTATCGTGCTTTTGATATACCCTTTCGAGCTGCTTAAGTGGAGGAATGCTTTTGTTCGCTTTTGCCCTTACTGTCTCGGCGGCCGCATTTAATGAACCGATCGAAATCATTCCTATAATGACAAGTGTCGCAAGCGTTTGAGTAGCCATTTTTTTCATATACTTCTCCTTGTTTTAGCTTGTTTTTTCGTGATGGGATGGTGGTACTATCCAGTATATGATGGAGCTCGGCGTGAAAAGAAAGTCCTTTTCGCAACATAAGCACTTTTGTGATAAAAGTTACATTTACGTATTATAGAGATATGGTTCCTCGAAAGTACCTAACGAGCAAAGCAGTTGCGTACTGCTACGGATTGGTGCTGTTGCTCGCAGTCGTTGCGTTTAGCGCACTGCTGGTGCCGGTGTATATTGCACTAACTGCGGGTATTGCATCAACTAGTCTTCTGGTGTTTGGAGGGCTATTGATTGCCGCTCTGGGGATTTTTATCTTAGCTAAAACTTCTCACTGGATGCTGTGGGCAATTATTGCAATCTCTCTAGCCGGGATAATTGTCCCACAGGCAAGCTACCTGTCTGCTGCTCGCCAGTATGGTGCTAAGCTCACGTTTCACCCAACCAGCTATGCTCATTTTTCAGGAAAAACTACCCTTCAGCCCTCCGAAATACTGTTTTATCCTTCAGCATCAGGGGGAAACTTACCTATCGCGTTATATCGCCCTAAACATAAAGCAATTTCTCCTGCCGTAGTCGTTGTCCATGGCGGCGGATGGCGTTACGGAAGTTATATGCAAACCGGAGAATGGCCGAAAGCACTCACTAGTGCTGGGTATTCGGTGTTTAGTATAGAATACACGAAATCATCACCACATAATCATACTTGGGCCCAAACGCCTGCTGATATTTCAAACGCGATGAATCATATACGCAGCCATAGCGCAGAGCTAAAAATCGATCTAAACAAAATATCCTTACTCGGCCAGTCAGCAGGCGGCCATCTGGCATTGCTCCAAGCATATAGCGCTCATGATGTTGAATCGGTAATATCTTTATACGCCCCAGTAGATCCAGCCTACGACTATAAAACTAGTCGCGACAAATCAGCCGAGCTAAATTTTTTCGGAGGCAACCCCGCTGAAATGCCGGACGAATATCAACAGCTCAACCCGCTCCGATTCATATCTTCGACCTCACCGCGTACGTTGATTATTCAGGGAACTTTGGACGATCTGGTTCATCATACCAACGCCCAAAACCTTTCTAGTACGCTGAATAAGCACGGGGTGAAAAACAAACTGGTGATGCTTCCTTTTACGGGACATTCTTTCGAGAATCAACAAGGCGGATTTTCGACCCAGATTGCCGAACAAATGGTTATCAAATTCTTAAGGGAATCGAACAGAGACTAGCATGGCAATTGTCGCGATTATTGTTATTGGTTCGATCACCGTGATGCTATATGGAATACGTAAGCATCGCATAAAACTGATCTACGCCTCACTTGGAGTGCTGGTCTCGACTGGTATCTTGCTTTGTATATATCAATATTTTTATATGCAAAATCCGTACTAGGGCACTGCATGAAACTAGCTTACTGGTTAAGGGATGAGGGACGATTATAGAACTTTGATCGGACTAGATAGCCTAGGCGTCGGCGAACGAGATGACGATGACGAGGATGTGGAGAATAACGATGTTTAAGCGACTATTCTCCAGCAGCTTCGATACAACCGAGCTATGCGCCTCACGACTATTTGATAACGAGACATTCTACAAAGTGTTTATGAGAGATCTTGTGCATGCAAATCACAGCATCTACATTGAGAGTCCGTTCATAACAACTAAGCGAATGGGTATACTTTTGACTATATTGAAGCAAACACGCCAAAGAGGGATTCAGATTACAGTGAACACACGACCTCCATGTGAACACGATGGCAGTTATATCGATCAGGCATACAAAGCCGTGCAGGATATGCAAAGTATCGGAATAACCGTGTTGTATACCGTCAAGCACCATCGAAAGATCGCTATCATTGACGATGAGATTCTGTGGGAAGGAAGCC
>CAZOOW010000003.1:0-135098 GCA_964581535.1 uncultured Candidatus Saccharibacteria bacterium
TCACCAGATAAAAAGCTCAGCCTACAGGCTGGGCTTTTTATCTGGTAAGTTATGTTGTGTCGGGCTGCGATTGCCTAGGCACTATGCAACTGCCCGCAAAAATGACATAAAATAGCTACACCGAGAAAGGTCGCGCGAGTTTCAGTTTCGGGTTAAGTTCGGCGATGCGAATCAGCTCGTTATACTTTGCGACACGATCAGTACGTGACAGCGAGCCGGTTTTAATCTGTCCGGCACCCAGACCGACAGCTAGATGAGCGATCGTAACGTCTTCAGTTTCACCTGATCGGTGAGAGATAATCGTGTTCCAGCCAGACGATTGCGCTAGTTGGACTGCTTCGATAGTTTCACTGAGTGTTCCGATCTGGTTCAGTTTGATAAGCACTGCATTCGCTACGTCTTTTTCGATAGCTTTTTTTATCCGTTCAACATTCGTTACTAGTAGATCATCTCCCACTAGCTGCATATCAGGTAGCGTTGTCTTCAGCTGCTGCCACCCAAACCAGTCGTCCTCGGCCATGCCATCTTCGATGGATAGGATGGGGAAATCGCCCGTCAATTTCTCGAGCCACTTTGCGAATTCATCCGCTTTCAATGATTTCTTTTCGCTTTTGAGATCATAATGAAAGCCATTGAAAAACTCACTCGCAGCAACATCTAGGGCCAGCGCAACATCAACTCCTGGCTCATAACCGGCTTCTTCAATCGCCCTGATAAGTAGTTGTAATGCCTCGCGGTTGCCTCGTTTAACACCCGGCGCGAAGCCACCTTCGTCACCAACCGTCGTACCGTAACCAGCATCTTTTAGCACTTTTTTGAGCGCATGAAAAACTTCTGTGCCCATTCGCATGACATCCGTGAAGCTCCGCGCACCAACTGGAACGATCATACTCTCCTGAATATCCGTCGAGTTAGCCGCATGGGCGCCACCGTTCAGCACATTCATCATCGGCAAAGGTAATGACATGGCCGGTTCACCAGCGATTTCGTTGATGTGTTGATATAAGGGAATTTTTTTTGCGTTCGCCGCAGCATGAGCGCAGGCAAGAGAAACCGCGAGGATAGCGTTCGCACCGATTTTCTGTTTGTTCGGCGTACCGTCTAATTCGCGCATCAAATCATCAATTTTATTTTGGTCGGCAGGACTTACCCCTGTTAAAATTGGCAGTATTTTATCCCGTATATTTTCAACCGTTTTTTGGACACCTTGTCCGTCGTACATCTGACCCCCATCGCGCAACTCGTGTGCTTCATGCGAACCGGTACTCGCACCGGAAGGCACTGCCGCCCGCCCGAAAGATCCGTTGTTGAGCCAAACATCGGCTTCAACCGTCGGATTGCCCCGTGAATCAAATATTTGTCTGGCTTTGATATCTCGTATCTTCATAGATATATCTTCTCACAGTGCTTATGGTTATGCCATAATGGAACAAATGGCACTTATCTACTTTTACGATGCGACCGATATCGACAAACAACAGCTGACTGACGGGCTGCTCAGTACCGACCATCACTGGGAATATGTCGAAGACAAAATAAGTCTCGAAAATCTGCACCCCGACACAGAAGTTCTTTCGGTATTTGTCAGCAGCACCGTAACACGTGAAATCATCGAAAAGCTACCGCGTCTACGGCTCATTGCCTGCCGCTCGACTGGCTTCAATAACGTGGATATGCGGGCCGCAGAAGAGCACGACGTGATAGTGACGAATGTACCAAGCTATGGTGAACAAACGGTTGCAGAATACACCTTTGCATTGATGCTCTCCCTTTCCAGAAAACTACCAGAGACATTGGTGACAGATATTCGAGCGCAAAAACCAGTTGCACAGCTCAGAGGGTTCGATCTTGCAGGCAAAACGATAGGTATCGTCGGTACGGGTCATATCGGGAAAAAAGTAGCGAGTATTGCGCATGGCTTTGGTATGAATATTCTGGCTTACGACCCATATCCGAACGACGAAACAGCCAAGCAATTCCACCTTTCCTACGTTACCCTGGAAGAGTTGCTCAAACAGAGTGACGCAGTCACGCTGCATGTCCCTTATATGAAATCGACGCATCACCTCATCAACGCAGAAAGGATCGCATTGATGAAACCGTCTTCGGTACTTGTCAATACGGCCCGTGGTGAACTTGTTGACACTGAAGCATTGGTTATTGCCCTCACATCAGAACAAATCGCAGGCGCAGGACTCGACGTACTCGAGGGAGAAGGCCTGTGGCATCTAGATGACAATGTCGCGCTTCTACAGACAAACAGTGCAACGCATGCCGATGCTCAGCATAGTCTGGAACAGTTAGCGCTTTCAAAACTTCCAAATGTCATTTTGACACCACATAACGCTTTTAACACAGCTGAAGCTATTGGTAGGATAAACGCGACTGTGTGTGAAAACATTACGCGGTTCTGGTATGGTGAGACGCCCAACAAAGTTACGTTGGATAAAAAAGAGACAGGAAAGCTGATCATCGTACGCCACGCCGAATCCGAATGGAACGCTACAGGTAAGTGGACCGGGAAGACCGATGTCCATCTCAGCGAAAAAGGATTCAAACAGGCAGCCGCGTATGGAAGGTTGCTCGCACAGCTCGACATAGCCGTTGACTATGCGTATTGTTCAGAACAAGTCAGATCGCTTGAAACGCTTGAGGCGATGCTCGATAGCGCTGGTCAGTTTGATGTCGAGCATGAGCGCTCCGCAGCCGTCAACGAACGGGATTATGGCGATTATACCGGGAAAAACAAATGGGAAGTCCGACAAGAGCTGGGCGACGAAGAATTTACAAAGCTTCGACGTGGTTGGGATTATCCGGTACCAAATGGTGAAACACTTAAAACGGTTTACGAGCGCGTTGTACCGTTTTATAAAGAGACGATTCTGCCACGCCTGCTCAAGGGCGATGATTTACTGCTCGTTGCGCATGGGAATAGTCTCCGCGCCCTCGCGAAATATATTGAAAAGTTGTCAGATAACGAAGTAGGGGAGCTGGAAATGCTTCTCGGCCAGATCGTGACCTACGAGATAGATGAACGCGGCGAAATGATTTCGAAACGAGTCGATCAAATCGATGTTGGTCCAACATCGGCTTAGCTCTACAAGTTAGTTCGAAGCCTTTCGTGCCAAAGCGCTCATAATATCAAATGTCACTTCATCACGACTTTTTGTACCGTCGACTTCAATCAACAGCCTTTTTTGACGATAAAAGTCTAGTACTGGTAGCGTTTTTTTGCTGAACTCGTCTATCCGAGTCTGGAGAACTGAACGGTTGTCGTCGCGTCGATCACCTCTATCATCACTCTTTTGCGACTCCTCAAACCGCCGCCAAACCAATTCGTAGGGCATTGTCAACAGCACTGCGGCAACGATTGGATGCCTTGATTCCTCAGCAGCTCGCAAAATAGTCTCTTGTTCTCCGTCCATTCTTCCTACTGAGCTCAGCAGTAGGGGTTTGTCGGAAAATTCGTCTCTGGAAAGATAGGGAACAACGATGTTTTTGTACATTTCACTCGGGATTAGCTCACCAGTAGCCAAAATATTCTGCAGCGCGTCTTGATCCTTATAACTTCGGAGTACGGCGCCACCTGAAATGGTGTGCGCCCCCAACATCTGGGCGATTCGCTCCACCTGCGTGTCCTTACCTACGAATGGGAGTCCGAAGAAATTTATCGACCCGGTGCCCAACCATTTTTTTACTATTGCGATGTTTTGTTCCATAACTACAGCCTATCACAGCTGTCCGACTCATAGCGCTTGTGCTACTATAGGAACAGATTAGAAACTCTTTCACATAAAGGATGGGCTTTACATGTACAAATATCTCAAGTTCTTCGAAGAACTCACAATCAGTGACATTCCGCAGGTCGGTGGGAAAAATGCCAGCCTCGGCGAAATGTATCACCATCTCAAACCTCAAGGAGTTAACCTGCCGAACGGTGTTGCGACTACCGCTGATGCCTATCGTTATTTCCTAAAGGAAACCGGGCTCGATAGGCAAATATCGGAAGTCCTCGAAGGACTTGATGTAACCAATGTTCGGGAGCTTGCAAAGCGTGGAGCAAAAATCCGCAACATGATAGTTGCGGCAGAGCTTCCGCAGGATTTTCAGGACGAAATAAAACGCGGGTATGAAGAACTTTCACGCAAATGCGGTCACGAAAAAAACGACCTCGTCTGCGCGATACGCTCGAGCGCAACTGCCGAAGACCTACCGGACGCTTCATTTGCAGGACAACAGGCGACATTCCTCAACATCCAAGGTACCGAACACGTTCTTCAGGCGACCAAGGAGTGTATCGCCAGTCTATTTACCGACCGAGCCATCGTCTACCGCGTCACCAACGGGTTTTCGCATATGCAGGTCGCTCTCAGCGTGGGAATCCAGCAAATGGTGGCTGTTCGTAGTGAATGCGCCGGGGTTATTTTTACCATCGATACTGAATCAGGGTTTAAAGATGTCGTTGTCGTGAGCTCAATCTACGGTCTCGGTGAAAATATCGTACAAGGCCACGTCAGCCCAGATGAATTCATCGTTTTCAAACCTACCATGGCAATTTTGAAGCGACGTATGGGCAGCAAGAAGATGAAAATGGTCCCGGTCGCTGGCAGCAAGACCAAAAACGTTCCAGTAACCGAAAAAGACCAGAACCGCTACAGCATTACGGACGAGCAAGTAAAAACGCTTGCCGACTGGGCAATGAAAATCGAAAAGCACTACGGCCATCCTATGGACATCGAATGGGCACTTGACGAGGACGATAACCAGCTTTACATCGTCCAGGCTCGGGCCGAAACGGTGCAATCACGTCGAGATGAGACCAAAATCGAAGAATATAAACTCGAAGAACAAGGCGAGCTTATCGTCGCCGGAACGAGTGTCGGCAACAAGATCGGCACTGGTAAAGCAAGTAAGATTATGAGTGTTGCAGACATTGATGATTTCAAAGCCGGCGATGTTCTCGTTACAGAAATGACCGACCCGGACTGGGTGCCTATCATGAAAATAGCAAGCGCCATAGTCACCGACAAAGGCGGTCGTACCTGTCACGCCGCTATCGTTTCACGCGAACTGGGCATCCCGTGTGTTGTCGGAACGGGCAATGCCAGCAGTCTTATAAAAGACAAAGAGCCGATCACAGTATGCTGTACCGGCGGCGATGAAGGGCAAGTCTATCGCGGCCAACTGAAGTTTAAAGTTGAAAAGACTGATGTTGCTAACCTCGAGCGCCCTAAAACGAAGATTATGATGAATATCGGCTCTCCTGAGCACGCGTTCAGTTACGCACAGTTGCCAAATGACGGTGTTGGTCTCGCGCGAGAAGAATTTATTATCAATGACCATATCAAAATCCATCCGCTTGCGCTCCTCCATTTCGATCAAGTGAAAGATAAGACTGCTCGCCGAGCCATCGAAAAAGCAACCATAGGATATCAAAAGAAAGAACAGTATTTCGTCGATAAGCTTGCGGAAGGCATTGCTATCATAGGTGCTGCGTTTTATCCGAACGATGTTATTGTGCGTATGTCGGACTTTAAGAGCAATGAATACGCCAACCTCGTCGGCGGTAAGCAGTTTGAACCTGAGGAGGACAACCCTATGCTCGGTTGGCGCGGTGCGAGCAGGTACTACAGTCCCGAGTATAAAGATGCTTTCGCGCTTGAATGCCAGGCATTCCTAAAGGTAAGAAATGACATGGGGCTCACCAACGTCAAAGCAATGATTCCGTTCTGCCGCAGCCTCGACGAAGCCGACAAAGTACTGAAAATCATGGGTGAAAACGGCCTGAAACGCGGAGAGAACGGTTTCCAAGTTTATGTGATGTGCGAGATACCTTCGAACGTCATCTTGGCCGAGCAGTTTGCAGAGCGTTTCGATGGCTTCTCTATCGGCTCGAACGACTTGACGCAGCTCGCGCTTGGTGTCGACAGGGATAACTACAAAGTTTCTCATGTGTATGACGAGAACAACGAAGCGGTGAAGACGCTTATCCGACTGGTCGTGAAGATCGCCAAGCAGAAAAAGGTGAAGATAGGCCTGTGCGGTCAAGCGCCTTCGGATTATCCGGAGTTTGCTCGTTTCCTCGTTGAAACGGGAATCGACAGCATATCACTCGCGCCTGACACAATCGTAAAAACGACGATAGATCTGAAAAAGCTCGAATCGAAACTCGGCCGATAAAGGCCGAGTGGCGAACATAAACGAGGCTGGCATATTGCCAGCCTCGTTGTTCGTATCTGTACCTAAAAAACGCGGTCAGCCAGATATTTCGCCACGAGTACTCCTGCCGCCAGGTAGCTTGCTAGCACCTGAAGAAGAATAGGGAAGCCCTGGATTTTTAACACGAATAGAGTAAGCCATATCACAACCCAAAAAATACTTCCTATCGCGAGGGTTAAAAGACTCAGTCTAACATAACGGTTTTCTAAAAATTGCTGCATATATCCATAGTACTTCAGCTTTTCATCTTTTCACATTCGAATTTGTTAAAAACAAGACTTACACGGCCCACTCTAAGCGTCTATACTTGTATATAACTAGATGAGTACTCCGCGACTATCGGTTTCCACTCGTCAGTTTTATTCAAACACTGGCATAGCGATGCCACACATACTACCTCGGTTATAGCGCTCGATCTGAACGTCCCGAACGCCGAATCCATGTAGTACCATCTCCACCAAACGTTCACTGACAGAGAAGTTCACTCGGAAATGTCAGAATTTTTTGTATCTTTTTATCTATCGCAAGGAGAAGTGTTATGACTAAAACGACTATCAACAAAAACGTTCGTGTTACTGCTGTATGGTTTGACAAAAATTTTAACGAAGTCCCGAAGCGGATTGAGTTCGACGGACGGAGTTATACGTTTGTCGACCGCGGACTTCGCTACTGTATCAAGCGAGGCGAGCAGATAACCCGACTGTTCGATTTAACTGATGGAGAAGCGTATTTTCGACTCAAACATGAGGTTGACTCTAGCGCGTGGAATTTACTGAGTATTTCACGCTAAAAACGGTTATGGATATGCGGTATACTTTAAATAGAAAGTAGGGTAGTACCGTAGAATCAGCAACTAACATGTCAACGCTCTGGCAACGCAGAGCGCTCGAAGCGGCAGTCGTGACCGGCGGCGCCGTCGTTAGTTTATGGTTGCTTGGGCAGTTCATCGACAACCCACTCATCAAATCGTTAACCCCATCGATTTATACAGTCATCCTTGGTGCAACAACGATTGGCGCTGCTCTCAGTGCACTGTTTTTGTTAATCCGTAACAAACCCTACCTATGGGTGAGTACTGCCGCGTTGCTGCTGCTACCCGCCACAACGATCGGCGCTCTCCTTAGCACCGGTGAAATGCACTCGCCGTATGTAGCCTTATGGATTATCAGTGCGGCATTTGCGTCAATACTCGGGCTGAGAACGCTTTTGCCTGTTATTGCACTGGTCATTGGAGCTGCAGTGTATATGGTGCTAAGTGGACGCCTACAAAACTACGACTGGCTGGTGTTTGGATTCACTTTTATACTGCCGCTTTTCGTTAGCTATATCCTCTGGACGCCACAGCGACGGGCACAACAGCAGCAGCATTTATCCGAATCGGCTCTCGCCCAAGAGCTTTCTCAGGAGTCAAACAAATCAGGTATCATCGTTAACGCTATCGCCGACGGGGTTATTGTCATTGACTCCAAAGGCACAATTCAGCTCATAAACCCTGCCGCTCTCGCTATCGTCGGATGGGGAAAAGAGGACGCAACAAAACTTGACTATCGTTCCGTTTTAAAAATTACTGACAGCAAAGACACGGTGGTCGATGAGGACCGTGATCCGATTCAACAGTGCCTAAAGACACATCAGCCTATTTTGACAGACTCATTTGGTCTACGAACAGTTTCAGGGAAGAAACTCCTCGCATCGATTATGGCATCGCCTCTCGGCGACACAGGGCAAGGAGCGGTTATTGTGTTTCGCGACATTACCGCTAAACACGCCGAAGAACGAGAGCAAGCCGAGTTCATCAGCACAGCCAGTCATGAAATGCGCACACCTGTAGCGGCGATAGAAGGCTACTTAGGACTGGCCTTAAACCCTCAGACTGCGGTTATCGATGAAAAGGCGCGAGCGTATTTACAAAAGGCTCACGAGTCTGCACAGCATCTTGGTCGCCTGTTCCAAGACCTTCTCGATATTTCACGTATCGAAGACGGCCGACTTAACACCTCCGAAAAAGTTATCGATGCGGTGGAAATAAGCAAAAGTATCGTAAATGATTTCAGTACCGCAATCCAGCAGAAAGGTCTAACGCTGAGTTTTTCGCCAGATGCTACCTCCAAAAACGAGGTCGCGCCCTTGTTTTATATTCGTGTTGACATCGATCAATTCCGTGAAGTGTTGGGCAATCTAGTTGAAAACGCGGTCAAATATACCCGAGAGGGGACGGTGACAGTTGCTATAAAAGGAACCGACGAACGAGTGCTCATCAGTGTGACCGATAGCGGTATCGGCATTCCGGCGGAAGACATCCCACATTTGTTTCAAAAATTCTACCGCGTTGATAACAGCGATACTCGTGAAATCGGGGGAACCGGTCTCGGGTTATACCTATCTCGAAGGCTGATAGAGTCAGCCAACGGACAGTTAAGCGTCGACAGCGAATACGGAAAAGGCAGCACATTTACAATTGACCTACCGAGAGTTCCTGCAGAAGAAGCGAGAAACGCTCTAGAACAACAACTCTCAACCGAAGCAACTCCCCAGGACGCTCAAACCCAATCTTCAACGCAGTTAACGAAAGAGTAGCTTTTTTATACATAAATACTTTATAGTAGAGGTAATATGACGAAAATTATGTTAGTAGAGGATGACCGCAGCCTACGTGAAATATACGGCGTGCGACTCCTCGCCGAAGGGTACGATATCGTTTCAGCCGGAGATGGTGAAGAAGCCCTTGCTATGGCAATAAAGGAACGGCCTCAGCTCATCGTGAGCGATGTCATGATGCCGAAAATTAGCGGTTTTGATATGCTCGACATACTCCGTTCAACAACTGAGACAAAAAATATCAAGGTCATCATGATGACTGCACTTTCCAGCGAAGAGCAGCGCAAACGTGGTGAATCACTGGGTGCTGATAGCTATCTGGTGAAATCACAGGTAGGCATTGAAGATGTGGTACGGGTTGTCCATGAAGTGCTTGAAGACAATGCGCCTCCGGCACAAGACAGTGTCGAGCAACCTGCCGCCCAGCCACCTACAGCTCCAGCAAGCCCTGCAGTCCCGCCCGCACAACCAGCCGGACCAGCACCGTCTCGTAGCACCGCACCTCGGCCAGCGTCACAAACTGCACGGGTTATCCAACCAATCGGGGACCCCACAACTCCCGCCGTAGATATCAACGCCCTACTCGACAAAGAACTTGCTCGTGAAGCCGGTATTACTGATGATGCGCGACCCGAGGTAAAAACTATTGAACAAGAACAAGCTCAGGTTGAGCAGATGCTGAACAATTTCCAACCCTCCGTATCTGCACCGGCCGATGAGCCAACCCCTGAGCAACAAACAACCCCCGCTAGCCCAGTTATGCCGACGCCGTCGGCACCTCCTCCACCGCCGCCTCCTCCGGCAGCACCAACCGTACCGCCATCCGCCCCTGCACAGCAGCCAGTTGGACCTCCAAATACTCCTCAGGCTCCACCCGCTGCGCCGCCTGCCCAACCTCCTGAAACCCCTCCTGCTAGCACGTAGTCTATACTAGAAGGCAGTGAATAACCGGACAACCACTCGGCTCAACAAATACCTCGCCCACGCGGCGGGGTATAGTCGTCGTGAGGCAGATGAGCTTATTAGTGCTGGAAAAGTGCATATAAACGGCGAAAAAGCAGTCATGGGCGCTCAGGTCAGAAGTACTGACGAGGTGATGATAAACGGAAAGCCCGTACAAACTTCTAGTAATTACACGTATCTTCTCTTTAACAAACCTGTGGGCTACGTTTGTTCACGACGCGCACAGGGCAACGCACCGACAATATATGATATCCTTCCCGAAAAATACCGTTCGCTTAAAACCGTCGGTCGGCTCGACCGTGATAGTTCCGGGCTCATCATTCTTACTGATGACGGTGACTTTTCTCATCGGATGACACATCCAAGCTTTCGAAAAACGAAAACGTATGAGGTCGCTCTTGACCATCCACTCGAGCCGCTTCACCAGCAGATAATAACTGACCGCGGCGTTCAGCTGGAAGACGGTGTCAGTAAATTTATGGTAACGAAAGAGGCCGGTGACTACGTCGTTTCAATGCACGAAGGACGTAACAGACAGATACGCCGTACTTTTGCTGCGCTCGGTTATACCGTTACGAAACTCCACCGCACAACCTTTGGCCCGTACCGTTTGGATGGCCTGAGCGAGGGCGAAATAAAAATATTTGTTTTGAAGTAAAAAAGCGTACTTGTCAATAGTAGCTACCTCTGTTATACTACATATATTATGGCAAAACTCCCGACAGTCGCAATCGTAGGCAGGACGAATGCTGGAAAAAGCAGCCTTTTTAACCGTATTTATGGTTCTCAGGAGGCAATCGTCGCCCGAGAGGCAGGAACCACGCGCGATAATGTCGTGCGGAAAGTAACAGCAGCAACTACAAATACAGCTAGCACGACTTTCTGGCTCGTAGACACAGCAGGGCTCAAACCTGCCGAAGACGAATTCGAAGCCTCTATTCAGGAGCAGATAGTGGAAGCGACCGAGCTTGCCGACGTTATTCTGGTCGTTGTCGACAGCACCGAATATCCAACAGACGAAGATCGACGTGTCGCCAAAACCGCGTTAAAAAGCAGGAAGCCGGTTATTCTCGTGGTCAATAAAACCGATCTTAAAACGAGCCTAGCTGATGATGAGTTTAGACGGCTTGGAGTCAAAACTATGTTCAGGACCAGCGCAGAACATGGCAGGGGAATCAGTGAACTGGTGCGAAGTGTAGCTGGTTTACTTCCAGCAGTTAGTGAGCAGGAGCCGGATGATATCCTCCGTATCGCGCTCATCGGTCGCCCTAATGTCGGAAAAAGCAGCCTTTTTAACACCCTTGCAGGAAAGCAGCAGGCGCTCGTCGCGAACATCGCGGGCACGACCAGGGATATTAACAGGGTAGCAGTTCGGTATAAACAGCGCGATCTGGAGCTACTCGACACCGCCGGGATACGTCGCAGCGGAAAACAAGAAGTAGGGATCGAAAAATTCTCCGTACTACGTAGTTTACAGGCGATTGACGAGGCGGATATCTGCCTCCTCCTCATGGACGTCAATGAACTCAGTACCCAGCTGGACCAAAAACTCGCCGGAATCATAAAAGAAGCCGGAAAAGGCCTCGTCATCGTCGTAAGCAAATGGGACAGTGCGGACAAAGACGCCTTTACCCGAGATTCTCTCGCGCCGCAAATAGCCCGTAACTTCGACTTTGTACCATGGGCACCACTGATATTTACCAGCTCAACCACCGGCCAGAACGTAACAAAACTGTTCGACCTGGCGCTGCAGATTGACGAACGTCGGGCGCAGCAACTGAAAACGACCCAGCTTAACCGGGTATTATCACGCTGCTTAGCCAAACATCCTCCTGCCGGTCTTAAGAACTCACACCCTAAACTCCGCTACATGGTCCAAACCGACGTACGACCGCCGTGGTTCGTTATATTTGGCAGTAACCTGAAGTTTCTGCACTGGTCATATAAACGCTACCTGGATCGCTCTCTTCGTGAGGAATTCGACTACATCGGCACACCGATAATGTTCAGTTTTCGCGACGAAAAGCAGCTAAAAGAAAACCGGCAGCGACTGGCTACCGGCAAAGAAACCCGTGACTTCAAAGGTCGCAAAAAAGATCAGAAATAAGTGAAGCCCCGCGGGCTTCTCTCGTCTCCGGAAGAGGTGAGAGAAGCCGCGCGGGGCGGAAGAAGCTAGACTCCAGTGATCGGATCCTTCCCATCAAAGTAGTCGAACGTCTGGCTGATTTCACAGGGCCAGTCGGCCCGTGAATCATCAGTGTACTGACGGCTATCGATCGGCGTAACCGGTCGTATGACCTGCACCGTACGAACCGTCTGGGACGGCTTTCTAGCAGGTTCGAGCGCCATCATGACAGTCCAAACCAGACAGAAGGCGAAGATCACTACCAGCAGCAGCGTCTTGCGATCGACGGTCCCACGCACCATCATGTCATAGCCGATCCAGACAAGGAACGTGATAGTGACGATGCTCATGGTCAGGGTACCAAGCTTCTTGAACGTGCGATCCGACTCATACTCGGACTTGGACATGGTAGTCTCCTTTCTTGGGGAAGTAGCCCTGCACAACACAGGACAAAGATACTACCATATTTCATTATAGCACTTTTGTTTTATTTTGTCAATATATGCTACTCTGGTAACGGATATGAAGTTGATTTTAGGACTCGGAAATACCGGCAAAGCGTACGAAGGAACACGTCATAACATTGGGTTTACAGTTTTGGATGAATTCGCAAGTAGGAACAGCGCTGAATTTAAGGAATTTCCTAAATTCAAAGGCACCCTCGCAAATCTCAATTTTGGTGGGGAAAAAGTGGCACTACTCAAACCGTCGACATTTTATAACCTTAGCGGTGAAGCGGCGCGTAGCGTGATGGATTTTTATAAAATCAGCCCGAGGGATGTTTTGGTCGTACACGACGAGTTAATGCTACCCTTTGGCACTGTTCGCACGCGCGAAGGCGGCTCGGACGCGGGAAACAATGGTATAAAGTCACTTAGCGCTCATGTAGGAGACGAAACATATCGCATACGAATCGGCATCGGTAATGAATTGCGAGAAAGTCGAGGGGACGCTGATTTTGTGCTGAGTCATTTTACATCGGAAGAAAAAACGAAGCTGCCTATGCTGCTTTCGACAGTACTTGAGAAAATTGATGTGTTCATCGGTGGGAAACTCGAACCAACGACTCATCGTCCTTCGGAATGAAGCGAACTTTCGGAATGTACCGCGTTAGTATCCTCATGTCCATGCGGCGTCATGCTTATAACGACACTTAACACGACAACTCCAACCAGCAGCATGAGAGCCTGTACGTTTCCTTCACGGTGCGTGTTGTCATGGATGTCAGGAATGATGTCGCTGGCAGCGATGTAGATGAAGAACCCTGCCGCTACCGCAAGCAGGGGTGCGGGATTGAAATGAACCAGACTTCCAAGGTTATACGTCACAAGCGCCATAACAACCGTCGCCAGTGCACTCAGGACGTTGACCCATACGACGGTTCGCGCTCGCATTCCCTTACCGAGCAATATGCTGAAATCGCCGACTTCCTGAGGTATCTCGTGCGCAGCCACCGCGATCGCCGTACCGATACCGGCCGCTGGATCGACTAAAAACGCGGCACCGATGGCAACACCGTCGATGGCGTTATGAAGCGTGTCACCGATAATAACCAGCCATTGGTGGGCTTTGTTAGCAGATTGTTTCGTCTTTGCATGGTGCAAATGCTCGTGGTGATGAAACCAGCTGAGCATTCTCTCGAGCACGAAGAACGTTAAAAAACCGCCCAGCCCCCACATAAGGGCGCTGTGAATATCACTACCTTCTATCGCCTCCGGCAAGACGCCTAGAAACGCCGCAGCAAGTAAAGCGCCTGCGCCGAACGGAACACCATGACGAATCGCTGACGATTGAATTTTTTTATGTGAAAGCATGAGAAGGCCGAGACCAAGCGATACGACGCTGCCCATCAATGACCAAAAAAGTACTGTTAGATTATCCATATTTATATATATTTCTGCGAGTTAGGGTTATATCATTTCCCGCTATTGTATCATATGACCCCTGATAAAATAGACGATAGTCTGCATGTTCGGACAAATCAAATAGCGCCAGGTAAGGGTGGGCATCACCTGACGCTATTTGACCCTTCAACCCACCCGGGCTACGCTTGAGCGAAACGTCTCGGTGTATTTAGGTACGCACCGGCGTCTGGCTAGGCCAATTCCTCATACTCGCTGAAATGTAAGCTCGCCTGAAAAATCGGGGTTCTTGCCGCCTCGCAGAGAAGACAAGAGGTTAAAGGGATTAGTATCCACATCAGTCTTTGGCGATGTAAAAGTGGAGGGTAGAAAACTTATACACCAACTGATGCGGAATCTAATGTCATAGAGCTTATCGTTGCAGATGCAACACTCTATGCTTAGAATTGGGGGTAAAAGGTGCGATTAGACCGTAAAACGGTTAACCATGACGTATTCTAGCACTCTTTCTATATAAAGTCAATACCTTTTTACATATTTTATGAATAAAATCAATACCATAAGCGGATTGAACTTACCACGAAGACTGCGTGATATACCTGATGCGCCGAACATTTTGTTTTTCAGGGGTATGCTACCTGACGAGTCCCTCCCGGCAATCGCTATCGTAGGTACGCGCAAACCGACCAGTTACGGGAGGCAAGCGACCGAACAGATCGCTTCAGGGTTGGCCGCACGGGGCGCTATTATCGTGAGCGGCCTAGCCCATGGCGTCGACGGCATCGCCCATCGTGCGACACTAAAGGCTGGAGGTAAAACGGTGGCGGTGCTGCCGAGTGGACTCGATAGCCCGTACCCGAGTGCTCACCGAGGACTCGCTGAAGATATTGTTACAGCAGGCGGTGCCCTCATCAGTGAGTACGCGCCCGGTACTCCGGCTATGCAGCACAATTTTCTTCGGCGCAATCGACTGGTGATTGGTATGGCAGATCTCCTGGTCGTTACGGAAGCTGCCCTCAGAAGTGGAACTATGAACACGACGTCCCATGCGCTTGCACAGGGCAAAGACGTCTACGTTGTACCAGGTAATATAACGAGTCCGATGAGCGCTGGGTGCAACGCGCTCATCACTCAGGGCGCATTTCCTATTACTGATATCGATGAATTTATTGAAAAACTTTTTCCAAGAGCTAAAAGCCGAACTGTCATTTCTTACAGTGATGCAGAGCGCCAAATTGTAGAGCTACTCGAAAATGGCGTGACCGATGGCGATATCCTGCAGCGTGACAGTGGCCTCGACGCCACTGAGTTTTTACAAACGATCACGATGCTTGAAATCAACGGATCAATCAAATCACTCGGCAATAACAAATGGGGTTTATGATTAGCTAGCTAGTCGCAACTATCTGAGCGACAGCATTATGGCCAGCTGCTTTAGCGACGTCACTCCTTCGTTCGGCTTTTTCCTTAGCAACACTCTCAGCAACACGCTGGTCAACCTCGTCAACTAGTGATGCGACAGCAGCTTGTTCGCTTCCGGGAAATGGCCGTGCATCATGAGGGAGGACCTCAATACCTATTCTCCCGTGTCGTCCGACCGGATCAGTATCAGCAAACGGTACCATATATATCTCCTTTTCTGTTAGGTCAAATCAACATTTGCTTGTGCAGTGGTGGTGTTTGTTTTTCGTAGTGAGTTCTCTCTAGTAAATCCCGCTATTATGCTCATGTCAAGACATATTTCCTTTACTTTTTTAGCAAATGAAGTAGTATGAGCAATTGCATACATGAGTAAAAACTTAGTCATCGTCGAGTCACCAGCAAAAGCAAAAACAATCGAGAAGTATCTCGGCAAAGATTTTAAAGTTCTCAGTAGTATCGGGCACATCCGATCTATCGTTAAAAAAACACGCTCGGGTAAGCCGCCGATTGATATAGATAATGGGTTTGAAGCAACCTACGAAGTCGACCCGGATAAGAAAAAGGTGATTAGCGAGCTGAAAAAAGCCGTCAAAGCGGCCGATACCGTCTGGCTGGCGACCGACGAAGACCGCGAAGGGGAAGCGATAGCCTGGCACCTTTGTGAGGTTCTGAAGCTGGATCCGAAAAAAACAAACCGTATTGTTTTTCATGAGATAACGAAAAACGCCATCGAAGCGGCTGTAAAAAATCCTCGAACCGTCGATATGCACCTCGTTCAGGCACAACAGGCGAGACAGATCCTCGACCGTATCGTCGGGTTCGAACTCAGTCCTGTCGTATGGCAGAAAGTTCCCGGCGGCAAAAGCGCAGGCAGAGTTCAAAGTCCGGCAGTTCGTCTACTGGTCGAGAGAGAGCGGGAAATCGAAGCATTTAATACTAGTAGCCAGTTCAAGGTCAGTGCCGTTTTCACTCATGCAGGTGAGGAGTTCAAGGCCGAGCTTTCGGATCGCTTTGCAACCGTAGATGACGCTCACAAGTTCCTTGAAGGTATACAAGAAGCGAACTTTACCGTTGCTGACACTAACACCACTCCTGGCATCCGTAACCCATCGGCACCTTTTACAACCAGTACATTGCAACAGGAAGCGAACGCGCGCCTCGGTTTTGGCAGCAAAGCAACTATGTCGAGTGCACAGAAACTTTACCAGGACGGAAAAATTACCTATATGCGAACAGATAGCGTCAACCTTTCGAAACAGGCAATCGCGTCCGCAGCTAGCTACATCGAGGATACGTATGGGAAAGAGTATGTCAAAGTACGCGCCTACAAGACAAAAAACTCCAGCGCACAGGAGGCCCATGAAGCGATTCGCCCCACCGATATCTCTGTAGAGAAGGGAAGCAGTAACGAATACGACCAGAAACTTTATGAGCTTATCCGCAAGCGCACACTCGCCAGCCAGATGGCACCCGCAGAGATAGAAAAGACTACCATCACGATACGTATTTCGACCGACAGTCGCGTTTTTGAAGCAAAAGGCGAAGTGATAACTTTCCCAGGATTTTTGAGCGCCTATGAGGCGAACAAGAAAGAAGTGGCTATGCTGCCCTCTCTCGCTGCGAATGACACTCTGAAGGCCGAGTTGATTTCCGCCCGAGAAACATTTTCACGCCCGCCTGCTCGCTACACTGAAGGTAGTTTAGTCAAAAAACTCGAAGACCTTGGTATCGGTCGTCCGAGCACCTATGCGACGATAATCGATACGGTTCAGACTCGAGGCTATGTTGAGAAAGGCGAAAGTGAAGGAAGCGAGCGCGACGTCATTGTACTCACATTGGCTCCAAGTGAACTAACCCAAGTCGTACGCACTATCGAAACTGAAAAAACCGGTTCTGACAGAGGCAAACTTATACCAACACCAGCCGGGGAGCTTATCGCGGATTTTTTGACTGAACATTTTGAACCAGTTGTGAACTACGGGTTTACTGCCTCAGTAGAGGAACATTTCGATGACATTGCCGAGAACAAACTCGAAAGAAACGTAATGTTACGTGATTTTTATGATCCGTTTCATAAACTGATCGAAAAATCTGGGGATATTGACCGAAGTAAAGTCGGCAACTCACGTGAGATAGGTATAGATCCGAAAAGTGGTCGTGTTATCAGTGCTCGCTTCGGACGATTTGGTCCGATGCTGCAACTCGGAAACGCTGACGAAAATGACAAACCAGAATTTGCTCCTATGCCTCAAGGCGCGAAGATAGAAACCGTCACTCTCGAGCAAGCCATCGAAGCATTTAAGTTACCTCGCATCGTTGGTCAGACTGCGGACGGAAAAGATATAAAAGCCAATATCGGTCGTTTCGGTCCATACATCCAGATTGATAAGCTGTTTGTGAGCATAAAACCCGAGGACCCGCACACCATTACACTTGAAAAAGCGCTCGAGCTTTACGAAGAAAAACTAAAGAGTGAGGCTGAAAAAAACATCGCAGATTTCGGTGATGGTATCAAAGTCTTAAAAGGCCG
Source organism: uncultured Candidatus Saccharibacteria bacterium (assembly GCA_964581535.1). GTDB lineage: Bacteria > Patescibacteriota > Saccharimonadia > Saccharimonadales > Saccharimonadaceae > CAZOOW01. The sequence continues at coordinate 17,720 of CAZOOW010000003.1, forward strand.
CTTTGGTCCATATATAACAGATGGCAAAAAGAACGCCAAGATTCCAAAAGACACTGACCCGACGACCATTTCCCATGAACAAGCAAAAGCACTTCTCGCGAGTGCTCCTGAGAACAAAAAACGTAGTTTTCGACGCAAAAAATAACTATTCTTCGCATGAAAGTGCGTATAGCTCCTCTTTTCAAATCTTAGCAAGCCTTGACGAATTCCGTACTCTACAGCTAGCCTAACCACATTTTTCACAACAAAAAAGTCCTAAACTAGGTCTTACCATAAGCGTCTAGTATGTGCTATAATAAACTCATTACAGATAGTATTTGACTTTTGTAAAAACAAGTTCTATAATAGTCTTAAATCTGCAAGCATACACCGCATATAGCGGTGAAATAACGTAAAGGATGAATATATGAGCGACGCGGAAACCGCAACCCCTGATATCAAATCGGTTGTCCAGAACATTCTGGAAAGCATTGATCGTGAACGTGAACGTGAAATTATTTCACGTCGCTTCGGGTTGTACGACCGCAAGGAAACACTGGAGCAAATCGGGGAATTGCTTGGCATTACGAGGGAGCGCGTTCGCCAGCTGGAAAAAGCCATTCTTATTCGCCTCAAGATTGCCGCCGAAGAAGGTCGTTTGGAGCTCGAAGAGGTCGAACGATACCTTGTTCAACATTTGCACGAAATGGGCCGTGCTGCTCGCGTCAGTGACCTCACCGAACGAATCATCCCATCAGGCACCGACAGAGACCGCGCACATGTTGCATTCGTATCTGAGCTCTCGCCGAAAATTTCCGTCCTGAGCGAAAATGACAACTATCATCACGGTGTTGCCCTCAGCGAACATCACAACGAGAAGCAGCTCAAAAGTCGTGTTGATGAAATAGTTAAAACAGTGAAAGAACACGGACAAGCCCTGAGCGGTTCAGAGTTACATTCGAAAACAGCCTATGAGCACCCTGACCACGCTCGAGCACTTGCAAGCTTGAGTAAAAACATCGCACACCTGCGAGATCAGTGGGGGCTCGTAAAATGGCCTACCGTCAACCCGAAAAATATTCGCGACAAAATCTATGTGATCCTGAGCGAACACGGAAAGCCGATGCATTTTTCTGAAATTGCAAACTCGATTAAAGACAGTGATTTCAAGCGTAAAGATGTTACTACTCAGGCCATCCACAATGAACTAATCAAAGACAAACGCTTTGTACTGATTGGCCGTGGTATCTACGCGTTGAATGAATGGGGATATAAGAAAGGCACCGTGAGCGACATTATCCGTGACGTTCTAAAAAAATCAGGTGAGCCACTCCACCGTGACGAAATCGTTAAACGCGTCTTAAAAGACCGCCAGGTAAAAGAAACGACAATCTTGTTGAATCTGCAGAGTAAACCGGAATTTAAACGAGTCGCCAAAGCAACCTACACGCTCGCTGAAAGCAAATAGCCACCACGTCGCTCCGGCCCCCTGTCAATTGCGTTAGCAATATGCAATAATAATCTCTATAAATGGGCGAAATTATCTCTTGGTTTTTCGGATTACTGCTGCAATGGTACGTGTGGGTACCGGTTGCGGGTGTTCTGCTGTATCTCGCTTGGCGGAATAACAAGCGTGCCGATGTAGTCGATACGTCCGAGCATGTTATGATCACGCTCGAGATTCCGCGGGCAAATGATAAAAAAGAGCTGGCTGCGGAACAAATGTTTGCTAGCCTCCACGGAATCCTGCGAGACAAAGCAGAACTCCGAATGAGCGGGGGGCTTCAGGAGCATATCAGTTTCGAGGTAGCCGCCATAGAAAAGCTGATTCGGTTTTATGTTTGGCTACCAAAGCATCTGCAAAACTTCGTCGAAGGCCAGATATATGCCCAATATCCGACGGTACAGATTCACACGCTCGACGAGGACTATACGAAGCGTGAATTCAAGCATGATGTAGTTTACACATCAGAATTAACACTTGCTGATAGTGAGTACCTTCCTATAAAAACATTCCAAAGCTTTGAAGTTGATCCGCTTGCAGGTATCACCGCAACACTTGCAAAGCTCGAAGAAACAGGGGAGGAGGTGTGGATTCAGTTCTTAGCGCGTCCTATACCCGACAGTTGGCACCGAAAGGCAAGCCAGTATGCGACGCGTATTCGCAGCGGTACAGCAAGTTTTGACTTTTTCAACGGTAGTGGCAAGTGGTTCCTAACTGCACTTGAAGCCTTGTGGAAACCACCGGAGCAGGGTGCTGCAGGGACTCCTGCAGAACTTTCTGAGCGCGACAAAACACGTATTTCCGAGGTAGAAAAAAAATCAACAAAACTTGGCTATCAAGTCAAAATCCGCATGGCGTACCTCGGGAGCAATCAAACTGTCGCCAGACAGCGCATGCAAGCGCTTGTTGGTACATTCAAACAGTTTAACAGCACGAACCTGAACGGTTTTCGCATGACAAATGCAAGTTTCCGACGTGAAGACCTAGATAAATATCGTGCACGTTTTTTTATCGATCGCGGCTATATCCTGAACATCGAGGAGCTAGCGAGCGTCTTTCACTTGCCTCATACTAATGTTGAAACTCCGAACATCGTCTGGGCAAACAACAAAACTGCTGAACCACCAGCAAAACTGCCGGTACTGACGGGCGATGCTGCTCATGACGAACAGATAAGCGTCTTTGGCCTGACGAACTTCCGCGGTATCAACCACCAGTTTGGTCTGTATCGGTCCGATCGCTCACGTCACGTTTACATCATTGGTCAGACGGGTGCAGGAAAATCCGGCCTTCTCGAGTTGTTCGCGCTGAGTGACATTTATCATAAACAAGGCTATGCCATCATTGATCCGCACGGAGACTTTGCCGTAGACAATATGCACTTTATCCCGCCCGATCGAATCGATGATGTCATCTACTTTAACCCCGCTGATACCGCCTATCCTCTCGGGTTCAACCCAATGGAAGTTTATGACCCGAATCAGAAAAATAATATAAGTAGCGAGATTATCGGCGTCCTCAAACGTATGTTTGGTGACAGTTGGGGTCCGCGTTTGGAATATATTCTTCGCTACACTATCCTTGCGCTGCTTGACCACCCAAATACGACGATGCTTGACATCACTCGCATGCTGACAGATAAAAAGTTCCGTAAAGAAGTACTTGCCAACTGCAAAGACACCGTTGTGTTGCAGTTTTGGAACATCGAGTTCAACAGCTGGAATGAAAAGTTTCAAGCCGAGGCGGTCGCGCCGGTACTCAACAAAGTCGGTGCATTTACCGCCAACCCGATTATCCGCAACATCATAGGTCAGCCAAAAAGCACCTTCAACATCCGAGAAGTAATGGACGAAGGAAAGATACTTATAGTCAACCTCTCAAAGGGGCTTATCGGCGAGGACAACGCCGGTATTCTTGGCTCGTTTATCGTCACAAAAATTCAGCTCGCTGCCATGAGCCGTTCTGATATCGAGAGGGTAGAGGACCGTCGACCGTTCTATCTGTATGTGGATGAGTTCCAAAACTTTGCAACAGACAGTTTCGCTACTATTCTCTCCGAGGCACGCAAATACGGCCTCAATCTTACCGTAGCCAACCAATATATCTCACAGATGCAAGATACCGTGCGAGATGCCGTATTCGGCAACGTTGGGACTATGATTAGCTTCCGAAGCTCAGCTGATGACGCACCGATTCTTAGCAAGCAGTTCGAGCCACAGTTCGAGCCAAACGACCTCCTCCAGATGCGCAACCGAAGCTTTATTATTAATATGATTATCAAAGGTGAAAAAGCCCCTGCCTTCAGCGCTACCACGCTTGCGCTTCCGACTTCGCAGGCAAATTATATGCAACATATCGTCGATAGTTCTAGGCGTAAATATGCACGCGAGCGAACTGAAGTAGAGGCGGAGATACAGGCACTTATGCAGCCGTTCCAGCCTCAACAAAATCAACAGCAGCCAAAACCGCAAAGCAAGACACTTGGCCAGCTTTGGCCAACCGATAACGGTGCTAAAAAAGCTAGCACAGAGCAGAGCAGTTCTAGTACCTCTACATCCCCTTCCGGCAGTGCACCGGCCTCACATAGCAGCGTAGAGACACCTGCCAACCAACAACCGTCTAAACGGAAGCGATCACGATCTCGCCGCAAAAAGACCGACTCGACACCTTCTCCTGCAAAAGAGCAGGGAAAGTCAGCTACTTCGCGAAAGCATACCCCCTTAGCTCCCAACAAGACCGCTGATCCGCTTTCCGGTGGTGACGAAATTAAACTACGATAATTTTCATAGTTGAGTTACTTTATAAGATAAGCATATATGGAACAAATATGGAACGTTTATTTTTCATAATCGATATAGCATCAGTGATTTATTTGTGATATCCGTTGCAAAAATGTAGAAGCAGCTAGCTCAGAAAAGACGGGCAACAAAGCGCGTGAAATAAATACAAAGCAGTGCTAAAAAGTGAGCGAGCTAAGGAGCGAGTGACGCAACATAATGCAGAATCAGGAACAATACTTTACGTCGCACAATATTTCTTTTACGTCATACAAAGAAGTGTCATTAGTTGATTACTTATACCCTCCAAACAGGGGAGTTTTTCATTATATCCGACTTTTATTGGCTGACGTTGCCTACTGTAGATGTTTAATACTATTTCGTTTTTGTTCTATCGTTATGTATGCCACGAATTATGTTTGTGCGCATCGCTGCGTGCTAAATGACTTATCCACACATGGTTGTAAATATTTGACTTTTTCACGTTTTGTTTTCACGCCCCCTACTTTTCTCTATTTGACAAATGTTTGACTTTCTTACTTCCCTATGTTTTTATATATATTTCTGATTTAAAAAAATTAGAACAAATCTAGAACAGTAAGCAGAGCAGTTCTCCGCTAGAGCCTACTGCTATTGATAAAATGCTTTGGACTGTACGCGTACATCGAGGTATTTCGGGCTAATACCTTTGGTCGAAACATACTTTACGGCATCAATAATATCAGCTGCCTGCCCTGCCGGGTCACGATCTGAATTTGCCTTAATGATGTATGTCTTGCCCTCTAACAGGATGTCCACTTGCCGGGTAGAGTTAGCGGGCAGTTCAACTGAGGTTACTTTGCCAATCCCGCCCGCGTCGACAAGGCTAACAACGCGACCAATAAATCGTAGCATCTTCGTTGACGCGACTGTTCCTCCGCTAACTTCGCTGTTACTTTTGTCGACTATGGTTACCTCAGGATCGGGGTATAGGCTGCGTTTAAAGGCAATGCCGGTATCGCTAACGTAATATCTTTCCGAAGCAATCGACCAAACAGCCACCGGTTTGCGCATCCGTAGTACCGTCTCAGACGTACCTAATGCCTCAGCAGGTAGTATTTTTGCATCAATGATTTCTGGTGCTTTCGACCGCAGATATTCAGAAAAACGCTTTTCATTAAGAGCAAACGTAAACCGCTCAAACGGATTTTGATCGAGATACGAACGAGTTGCATCCTTATATATTCCAAGTTCCTGTTGAGCTACTGTAGGCATATTTTCGACTCGAATGCGGACTATTTCGTTTGAATAATGGCTCAGCACGTACCACATGCCACTGATCATCAGAACGACTGCTAGCAAAATCCAAAAAAGTTTGCGTCTGTGTTTCCTTAAATCATGGGTCTGAAGCCGCTCAGAACGTAACTGACCTCGCTGCTCCGTCGCTGCTCGGACGTCATTATGTGCGCTACCAGTAATCGTTCTACTGCGACGAAATGTGTAGCCGGTTTCAGCTCCGCCTTCACTATGAGCCGAGCGCCGCACCGGACCTGATGGTTTACTTCTTCTCATGTTTCAACTTTTGCGAAGAATTTATATACGTTTCTAATATTAAGCCCGCAACCTGCTCTGCTGCATCTGGTCGAGCAAATGCATGAAAACGTCGTACCATTTCGTTCCTCTCGTCTGATGAAGCTAATAGGTGCTCAATAGTTGGAATAAGTGTTGTAGGTTTTACTACTTCTTGATCTGTTACTACTACTGCCGCACCTGCTGCCTTATAGACTGCGGCGTTTTTGTTCTGGTCGCCGAGATGATGGGCCGGCACAATTATCGTCGGTTTTGCAAGTGCCGCTAGTTCCTGAATAAATGTAGCGCTACCCCTAGATATTACGACATCCGCTGCCCCGAGTACATCTACCATATCCTTGTAAACAAACTCGACTATTTGGTATGCAGGATGGTCTATAGCGGCTGACCTTACGCTATGGAAATGCTTTTTTCCAGTCACATGATAAATGCTTACTCCCTTTTCGACGAGCTGCGGTGCAGCCATAACTATACCCGTATTGATGCTATGCGCGCCTAAGCCGCCTCCTGTGACGACAATGAGCGGTTTCGCTAAATCCACTACGCCGATTGCACTTTTTGCCGCTCGCTGCTCAGAAGCACTATAGGGATGAAACCGAGCATCAATTGGCACACCGGTATGAACTGACTTCTCTGTTGGATAGCTGTAGTTTTCAAGTGGCGCGCCGGTAGCGATTTTGGCTGCGAATTTCGCCAGAAGTGAGTTAGTAAGCCCTGGTCGAGAATCTGAATCATGAATCACAACTGGTACTCCAAGCATTTTAGCCGCGTATCCCATTGGTAAACAGACGTAGCCGCCTTTAGCAAAAACGACATCCGGTTTGAATTTTCTCAGTAGCCTAAGACTCTGGGTTAATCCCGTTAGTACACGACTTCCGTCACGTACGTTCCATGCCACCGTCGGAAGATCCATCATCTGGCGCACCAGAGAAGTGTTGTGGTATCTACGAAACTTTCCCGCAGTAATAACCTGCACCTCTACCGGTATATCTGCATGCTCCATAATGCCGCGGGCTTGCGATTCGAACGCCCTGTCCGAAACAAACATTACCTGAAGCTCAGGACTCTGTTTTGCTAATTCATTGATAACGGCGAGAACTGGCGTAACGTGTCCGCCCGATCCCCCGCCGACGCATAGTACCCGCATCGTTCGAGTCCTTTCCTTCAGTTACGCGCTGATGAGTAGTGAATCTGGATATCTGGAGAACCAGACCGAGGCTTAGCATCATGAACAACAGACTTGTCCCTCCGAAACTTAGGAATGGCAGCGTCACTCCCGTTAGAGGAAATACACCAGTCATAGCGCCAACGTTGACAACCACATGAGTCATGATAAGCCCGAAAACACCAACTACAATCAATTTCATGGTCGGGTCCGCGACGTGATCGGCGACGTGCAATATTCTCTTCAGCAACATATAAAACAGTATAAGGATAACCAGCAATCCGATAAAGCCAAACGTCTCCCCGAGTATTGCGAATATAGAGTCATTGACTGCTTCGGGTAGATAGCCGAACGCTTGCACGCTATTGCCAAGCCCCCGTCCGGTCAGGCCACCGCTTCCGAGTGCAATCGCCGCTTGGTTAATATGGTATGTTGCTTGCTCACCAGCGCTCGAAGGGTCAAAAAATGTAATAACACGCTGGATACGGTGAGGCGATGTAACAATCAGCAACACCGCAGCAGCAATAGTCCCTCCAAGCACCATACTTAAATACGACCAGTTGATTCCCGAAACAAGCAGCATAGCAAGCAACGTGCCCAACATGGTAAGGCCTGTTCCCATATCTTTTTGAAACACGATGATAATTAACGCCGCAAAGGCAACAAGAATACCGAGAGGCATCAGAGTGTCGGGAATGCTATTCACACGTCCCTGTTGCATCCGTCTTCCAAGAAAACTAGCCACGAACAAAAGCATACCGAATTTCAACAGTTCTGCAGGTTGAAAAGATACGATTTTCAAATCAAACCATCGTGTAGCACCGCCAGTTTCGATGATGATTCCGTCATTCAAAAAAATGCCCAGAAATGCGAGCAGTAGACAAGCGCCGATGCCAGCGAGGAGTATTTCTGCCTTATATTTCAGCCACCAAGCGGGACGGATAGATGATGCGACAGCAAATGCGCTAAGCCCAACAAGCAGATACATGAGCTGCTTCTGCATGAAATGAGCTTGGTCCAGGTTGTGCCCTGCTTCGTTGATAAGCTGTACCCTTGCTGGACTGATCGCATACAGCACGACTACACCTATCAGCACCAATATCCCCATATAAAGGACAATCTGATAGTCAGGTCTATGTCTTCGTACCGTTGGGATAACAGACTGGGATTCAGGTGTTATTTTTGCTGTGCGCCTCATGTTATGAGCCCTCCGGCGAATGCTAGCATCAAGCCGATAAAGCCCGCAACCTGACCGATAACCCAGAAGCGCATCGTCACTTTCGTTTCAGGCCAGCCGAGAGCCTCTAGATGATGATGCACCGGTGCAGAAAGAAACACTCGTCGATGGAAGAATTTTTTGCTCACGACTTGTACGAGGCTGGAACCTCCTTCGAGCACGAACACGAGACCGATAATCGGCAGCAGAAATAGCGTATCAGTCAGCATCGCAACTACCCCGAGTGCCATTCCGTATGCAAAACTTCCGACATCACCCATGAAAAACCTTGCCGGATAAATGTTAAACCATATATAGCTCAGAAGTGCGCCGATGATCGTAAAACAAAACCCAGCGATACCAAAATTACCCTGTAGCATAGCAATGACGCCAAACACGCCAAACGCCGTTGCTAGCAGACCGCCTGCAAGCCCATCGAGCCCGTCGCTAATATTAACTGCGTTGCTGGTCGTAACAACGACCACGACAAACAGCGGAATTATTAGCCAGCCAACATCAAACAGCCCGAAAAACGGCACGTTGATATCATGATATCCGAGCTTCGCAAAAAAGAACCAGGCACAGACGGCTGAGAGTAAGACGATGAGCCCAAACTTCACGCTCGAGCGTAGGCCGCCCACACCGCCGCCGCGTCCACGAATATTGATGATGTCGTCAATCAAACCAACTGCCCCACCACCGATAAATGCGGCAAGCGGCAACCACGTCTGCTCACGGTCCAGGTTAAAGAAAGCGGTGACGAGCGTGACGACAACAAGTGCGATCATCCCGGCCATCGTCGGGATGTTGCGGGTAAATTTTTTAGCATGAAGTTTTGTAAACACTTCAAGCACTTCGCCGGTAGTGGATGTCGAGCGCTGCTGTTTCCAAAAACGATACTTATATGCAGCGAAAGTGTAGGCCGGCGTTAATATCATTGCTACGCTAAAGCCACCGACCGCCAGTGCGAACAGTTTCACAAGCTGGTGTGATAGATCGATGAGGGCTAATGGTTCGCTGAGCATGTGTATTCCTTTTTAGTTTTGTGGTGGTATTTCTAAGTATTGAAGCATCCAGTTTGATAACTCGTTGAAAATCGGCCCGGCAGCAATAGTTCCAGCGTAACCGCCCCTGAGCTTCGAATCGTCTACGCGAACCATTATGACATACCGAGGCGTATCAGCTCCACCGAAGCCGAGGTAGCTACCGATGGAGTTCTCGTTGCTGTACTGCCCGGTTCTCGGATCAATTATCTGGCTGGTGCCTGTTTTACCACCCACTTTGTAGCCAGCTGGGTCAACTTTACCGAAAAAACCTTGATGACGACCTTGGTATGTCATTTCCCTGAGCGCTTCCGAAGCAGACGGCGTTAGTACATTTGACATCAAAACTTTTGGTGCTTTTTCGACTAGTTTTCCTTTTTCATCCAGCGACCCTTTCACGACCGTCGGCTGATAATACGTTCCTCCGTTCATTGCCGCAGAGAACGCTGCAGCTGTTTGAATCATCGTGACATTCATTCCTTGACCGAACATCATATTCGCATAGCGAACATTCCGTCCATAGCCTTGGTTTGCACCAATGATGGTCCCTTCACTTTCCCCCGCTTGCTCGATACCGGTCAGTTGGTTAAACCGGTAATGGTTCGTGTAATAATCGTATACTGCTTTACGACCCGTCTCGTTGACTGATCCGCCGCCCAGCTGTCGTAGCACGTGCACTACACCCGTGTTTAGTGAATACCGTAGGGTATCTTGCATTGTAGCGCTGGCGGATTTAGGATCTTCTTCCACGTTGCATATTTTTCTGTCATCGACCTGCGTACAACCAGTACTGTCGTTAAAAGTCGTTCCAGCGTTTACAACGCCCTTATCAACGCCGATACCCATACTGAGCACTTTGATGACTGAACCGGCCTCATACGGGTCGCTAACGATGCCGTTTTGAAACGCTCGGTAGTCTTCGACATCAGTGTATTTACTCGCATCGTACGTCGGTAGATTTGCCATTGCCATGACACGACCATTATTCGGATCCATCACAATCACACTACCCTTGGTTGCTTTTGATTTTTCCAGACCGCTCTTTAGAACTTCCTCGGCTTTCTGCTGAATATTGCGATCAATACTAAGAACGACATTTTCGCCATTAACGGCCGGTTTCGAGGTGTCACTTTCGCCGATAGTAAGCGGTATCGATCTGACATCGGTCACCGTCTGTAATAGGCCCGGTGTTCCACTCAACTCTTTGTTTAAAAAGCCTTCAACACCGTACTGCCCATCCCCGTCGTTGTTGACATATCCAAGGAGTTGAGAGGCGGTAGTGCCTTCTGGGTATACCCGGCGTGAGCCCTTTTGCAGACCAACGCCTGCTAGTTTTTTATTTTGCAGTTTTTCTGCTTGGGTACGCGTCAACCCTCTCGCAACAACAACATAACGAAGTTTTTTATTATCAAGCTGTGACTCGTAATCTTTCAAAAGGTTGCCTCCAGCGATATCGCGGAGTGTGTTGATAACTTCACGAGAGTCTTCAACCTCCTTAGGATCCGCAAACGCAGTATAGACAGTTTGGTTCAACACTAAGGGTACCGGTGATAACCCATCGAGCGCGTATATCTTTCCGCGCTCAGGCATAATAGACAACTTTGAGACTTGAGTTTGGAAGGCGCGCTCGGAATAGAAACCGTGGCGCAACACCTGCATATCAAACAATCGCACAACTATCAGTGCGAGAATCCCGACTAGGAAATAACGAAGCAATGTCGTCCGTCGGAGCGATGCTACCTGCGCGATTAATGACATAGTGTTTGTTTTTTAGTTTGTTGCGTATTCGACGCTGCTCGGGGTACTCATCCGGGCGGCAACGCTACTGTTTTTGACGCGTTCAAGTGCTTGAAGACGTGCGTTTTCGTTTTCCAGCTCCTGTCGTTCTGCAAGCAGTGTACTCCTGCTGTTTTGCAAATCGTTAAGCTGATAGCCATAGGTGCTAGTTTTCGTTACCTGCGTTAGGTAAATCATCCCGAGCACGGCGATCATCAAGGCGACTAGGACGGTATGAGTAACCGGACCGAGTGTGGCCGTAGCGACGAAACGTGTCGTGTTCTGATTTCGGCGCCAACGGGCATCCGAGCGCGGCGAAAACGAACCGGTGGTGGAACGGTATCGTGACATAGAAAATCTTTATTTTTATTTTTATATTTTTGTATCCCAGCCGCCATGCATGATGCCGGCCGGGACAATGTGTGTGCGTTACTGTACAGGCTTGACGACGTGAACGTCGATTTTGACTGCGCGTGACGCGTCTTTTACTACGATAGGCATTTTCCCTATCCTTTCTTTTTATTTTTTCACAGCCGCACGTAAGATTGCGCTCCGTGCGCGCGGATTGTGAACGTCGTGTAATTTACCCTGAATCGCTTGTGGGGTCAGTGGCTCGAATTGCGCTTCATACCCTGCACTAACCTGTTCTTTTAGGTAGTGTTTCACTAGCCTGTCCTCTAGGCTGTGAAATGAGATGAAGGCGACTCGACCACCGGAAGCAACTAAACGATCGAGCACGTGAAGTAGTCGTTCGATTTGCTCCAATTCGTCGTTGACAGCGATTCGGATAGCTTGAAAAGTACGTGTGGCGGGGTGGATTTTACTCCGTTTACCACGATGGGTAGACAGTATGGCAAGTGCAAGAGATTCGGTAGTACGATGCGGTCTGCTGCGAACAATTGCCCGTGCAATACGAGCCGCTTGAGATGGTCGCTCTTCGCCATAATCGACAATGAGTCGCGCCAAATCAGCTTCGGTTGCCCGGTTAACGATGGTCAATGCGGATCGTTGCTGTCGCCGATCCATTCTCATATCGAGCGGACCGTTGTGTGCTATCGAGAATCCTCGTTCTGCCCTGTCAAGTTGCGGTGACGACACACCGAAATCAACTAAAACCATGTCATAGCTTTTGCCTTCAGCCACCCGGCTCTCGGCAAAATGCCCAAAATCGTCGTGTACGACACTCACCCCGGATTGCTTGAGATGTTCAAGTTCGCGGATTGCGTTTTCGTCACGATCGACAAGTGTTGCTGTACCATGTTCTCCCAGCTGATTTATAATCGCCCGGGCATGTCCGCCGTATCCTGCAGTTAAATCAAGATACGACTCGCCTGGCCGTGGCGCTAAAAGCTCGACGACCTGGTCCAGCAATACCGGAATATGAAGCTCTTTTTTCGCTGTTTCTTGCGAATTTGGATCTTCTGGTTGGAGTTGTTGTGGTGTATGTATACTCATATCTTGAGGTCACCTATCTGACAGTCAGTTTTTATTTTCGCATATGTTTTTGTTTTTGTAGAGTCAATGGAGTTGTTGTGGTGTGATGTACCGTGAAGAAACGGTACTTCGTTTTGCCCACTGACAAAGAGTGAGAGACTTGTGTGTGTAAGAATTTTCGTAAGAAAAGTCTTGTGAGGTGGAGTTTTTGGGAGGTGTGTGTTGAGGAGGAAAGTTCCAGTGTAAAAGTAAGCGGTTACACTCGCCACTTCTGACTGCCAGGTAGCTGACCTCGAGACTTCTCGGTACTACCTGTGCACTGCCTAACTATTAACGTGCGTGAAAAACGTTTACCCGGCCCGGCGCACTCGCCAGTATTTGCCGGCTCGAACACAAACAACGTCGCGTTCGATACCCGCATACTCTAGCAGATGCTGCTCGAGAGTTATCCTTCCCTGCTTTTCGTCGAGATGCGTTTCGACTTTGCCGGTACGAAACTGAACATTCAGATCGGCAGTTCTCTCATCGAGGATATTGCCGCTCAGTGCAGGTTCGACATCAGTATCCCAGACTTTTTTGGGATACATATGCAGATAGTCGGAAAATCCATGGGTTATCACTACTCCGCCTGCGAACTCTGCTCGAAGCTCGGTCGGTATCGTCAACCGCCGTTTGTCATCAAGCTTCCGTTCAAAGTAGTCTGTTGCCATGTCCCTTTCCTACTGTGAGGATTGCTTTTAATGTTTTTGGTGCCGTGGTTTTTGTTTGTGTGGTGTGGTGTTACCCACACTTACCCACTAACGACAGTATAATACCCACTTCTACCCACATGCAATACCTTTTTTCCAATTTTCTACTAATTTCGGCGCTTATCCACAGGTTTAACAAAAAAGAGCCTGTGTATAACTACGCCACAAGCTCTTTACAGTACGTTTAAGAATACTAGCCGACCCTAGCTAACAACCAAGCAACGAAAAAGAACAGATTGAGCCCCATCGAAAGCGCTAACACAGCCATGATAGTGTTTTCCCTATCGCTAAGGAGGGGTGGTTGTTCTGTGTACTGAAGTGTTTTTGTTTTAGTACTCATACTTTCATATTAGCATAAGTTTTATTTTTTGTCAATTATATAATTATATTATTGATGGATTAAGCTATTTCTTGTAAAATATCGGCATGAATAAATCCTACTATAGCAGGTGCGCCGACTGCCCTCGACTGGCTGAACGCCAACTTGCTTTCGACACTGCTGCTAACCGAGAAATGGCAACAGCGGGTAAAGATAGTGGTATATCCCCCATGGCAGCGAGACATCGTATCGATGCTGCCCGGATCGCCATGGTTGCTGAAAATCACAAGTTGACGGATGCATGTGATGGTATTCGCGAAGAAACAGTTACGTTAGTTGAGCCAGGAAAAATGGGGAGGTTATTTGGCAAAAAAGCTACTGAAGAATCTGTTTCTATATGCGGCAGCACCTACCCGAGCGAGCTATCTGATCCGGAAAAATATCTTTTGCAGTAGATTTTATGCTTCGCTGAGTACGTCGGCGAAAAAGATGGTGACTTCATGCAGGCTGTAAAATACCGGCCACGACGTGGTTGTCGGCACTGGTATGCCTTCGAGGCTCACCTGAACGAAACTTGCCAACCCGGATATCTCATCACCGATAGGTTTGTCATCCACTACCCATCCACCTGACTCGACGTTCTCGAGAAATTCATATTTTGGCCTCAGGGTGGTTACCACGGGAATTCCCTGTAACGAAGGGCAAAGTGCTACTTTGAATCGTTGATAATCGTCTGCGCCGAATGTCAGGACGGTAACCTCCTCGCCTTTCTCGACGATGAGCGAGACAAGCTCCTTGACGCCGGGAAACTCGAAGCGACCATCATCTAGGTCTGTTTCGAGAAGTGATTCATATACGGCAACCGGGTCGAGTCCATAATCACTGAGTTGTTTGGATATGTCGTGATAGTAGAGACCGCCGCCAAACTCAACGAAATAATTTTCGTATTCGCCGCGCGCTTTCTCTGCATTTATTTCTGGGTAGAGTTGAGCAATCTCGTCCCATATTTCCCCTGCCCTGGACGTCTGAAACAGCGTCCGATCAAGATCGAGATATATCATGCAAAATATATCCTCATCAGCTGTCTCGCTACCGCGTCGGGGTCGTGGCGAATATAGCTGCGTTTCTCAGACAACGCATCAACCGCTCCGTTCTTATTCTCCCACTGAGATTTGGCGATAATATCAGCTCCCCGGGGTCGCCAATTCCGCTGTCTGTTCATGGCATCATCATTCTCCACCCCATATTCGCCTTCTGCCGCATATCGCTCGAGGAGACGCTTGCCTGGCTTCAAAGAGTTAAAGACAACAAAATCCAAAAATTTCCCGCCAGCTAGACGCTCAACTTCATCCGCGAAATCATGTACTTTAAACGTGTCGGTTAACCCGGGCTTCGTCACGAGATTAGCGACATACACGCATTTTGCCTTTGTGGCTTGTAACGCGTCGCCTATCCCAGGAACAACAAGTGCTGGAGCCAAGCTTCCGTACAAGCTTCCCGGCGCTACCACTACAACATCAGCCTCCATGATTGCTTTTTTCGCTGCCGGATTTAATTCTGCATTTGGCTCAAGCCATATCTTTGGTCGTTGACTCAGCTGGTCTCCAGAATACGCAATCGTGTATTCGCCTTTAATCGTCTCGCCGTTGCGGCCTTCAGCGCATTGGGTCACATTCGTCAGGGTTACCGGCTCGACATATCCAGTAATGTTCAGTACTTCACTGGCAGTCTCGACCGCTTCGGCAAAGCTTCCGGTCATTTTTTCCAGCGCCGTTAAAAAAAGGTTCCCGAAGGCGTGGCCCTTAAGCGTTCCTTCTTCAAAGCGATAGTTAAACAACTCCCGTACTTTTGGTGAGTCGCTGAGTGCAACGAGACACTGCCTGACATCACCCGGCGGTAAAACGCCTAGTTCATCCCGCAGTTGTCCTGTCGATCCGCCGTCATCAGCCATATTAACGAGAGCGGTAATATCGCGAACATAATGCTTCAACCCGCTAAGCAAGGTAAAGCTACCAGTTCCCCCGCCGATGACAACAAACTTTGCTCCTCTGACTTTCGGATCGTTCATCATGAGTCCCCGCGAAGCTTTTTAACAATACGGCCGTACCATATTCCGCTCGGGCGCACAGTTCGTTTCATATTATTTTCATAGTCAACCGCCACCAGGCCGAACCGCGGCCATTTGCCGTACGCCCATTCGAAATTATCAAAAAGTGACCAGTGCATATAGCCGATGAGGTCAACATTTTTCTTTATGGCTTTATGCATGCCCATGATGCTCTGGGTGATCCACCACTGCCGGTATTGGTCATTATAGTCAGCAACACCTGATTCGGTGATAAGTATCGGTTTACGCCATTTCTTTAGGCGCATTAGTACATGATAGATATTATCTGGCTGCATGTCCCAGCCAAGGTCATTAACTTTTTCGTTCGGGTTCTCGATCTTTGCCCCGATATATCTGTCAGAAAAATAGTAGTTCATCCCTATGAAATCCAGCTGTCGTCGCACGTAGCGGATCGGTAAATCATCCCGAATTCTTGCATCCAGTCGGGATGATAGCCTGGAGAGCAGCGAGTCATTCCCGGCATAGGCATAGGCATATGATTTTGTGAAACCAACTCGTAGCCGACGGCTTTTTTTATGAGCATACCGGTATATACGTTTATGTGATTTGAGAAGATTCCGATAGACTAACAATGCTTTTAGGGCTGAGCGCTTCTGCGGTGGATGGTCGAGCGTTATATACCCATGGCTCATTACAGTATCGGGTTCGTTAATCGAGGTAATGTACCTAATGTCCTTATAGTATTCGTCGATAACTTTTTCTGCGAAACGAATGAAATACTCTATATTTCCACTCTTTTCAAAACCGCCTTTTTTGACGAACCATACCGGCACTGTCCAGTGGTACAACGTCATCATCGGCTCCATGCCGTTTTTGATTATTTCTTGGATATAGTCACGATAATGCTCGATTGCTTTTATGTCCCAGACCCCTTCCTCAGGCTCGATGCGCGACCATTCAATACTGAACCGAAAGGCGTTCAGATTGAGCTTGGCTGCGATAGCAATATCAACCTTGTACCTGTTGTAGTGGTCGATTGCCTGACCGGAAATGTAATTGTCAGGGTCTGTTGCTTGTTTTTCTATGTGTGGCCACACGGTCATATGTGAAAGTTTGTAGCTGGCGCTCTTAGCCAGACTTTTGGCATTTTCCAGTTCCCACACACTCCAGTTGTTGTGGTTACCGCCCTCGACCTGGTGAGAGCTCACCGCCGCCCCCCAGAAAAACCGGCGCGGAAAATGTAGCTCGGGTTTTTGCATTCTATCCTCTAGTATAGCAAGTTAGATATCATTGATGGGACGGATTAGCTCGAGCGAATTAACATGATACGCCCCATCTTGCGATTCATACTCATACTCCACCATGTGATCCGCCCTAAAATAATCACCCGTTCCTGCATCCTTGTAGTAAAGTTCTGCTTTTTTATATCCGTCATTTTTCAAAATTGACCCTTTGTAAACAACAAATGCACGTTCCGCCCCTGGACCTAGCGGATAGTCCAGCTCCCATTTTTGACCACAAAGTGTCATTTTATCTAAAAACAAATCTCGACTCTGCGAATGGTTCTGAATGGTCGCCCATACCTCCACTGCGTTACCACTTAGTATGTATTTGACTCTGCTGACTCCCGCTTCAGGTATCTGTTTGTTACCGTTTGCATCATAAAGTGATACGGCGGTGTTACCCGCATGTTCTTGTCGCTTTGCATCCCGTTCCTCAGCATAGTCAACCGTCGGTGCATCATCGTCCCACGCGTTTTTTGCATCCTCAGGGCTTGAGGTGTCAAACACCGGCTTTCCGCTTATCAGTTTGCCGAGCCCGTTCCAAAAACCCATACTGCTATCTTATCTTTCGCAGGCAAGCCCATCGCTATCGCGATCAAGCCGTGCCTCGTAAGATGCATCACCGCGAGGTATGTCGAATACCCGGTGATTGAACGCATCAGTACAGTTAATAAACTTCCTGCCCTCAGTCGGCTCACTTTGGCTTAGGTCGCGAACATGTGCCTGCGATCCTTTCGTTACTTTACCATCAGCCGTCTCATACGGGCTCTGGCTGTTAACATACCCTAGCCCTGCACCAAACCAAGCAACGGTAATGATAGACAGGATCGCGAACCATGGACTCTTTTTGAATCCCTCTGGGTCACGAACATACATGACAGCCATGATAGCAAGCGGAATAACAGGTAGTACGATAAGCCACATGAGGTAGCCGACGATGATCCGCTTCGTTTTTGACCAGCCCTCATAACGGTATTTGAACCAAGGGAGTCGTGAGAGTAGATAGTCCGCCCCAGCGAGAACCGCACCTTTTCTCTCACCTCGTGTTACAACAACATCTTCATTTGTATCAGATGCAGTGACGACTTTTTTGCGTGCCATGATATATTCCTCTTCTTATTATATTTTTTATTATAGCACTCATGATATATAGCCTCTTGCGACAAATATCACAGGGAAACAACATCTTCACCGAAGTGTTTCTGGAGTCGAAGGATGATTGAGCGTTCGTGTCGACCGAGTAGTTTCGACAGTGTCGAAATATCTTTGCCATTTTGAAAGTTCTCTGTCAGAAGAGCATCATCCGCCTTCGTCCATGCTCGGTAAGCATTGGGATGTTTTTCGCGCATTTTTTCGAGTCGCTCACTCCAGCTCGATGCTTTTTTTGACTGCTTTTTTTCTTCTTTCATGCGTTTTGCTGCTTTTTTTCGAAGCGCTTTATGTTGGTTTGATGCTTCAGCTGATTGCCCCCTCAGGCGAGCATCGATAGCAAGCGCTGCCGGACTAACGCGAAGCGCCATTTGGTTGATTCCTACTAGGCTCAGATGTTTTAAGCGACGCACCCGGCTGAGTGCAACATAACCCATTCCTTCAACGAAGGCTTTTCGAAGGTCTACTCTTGCCCCATCCAGCGTCATTCCCTGACTTTTATGCACTGTTATTGCCCATGCTAGGCGAAGTGGTATCTGGTTTAACCCTGCCCGTTTTTTATCACCATCACGAAGTTCCCAACTCTCGGGCTGCATCAACACGGTACGTCCATTTTGAAACTCCACAACCGGATATCCTGTCGTTTTATCAAAAGTGACAACCGTACCAATGCTACCGTTAACATATTTACGTTCCGGACTGTTTTTTATCGCCATGACGAGACACCCCTGTTTGAGGGCTAACCGCTCGAGTGCTAAACAGGCGTTTTTTAGACGCAGGACATAATTTTCTGCACCCGTGGTCGTCATCTCATAGTAGTGAATGTCACCTGGTAGTCGTGATAAACGCTGCTGATTGATAACGTCAACATCGATATTCACTGTATGCAGTTCTGTCACTGAAGAATCATCAGCATGCTCCTGAACACGCCCCAAGAGCGCCTTTGCATGTCGCTGACGAACGTCGCCTTTACGAAGGGCGTTCAGTATTTCTAAAAACTCTTCATCGTCCTGACGGTGTTGTTCGTCGAGGTAGCATACAACCAGATCAAGCTCGTTCCATACGTTTGATTCCGTGACAAATCCACCCTGCCTGTTTTTATCACGGTTAATCGGCGGAAGCTGGAAAAAATCTCCGCATAACACTACTTGTATTCCACCAAATGGTCGCTCGTCATCCCGCACTGCTCGACATACCGTATCAACCATATCGAGTCGAAAATCATGAAGCATCGATATTTCATCGATGACAAGTACGTCAGTTGTTTCGATAATATCCCGTCGACCTTTCAGTAGATAATCTTCGAAATCTTCAGCTAGGACGTCGTTAACCCCAATTCCACTCCAACTATGAATCGTTGTTCCCCCAAGGTGCGTGGCTGCAAGTCCTGTGGTAGCAGTCACTGAAACATGCTTGCCCTCACGTTTCGCACCTTTTATAAACCTGTTCAGCACATACGTTTTTCCGGAACCCGCCGGCCCAGTTAGCAATACATTATGACCAGCATGTAAAATCTCTAGCGCCAGCTCTTGGTCCATTTACGTAACTGGCTCCAGTTGATCGGAAATGAATTTCGCAACCTTTTTGGCATAGCGACCGACTATCTCATGTCCGCCAATAAAACGCGAGAGTGTAATTTTTTGAGAGGCATCGGCGACTTTTTTCAGGTTACTTGCATTCACAAACGGATCAAGGGTTCCGTACATTATATGCACCGGCTTCTTTATCTCGATGATGTCACGTAACGATGTCTGGCTTAAAATGTTTGTTCGAAGAGCTGCGATATAACTATCGACGTTAAGATGATCGACATCAAAATGCGGGTTGAGTATTTTATATTTTCTAGCAAGTTGCGAAAATTTAACGATATTATCAGGGTTCTTGATAGCGAATTCGTACAGCCGCCGAAGCTGTTCATCGCGTGCAGGAAAAAACTTTTTATCATCGCTCGTGTCAACGTTATAAATTGGTGGGCTACACAGCAGAAGTGACTGCAAAGCAAGTGGATACCGTTTCGCAAACTCTATAGCGACAAGCGCTCCCATCGAATGCCCCACGACGATGACCGGCTGGTTAATGCCACGCATGAGCAACGTTTTTATCACTGCACGTGCCTGCGTCTTCGCAGAGTACACCGCCCAGTCCGGCTGAGGCGACTCACCGAATCCAAGTAAATCAATCGCGAGGATATTCGCCGGTAAATCATCCGGCAACAGATCGACGACATCATTCCATGAGTGCGATGAATTCCCGATACCATGCAGCAGCACCAGCGTTGCACGAGCCTTCTGCACTTTTACTTCATGAAAAACATGAAGCGTGTATGGTACACGGAGCCATCTATGCCAAACGGTTTCTAACATTCTCATACGGTTTATTCGTTCCGTTTTATTATACGCGAACAATTATCGCAGTTTACCGATGCTAGGTAGCACACTTAGGACACCCTTGCCATGAGGAGATCGAGCAATAACACTTGTCAGATCATAGCCACATTTTGCCATTCCACCTGAAGGGATATGTATACCATTCCGCCACTGCCCGTTATGTGACGCATCGTAGACGATTCCTTCAACAGCGACCCAGCATTTCGCACCGTTTAGGCCATTGTTTTTTGCTAGCTCCTGAGGAGTTACAGAGAGCATACTACGTTTATTATCTGACACGCGTGATGGCTGCTTAGGCCGGTCAGCGTGAGTCGATGACATTGAAAAAATACCAGCCATTATCGACGCAACTGCAAAGATCGTTACTACCCCATACGCCGCATTGAGCCGTCTTGGCATAGTCGCATAATATCTGCTGTAACTAATATATGTGATAGCGATATAGCCAACCAGTAGCGCCCACCATACCCATACATACCATGTTTTCATCATCACCATTCCTATCAAAAAGCCGTGTATGAGAACGAGAAACATCGCGGCAATATTCGCATGATGAATGATTCGAGAATATTTTTTAAAATATTTCCTCGCTTCGAATGACAGAAATGCAAGCAATGCTACTAGGCCGAGCGCTACCACCCATGCCAGCGCACCAAGTAACGCTTCGTAACTCCGAGGTGGCAAACCAAAATTGTTACTGAAAAGATACCAGTTGACGATGAGTGGGTGCGCTAGTAGCGCAACGAGCACCACACCACGAGACAAATAATAATGCCAATTGCGTTTAGCATACTTTCCTCGCGAAGCAACAATATCCATCATATAGTGCGTCCACATAAAATTAAACGCAACGATGCCAAGAAGAGAGGCTATTTCCAGGTTAGTGTCGCTGGCATTACCTACGCTTTTCCATGCTAATCCAATCAATATCAACAACAGTGCATCTGCAGCAAGGTAAAGAGAGTTCCGATTAATTTTCATCCACATGAAATTATACTCCCCAATGTAATAATACTTTTATTGTTTTTTGCGTAGCTTAGACGGCCACCATACGAACGCGCCAATATCACGGATGAGTGCAGGAACTAACAGTGATCGGACGATGAATGTGTCGAGTAACACGCCGAACGAAACGATAAATGCTAGCTGGAAGAGAAACAGGATAGGTATCACGCTCAGTGCTGCAAACGTAGCCGCCAGAACAACACCGGCGCTAGTGATGACGCCACCTGTTACGACAAGCCCTTTGATAACGCCTTTACGCGTTCCTACTTTGATAACCTCTTCTCGAACCCGTGTCATCAGGAAAATGTTATAGTCGATGCCGAGTGCAACCAAGAACACGAACCCATAGAGTATCACGGAAGGGTCAGCACCTGGGAAATTCCAAAAATCGTTGAACAGCCATGCAGCCACACCTACAGCAGCTCCAAATGAAAGTACTGTTGTCAAAAGCAGTAGTACAGGAGCAACGATTGAGCGAAGCAGTAGCATCAGTACGATCGTAATTGCAGCGAGAACAGTTGGGATAATGATACGACGATCATGGATAGATGCGTTATTCGTATCGAGCTGTATCGCAGTAGCACCGCCAACCATCGCATTTGTATCTACTTCCCTGACAACAGTTCGTAACCGCTCGATAGTTGCCTTCGCAGCATCGCTATCAGGAGAATCCGTCAGTGTTGCCTGCAACAATACTTCGTTTTCAACCACAGTTACTTTTGCATCTTTAAATGGGTAGGCTTCATCAACTATCGACTCGACACTAGGAAGTTGGTCGATAGCGAATGCCGCATACGGACCCATTTGGGCTTCCAGCTCAGCCTTTTGGTCTGAGAGTTTTTTCTCGACTTCAGCCCGTATCTCGTCTTTGATCGATGCTTCTTGTTTTCCCAGCGGCCTAAACCCGCTATCGACGCCAGCTGCGACAGCATTGACTGTATCGACACCTTTTGTTTTCTCAACGGCAGATGCCACTCTCAGGTAGTTTGATTCGGAAGTTATGATAAATGCTGGGCTACCTGCCCCGTCCGGAAAATGTTTGTTCAGTTCAGTTTGGGTATCACGGGCTTCAGATGCACCGATGATGAGCTTGCTCTGGTCTACACCATCAGCGCGAAGATTTGTGTAGTTGAAGGCGGCTGCGGCCAGGAGTATCGTACAGGCTATCCAAATTGGTCGTGGGTATTTGTCGACAAAGTTTCCTACTCGTTGCCAAAAACCACGTTTGAGTTTTGCTTCGTGCTCTTGCAGGGCGGCTTTCGAATATTTCGGACGTACCGGCCAAAAACTCGCCCGTCCGAGTGCGTAAAGAATTACCGGTAAGAACGTTAGGCTGGAGAGCATGGCCATTACGATGCCGAGTGAACCAACCGGTCCGAGCGCTTTATTCGACTCTAGGTCGCTCAACAGCAGGCACATCAAGCCGATGATAACCGTGCTTCCGCTTGCGATTATAGGCTCCAGTGCTCCTCGCATCGCTGCGTGTGTCGCCACCCATTTACTACGATGCCTATAGAGTTCTTCTCGGTAACGTGAAACGTACAGTAACGCGTAGTCAGTCGCTGCACCGATAACAAGAATAAAGAGAATTCCTTGCACCTGCCCGTTCAGCTGTATGATATCGAGTTTTGCAAGCCACCACACCACCAGGATACTGCCGCTCAGCGCAAAGATACTGCTAGCCAGTACAATGACGGGCAGCAGCACGGAGCGGTACACGATCAGTAAAATCACGAACACCACAGACAGGGCGACGATGAGCAGTAGCCCGTCGATGCCGGCAAACGCTTTATTCAAATCCGCCGCAAAACCTGCCGGACCAGTGATACCATATGTCGTGTTCCCGATTTCCGATTTGTTTAACGAACCGCGCACATCAGACAAAACTTCCTTGATACTTTCCTCTGGGTTCACGGGAAGTATGACTAGTGCGGCTTTTTTGTCTTCGGAAACGATACTTGGCGAGACAGTCCCCTCAACACCTTTTATTTTGGTAAGGTTTTCTGTCGCAACATTTATTTGTTCGGCATCCTTATCGTCAATCGCCGCATCTTTTGCGCTGAATAACATGATAGCGGGGATTGTTTTTTCACTACGGAATTTTTCCAGTTCGCTATTTACCTTCGTCGCTTCCGTGCTTTCCGGTAAAAATGCTGCCAGGTCAATGTCTGAAACTTCTTCTATCCTGCCAAAATACGGACCCCCTAGACCCGCCACAGCGAACCACATAGAAATCAGAACAGTCGGTATCAACACCCTCAGCCATTTCGGCGTATTTCTCATATCGTTCCTCTCTTTTATCTATCACAGTATACGTTAAAACAACCCAGTTTTTCCATCGGGACGAAAGTCGTCTTATATCACTCTAGAGACTTTCGAGATCTTCTACTGCTGCATTCATCGAAGCGTATTCGAGATACAACTCGCCTTCAGCCCTTTCGTTGAGCATGAGCATGAAACCTGCACCAACTTCCGCTAGATGCTCAAAACGCCCATGGGGAACAACGCTCGCTGAGTACATGCTGATAAGTTGCTCGAGCGCTGGTCGACTCCAAAGATATTCCCCTACTTCAGTTACTATCTTATCCATGATGGGTCCATCACATTCTTCAAAATACGTGCCCAGTGCGAACGAATGCACCGTTATATTTTCTATCTTGTTAGAAACCTGCAAACCAAACAACATTCCTCGGTACAGCGCAGATCGAGCATCAGTATGTTGCTCTTCGGCCATATCGGGGTAAGCGAGGTGTGTCAGCGCATCGGATAGCTCAAGCACGGTCATATGAGGTGCGTTCAGTTCATAGCCAATATCGATTACATCGCCGTTTTGTCGCTCTATAACGCTATCCAAAAACTCTTGGACGACGTCACAATAATCTTTTACAGTGCTGTTGTACTGCATATTCTCTGGGAGTAGTAGTTCAGTTTTTTGATACATTATTACTTTCTCGCTTTTCGCCAATAATCCATAATTTTCTGTTCGGCCGGGTCTATACTGTTTTCAAAATTCTTCGGATTCATGTAAGCAACTTCATCAGCGTCAGCACCACTTATAGGCTCGTATTGACGTAGTGTCACACGGAACACCAGACGAGTCTGCAGCACATCGATTCCCCGAAGCGGATGCGGGTCATCAACGTCCAGTATCTCGTAGGTGAAATCACCTCGATACCCTATCTCTTCTTCTAACTCCCTCGCCAACGCCGACTGGAACGTATCGCCATGATCCATGCCGCCTCCGGGCAAATCCCACCATTCCCTGCCCGCTTCTTTTACAACAAGTACTTCTCCTTCGTCATTTTCGACATACGCCTTTAGCGACACTCGAAAAAGATGGTCTACTCGCTCCCCATCGGGAGTTTGAGTTTTTATGATTCCTTCAGTCATTCCGTTATTATACCCTTATTGACTTAATTTAGTTATTGTTATATTTTATCTAATGCTGTTCTTAAAAACCTACGAGAAACTCTGAGGAGAGTGATGACAGTCCACATCAAGGCCCTCTGGCTATTGTGCCAAGGGGCGGGAGTGTTCGACGAAGACAGTTTTGCGTATGCCGCAAACGTGTTCGGCGCAACCGACCTGGACAGGTTCAACGAAATGCTTGTCATGGCGGTAGATGCGATCCCCGACATGGCACAGCGAGAAGCGCTGGGTTCGGCGCTGAACCTGGACGAGCTCGGCGGTACGCTCGACGAACGGCGGATGTACCTTTGTCTCGAGAGAGGTGCGCCGATGTCCTACCTGACGCTGCTATGTGACGAGCGCAGGGCTATCGAGCACGTCGCTCAGCAACTCCCCTGCATGCTCATCGAGCAGCTCACCCCAGTCTATGCGTAGACTCGCTGGCCGAGAACGGCTGCCCGTGCTGAAACATGCGCGGGCTTTTCATTTTGTGAATATTGAAAACCCGCCAGGGCGAGGACGTGACTGTCCTCTCCCCTGACGGGCAACGTTTCACGCTTGGTGACGTTTTTGTTCGAGCTTCATCTGCTCGAGCTTTGCCTGTTCGGCACGTGCGTTCGCTTCTGCTACCTTGACCTTACTCTCCGAATGTTTTGCCAGAACATCCGGCAAACCAGACATCAGAAAAATCATGACACCGAAGCTAATCACATACAAGGCAGCTTCCCAGCCAACCATTTGTTACCACCTACTCTCTTTTTCGCTTCCGCGGTGAAAGCACTGTTATTATAGCATTTTCACTGCTGTATAACAATATTTCTTTCATACTTATTACACTATATATAGTTTTTTATATAGGAATTTATTGCATAAACGCTATATATAGCGTTTTACTTAATATTGACTATACTATATGTTTATGCTATAATGAATTTATCGGCAAGATTTGCTCGTACTTTTATGTTAGGAGGTGGTGTGGTTGGCACCGAAACCGCGCGAGCGCTACGAGGTCGCCTACCCAGGGTACGAAACCTGTACCCTGAACGTCATCGAGGAAAACCTGTACAGGGCCCAGCGAGGCAACGTGCAGATGCAAGCGTCGCTTGCATGGCAGTACTTCAAAGCACTGGGCTACGAACGGCCTAGGAACTGGGACTGGAGCCGTTTCAGCTTCACGCCCACGGGTCAGCCCGGACGTCCGCCGCGACATCGTAGGTCTCGTACCGAAACGTACGGCTGCACCTGCGAACGCGACTGCGCATCCTGTGATCAGGGATGGCACAAGTCCTGCAGCTACGGCTGCAAGATGGGTCAGCCTGTTCGCTAGGTACTGCATCTCCCTCACCACGCTTGAACTTCAGTTCAAGCCCTGCCCGCGCTGGGTTTCTAGCGCGGGCATTTTACTTGACAAACTTTAGTTATTTATTACTATATTATTTACCGTTTTGTTGAGACTACGTCTCCGAGAAGCACCTTACCATCTACTGCGGAATACGTATCCGTTGCAGCTGTTTGCCTTTTCTGGAGAAGTAATCGATCCATTCGGCTCTATATATGATTGGAGTTAACCGTATTATGAAAAACAATAACCTACGATACAGGATCGATGTTTTCGATTCTTCAGGAAATAAAGTTACGAGTAAAAGTGTCAACACAGCCTGGAGCATGTATGCAAAACTAGCACGACTAGAAAAGCAATTCCCTGCACCAGACTTCGATATTGAACTCTACTGGCTAGACCAATTAGGAAATACTAGTCATATCGTAGAAGCAAACCTTTACTACAACTAATTAGAACAGTTTAGAAAGGAGTCTATTGCACAGAACGCACTAGACGCAAATGCATGAGCAATCAGCCATAGGGCAACGGAGAAAAGTATTTTACGCAGTAGCTCTTCCGGTAGTGTAGTATTAGACTACCGGACATTTGTTCTGCCTATAACGAATTGTAGGTTGAACAAATGGTGATCAGTGACGGTTTTTTATACACATATTTTGTGCTGTAGACAAAGTGTCCTCCTGCATGGTGTTCCAGGAGAGCTTTGTAACTGCTACCCCAGATTGCTTGTGGGCACTCGTTTCTGCTCTGTTGTATCGCGGTTACGAACTGTTACCGTATCATCCTCGAGTGTGTCAAAGTCGATGACCATACACTCGGGCGTACCAATCTCGTCCTGTCGACGGTAGCGTTTGCCGATGTTACCGTTGTCGTCCCACATAACACGGCCGGGGTATTTTTCTGACAGATTTTTGTAAACCTGACGTGCTTTTTCAACGAGCTCAGGTTTGTTTTTTAGAAGCGGTGCGACGGCATAGCGAATCGGCGCGAGATGCTCTGGTAAAGCGAGATAGATTCGTTTTTCGCCATTTACTTCGTCCTCACGGTAGGCGCTCGTTAGGACTGCCATCAGCGCTCGTTCGACACCGAAACTCGGCTCGATAACGTGCGGAACAAAGCGCTCGTTCGTCCCCTTTACTGTGTATTCCATATTTTTTCTGCTGGCGTTCTGAATGTTCAAGAGGTCAAAGTCGGTGCGGTATGCCAGACCGAGCAGCTCGTCATTTCCATGTGGAAACGCGAATTCATAGTCGATAGTTCGTTTACTGTAGTGTGCACGGTCTTCTTCGGGCACTTCAACTTCATGGACTTTTTCTTTTGGCAGTCCGAGTTTTTCGAGAAATGCTGCGATATCACTTCGCCATTGTTCGAACGCTTCTTCCCATTTCTCAGGATGCACGAAATACTCAACTTCCATCTGCTCAAACTCACGTGAACGAAACACGAAGTCACGAGGGCTTATTTCGTTACGGAACGCTTTTCCAGTCTGGGCTATACCAAATGGCAGGTCAGGATAAAAACTATCGACGACGTTTTTGTAGTTCGTAAAAATACCTTGTGCTGTTTCAGGACGAAGGTAGGAAATACTTACTTCATCTGCAACTGGGCCGACACTGGTTTTAAACATCATGTTAAACTGTTTAGCTTCACCAAATGATCCCTCTTTACCACAGGTTGGACATTTGTTCGGATTGTCCAGCTTGTCTGCACGGAAACGTCCATGACAGCTTGAACATTCAACCAGTGGGTCGGTAAACGTATCGACATGACCACTGGCCTGCCATACTTTCTGGTTCATCAGTATAGCGGCATCGACGCCATACATGTCATCGCGTTCATCGACGAAGGTTCTCCACCACAAGTTCATGATGTTTTTCTTTAACGCTAAGCCAAGTGGGCCGTAGTCCCAGGTACCACTCAGTCCGCCGTAGACTTCTGACCCCTGATATATAATCCCTCTACGTTTACATAAACTAACGATATCTTCTAGTTTTGTCTCTTTGCTCATATGTGAGTATTGTAGCACAGTTCGTCTCTGTTAAGTATTGCTTTATATGATGTTTTATTCTAAAATAACTCTATCTCGTTCTTTCCTATCTGAAGGAGGCTCATCCCCCATGATCCATGATGAAAAATACTGTGAAGTTTTTGATCGTATCTTGCGACACTTGAGCCGAGGAAATTTTTCTCTCGCCTCGATGACTGCCACGCGGCTGGCCGCGAACATCATTTCCGACCACGAACTCACAACCTCTCGTCTGCTGTTGCTGGGTGCAGCGTACGTCGATTCCGAGTACATCAGAGATGAGTTGTGGGACCGCGCTAGGCAACGGTACGACTACGACCGGAGAGAACACGCTGAGATTCTGTGTAATCTCATAGTCCTCCTGGCCGACAGTGACTTCGCCGACAAGGCGAGCGACCTACTCGACGAATATCGGGAAATCGTCGATGCCGCACATGAGTGCGACATGCGTCATGTCGTCGAGGCACTTTCCTGAAGAACGAGATTCGGCAGCGCGCGTCAAGCAAACGCGCCTGCCGAATCTTCATATATTGACAAAATTACTAAATGAATCTTTAATAGTACTATACGACTACGCACATTTCTATCGAGAGGAACAAAACATGTCATACGATACGTTGTTCGACAGGGTTTATTCCCTGGTGAACAACATCCGACAAGCTACCGCCATGTCACAACTGGCGCACTACGCGGATTGCATTCCCCGACTGCGGAACGAGATGCTTCGCAACCAACGAACCGGCGGTGCTATCGAAGCGGCTCTGAACCTGGCTACCAGCTACCGATTCAGCAAACTGCTCGAGCTCAACCCCGGGATTCTACCCATGGAAGACATCATGCACTACCGCAAGCTTGCCCACCGGGCGGCTTCTCGTGCAAGCAATCTCATTGCGTTCGCTGATCCGGATGGCGACTTGCCCGTGAGCCTGCTTCTTCGTTTTGCTGATGAGCAGTACAATGCGACTCGGGAGATCGCATGACGTTGGTCGTTCCCCAACCCGCATTTTGCCACCGAAACCATCGGTGAGCGGTATGCGCGGGTTGGGGCTTTTTAATTTATCAGTGTGCGTAACTGCGTTCGGATAGCCACAGGCAGTCACCTATCAAATCATTAGCACCTGTCACATGAGATGCAACATGCGGCGGTTGCGCGCTTAAGATTCTCAGCAGTTTTATGTGGTCCGTGCTAAAACGACCATTTTCCCGGTAGACAAAATGCATTTCAGACTCATCAAAATCATACCGACTTTCCTCAACTAGCTTCATCCCGTTCTCATCAGTTGCGAGGTTCAGCCCCACACCACCCAGTATTGCCAGCTGCAGCCAAAACCACGACGCAATAATCCGCACATCGAGCGCGGCATCATCCAGTGAAGTAAAGGTCGTTTTTAGCAACTCAAAATATGCTGGGTCATTCACCGTCTCCGTCGTCATACTGACTTGTTTGATCGCTTCATAACCAAACTGAAGACGCTCGTATTCTTCGATTATATGCGAGTAAAAAACGTCCAGTCGCGAGCTTGTCAGCGTACCCATCTCGCCTTTTCCAGGAATGACGGAAACGTCACATACGGCGAACAACTCGATACCTCCAGCGAGCTTGCTCTTTTCCCGACGAACGCCTTTTGCGATAACACTCAGTTTGCCGTAGTCAGCTGTCAGCAGCTGAAGTATTCTGTCGGCTTCTGCATAGTTTGTCCGCCTGAGTACGATAGCTTTCGTGCGTATCGGTTTCACGAGCTGACTCCGCTTTTTTGTATATCGAGATGCTCGGCTACCGTCGAAACGAGCATTTCTGGCGTTACCGTACTCTTATTAAGTAGGCTCACGATACCATAACTTGCGAGATTGACCGTTTCGAACTCTCCTGCGTCGACTCCCGTACAGACAATAATTGGGATTGTTGCTGTGTCGGCGTAACTTTGCAGCTCATGAAATAGTGTGAAGGTGTTATGGTCGCCCAACATAATATCAGCAATGATGACATCCGGGAGTTTGTTTTCCATCTCCTGCATCGCCATATGCGCCGAAGAAAAAACCGCCACGTTGTAGCCGTTGGCGGCAAGAACGGACTGGTAGCTCTCCGCCAGCCACTGGTCGTCTTCAATCAACAAAACGTACGGCTTCATAGTAGACTCAGTTGGGTTGAGATAGGCACATGGAGCGAAAACGTCATACCGCCACGTCGGTGTCTAGTGGCACACAGCTCTGCATTCATTGCCCGCGCAAATATCCCAGCTATCCATAAGCCCAAACCACTACTGTTTGGTCGTGTACCGAGGGGTTGCGGTTGATGACCAATACGTGCAGCTAGGTTTTCAAACGATTTTTTATCGATAGTAGGCCCGTTGTCACGTACAGAAAACGTGATGGCACCATTTCGTTGTTTAGCGCTCAAGGTCAGTGAAGATCCTGTCGGATTATGTGCCATGGCATTATCACACAGTCCAGTTAAAATAGCCGGTAACAATTCGGCATGCGCCACGACGAGCAGCGGTTTTTTTGGCAAATGAATAGCAACATTCTGCTGAAGCCCGTTTGCAAGTGGCGTTATTTCCGCAGCAACTTCCTGCCACACTGCCCTTGCCTGCAACGGCTCAAGTGCAAACATCGCATCCTCGAGCCGACTCGCCCGTGTGATATTTTCGACCAATCGAAGTGCCCGTTCAGACGTAAGCCGTAGACGCTCCTGAACAACTTTTTGCTCAGAAGTGAGCGCACCAGCCTGGTCTAGTTGATAGGAAAGCTGTCGGATGAGGGTCAGCGGAGCCTTGAGCTCATGAGCAGCTGCAAGAACCGACGGCATCGACAAACAGCCCCAGTCGCCCTCCGTTCGTTCATGCACACTCATAACTAACTACAGTGTATAACAGCCCTGTTGGGCTACGCAACCAAAGGAGTGCGTAGAAATACTACGGGTTAAAGTCGAGAGACTTCACGATAACGTTATCAAAGTCGGTTTTGAACGCATCTGCATCAGTTGAAAGCGACAGGGTTTTGTCCCGGATCTTGAATAGCACAGTCGTTCCTGTTCGCTCTTTGCTAAACTCTCCGTCAAGCCGAATACCAGTAAAATTGTTAACAGAAATCGGACTGCTGCGGAGGGTGCCTTTTTTAACGTTAGATTCGAATGATTTCAGCACGTCGTCGTAGTTTTTGTCCTGTATCGAAACACGTGTCGCGTACGGAGTAGATGTACTAACTGGCGGTACAACACCGGGATGCAAATAGGCCGCATACGTTCCTTTGTCGCCGTTATCTTCTATATACACACTCCAGGTTTTTGGGTAGTCAAATGTCACATGACCGAGGACATCTGGGCCGCTAAACTGACGATACGGTTGTTTTTCGCGCTCGATGAACTGTTTTTCCAACTCAGCCTTCTGAGTATTTTTTGCCGACTCGACTGCGGAAGCTATCTTTGGATCCACATTGTTTTTGTAGTCCTGGTAGTTCATGAACGCCCAGACACCAAACCCTGCCAGACCAGCACACACTAGACTCAAGATAATGCTCGCTACCAGCAGTGGGCTGACTGCACCGCGTTGTGAATTTGTGTTCATGATTACTTCAAAGTATAGGCAACTCACACTTCCCTGTAAAGGCTTATGCTTTGTACCGATACACCAGAAACGAGCCGTCTATCTTATTCGGTTTTTTGCCAGGGATCTCCATCCCATAACTGACAAGGATGATTTTCGTTTGATATTTATTGACATGACGTAGTAGCAGATTATCAAGCTTTTTCATATATGGTGTCGCCAAGAACACGAAAACCACTGACGTTTCGGCTGGTAACGAGGTTAGCCAAAAATCAGCTATTTTTACCCTCGCAAACTCACTGTGTTTACGCAAGCGTAACATCGAAATCGCGACGAGCACCGGATTTAGTTCGTACCCGACGCTTCTGATACTGCGCTCAGCTGCTGCACGCAACAACCTCCCGTCTCCGGACCCGAGGTCCACCAGCAAATCCGCCTTCGTGAACCGGTGCATCGAAAAAATGTGTTCAACATCTCGGCGTTTTGTCGGCACATATGGTGCACCCCGGAACACGATGAGCATGAAGAAAACGAAAAATATCCCGCCGATACTATAGAGAAAAAACATACTACGAGTCGAACTTCTCTTTCAGAACAGTGACGCGCGTTTTAAGCTCGGAAAGATCTTTCTCAATATCCCGCGCTAGTTTTTCACCTGCTTCGAACTGCTCAAGCGCCTTGGCGACGTCGAGTTCCTCGTCGTCAAAACTCTCTACTATTTCCCGCAGTTCGGTTAGTTTATTCTGAATGCTTTTTTGTGACATGAGTGACTCCTGCTGTTATTAGATTTGTATGGGTTTCTACCTGAATCGTCTCCCCGACACTAATCTGCCGCGCAACCGAACCATCCTTGTCGAGAACGATCGCGTAGCCGCGTCGGAGCACTGTGCGAGGGTTCAGATGAACAAGCACCGCCTGAAGCTCGCTGAATCGCTGAGACAAACGTCGTTGATATTCATCCATCTGGCTACAAAGCCCTTGTCGTAATGTTTCTTTATCATGTGATAACCGCTGAACATATGACTCTATAGCATTACCCATGTGAAACACATCAGCTTTAACTTGTCGATGAACTTCACGTTTATCAGGTACGATGATTTGCGCTGCGTTGCTCGGTGTTGCTGCCCGGACATCGGCAGCTAAATCCGCAAGGGTGGTATCGACTTCATGCCCGACACCAACAATCGTCGGGATGCGGCTCGAAGCTATTGCACGCACCAGCGGCTCGTCGTTGAACGCCGCTAGGTCGTCGGCACTACCGCCTCCGCGTAAAATCGCGACAATCTCGACAGGTTCGGCCATCGAATTAAAATACTCCAGCGCTCGTATCATCTGGTTCGGTGCATCGACGCCCTGTACAAGCGTATGCGCAACAACAAGTTCAACACCACCCCACCTTTCGGAGATGATTTTAACAAAGTCGGCATAGCCGGCCGCCTGAGTCGAGCTGATAACGCCGATGCGTGCGGGCATCTGCGGAAGTTGTCGTTTTCGTGCCTCGTCAAACAATCCTTCAGCCTGCAGCTTCTTATGAAGAAGCTCAAATGCTCGCTTTATATTGCCTTCACCGACGGGCTCTACTGAACGAACCGTCAGGCTAAAACGCCCCCACGCGGTAAGTTTCGGTACAGCGACTACCTGAACACGCATTCCATCCTCGATCTGTGTCCGTAGCTGGAAAAGCGACATGAAACAGTTGAGCGTACCGCTTTCATCCTTCAAATCAAAAAAAACATATTTCCCCTGGTTCACCTTGAACGAGGATACTTCACCCTGCACGACAATGGAGGGATACGCATATTCCAGCGTCTGATTTATAACGGCAATAGCGTCTGAGACGTTAAGAACTGGCTGGGTGTTTTCCATATTTTTTGAGTGCTAAATAATAGAACAAATAACCTGATGCTATGGTCAGCACAATGAGGATGACCCTAGCAAGCAAAACACCAGCAAGTACAGTGGCGCCCTTGAAACCAGCGATAGTCAGAACGAGGACAGTTGCTGCTTCGTATCCGCCTGCCCCCCCAGGGGTCACGAAAAATGTTCCTACGAGTGCCGCAACTCCTATAGCGATGAGTATAGCCGCAGGATTCACAAACGTACCGAGCGCCAGGAACGTGAAAAAGAACAAACTGACTTCAGTCAGGTTAAAAATCACTCCCCAGATAAATGGTTTTACGAGCAGCCGTGGTTGTGCTTTTAGAGCATGATAGTCATCCTGAAGCTCATCAAAAAACTTTTTAACGACGTTGGTTTGCAATACGTCTTTTTTCCGTCTGGCAATGGTACGCGCCAACCAGTTGACTGCACCCGCAACTTTTCGAGAAAACGCCTGTAGCCGTCGCTCGCTATCCAAGATATACCAGAGCACCATCAGACCGACGATGATAACTGTCAGTAGCCCAGAACTAGTCAAAATCAAAAAGCGATTAACACCGGTATCGAGCGTGATAAACAGCACGGCCGCCATAAGCATGATAATGAACGAAGAAAAAACTGCGACGAACCTGACGACCTGTGCGAGCGTTGCCCGTCCGCTACTAATGCCGAGTTTGCTAAGGCGCCACGTCATATATGACGCACCAGATACACCAGCAGTCGGTAAGATATGGTTGACGAAATTCAGCTCCAGCGCAAGGCGCATTCCGGTTAAGGGATGGATGTTATCCATGTGTTTACGCTGTTTTAGGTAAGAAAATATTGCTTCACCGCTCGCATAATAACTCAAAAACTGCAGTGGAATAATCAGTAGGAGTAGCCATATGTTAACTTTTCCGAGCAGATGAAACGCCTGAACCAAATCCTCCCTCATCGCCCACAGTAAAATCGCGAGTATGACGACAGTCAGCAAGTTTAACCAGGTCTTAAAAGACATAGTTCTAGTATACTTGAAAACAGAATGAATATCTGTGTGTTAGGACGACAACCGGCCATCGGACTGGCGGAACTCGAAGCGCTGTACGGAGCCGGTGCGGTAACGCCATTTGGTGATGAATGCGCCTTGGTTGATGCCGGTGTTGATTTTTCCCGACTTGGCGGCAGCAGCAAGATAGGCTCGGTGAGCTATAGTTTTGATGGCGTTAACCTGCCACGGGCATTTGCTTGGGCAACAAAAAACATGCCGCTCCGGCTTGAAAATACGACCGGAAAGCTTCAGATAGGCGTCAGTCTCTATGGCTTCAACCTGCCCGTTAGTAAACAAAATGCCCATGCCCTATCGCTAAAAAAGGCTTTGCGTGCCCACGGACATTCAGTACGCGTTACACCGAACACCACAAATGCACTTTCAAGTGCCCAGAGTTTACATAACAAGCTCGCTGGAAAACAAGGGTATGAACTGATCATCGCAACCGACGGAAAAACTACTACTATCGCCCGGCTCACTGATGTTCAAGATATCGACAGCTATACGCTTCGCGACCGTGGCCGTCCAAAACGCGACACATTCGTCGGTATGCTCCCGCCTAAACTTGCCCAAACTATCATCAACCTTACCTCGCCCGAAAAAAATGCTGTTGTACTTGATCCATTTTGCGGTACAGGAGTCGTCCTCCAGGAAGCTATGCTGATGGGATATTTTGCATACGGCACCGATAAAAGCGAAAAGATGGTTGATTTCTCAGAAAAAAATCTTCAGTGGCTTATAGCTAGACTCCAGCCAATATCGACGGAATATCGAGTAGAAACGGCAGATGCAACCGATCATATTTGGCGTCAACCACTTGACGTCGTGGCCTGCGAGGGCTACCTCGGTCAACCCCTCGGTGGGCAAACGCCGCCTAAAGAAAAACTACAAGATATTATCTCGGAGTGTAACGAAATTATGCGGGGATTTTTGAAAAGCATTGCACCACAGATAGAAAAAGGAGCTCGACTCTGTGTGGCAATGCCTGCCTGGTACATGAAAGCAGATGTCTATCACCTTCCGCTTCTAGACGATTTAACTTCACTAGGATATGAACGCCTGAAGTTCAAACATGCCTCAAACGAACAACTCATATATCGTCGCGACGATCAAATCACTGGACGTGAGCTAGTAGTGCTCAGCAAATACTAGCTCACTATCCATTGCATCGTTTAGAAATATCGTCGTGCGATAAGTCCGCCACCTACTGCGACAACTGCAATACTTCCGCCCATAACTACGAACAAGCTAACACCGGTTCGAGAGAGCGTTCCTGTATCTGCATTGCTGTTGAGCTCAGGACGTGGGAAGCGAACGGGGGTTGGAGTTGGCGTGTCAGCGTTCGGACCCGTAGGCAACGTAGGACTGTCGGTAGAAAGATCAGTTACCGTAACTCCAGCCGGTTCCACCGGAGTACCACCAGTGAAGGTATACCCTGGGTTAGGACCCGCAGTGCTAATAGCACTTGCAAAGACAGTGTTGTCCTGGGCGTCAGTAGGAATATCGGAAATGTTCGCGTATGTAACATTCACTGTAAATCCTAGTACGCACGTATCGCCTGGATTGTGGTCATCTGTACCCGTGAGTAGTCTGGTATCGCTCACCCCATTGAACGAGGTGTTAGCGGTACATGGACCGCTAAGAACGGTCAGCGGTGCAGAGATAGTAAGCGTCGGGTTGCCATCAGTAAAGGTTAGTCGTAGATTTTCATTGAGCTGGACATTTGAGTTGATGACATCACCTGTATTTTTTACCTGAACGGTATATGGAACGTT
This sequence comes from uncultured Candidatus Saccharibacteria bacterium, assembly GCA_964581535.1. Taxonomy (GTDB): domain Bacteria; phylum Patescibacteriota; class Saccharimonadia; order Saccharimonadales; family Saccharimonadaceae; genus CAZOOW01. The sequence goes on from CAZOOW010000003.1 coordinate 54,138, forward strand.
AAAGCTTTTTGCATCCGAGCCTTGTTGGCTTACATTTGCTACCGATTTCACAGTGTCGATAGCAGGGTTAGCGGGAAATTGCATTCCTGCAACGACATTGACAGGAACATACGACCACTCCTCAATGACGCGCATGTCACCCCACGGTCGATTCGCAGGAATTGGATCATTCTGCTGACAAGATGCCGTAAAGCCCCATGCATGAACACCACCGTTTGAGTCTATTCCTGCCGTACCATTGTATGGCGACGTAGTGGTACATCGGTTTGTATCAAGGAACGTATCATTCCAATAAAGTGTTGTTCTGCCCGTTAAAGGACCATTGAGTCTTTGAATCTCAATACCACCACTTCTATTTTCAACGTCAACGTTCATAAAATGGATCTCCCCGACCCTATCTATCAGTATCTGATAGTTGACAGTCTGGGATAGTGGGATAGCATTACCTTGCCCATCTAGTCCATTGAAAGCGTATGTTTTCGCACCAGGCGTGACGTAGACACGCTGAACCCTGTCAACTGGATCCGTAAATACACCGTTGTTATTTGCATCTATTCGGATACGGAGGGTTCCCTCAAAACCAGTGACTGTATACGCTAAGTTGCCTTGGTGGGTACCGGCAGTTGTTTGCGTAAAACTAACACCGCTCACAGATGGAGTCGCGACCGGAGGTTTTACCCAAGTGCTTGTGCCGTCCCACTGTGTGGCAGATGCAGGCAGATCAGCAGCTGGTGTTTCAAAAAATATCCTATATGCACCACCGCAGTTGTTAATAACGTTCGCTATCTCTCCTGAATAATTCGGATCATCACGCTCAGCACAAGCGTTTTACTTCAGCAAGTCTATCAATCTCACCGCTTCGCATCAAAAGCCGTCATGATAACGCATCGTTGCTTCGACTCACCTTTAGCCAGCCTAAAATGCTTGCATTTCTCCCCTGTTTTTGTTAGAATTGTTCGGAAATTGTTATAAACCCTGCCCGCCCGAAATTCACTGCGGCGGATGCAGTACAAAAATGGACAACGTATCGCAGTGAGGCGCACTCTACTGGTGCGACAAATGAGACGCGAAAGTCCTAACGCAGAAATGCGCCGCCAAGGAGAGTTTCAATGAGTAAAGTTAAAGCAGGTGGAAGTAGTAAAAACGTCCACGACAGTCCCGGCCAGCGCCTTGGCGTTAAGCGCTATGGTGGCCAGAAAGTTTCTGCTGGCGAAGTTCTCGTCCGTCAAGTAGGCGAAACAAAACAAGCCGGACCTGGCACATACATGAGCCGTAACTTCACTATCCACGCTGAAAAAGACGGCGTTGTCGGTTTCAAACAGGTTAAATCCCGCCGATTCACCGGCAAAACCGCTCGACGCACTCAGGTCACGGTCGAATAGTAGTCTTGCTAAACCTGCCCGGTGATTTAAGCGGGCAGTTTTGGTTATAGCAATTTTTTTGCTTGTTCAGCAATCATCTCTGCAACAAAGCTAACACCGTTTCGTCTTCGATAACCCAGATACATATCAATGGTCATGACGCTATTTGGCTTTTTAATAATTTCCGCTAAATTTTCAGCCGCATGTATAATACGCTCATTTACTTTATCTTCTCCTTCAGCAAGCAAAGCTATATCGAAGAGCTTTTTCAGCACTCCATTATAGCCTCCGGTAGACTCATGAACTCCTTTTACGATAGAGTTAGTGTTTGGAGAAGTAGCATAACTATCAGGTAAGCTATAGACTACATCGACCATCGCACTCAAGCCGATTCTATTTGCAATAATTGTATATAACTCAGATGCACTGCCGCCTTTTATAAGCTCCTTCATTTCTGATTTTATATTCTGGCCTGTCACAATAGCATAGTCTGACAAAAAAGCCTTAACGTCTTGATACCCTAACTTCTCACCTGAAAAAAACTCGGCACGCATCTCTTCCAGAGAAATACCAACAATGTCTTGATCGATATTTAAACCTCCCTGGGTATGAGTATATTCATGTTCAAGTACAGCCATGTCCCTTGAATATAGATCTTCACCATACCAAGATGAGTTTTCGGTCACTTCTGGACGTAAAATCTTCTCCGCAAAAGGTGCACTTATACAAAGTCTCCTTTTACCTTCAATAACAGTTACCCATGCGTCTGCTGGCAACTCAGCAACGCCTAACTGTTTTGCAAACTCATGTCCACGTTGGATTAGCCCATCAGTCCATTTCTGAGTATCTTTATGATCCATATAATCACCGGTACTCATGCCTCTCGCCGGGTATTCTGACTCAGCAACCGTTAAAACATGCAGTGTGTAGGAGTCTTCGTTTTCAGGTGTTACTTGAAGTCGTTCTTTTACCCCTTGGAGTAGCCCTCCGTCAATTGCTTTTTGCAGTTCAGCCGTTAACTGTTTATCTGTGAAGCGCTCATACGCTTTAGCCCGCGTTGCGTCATCGAACTCGGTATCTTCTGTGTCAAGAATAGTCTTTGCTTCGGTTAATTTATCACTAAATTTTGAGCCTATAAGGGAAATTAAATCAGCAGCAGCTTCTGCGGCTTTAGTATGGTCTTTTTTTGCTTCCAACAGTCGGCTCGCAATTCCCGCCAATAAAAGCACCCTATCGGGATTTTTAAAAAATTCAGGTTTTAGACCGAACTCATTAATCAAAGTAACTCCCGTTTCCTTCAGTTCTGGACGATGACTGATTTCGGGAATTTGTTTAGCGAATAGCTCAAGATGCTCTTTAAATGCTTGTTCGGAGTGACCACCTATTTCTTCGGTGGTGCGAGTTATTTCGATATTTTCTGGTTTTTGTATTACTTTTTCAGACATTTTTATAATTTCTAATAAATACACTAGCAAAAAATTGCTATTTTGTCAATATGCTTATACTAAAATCGCCCCTTTCGGAGCGATCTGTTAGTTACGCTATTCTTTTTATTGCATAGAAGCCGGGTCAGTATCAACACCGAGATGATATTTGATACGAGCCACCACGTCACTTATAACAACCTGTGACTTAACTAGGTAGTCGCTTGCACCGAGTTCTGCAGCCCGCTGCTTGTCTTTTGCTTGTGAGAGTGCCGTCAGCATCACGACGCGGATGTTTGCCGTTTCAGGGGTGTTATGAAGGATATCTAGCACGTCGAAGCCATTGATCTTCGGCATCATAACATCGAGTACAATGAGGTCGGGACGAAAGTCTTTGGCGGCCGCCAGTGCATCTTCACCATTAGCCTCATGACGAACTTCGAAACCTTCCATTTCAAGTCGTGTCTTGTAGACGCTCGCGAGTGCCATATCGTCTTCTACTAGTAGGATCTTGTGTTTTTTATCAGCCATAGTACTACTGTACCACCTCTTCAACGTCGCAACAACTCTAGTGCTTTATCTTTTTGGGGATCTCGCCCGGCGTTGACATCTTCGATAGTTAACCCGACCTTTTCGGTTGGCTCGATGCCTTCTTTGGTAATATTACGGCCTTTTGGTGTATACCATTTTGCGATAGTGACTTTGACTTTACCGCCGCTCGCAACGTCTTCGAACACCTGAACACTGCCTTTTCCGAATGTTTTTTCTCCAACTAGTGTTGCCGCGCCGTGATCGGCGAGCGCACCAGCGACGATTTCACTTGCACTGGCGCTTCCGCCATCGACCAGCACAACTGTCTTCACTCCGGCCAAAATAGGACTCGAAGCTGAACGAAGCGAGTCGACTTCTACGCCGTTAGTTCGTTCACTCACGACGACTTTGTTATCAAGCCAGATGCTGGCAATGTCCTTGGCGGCATCGAGATACCCACCGCCATTTCCGCGCATATCCAAAATAACGCCGCGAACATTTTTCGACTTGAATTCCTCAGCTGCCGCACGAGAGAGACTGGCTGTATCAGTACCAAATCGTGAAATTCGCAGAATACCGATATTATCTGCCGTAATCTCGCTACGTACACTCGGGTTGGTTATCGCCTCGCGGGTTATGGAGAAATCTTTCAGCCCTTCGTCCGCCCGCAAAACTGATAACTTAACCACAGTGCCTTTGTCGCCTCGGATTTTGGAAACAGCCTCGTCAACTGACCATTGTGTCGCGTCCTGGTCGTTGACTTTTACAATAACATCGCCAGCCTGTAGGCCAGCCCGGCGCGCCGGGCTGTCTTCGAGTGTGTTGATGACCGTGAGTTTGTCAGTTCTTTTTCCGAGTTCTGCGCCTATGCCTTGAAAGCTACCGTCGAGATCAGCCTGAAACTCTTCGGCCTCTTTTGCAGTAAAATACACCGTATACGGATCGCCAGTTGCTTCGACTAGCCCGTGTTTTGCGCCGTCGATGAGCGCTTGGGCATCAAGTTTGCCATCGTATTTTTTCCTGAGAACACTGTATACATCGTTTAGAGAGCTAAAGTCCAGACTTGCTGGCGCGCTAGCATTTGGACTCGGTCGAAACCGAGCACCTAGCTCGTCAGCACGCGTTCCAAGCACGTATGCCACCAATGCAACGACAACACCGGCTAGTAGCGCGGTGCGAAGCGTAATAGTCTTGGATTTCTTTACAAATGGGTCGGTCGGCACATTTTCAGCCATTCAATTTCCTCTCATAATACTCTGTTATTTCGCTTATTCTAGTGTAGCATGAGCGGAATGCAAATTGCCGCTCTTAGGCGGCAATTCCTACGTCTTATCTTGTCTTAAAAGTGGATGAATACCAGTCCAGCTGGACTCACCCCGTTACGGGTACTATAGCGTCCATCCCAGTTGACGTTGTACTGGCTGATGTTGATGGTGCCATCGCTGTTAACCGACTCGACATACATAGCATGTCCATAGTACCCAGCGTTACTGATAGCGACATCACCCGCACGTGGACTGTAGTCGGTCGGGATACCGGCACGTATAGCATTTTCATCCCATTGGTTGGCGTTACCAATCCCGCCCCAGTACGGCATATGGCGACCGGATTGCCAGACTTTAAATGCAGTGTAGCTAACACACTCACGATTGAACATTCCCCAGTCATCAACCAGTGAATCCATTGGCGCTTCGCACCATTTTGCAGGATAACCGCCGCCACACGCAGGTCCAGAACCGGCCGCATAAGACCCACCGCCAAATCGAGCGTTGGCCGCTGCCTGCTGAGAACGAAGGCTAGAAATCTGGGAGTTCTTTTCACCAATCATATTCTGGTACATTGCTTCTTGGCCTTGCGCCTGCGCGAGCATAGTCGCCTGCTCTGCCTCTTTCGCTGCAAGATCGTTTCGCTGTACAGTCTGGTCAGCAAGTACTTTATCGACTTCGACTTTTTGCTTCTCAAGGTCAGTCTTAATACGCTTGACTTCATCCATAGCTTTTTTCAACTGTGACTGGACAGAGCCGCGAACAGCCTGTGAAGAAACATATTCTCCGACGTTCTTCGCCCCGGCGAGCGCCTCTATCGGGGTTGTTGATCCGTTTGCATATATTTGAGCGATAGTCTTGTTGATAGTCTTTTTTTGCCGTTCAAGTTTTTGCTCATTTACCGCAATGTCGGCTTTCAGTTTGTCGGCTTTGGCTTGCGACAAGTCAATTTGTGCCTGGATGGCCATTTTCTGAGCATTTAAGACATTTACCGCATTCTGAAGTGTGTTCGCTTCCTGACGAAGCCGGCCCGCCTCGGCCTGGTATGAATTTACCTCACCCTGCAAGCGGTTAATTGCCTCGTCATAAACATCTGCTGAGGCGAAACGATACTGCGACAAACCGACAACGACCGCTACCGCGACAACGAGTGCGCGAAACGATATACTTCTGAAGCGGTTTGTGGTGGACCTTTTCATAGTGATTACCTCCACGTTAGCATAAGCATGTTCGGCAGTCAACACCGAACTCGCCTACCGGTTTAGTTTATACACGCAAGTAACGGCGAACGGCCAAGCGGGCTGAAATAATACCTATCAGTGCCCCCAGAATAATCATTGCGAACAGCACGAGCGGTGAGTACATAGTGAGTGTGTTGAGCAAACTTTCAACCGCCACACCTTTTTCTTCTATAGCACCTCGCAAGGAATAGAGCCCGAAGTAGCCAAGCCCTGTAGCGATAAGTGCGGCGAAAAATCCATACATAACAGCTTCGACAACAAATGGTCCGCGAATAAATCCTTTGTCTGCTCCGATAAGCTTCATCATCTCTATCTCGTCCCGTCGATTAAAGATCGCCATACGAATCGTGTTAAAGATAATAAGCATAGATATTGTCATGAATATAATCGTCGCGAATAGCCCTAATCGTTCCGCAGTCTGCGCCCAGTTGGCGATTTCGGTTATCGCGGTCCGTTTCTTCGTCTCGAGCGATTCCACATCTGGGCTCAAGTTTCGTTGAAAATCGCGATCAGTGTTAATGAGTTTGTCGAGATTTTCAATCTTGCCTGGATCATCGACGTTTACCTCGAGTTTTGCGGGTAGCTTAACGTATTCTGCCAAGGTTTGTAGATATTCAACATCACCGTCATCAACGTTATCCTCGATATACTGCTTCCTGCCCTGCTCGCTCGATACGAATGTTACTTTCCGAACGTTCGGTTCATTCTCGAGGCGCTGCTTTAGAATACGGGCATCCGACTCTTTGACGTCGCTTTTTAGAAATATCGCCAGACTAATGTTTTGACGTAGTTCGCTCACTGTGTCAGTGAGCATTGTCCGAGCAACCAGCGTAGTGAACACAATAAGAAGTGTTATCGTCATTACTGCGGTTGCAGCTGTTGTCAACCAAGCGTTTCGGGTAAAGTTGTTCGCCCCGTAGCGCATCATGCGCAACCATGTCAGATAACGGCGACGAAAACGCTGATTATTTTTGAGTGCGGGTCGTTTGTCGGCCATTATTGTTTATACTTCCCCTGCGCCTGATCCGACGTCACTTTGCCATGGTCCACTGTAATAACTCGTCGCTTCAGTCGATTGACGATCTCTACGTTGTGCGTCGTCAGTAACACGGTCGTGCCATAACGGTTAATTTTTTCGAGAAGACGTACGATATCCCAACTGTGTTTCGGGTCGAGGTTTCCGGTAGGCTCGTCTGCAATAAGGATTTTCGGCTGGCGTACGACCGCACGGGCAATAGCAACCCGCTGCCTCTCACCGCCGGAAAGCTGATGCGGAAATTTCTTCTCTTTACCAGTCAGCCCGACGAGTTCAATGACTTTTGGCACTGTTGAGCGAATTTCACGGTTCGTCATACCAGCAATCTCGAGAGCAAATGCGATGTTTTCAAAAACAGTTCGCTGAGGCAACAGTTTAAAGTCTTGAAACACGACACCTATCTTCCGTCTAAGAAGCGGAATATGTTTGTCCTTTAGCGTGTCATAGTCGATACCGCCAACCACAATTTTTCCACTGGTTGGCTTTTCTTCTCGAGTAAGAAGCTTAAGCAAAGTAGATTTTCCTGCCCCGCTGGTACCGACAATGATGACAAATTCCTTTGGTTCAATATGCAAACTAATCCGGTTCAGCGCCGGACTACCCTCTTTGGAATAGGTCTTGGTTACTCGGTCCAACAGGATCATTACTCGTACTATTTTACCACAAGTAGTACGGAGAAACGCCTTCGAATATCGTTATTCGGCGGGTGCTTCTAAAAATGCGAGCATGAAATCGTCGAGTTTGCCATCGAGTACACTTTGTGTGTCTCGGTCTTCGTGTTTTGTACGCGTGTCTTTCACCATTGTATACGGGTGAAGGACATAGTTGCGAATCTGGTTCCCCCAGCTCGCACTTTCCCCTGCCTGTAGGTCTGACAACTTATCAGCATGCTGTTCCATCTGCATTTGTGCGAGTTTAGAGCGGAGGATTTTCATAGCAGTTTCGCGATTTTGTATCTGACTTCGTTCGTTCTGGATCGCCACAACGGTGTTAGTCGGCAGATGGGTTATGCGTACAGCACTGTCGGTCGTATTCACCGACTGTCCACCATGGCCGCCACTTCTATAGACATCGATGCGTAGATCTTTTTCTTCGATTTCAACCTCTTCGGGCGCTGCGATTTCCGGCATAACTTCGACCAGCGCAAAGCTAGTTTGGCGCAAGTTGTCTGCGTTGAACGGACTAAGCCTGACAAGGCGATGCACGCCGTGCTCGCTTCGAAGCTTTCCGTAGACAAACGGACCGGCCACTGTATACGTAGCCGACTTGATGCCGGCTTCCTCGCCCGTGCTTCTTTCTACCAACTCCATTTTGTACCCGCCCTTCTCGCTCCAGCGAAGGTACATCCTCTCCAGCATTTCGCACCAGTCCTGAGCATCAGTACCCCCCGCACCAGCGCTCAGCTTCAAAATCGCGTTATGGTCATCATACTCGCCCTGGAACAGCAAATCTTTTTTGAGCGCATTGAAATCTTCCTGCATATTCGCCAGTTGGTCACTCAGCTCCTGTTCCAGTGCTGCATCCTCAAGCGCAGCCATGTCGCGGAGCTCTTCCGTGTGGCTTTTTAAATCAACCCATGGCTGGGTCTGTAGCCGTAAACTGGCTGCTTGCTTAGTTACTTGCTCGGCATGCGTCGGGTCTGACCAAAGGTTGTTATCTGTCAGGCGCCCATCAAGATCATGAAGCTGTTTAATCTTCGATACAATAGCTAGCCGCTCGTAGGCGGCTTCAATCATATCAAGCAGTTCTGCAATCTGTTTTTGTAACGAGTTCATCGCTATCCATTATAATCTACCTCATGACAATCGGCGTATTTGATTCGGGTATTGGCGGCGAAGCGATAGCACGAGAAATCGGCGTAGCATTTCCCGACGCCACCGTCCGCGTTATCAATGATAAAAAACACGTTTCGTACGGAGGGCGATCTACCGAAGAAATTATTAGACTGACAGATAGCGCCCTGCAACCACTTTTGCGCACGTCGCCTGATATCATCGTTATTGCATGCAATACAGCAACCGCTGTCGCAATAAGCTACTTGCGTCGTGCCTATCCAAACCAAATATTCATTGGGCTTGAGCCCATGGTAAAGCCGGCTGCCGCCATGACAAGAACTAGAGTCATCGCGGTTTGTGCAACGCCTGCGACGCTCGGCAGTACGTCATATAAGAATTTAAAGCAAACGCATGGCAAGGATATTACTATCCTCGAGCCCGATACGAGCGAGTGGGCATACCTTATCGAAAACAATCTAATAAACCGTAAACATATCGAGCATACCATTCGGCCCGTTTTGGAAAAATCAGCCGATGTAATCGTTCTCGCCTGTACACACTACCATTGGATCAAAGACGAAATTATCACGATGTGTCGTGGACGAGCAGATGTTATCGAACCGTCAACCGCTATCATTCGACGCATCAATGAAGTTATTACGGCTGGCTGAGCCTCAAAGCTGCTGCACGGCAGCGACAAATTGGTCACCACGATCAGTATAGTTTTTAAACATGTCGAAACTCGCACTGGCTGGGCTGAGGAGAACGACATCCCCGGGTTTTACTATACTTTGTATAGTATTAACTATATTTTGTATAGTCGTCATACCAAGTTCGATACACTCAACATTTTCAGACCGACAGAGTTCAGCAATCACCTGGCCCGTTTCGCCGATAGCAATAACTCTCGTTCCGGTTTCAGCGCATTCCCGAACAACATCTTCATAACGGGCACCTTTTTTTGAACCGCCAAGAATCAAAACCTTCGGAGCCCGGAACGAACGCAATGCCGCAATCGCAGAACCCGGCGTCGTCGCAATGCTATCATCGTAATACCTGACACCGCCGACTTCGCGGACGAATTTCAGCCGGTGCGGTAAGCCGTCGAATGCACCAATACCCTGTTTGATAATATTCGCGTTAGTTACGTATTCGCCCACTGCAGCTATGGCAGCAGACGCGTTTTCAATATTGTGTACACCGGGTAGTTTCACACTATCAGCAATATCACCGAGGTTAAAAGGATAGGCTCTTTTATTTCCTGCAGCCGATGACTCACCGATACTGCGGGAATAATCATTTTCTTTGTTATACACCACAGTATCTGATTCGTTTTGCCAGCGCACAATATTTGATTTGGATTGTAGATATTCGTCCATATCGGCGTGCACATCCAGATGATCTGGTTCGATCATCAGCACCACGGCTACGTGCGGACTTTTTTCAAGATCCCATAGTTGGAAACTGCTGAGTTCATACACCACGATATCACTTGGCTGAATATCCCTCAGTACATCGAGCGCAGGCGTACCGATATTGCCCACAAGATGCACCTTCTTTCCTGCTGAAGTCAGAATACTCGCGATAAAGCTAGAAACCGTCCCTTTGCCTTTCGTACCTGTAACTCCGATGATTGGCGCTGGGCATTTTGCAAAAAATTCGTTAGTAGCAGACCAAATCTTGCCATTCGTTGTGATTTTGTGGGGCGCGAGTCCAGCCGTACGAACAACCATGTCAAAACCATCTAGCTCAGTCAGTACTCCACTACCAAAGCGCGTAGGTATGCCATCTGGAAGCTGTGCGGCATCTATTTCTTTTTCGTCGACAATAGTGATATCAGCACCACATGCCTTCCAATACGCATAATTTGCCCGCCCTTCTACTCCGTAGCCTGCGATCGCGACTTTCATGAGTAATAGTTTACTCCGACTCAAATATCGTCGCTAGTTTCGCATGCAGACTGTCGAGAAGTGCTTTGTCGCCGCTACCAACCCCTCCGAGTAACCAGCAGTTACTAGATATGAACTCACGAGCTGTTTCGACGATGCGTCGTTTCGTCACTGCGTTAATAGCATTCGGCCGTGATTCATAATCATCGATATGACCGTCAAAAAAGTACCTGTCGGCATACCAGCGGTTAATTTGCCCAACAGTTTGGGCACCCATCTGATGTCGACCAAGACTATACTGTTTAGCCAGTTCGATTTCCTCGTCAGAAATCTCTCCAGCTAGCACTGCTTTTATTTCGCGCACAATAATGTCGAAGAGATCTTCGATGGTATCTAGGTTAACCTCAGCACCGAAATCCCAGCTACTGGCGTATTCGTTTGACCCAGTTTCGGAGAACACTCCGTAGGCGAGGCCTTTTTTTCGTGCAGCACCAAAAATCCGTGAGTGCATGGTGCCGGTGAGAATATGATTGATACAGCTCATTGCATCGAGTTCCGCATCACTCAGCCGACGAGGTACGACCATCGACCAGCCAAACGTTATATTGCTCGCTTCTTTTCGGCGCACTAAAAACGGCTCGGCACTATGAAGCTCGTCGATTGGGATAGACAACCGTTCTCCGTGGGGCAAATCCCAACTCTCCAGCATTTCTATAATCCGTTTTTTTCTTCGGTACATTTTGCCAGCGATGATAAAGCGCATGTTTTCACTCGTGTGCGTGCGGTTGTAATGTTCCCGAATATCTTTGAGTGTCACGTTCGAGATCGTCTTTATCGCTTCCGGATAGGTCAATGTCCCCTCGCCTAGCACTTGCTGCATTTTTGGCCACAGCAGGCGTTGATGCATATTAAGATAGCCGTTCAATTCATTACGAACGTTACCAGACTCACTCTTTAGCTCTTCCTCGTTAAAGCGCGGCTGTGTTATAGCGACTTGCTTAAGCTCTAAGATCCGTTCCCATTCAAAATCTGCACAGTCACTCAGATACACTAGGCTATGATCGCTGGTATAGGCGTTGTGATACGCACCGTTTTTGGTGAATTCTGCCTCATATGCGTGGGAGTCGGCATACTTTGCATTTGCTCCGAAGGCCATATGCTCCATGATATGGGCAGTCTGCTCGATATCATTGTTTCTTACGAACCGATTCCCAGCCCGAAAATGGAACTGGAAACTCATCACCGTCGCACCCGGAACGTCGATAAGCAGTCCTCTTGCACCACTCCTAAGTGTTATTTCATGAATAGTATGTCGCACTGAAAAGAGCCTCTAGTGTCGTTTTCTAGCTGCGCGAGCGGTTTTACGTTTTTTCTTGGCAGCAGCATGTTTCTTTTTTGTTGCTTTTACCTGAGCTTTTTTGGCCTTAAACTCATCCTCGTTATGAATCGTGGGAACACCTGCCTCGTTGACACCTTTTTCTACCGCACCTTTCGCTGCTTCAGTGAGCTCAGAGTCATAGGTTTCGTCGGTGACTTTTTCAGGATTAATCTGTTGTTTTTGTACATGGAAAATGGCTCGTAAAACTTCGTCACGAAGCGTCGCCTGTAAACCTTCAAATAGTTTCTGGGACTCTGATCGATACTCAACCAGTGGATCGCGCTGACCAACACTTCGCCAATGAATTCCTTCGCGGAGATGCTGCATATTCTCAAGGTGCTGCATCCACAAAAGGTCCAGTACCTGGAGATAGATCTCGCGCTCTACTCCCCGCATCACCTCACTCGTCAGTTCTTTTTCCTTCGCATTGTAGAATTTTTCAACTTCTTTTTTTGCGAGCTCAAAACGCGTCTTGTCTTTTTTCTCAACACCAATTTTTTGAATAGTTTTTTCACCGAGCGGGAGTATCGCCTCAAACTCTTCGACGAACCGTGGGTTGTTTTTCCCAGGGATGGCAGTTGCATCTCTCAGTTTGGCTTCGATGAGCCGCTCGATCTCATGCCGTATATCTTTGCCATCAAGTATTTCTCGACGGATTTTATAAACGACTTTTCGATGACGGTTAATCACGTTGTCATACTGAACGACGTTTTTGCGAGTATCGTAGTTGTAGCCTTCGACGCGTTTTTGAGCTGACTCCAAGGTTTTTGAAACAGCACGGTTTTCGATAGGCATATCGTCATCGACACCAAGTCTGTCCATCAATGCGGCAATCCGCTCTCCCTGGAAGATCCTCATCAGATCATCTTCCGTTGAAACATAGAACTGTGTGACGCCCGGATCACCTTGTCGTCCGCCACGACCTCGTAGCTGGTTGTCGATACGCCGAGCTTCGTGCCGTTCACTTCCGAGGACGACAAGTCCACCGAGTTCACGAACTCCCTCTCCTAGTACTATATCCGTTCCACGTCCGGCAATGTTCGTCGCAAGCGTCACAGCACTTTTCTGTCCAGCTCGAGAAACGATTTCAGCCTCACGTTCATTGTTTTTTGCGTTCAGCAGCTCATGTGGGATCCCGGCTTTTTTAAGAGCACGAGAAATCAGTTCGTTTTTCGCAATGCTGGCTGAGCCGATAAGCACCGGTTGGCCTTTGTCACGGAACTGTTTAACGTCGTCGACAAGTGCGGAAATCTTTCCTGATTCTGACTTGAATATCTTGTCTTGTTTATCGATACGAGCCAAGGGTTTATTTGGTGGTACTTGTACAACATCAAGCCCATAAATCTGCTGAAATTCTTCCGCCTCAGTGAATGCCGTACCGGTCATGCCAGCTAGCTTGTCATAGAGTCGGAAATAGTTTTGGAATGAAATAGTAGCGAGTGTCTGACTCTCCTGCTGGACAGCCACGCTTTCTTTAGCCTCGATAGCCTGATGTAGGCCTTCGTTATAACGGCGACCGTGCATCAAACGACCGGTAAATTCATCAACGATGACAACTTCGCCATCAGTCGTAACGACGTAATCCTTGTCACGTCGAAACAGCGTTTCCGCCTTCAAGGCTTGGTCCATGTGGTACACGGATCGAACATGCTCTGGGCTGTAAAGATTTTTAATGCCCAGCATTTTTTCGATCTTATCAACGCCCTCGTCAGTCAGGCTCACGCTGCGACGTTTTTCGTCTTTGATATAGTGTTCAGGCTTCAGGCTGCCAGCGACTTTGGCGAATTTGATATACAGCTCCGGATTTTCCATCGCTGGAGCACTAATGATCAGTGGTGTTCGAGCTTCATCAATCAGAATCGAGTCAACTTCGTCAACGATGGCAAAATTCAGCTCACGCTGGCGCAGCAGATCCGGATCGTTCACCATATTGTCACGCAGATAGTCGAACCCGAACTCATTGTTGGTGCCATACGTAATATCGGCAGCATACGCTTCCTTACGACTTACTGGACGGAGTTTTTTCATGCGCGGGTCAGTGTGGAGCTCGTTATCAAACGCTTTGTCGTAAACATAACTCATTTCGTTGATAATAACCCCAGTTGTCATCCCGAGATAGTCGAATACCTCACCCATCCAGCCAGCATCACGCTGAGCCAGATAATCGTTCACCGTGACAATATGCACGCCTTTACCGCTCAATGCATTCAGGTACGCTGGAAGAGTCGCCATAAGCGTCTTTCCTTCTCCGGTCTTAAGCTCCGCCACGTTACCTTCGTGCAGCACCATTCCACCAATCAGCTGCACGTCATAGTGACGTTGTTTCAGGACACGATCACCCGCTTCACGAACGAGGGCAAACGCATCGGGCAATAACGTGTCGATAGTTGTACCTTTTTTAGCAAGACGTTTTTTGAGCACGTCAGTTTGTTTTTTCAGCTCGACGGCCTTCATATCGTGATATTTATCAGCGAGGTTATTCACCTCGGTAACACGTTTACGTAACCGTTTTATCGTACGAGCCTGTGGATCACCAAACACTTTCACTAGTGCCTGTTTCATAGTCATTTTCCCTCACGCATATTAGTCAGTATATGAAACTTGTACTAGTATAGCTGACCTCTGTGAGAAATAAAAGTCTAGTTCAGATATTTACTAACTGGTCGTTGTCACTTAATACTCGTTCGTCTGCTGCCGTAACAATCGATTGCGCAGGCGTGAGACAACCGTACGGGCCCGGTGATGGTCTTTTCGGGTATCGTGATATTTCTTCAGCTGAACAGCGAGCTTTTCAGCAACGATATCAACTGCTGCGAGCATGTTAAGCGTTGAATCTTTGGCAGTTATGGTTTTTTCAGGAAGTTTAATGACGACATCGCATTCATATTTATTGCCGTTTGCACGGTTCACTTCTTTCAGCGTCACGTCAATATAGGTGCTTTTTCGAGTGTGACGCGAGAGATACCTATCGAGTCCACCGATTTTTTTCCGAACATAGCGTTTTGTCACGTCATCCGGCGTGTATTTTACCCCTGTAATATCGAGATGGTTGATCATTTAAAGACCCCCTTTCGTCTGTACTCTCATTATACCTCTTAAACAGCGGATTCACTAGCTGACAGATTGTCTCATGTCAGCTCCCACAGCGTCAGTAACTGACCTGAAGCCGTCCTGTTTTAAGAGCTCTACAAGCCCGGCGTTAATTTCACCGACTAACTGCGGCCCTTCATATATGAGGCCGGTAATTAGCCCAACAAGGCTGGCGCCGGCACGGATTTTTTTATACGCGTCTTCAGCGCTCATAACGCCACCAATGCCGATGATGATAAGTTTATCGCCGCATTTTTCATAGCTTTTTTGTATCAACTCTAGCGTAATGTCCTTGGTGGGCTGGCCGCTAAGGTTGCCTTTTATGTCAGCTGGCAACGTCTCTTTTAAATCGGCCTTTGTGCGGTCTTTTAGCAGGTTACCTGTCGCAATACCGCTCACGCTGTGTACCAAAATGACATCAAGTAGTGCCGCAAATAGTTCCCAAGAAAGATTGATAGGCATCTTCACGATAACCGGTTTTTTGAGCTGCAGCTTGTCAACTTGCGTTAGTAAATTCTCAAGACGCTCAGGTGTCGTAAACGGCTCGCCGCCAAAAGTGTTCGGACAGCTGATATTGATTTCGAGCATGCTCACCTGTCGCAAACCGTCGAACTCCTTCAGGCTGGTGCAATAATCCCGAATTGCTTCGTTTTCATCAACAGTCTCTTTCGTGTTTGTTTTTGCGACTGACACGGAAAGAGGAAAATCTTTAAACAAGCCGGTTTCATACGAGGCAACGCGGTTTTTGAGGACTTCTGTACCCTCGCTAGGGAGACCCGCATTCACAACAAGCGATTTGCTTTTTGGCAACCGGTAAAACCACGCTCCATCATTTCCTTTATATTTGCCCCATGTGACTGACCCGCCAGTCATCCAGCCGAAACCAATTGAGCGAATCAACTGTGGCATTTCGATAGTTTTATCAAAACCAGCGCTGAGTCCCACTGGATTTGCAAAATCTACTCCAGCAACATTCGTCCGAAGCATCTCGTTGTGATATGACCAAAGTCGTGGCATCTGCCGCAAACCAGGTATTTTCTGAAAACGTTTCGCAGTTTTTATAAGCCCGTGATGAACCGCATCTGGACTGCGTTGAAACAACAGTGGCTTAATAATACGCTGGTAGCTGACCCCCGTTAACCACCGTACGATTCGCATAACCTACAGCTTTTCTCGACCACCCAAATACGGACGAAGTACTTCCGGAACCACAAGCGTACCATCGGTGTTTTGATAATTCTCCAATATAACGACGAGCGAACGGGCCAGTGCGGCAGCCGTACCGTTTAAAGTATGTACGGTTTCGAGCGAGCCGTCCTTCCGCCGCATGCGAATGTTTAGGTTTCGCGCTTGATAATCCGTACAGTTTGAACAACTGGTTAGTTCACGGTATTTTTCATCAACAGGTGACCAATACTCGATATCATATTTTTTCGCCGCCGGGCTACCCAGATCGCCTGCTGCTATGTTAACCACATGGTAGGCAATACCAAGTGACTGCCATAATTCTTCCTCTATAGCGAGGATTTTCTCGTGCATCTCCCTGCTCTGCTCTGGCGTACAGAAAATATACATCTCAACTTTGTTAAACTGATGCACCCTAAACAGTCCCCGCGTATGCTTGCCATACGTTCCGGCCTCTTTCCGGTAGCACGGACTATATCCAACATACATGAGCGGCAACTTTTCCTCGTCTATAATCTCGTCAGCATGATAACCGGTAAGCGGAGCTTCTGCGGTGCCGATGAGAGTTAGATCTTCACCTTCGATAAAATACTCATTACTCGCCTCTGTGTCTTTGGGAGCAAAACCTGCCCCATAGGATGTCCGCGTGTTAACCATATGAGGTACCGTAAGAAACGTAAACCCTTTTTTAACAACGAAATCGAGTACATACTGGAAGATAGCATTTTCGAGCAATGCAAGATCACCCTTGAGGTAATAAAACTTCGCTCCAGCTACCTTCGCCCCTCTTTCGAAATCAAGCCAGTCCCGCTCAGTTGCAAAGTCAACGTGGTCTCGTGCGCCGGAATTCTTTTCGCCTACAGCTTTGATTTCAACACTATTCTGCTCGCCACCTAATGGAACATCATCAAAAATAATGTTAGGGGTCGCGCGAAGCGCTGCATCGAGCTCTTTTTCAGCGCTGCTGAGATAGTTTTCACGTTCGGCGAGCTCAATCTTTATCATTTTGCCTTCGTCGATCAGCGCTTGTTCAGGTTTGCCGCCTTTCATTTTGGCAGCATTTGTGTTGCGCTTTTCACGCAGTTCATCGACAACTTTTTGCAACTCACGCCGTGAGTCGTCCAGGCGTAGGATTTGTTCAACATCTACCTCGTAACCTTTTTCTTGAGCGCTTTTTGCGACCAACTCTTTATTTTCCCGGATGAAACGTATATCTAACATATGTACTAGTATACGCTGTTAGGCCATCAGCAAAAACTTTCGAAGTATATAAATTAAACTCACAACAGTGCCTAATACAAATGAAAGTGTTATTAGGACAAAACTCTGGCCTGTATTTGACAGCGTTTCGATACCTGCGTCATTCGTTGGCAGTGTATATAAAAAGTCATGACTATTCGTAGCAGCGCCCAAGACGAAGGTCTGGGTTGCTGGATCCGGGGTTTGATAACCCGATATATCAGGAGCGGTAAAAGTAACAGTTTGGCCTATACGCCAATATACTTTGAGTGCGTCTTCAATAGCCTCCTGTTCTGTTGGCGTTGGACCCCATAGACTCGTTGACGAAAGAGGTGGGTAAGGGATGGCAATACCAGAGCTACTAAGGTAATAGTCAGATAGAAGGGTGCCGTCTGTACGCTCACCAACATATGTTACCGCCTGCTTAAGCGCTGTCGAGTCGTTGAGATAGTTGAGCGTGACGCTGGCGGGGTTTATAAGATAGCCACCAACGGTGATGTGTCCAGAAACTACAAGATTATTGCCGTCTATTATCGTTCCGATGTCTAGATAGTCTTTGTAGTCTTTCGGGTTCATTGCATCTTTAGTATAAACTGCCATCAGCCACGACTCGTCGTTTGCGGCATCAACGATTGCCTTCGTACCGCTCGATACATCATTGTATGCGTCGCTCTGAACATGGAGGTAGTATCTCAAAGGAACTTCATCAGCCAGTGCTCTTGCCGCCGGTCCCTGAAGACTAAAAATACTATAGCCTAATGAAATTGCGCCGTCGCTAGATTCTGGCGTAGTGTCTACTAGTGGGCTAGTCAAACTGTTTGGTAAAACGACACTTTTCAGGTCATTCATCATGAAGGCGAATTTTCCAATGGTCTGTATACCTTCGCCCAGCGTTAAGGACGCGATATTATTTCTATAAAAAGCTGCCTCGCCCATACTCACAACAGTGCCGGGAACGTCAAGCGAAGTTAGCTGGTTACCAGTAAAAGCAGTAATACCTATACTAGTGACGCTAGCTGGGATGCTAAGAGAAGTGAGCTGCTTATCAGAAAAAGCAGAATCCCCAATATTTACCACCGCTACCCCGCCTATAGCGTCTGGTATATCAACATCTCTAGGACAGCTTAGATCGGCAGTATTGTTGTTTTGATTATCATAATAATCGGTAATGGTTCCGCTAGTACTATCAAACGCAAAACATGTTCCGTGTGGGGTTACCGCATGAGCAGTCGATGGCGTAAGGATAATTGTTTGGTAGGCCAAACTCAAACCAAGGAACGCACCTAGCGAAAATGAAGATACTAAGACTCGTAGAGTAAATCTAGGGGACTTTCTGACCAGGACGAGAAAGAACGGTAAAACCGCATTGTAGATATTTTCTCCTGTTTTTAACTCTTTTTGTGTTGTGGTAGATTGAGGCGATTTTAACACGAGAAAAAACGATGAGTCAACCTTCCCCTCTACTCAGTCCTGAGCGCTTCGATAGGGTCGAGTTTTGCGGCCTTGCGAGCCGGAAACCAACCGGCAATCATAGCGATAAACATTAGCGCTATCACAAGCATAATGATGGGGATCGGTTCAAATACCAATATTCGGTTTTCGCCGATACTCATCAACTTTGATAACCACGGGTTAAGGGCAATGCCGACGCCGATCGCTAGCAATGATCCGGCTATACCTCCGAGTAGACCGATCCATGCCGCTTCGAACTGAAAAAGCAACGATACATGACGACCACGCATGCCCAGCGCTTTCATCAGGCCTATTTCCCTTGTTCTTTCCAGAACGGAAATATACTGCGTATTAATAATGCCGAATACGCTCGCAATAAGCGCAAGCACACCGAACACCATGACAATACTCTGAATGACGTTCACGATGGTGAATAACAAGTTTTGTAGATCGTTGGCCGTTCTCGCAACGAGACCTTTTTCTTCAAGGGCACTTTTGACCGTCGCCGGATCAACCCCGTCGCGAACCCGAATAGATGCGTTAAGGTATTTTTGATATTGGTCAGTATCTTTTGTCAAAAAATCTGACAGCTCTCGTGCCTTGTCGTAGGCAATAAATAAGCCGTTGCTAGCTGAAAAAGCAGTGCTAGACTTGGCACTGACGGCACGAACGGTTAGCTTAACATCTAAAGTATTACCTGTCGTAAGCTCCTTGACGGCATCGAAACCTCCATTTAAATATGCCTCTTGAATTTGCGCATCGGTAGGTTTTTTTGCTGGCTGCTCTAAATGGAGCGTTACCTTCTTGCCCACGAGGTCTGATGGTTTTTTCAGTCCCAGCTTTTCCAGAAACGACTCCGGAACGACAACATCTTCAGGCCGAAGTTGCTCACGAAGCGGCGGCAGATCACCAGCTGCAACTTCAGCCCGCACCGTGGGATCATACGCAGTAATATCAGTTGTGAACTTCTTTTCATTTCCTTCGAAAGTTAGATACTTTGCCCGAACAATATAGGTAACCATCACCGAGTCAACATTTTTCGTTGCACGAATTTTTTCGATATCTCCTGATGTTAGTGCTTCGAACTTTGCACCTGCAAAGTCGGTCTCGTTCTCACTGTAATCACGTAGGCCGTTCTGCCCTGCATCGCCTCCAAACATTGACTTGTCCTTCGCGACAAAAACTGACTGAGGATCAACGTTGCTCTGAATTAACTTGTTGGCATACTGACGTGCACCTGTTCCCGCGGCTAAAGCTGCGGTTAAGGTAAATGCACCGACCGCAATCGCGAGACTGGTGAGTATTGTTCGACCTTTTGCGTTCCGTAGGCTTCTGCCTGCGCGTCGAAAAATATCAGTTAAGCTCATTTCGCACCTCGCTTCACAATGCTGCCATCCTTCAGATTTATCTGCATATCACACTTTTTGGCTAAATCATCATCATGAGTTACGATAACCAATGTGCAGCCGAGTTTTCTGTTATAGGAAAACAGTAACTCTTCTATTTTAGAACCAGTGGCAGTATCTAAGTTGCCAGTCGGCTCGTCAGCAAGTATTATACTGGGTTCGTTTACAATAGCCCGCGCTATGGCAAGACGTTGTTTTTGACCGCCAGAAAGATTCTTTGCCTTTTGATCAGCCTTTTCGCTGAGCTCTACCGCCGACAATGCGTCTGCAATCTTTTTTTTACGCCGAGAACGACTAATGTGGCCGATTTCGAGAGGAAGGCTCACGTTTTGGCTACATGTCTCATTTCCTTGAACAAAGAATGCTTGAAAAATAAATCCTATCTTGTCTGCTCTGAAAGCATCAAGCGCCTTGTTTTTGAGTTTCGAAATATCTTGACCGTCAATAATTACTTTTCCGCTCGATGCCCTGTCGAGGCCACTCATCACATGCATAAGGGTGCTCTTGCCCGAGCCTGATTTACCTACTATTGCAACGCTTGCTCCATCTGGAATGGTAAAGCTAACTGTGTCCAGCGCCTTGAACATTTGCGACTTCGTGCCATATGTCTTTGACAGTGCTTTTACCTCTATCACATTTACTCCTCTCGTTTGCTATCTTTAGTATACTGCCTTTTGCTTGCAAAATGCTTGTGCTATATCTATAATCATTTCAAACGAGACTAAACAAACATGCAACTAAAAGCCCATCATCATCTGGCTATCGTGTCGTTGATACTGCTTGGTATTACAGGCGTATGGACGTGGGGCACAATGGTGTTTGCCTCCGCGTCGACGATTAATGTAACGATCGGCACGGATTCATGTCCAAACATTCCAGGTTTCCAAAATGGTATCCCGTCCGGCATGGCCGTCGACGTGAGCGGCAATTGCTACACCCCCCCCGCCACCGGCAGTAGATGTATGTTCAAACCTTCCAGGCGATCAGTCGGTGATTCCGAACGGCTACTACAGAGATAATTCTGGCAACTGTTATGTTCAACCCGCTCCGGCAGTAGATGTATGTCCGAACCTCGACGGCACACAGCCGGTCGTACCTCTCGGATACACAAATGATTCGAACGGAAACTGTGTCGCTATTCCACCCGATATGTGTCCGAACATTGATGGGCCTCAGACAACAGTTCCAGAAGGGATGGTACGCGACGATACCGGTGCGTGCCTCACCCCCCTTATGCCAGCTTCACCCCAGCCAACAATAACTCCAGTCGAACCTGAGAAGCCGTGGGTAGCACCGTCGGAACCACGCACGGCAACGACACTAAAAAATGTGCCGGAAGCATTTCAGCCAATACTGCAGCCACTGGTGGACATGGTTCCAGAAACGGTGAAGACCGCACTCCGCAGTCTTCCGCCCGTCGTCGCACAAACATTCCCCTACTATATTTTCGGGGTACTAGCCGCCTCAGCACTCATCATGTGGATACAGGCTGCCCATGAACTATCCGCTGCATCCGCGTTGCTGGCCATCCTTCGGAAAGAAAAGGCTATTGCTGAGGAAAAAGATAACTTCATTGCGCTCGCATCACATTATCTCCGCACACCTCTCACTGTCATGACGACTGGGCTTGACACGATAAAAGCATTGAAAGAACTTCCGGACGACATCATACAAACGGTTCGTATACCGATACTCGGCTTAGAAGATCAGATAAGATCGATTCTCGCTGAAATCGAGGACAACGCGACGCTGCATGCTATCGAGTCACCCTTGAAGGCAGAAGACTCTCCAAGTTTTCTACGCTCTGGATTTTTCTGGTGGCCTGTCATTAGCAGCGTTTTATTAACGTTGCTTGCCAACTTTTTCCTTGGTGTCGTTGGAAACGTCGAACTTGGGACAGTCAACATATGGATGCAAGTACTCATCGGTTTTATGGTCATCACCTTCTTCTATATGGCTATCCGCAACAGGTACATACGACAAAAAAATAAAGCATACCGAGAACAGTTAGTTTTGCATGAGCGAACTATCGATCAGGCACGCAATACCTTTATCGAACGAACTACAGCAGCACTGCAGAACGGCTTAAATAATATCGGTGCTTTCCGCGCAAACCTCAATGGCGCCCATTCTGTCCGGTTCTTTGATGATGGCTATCAGCGGTTCGTTGATATTCTAACGAAATTTATGCTGCTCAGCCAAATTCGCGCTGGCTCCGCTGTAACCGAAGAAACATTCGATCTTCATGATGCGGTCGACGCTGCGATTGCTAGACTCCACGATCAGTCCGAGCAGCGTAAGATGACTATTGTGAACAAGGTCGACCATACGACCATTACCGAGCGCCGTGCACTATTTGAGTTTGTACTCGGCTCCCTACTTGATAATGCTATTAAATTCAGCCATGAAGGTGGCACTATCGCTATATCCAGCGAGCCAAAACAGAAGAAATTAACACTTAAAGTATCCGACTATGGCATCGGTATTCCTGAAGAAAAGATTCCACAGTTGTTTAAACCGTTTTCGCGCGCTGACTCTGCCCTAGACTTTAACTATGAAGGGCTCGGTTTCAGTTTGTTCCTAGACAAAATCATCATGGACCACATGGATGGGGATATTAACGTGACATCAGAAGTAGAAAAAGGATCGACATTCAGTATTAGCACCCCAGCCCACGCAGATAGCAAGACAACGAAACCCGCAGCCCTCTAGGGCCGTACGCTGATATCACTTAGACTAAAGCCATAATCATCCAGTGCATCCAGCGCAGCTTGCTGATCGCCCTGCTTGTATTCATGCGCCACCGCATCCAGAAACTCACCTTCACTCTCAAACATCTGGCCGTCAAATTCGTACACACTTCCCATGATGAACCTCCTATGGCTTTTAGTATACGCTTTTATCGAATGAGTCGGAAACGTCGAGTGATCAACCCATCAAAGAACAAATGGCTGAAATACCCAACCACTGCGGCGCCATAATAGACAAAGCTAAGCGGTAGCATCTTTTCGCTATAGAGATACGGAATAAGAACGATAGGCAGCGGTATAACAAACATTGCCCATAAACTATGCGTCCAGCCCCGATGTTTTGAGATTATCGGCAACATAGCGATAACGCCCAGGTATGCTGCCGTTTGAAAGTACCCCCGCCAAATAAGGAGTGCGTCTAGCAGAAAAGCTGACCAGAAGAACAACATCTGCCCTTTCGACTTCGTATCAACATCGGGAAAAAGTGCAAACAGCATCCCCACGACAAACAGTGCCGTCAACGTCTGCCAATCGTTGAGAAACTGCGCATATTCCGCTAGTCTCTCGACCGGCGCAAGCGCCATAATCCCCACATATGCGCCTGTAAATGCGACTCCTCCTGCTAAATGCCCCCTATAGCTTGCCATAACTATCTAAAGCTTTGCTTCCGGGTAGATGTTTTTAGTCGTTTCGTCGATGTCATGTCGGAGCTGTGGAAATGGAACGCCTTCGCGGGCAGTAACGCCTTCGAAAACCCAAAAGACTCGTTCGCTATATCCCCAACCACAAGCCGGCGGCATGCCGTACTCGAGCATTTCAACAAAATCGATATCGAGCATCATCGCTTCCTCATCTCCAGCATCACGCATATTTTGCTGCTCAATAAAGCGCTGGTATTGGTCTATAGGATCGTTGAGCTCGGAGAATCCATTTCCTAATTCACTGCCGGCAATAACCGGCTGAAAACGTTGGACGGTGTTATCGTCATCGGGTGATGTCTTCGAAAGTGGAGAAATAAATTTTGGTGTATTGACCAGCCAAACTGGTCCGGCAACATCTTTGCGAATATGTTTCCAAAGCTTATCGATTCCGCGTGCTAGATTTTCAGTTTTTTCTACCTCAAGTTTGTTGTCTTTCAGAGCTTTTTTGACCTCTTCTAGTGTGCAGGTATAGGGGTTAATACCGTATCGTTTTTCAATAGTTTCAGCATAGTCCCACTCTTCCCATTCTTTTTCTAAATCGATATCAAACCCGCCTAGCTTGAACTGCAGCGTTCCAAATGTTTGCTTTAACACAAAGCGGTACATCTCTGTCATGAACCTCATTCCATCACGCCAATCGGCATACGCCCAGTACCATTCCATTGCAACATGCTCTGGCAAGTGCTCATCAGAATAGTTCTCGTTACGAAACCGAGGTCCGATATCATAAACTTTCTCAAAACCACCGCCAATCAACCGTTTAAGTGGCAATTCATGCGAAATTCGCAGGTAGAAATCATTGTCAAGAGCATCCATGTGCGTGACAAATGGGTTAGCATCTGCACCTCCGGTCGTGTGCTCAAGTACCGGAATATTAATCTCGTAAAATCCCTTTTCGTCGAGGAACTTTCGCGTTACGCTCCAGAACTTACTCCGACGAATAAACCGGGCGCGTACTTCGTCGTTGACATTCATATCAACATAGCGCCGTCGCATTCGCTCTTCTTTATTCGTAAAACCATCCTGTTTTGTCGGCATAGGCCGGAGCGATTTTGTAAGCAGTCGCATTTGTCTTACATCCACCGATATTTCACCTGTTTTGGTTTTTACGACTGGCCCCGTTGCCTGAATAAAGTCTCCGGTATCAAGCAGCGGAAGCTGTTCCATACCTAATCGACTCGTTGTAGTGTCCATTGACTCGACTGTATCCTTTTTCAAAAACAGCTGCATCTCACCGCTCATGTCTTTGATGACGATAAACGCGAGTTGACCAAATTTACGAATACCAGTAACTCGGCCGACAACAGAAACTGTTTTACCCTCTAGATCCAAAAAGCCATCCACGACACTTTGAATATCGTGAGAACGTTTAGAATCGGCGGGATACGGGTTAATCCCAAGCTCTCTCAGTTCATTTAATTTCCGTAGTCGTTCATCGCGTAGTTCTTTGAGTGTTGCCATAATCAACAACTAGTATATCAGAGGTGAAACTAAAAAGTCCGCTTGGAGAGCGGACTTTTTAGTGACAGTGTTGTCTAGCGAACATCTTTGACGTGGTAAGTCGTTTCACCTTTCGGGGTCGTGATAACAACTTTGTCACCTGCCTTTTTACCCATCAGCGCAGCACCGATTGGTGATTCGTTGCTGATTTTACCAGCCATCGGATCAGCTTCAACAGGACCAACGACCTGATAAGTTACTTTTTTACCATTTTCTAAATCAACAGTTGAACCAACTTTTACCGTACTGCTTTTCGTCGGTTTAATAATGTCTGCATTCAAAAGAATATCTTCGACTTCTGCAATACGACTTTCGAGTATCCCCTGTTCTTCACGAGCGGCATCATATTCAGCATTTTCACTAAGGTCACCGTAGTCACGGGCATTTGCTATTTTCTCAGCTATCTCCGATCGTTTTTCGATAAGCTCTTTCAGCTCATTTTCTAGTTCAACTTTTCCATCAGTCGTCAGGTGATACGTTTTTTTCATAAAATTCTTCCTTCGTTCTCAATCAGGTCATTTATTAAAGCACACTCTATGGTGTGCGTTTTTCATATATCCGAGAACCCTACCCTCGCTTCTCAGCTTGCTCCAGTCTAGCAAATAGCTCGTCAAGCGTCAATATAAAAACCTCGTCTTCTGTACGTGATTTATACTCAAATCTCCCCTGTTCTACAAGCTTCGGGCTGACGACGACCCGATGCGGGATTCCCAGTAGGTCGGCATCAGCAAACTTAGCACCAGGACGTTCGTCGCGGTCGTCGTACAAAACACTTATTCCAGCTGACTGTAGGTCGTTATACAGCCTGTCTGCTTCCGCCGAAACGTCACCAATACTCGCCAAGTAGACATTATACGGCGCAATACTCTCAGGCCAGATTATTCCTTTGGCGTCCGAGAGTTTCTCAACGAGAACACCCATCACCCTTGTAACTCCAATGCCGTAACTACCGATATGGAGCGACTGTTGGTGTCCAGTGGCGTCTGTGTAATAGAGCTCCATCTCATCAGTTTTTTGCGTGCCAAAGTTAAATATATTTCCGACTTCCGCGGTTTTTACCGCTTCGAGCTCCTCACGAGTGATGCCCAGCTCATCTACCGCTTCATCGATAACTTCCTCGTTAATAGCGATATTTTTCTCACGATGCAAATAGATAACGTCTTCTCCAGCATCGCAGATTGTTTGAAATTCATGAGAGAACTTCGTAAATGCCCCGCCACTAGCGAAAGTTACGTAGGTGTCAGAGCCGATACCCAACCGTTCAAACACGCGCTTATACGCTTCTATCGTCGCCTCATAATATCTTTCCAGGTCCTCCTGTGTCGCGTGAAAACTATACATATCCTTCATGACGAACTCGCGTCCACGCATAATCCCACTTTTAGCACGTAGCTCGTTACGCATTTTCGTCTGGAACTGGTAGAGGCTTATTGGAAGATCTTTATAACTCCGAACATATTGCTTCATCATTTCGACGATCGGCTCTTCATGGCTCCAACCGAGTCCCACTTCCGTTCCATCCTGTAGCGTTGATTTGAACCAGATATCAACAATCTCATCATTCCACCGACCAGTTTTTTCCCATACCGCCTTATTCTGGAGGCTCGTCATGACGAGCTCCTGACTGCCTATCGCGTTCATCTCCTCACGAATAACTCGTTTAATATTTTCGACAACGCGCAGTCCGAGAGGCAGATAGGCATATGCTCCAGCCATTTCCTTGTATACATAGCCAGCTCGAATCAATAACTGAGCATTTTTTGCAACCTCATCACCAGGTGCTTGCTTTAGGGTTTTCGTGAAGTTTTTAGAAAGTCTCATTGGTAGTTATTGTATCAGATTAATACCGAAGAGCGGCGCGAGAAATAACAGTGAATAAGCAACGAAGTTTTTTAGCCCATGGAGCATCATACTCGCCCAGACAGAACCGGTTGATTCACGCAAATACGACAAAAATAAACTCAGTACAAATGTATCGATACCGACATTCCACTGTTGATGAACGAACCCGAACAAGAGGCTGACAACAAGTGTTGTTTTCCAGAAACCGACTTTTTCTCTGATCCTTCCGAAAAGGTAACCCCTGAACAACAATTCTTCAGCGATTGGCGCGAGCACGACAAGCGCCAAGAACACGATGAGTAGCTCGCTCGGCGTATGAATATCCGTGAAACCGACCTCCTGTTTTTGCATATGATCTACCCAGGGCATAACAAATTGAGAAGCAATTTGCGCAAGCATAGATGCTCCCATATAGAGCAGCCAGATCCATAGCGGCAAAAAGGTTAGCTGAAGGAGTGTAGGCTTTTTCGTAACCCCTAGCAATTCAAATAGATATCGTCGATGACGAACGATGGCAACTGGCATAATGACGAGAGCAAGTACCAGAAAATAAACGCCGGCATTGACGAAGAGCTCCCCTATCGTAGTCTCTGACGCACGCATAAATCCTTCAGGAGCGGTAGACCTCAGTGACACGTAGACCAACGATGCCACAACAAAGCAGAACAGGAGCCAAGATGACTCACCCACTGCCGTCAGAACGGCTGAATTTTTTTTCTTAGCGGAAGAACTTACCGACATCTGCGATAGTCACCAGCACAAATAGTGCCATTAACACCATAAAACCAGTTCCGTGAATCTTCTCTTCAATCTCTTTCGTCAGGGGTTTTTTCATAAGTTTAAAGAGAGCTGTCACAAACCATCGTCCGCCGTCGAGTGCAGGAATTGGCAGAAAGTTCATAATAGCTAGAGCAAGCGAAATTAAGGCCGTCATAAAAACAAGCGAACTAAGCCCCGCCTCTTTTGCAGACGGAAATAAAATACCCAAAATAGCCAGCGGCCCGGCGACACCGTTACTGACTTCGCCAAGTTTTTCCTTCGATTGTTGCTGAGTCGCAGGGTTGAGTTTATCGATCAGCCCTGTGCCGAGTTTACCGAGCATATCCCCGAGGCCGTGTAATGTAATCTGAGAGAGTTGCCCTGTCAGCGCCACACCTACAAACGGCGCTGACCAGGTAGATCGATAGGTTGTGCGCTGATTTGCTCCGACTCCTAAAAAGCCCTTGCCATCAGCATTATCACCGCGCAGAGTTATCCGGACAGTTTGCTCCTTTTTACCGCGTTTATAAATGGTTTCTACTGATTGACCTTTGTATTTTGCAGTCAGTGAAGTCAGGTCTTTTGGCTCTTCTAGCGGCTGTCCTGCAAAACGGATAATCTCATCGCCTACTTTTAGACCTGCTTTGTCAGCCGGTGACCCGCTACCTAACTGCGCAATCGTAACCGGCTTTCGAATCTCGACAGTATCGCTTGGAACGGTAAATTGGTTATCAATGATTTTTGGTAAACCGACAAGTGCAAGGCCCGTAAATAAGACAGCTGCCGTCAGCCAGTTGATAAATACTCCTGCAAGCAGAATCTTTGTTTTTACCCAGAAATTCGCTGCACCATAATCTCCTGGCTTGTTTGCTGAATCATGCTCACCTTGCAGTTTTACATACCCACCCAATGGCAGCCAGTTGATGGCGAAATTAACGTTTTTTCCAAGGATTGAGTCCTTGAGCTTTCGTGCCCACGCCAGTGGTGGAAAACCAATTCCAAACTCTTCGACAACCACGCCATTTCGGCGCGCGACAACTCCATGACCAAGCTCATGTAGCACAACAAGAAGTACGAGCAAAAACAGTCCCAATAAAACTGAAAAAACAAAATTAAGCCCCTCTAGCATTTACCCTCCGGATTTTTTGAAATTTTTCGTTGCATTCATTTTATTATACTTGAGCAAAGCAGCAATCAGTGGAATCTTTTTACTTAGCTCCCGAACCGTCGCGAACGTCGGCTATACTCTTCGATGATTTCAGCGACATCTTCTTTTTTCATTTCCGGCCACAACTTCTCGAGAAACATAAATTCACTATAGGCACTACGCCACAGCATAAAGTTGCTCAACCGTTGCTCGCCACTTGTACGAACAACGAGATCGCATG
Organism: uncultured Candidatus Saccharibacteria bacterium; assembly: GCA_964581535.1. Classification (GTDB taxonomy): domain Bacteria; phylum Patescibacteriota; class Saccharimonadia; order Saccharimonadales; family Saccharimonadaceae; genus CAZOOW01. The sequence goes on from CAZOOW010000003.1 coordinate 83,350, forward strand.
GCGGTATATCCGGATGGTCCAGATAGCTCGCAAAATTTTCCACGCTCAGGTCATTGGCCTTGGTGCCGCTATCGATTGCACGTTGCACAGCACGAACTATTTCCTGCTGGCCACCGTAGTTAAAACACATAGCGAGCGTTGCTCGCGTGCCGTCACTTGAAACTGATTCAGCTTCTTCTATCATCGTCACGATATCCTCCGGCAATCCGGTTCTATCGCCCAGTACGACCAAGTGAAAGCCCTCTTTTTGCAGCTGTTTTATATCGGTCTTAAACAGACGTCGGATCAGTTTGAATATTCCCCTTACCTCATCTTCTGCCCTATTCCAATTCTCGGTAGAAAACGTATAAAAAGAGATGTACTTCGCCCCTGCATCAGCTGTTGCCTCTATGACATCTTTCAGTGCATTGTATCCGGCCAAATGCCCTTCATATGTTGGTAAGCCGTGTTTTTTAGCCCAACGGCGGTTGCCGTCAAGGATATATCCGATATGTACGGGAGGTGTCGTATGCATGTGATTATAGTATACAGCCTCAATACAAAGAGAAGGGCTACAACCGCGTTCGGTTGTAGCCCTATGAGAGTTCGTACCCTAGGGTACGAACTCCTTATTGCAATCTCCTCCCTTGCAACGTTCCAAGGTCGAAAGGCGCGAGGCCAGACGCTTGCGGACCTTCGCAAACCGGCTCAAACGAGCCAAGTTCCGAAGCTGATGCGGATCACGGTTCAGGTTGTAAAGCTCCCTGTCGCCCGTAATGTGACGAATGTAGACCCACTTGGGGGTCCGAATCGCCTTGTAGAAGCTCGTGCCGAAGCGTGACTTGCCGAGGTCAAAGAGCCCGTGACCAAGCACATTGCTGATTTCATACAGCATCGGTCGGTTAGCGAACCCTGACTCGTTAGCCATGACTTCGTACAGCGAAACCCCGTCCTGAACACGACCAGCCTTGGCGCCAGCAACCTGCAGAATCGTCGGAACGATGTCCTGCAGGCCCACCAGTGCCGTGATGTGGCTGCCAGCGGTAATGCCTGGTCCCCGCATCAGAAGCGGTACGTGTACCGACTCCTCGTACTGGTAGGACTTGCCGTCAGGGATGTTGTGCTCACCCGCCATGTAGCCGTTGTCACTGGAAAAGATGATGAGAGTGTTTTCGAGCACTCCCTGCTTTTCCAACTTCGAAATGGTACGACCGATTGCTCGGTCGACGCCCATCAAGGAACGAGCTCGGGCTCGGTAGATGCGAGCAGTACGCTTCGCCACCCATCCAGATCCAAACCGCGGCAAACGCCGGACAAAGCCGGGCTTGTCAGACACGTCTCGTTCGAGCACAACTCGCAGCGGCGAAACCGGACGGTTCCTGTCCACACGAAGTGGCAATGGTGGTCCCCATCCCTTATTCACGCGCCACTGGTCGTGCGGAGCCAAGAAGTTCGTCTGAATGAACCAAGGTGAGCTTCCGAAGCCATCGATCATCTGATGCGTGTACGTCTTTGCAAGAGTCGTCGCATGACCATTGAACTTGACGAGACGTCCGTTCTCATTGACGGTCTGATTGCGGAACGTATACGCTTGTGAGCCCGGTGGAACATTCCACTCACTCCAGCCCGGAGGTACCTCTGTCAGGTTGCGGTCACCGTAACGGTTCAGGAACTTACCGGTAATACCGGTTTTGTAGCCCGCCTTACGCAACCATACTGGGAGAGTGTTTCGCGGATTTGAGTGCTTCTTGTACCAATAGTAGCCACCACGTAGCGAGGAAACATTTCCCCAGACGTTGTTGTTGTGGCTGTACTGGCCGGTCATGAGGGTTGTCCGAGCAGGACAACAGATGCTGTTCGACGAAATTGCATTGTCGAATGTCACACCTTGGTTGCCAATAAGCTTTCGCACATTTGGCATGTACTTCAGTTCATCTGCCCTCATGTCGTCCATGAGGAAAAAGAGAACGTTGGTACGTGAGCCACCCTCCGCCGATGCAGCGGTGAGTGGCGACGTCGTGCTGCTGGGAGCGGTGATTGTCATAACACCGACCAGCAACAACATGATCAGCACGAACCGTGCTCGACGAACCATGGTCTTGACCTTTCTTCAAGGATTGCGAAAAAGAACTACTCCATTTGGTCTGAAATGGAATTAACACGAATTATAACATATAAATAGAATAAATAAAGCTGTTCTCTATTATATTATTTTCTGCATCTTACTCAGGTAACGGTCGATAAGAACTACATCTCGTAGGTCTTTCTCTCTACCGGTTTGGCTTTTCCAGCGCCGTATCTCTTCTAGTTGAATGTATTTTATGCCGTCAATCTCTGTTGTAAAAGGAATCAAATCTTCATAAAAACCGTTTGTTTCAGGCAACAAGCTACGCCATCCTTGGAACAGCTCGACTCCATCGCCAGTCAAAAAATCACGTCTGTCTTTGTTGGCATCAACATGACGCAACTCCCATCTTCCCGATTCTTTTTGGCGCAAAAATTCACTTGGACTGAGCGCTAGGTCGATATCGCCTGCCTTGCGAATGCCGAGTACATCTAGTACCCCGCTTCCTATCACGATAATGTTATCTATAGGAATGTTGAGCGCTTCCACTCGTTGTTTAAAATCCGAAGTGAATACCTCAGGCATTTATACCCGCATTACCTCAGTTTCTTTCGACTTAAAGGCTTCATCGATGTTATTTTGCATATCATGCATGAGCTTATCGATTTCCTTTTCCACCGCTTTAACATCGTCTTCAGAAAGTTCTTTATTCTCTTTCATACGTTTGGCGTCTTTTAGTGCATCTTGTCGCACATTGCGCATTGCGATTCGACAATCCTCTACCTTATCACCGAGCAATTTCACCATGTCTCGACGTCGCTCTTCAGTCAGGGCTGGGATTGGAACGCGTACGACACGACCATCATCTGATGGATTAAAACCAAGTCCCGGAGTTTCTCGGATTGCTGCAGCCACCGCCTGAACATTACTAGGATCAAATGGACTGACTTGTAAAAGTTGTGGCTCCGGTACGGTAACATTTGCTACCTGATTTAGGGGCATTTTGCTCCCATATGCTTCGACGACGACGCCTTCGAGCATATCGGGATGTGCGCGACCGGTACGGACTTTGCGCAGCTCGTCTTCAAAATGAGCAAAAGCATTGTTCATTTTTTCTTCGTATGGTTTCGTGTCAAACATATTCCTCGCTTTCTCTATAGTATTAGTATAGCAAAAGAGGTCACTTCGGACCTCTTTTAGCTCAATAACCTCAAGCAACTATTCGCTGGCACCCAGTTCGACGCGTTTGAGCTGCCGTATAACGATGTTTTCGCCAAGCTTTGAAATATGCTCTTTTACTAGCTCGCCAACAGTGATGTCCGGATTCTTAACGTACGGTTGCTCCATGAGCGTCTTTTCGGCAAAATACTTAGCCAGTTGACCTTCAACGATCTTGTCAGCCATTTCTGCAGGCTTGCCTTCAGCGACTACCTTCTCTTTGAACTCGGCCGCTTTTGTATCCCGAACTTCAGCTGGAACATCATCAACTGTGATGTACTCCGGTGCCGTGGCTGAAGCATGCAGCGCTATGTCATGTACCAAATTTTTAAAGTCGTCAGTTCTGGCAACAAAGTCAGTTTCGCAGTTAACCTCGACAAGCACACCGATACGTCCACTATGAACATAGCTGTCCACTAGACCTTCGCGCGCTTCGCGCTCACCACGCTTCTCAGCTTTTGTGAGACCTTTTTTACGCATTGCTTCAAGCGCTTTGTCGAAATCGCCATCAGCCTCAACAAGAGCTGCCTTTGCATCAGTCAGGCCAACACCAGTTAGTTCTTTAAGTTTTTTTATCTCATCAACAGAAATCGCCATTATTTACCCTCCTTTTTTGCTGCCGTTGCTTTACCTTCCTCGATCGCCGCGACGACATAATCAACGATTGTCTTAAGGCTTTTTATCGCATCGTCGTTAGCCGGAATCGGGTACGTAATACCGCTCGGATTCGTGTTGGTATCACAAATAGCAACCACCGGAATGCCTAGTTTTGTCGCCTCAGCGACAGCGTTTTTGTCCTCGATAATATCAGTCACAAATACCACGCCAGGATTGCCATTCAGCTCTTTGATACCACCGTATTTAACGTTGAGCTCATCAATTTCTTCCTGAAAACGCTGAACCTCGAGCTTGTTATAGCGGTTTGCCAGCTCACCGCTATCCATTTTCTTTTCAAGCATCTTCAGATGCTTGATGCGTGCCACCATCGTCGTTGTGTTGGTAAGCATGCCACCCATCCACCGTTCAGTAACGTATGGCTGAGAGACGCTTTCTGCCGCTTCTCGAACGATGTCCTTTGCTTGTCGCTTTGTACCAACCAGCAGAATTTGTTTACCTTTTTGGACTGATTCAGTAATAACCGGCAAGGCAGTCTCAAGTGCTTCAACAGTCTTAGTCAGGTCAATGATATGAGAGTCCTGACGTTTGCTATGGATGTACGGCGCCATTTTCGGGTGCCAACGGCTCGTTTTGTGTCCGAAATGAACACCGGCTTCGAGCAAAGCCTTGATATCAACCTTCACGGCCATGATATCCTTCTCCCTTCACGTCCGCACCTATGTTAGGATATCCGCGGAACGTTGCTTCGTTAAAATTTGTTACCGAAATAGTTTAGCAAAATAACTCTTTGACATCAAGGGTGAAAACAGATATAATCATCGCTTGACTATGAAAAAAGATTTACACCCTACCGAATACCGACCGGTCGTCTTCCAGGACGAATCGGCAAAATTCGCGTTTTTGACCCAGAGCACAGCGCAAACCAACGAAACTATTAAATGGGAAGATGGCAAAGAATACCCTCTCATAAAAATGCATATCTCCAGTGCTTCTCACCCGTTCTTCACTGGTGAAGAAAAAATCATCGACACCGAGGGACGCGTTGATCGCTTCAAGGCACGTGCCGAAGCCGCCGAAAAACGACGCAATGATCTTGCGGCAAAAGCCAAGAAAGCGGCAGCTCGAAAAACCGCAAAGGCTGAAAAGGCAGACGCCAAAAAAGCCGCTTAGCTGTTATACCAACTGGTCTGGTTTGCCCCGGCCAGTTTTTTTATGAGAGAATATATTCATATGAGTTCCATCAACCTTGATATTGACAGCTTGCAGCAGGAACAGCAAGAACTTAGCGTTTTTTTGTCGCGCCCAGATGCATTTTCCGACCCCGAGTTCGCAAAAAAGAACCGACGGATGACGGAACTTGATGAGCTCATTTCCTTAGGTCTGAGGCGCGACGAACTGGGTAAGCAAATACGAGAAGCTAATGAACTTTCATCTACGGACGACGAGTTAGCTGAGCTTGCCCGGGAAGAAATCCCGATGTTAGAATCAGAGCTCTCAGAGCTAGAAGAGAAGCTATTTATCATGCTTACTCCGAAAGACCCGAATGATGAGAAAAACGTCATTATCGAGATTCGAGCGGGCGCCGGCGGCGATGAAGCGAGTCTCTTCGGTGCAGAGCTACTACGGATGTATCTGCGCTGGTGCGAAACCCACGGATTTAAAACTGACATGATCAGTGAAAGCGCAAATGATACCGGCGGCTATAAAGAAGTCGTGTTCGAAGTTAAAGGCGACAGTCCATACTCGCTACTTAAGTTCGAGTCCGGCGTGCACCGTGTTCAACGTGTTCCTGTGACAGAATCCCAAGGTCGCATCCATACGAGTACTGTGACCGTAGCAGTTCTCCCTGAGGCAGAAGAAACCGACATTGAGATTAATCCGGCAGACCTACGCGTTGATGTCTACCGGGCCGGTGGTCATGGCGGACAATCCGTTAACACGACTGACTCTGCAGTACGTATCACCCACTTGCCTTCAGGCCTTGTCGTTCAGAACCAAGACGAAAAATCTCAGATAAAAAACAAAGAAAAAGCTATGAGCGTACTCCGCTCACGCTTGCTGCAGATGAAGGTCGATGAGGAAAACGCCAAGCTAACCGCCGAGCGCCGCGCCCTTATCGGTTCTGGTGATCGAAGTGAGAAAATCCGCACCTACAACTTTCCACAGGATCGTATCACCGACCACCGCATCGGCTATAGCCGCTCAGGTATACCTCAGGCCATGAATGGCGATATCGATGATCTCATTGAACGCCTTCAAGCCGCCGAGCGCGAGCTCAAAGCACAAGGTACGACAGCATAAAAGTTTGAGACGACGACTGTAAACATCCGCTATAAGCCTCCAATACGTAAATACTTCCGACATATCCCCCGGAAGTATTTACTGAAAACCGGTATACGGTCTGACTATTTGATGAATTTGATCTCGCCTGGCTCCAACCCTAAGCTAGTTGCAATCTCGTCCATGTTAGGATTCTCAGCCTCTTTGTAGGCGTTTTCCACAATTTCGCGTTTTTCTTTATACTTCTCGGCAAGGTCCTGCAGGATGTCACCCCTGCGATATCCGGCATCTAGTTCATCTTTAATTACTTTTGCTGCCTTATATGCCGTTACTCTATTTGGAGGTAATCTGTCATCTGTTAATTTACTGCCATCAATGTTACGCGACCATTCATCAAGTTTTGATCCCATGTACTCACTGCCTGGTGAAGTATTATCGATTGTATCTCTAACATAACCGGCCATTTGCTCAAGTTTTAATGCAGTAGCCGCTAAGTTCAGCTTTAGCTGTGCTTCAGCCCGTGCTGTTTCGGCCCCGTCTACTAGTTGTGCCAAATCATGCGCCTTGTCGACGTCTTCGATACGCGTAGATGCTTCGCTGTCGCGCTGATCTGTACTTGATAATTTTTCGCTCATTGTGGTGGTTTGGCTTTCTTTTTGTATTGATTGATTATATGTTCATCATAGCAAAAATAACGCGTTTTGTCAAGGGTCTAGCCTGTAGACGATCTCATCGACCGTCTACAGGCCGCCGAGCGCAAGCTCAAAGCCCAGCCTGGCGATTGTACGTTGCAGGCTTATTAATCACCCTAACGCCAAGAAGATGTGTCACAATAGACAGATGACCATAGAACAGTGGCTAGCCAAAGCCACAAAAAAGCTTCATGATTCCCCGTCTGCGCAGCTGGATGCGCAGCTGCTAATGATGCATGTCCTGGACATGCCAAAAACCTGGCTGTTCGCACACGGGAATGAAGTTATAGAGGAAAAACAACTCCACGAGAGTGAAACCCTACTGAAACGCCGCCTCGAACACGAGCCTGTCGCATATCTGACAGGCCACAGAGAATTCTATGGCCGTACGTTCATCGTTACTCCAGCTGTACTGGTTCCCCGCCCTGAAACTGAAGATATGGTTGAACTTGCCAAAAAACACGGTCTGTCCGGGCGTTTGCTCGACGTTGGTACGGGTAGCGGATGCGTAGGATTGACGCTGGCGCGTGAAACAAGCTCCAGACTTACAGTGTGTGATATAAGTGAAAATGCACTGGATGTAGCTAGAAAAAATGCTAAACGACTCGGGGTAAAACCAGTACGGTTTGTCAAAAGCGACCTGCTGGCGCATTGGCTGAGCCACAGTAGGCCAAAGTTGTTTGATGTCATCGCCGCTAACCTTCCTTACGTTGATGCCAGCTGGAACGACACGTCGCCCGAGCTGAAACATGAGCCTGACGTCGCGTTATATGCCGATGACAGAGGCGTGGCGCTCATAAAAACGCTTATCGACCAAGCACCTCGTCTGCTCAGCAAACAAGGTTACTTGTTGCTCGAGGCAGACCCTTCACAGCATGCGGAAATCATTCGCTATGCGAACACTTTCCAGCTCATCGATACGCTCGGCTATGCCCTGCTGTTTCAAAAAACTAGTTAGAAGGATACGTTCCAAGTGTCACGTCAACTGTTTGTTTTTTACCGTCACGAACGATGCTGACGACAACCTTTGTGCCTGGCGTATATTGAGATATCGCGCTCATTAACGGAAGTTTCGATCCTATCGGTTTGCTGTCAATCGACGTGATAACGTCACCCGCTTTAATCCCCGCCTTGGCCGCCGGGCTATTCGCTGCTACCGCCTCGCCTGAATCATTGACAATATATGCGCCCTCCTTCTGGGAGAGATTGTATTGTTTTGCGATATCGGCGGTGAGCATAACGTGGCTGACCCCCATATACGCTCGCTCGAGCTTACCTGTCGTAGTTATTGATTTTATGAGGCCCTTCGCATCATTTATAGGAATGGCGAATCCAATGCCTTCCGCGTTCTGGCTGACCGCAGTATTGATGCCGACCACCTGCCCATCGAGGTTAACGAGCGGACCACCAGAGTTCCCCGGGTTTATCGCCGCATCGGTCTGAAATAGATTAGTCAGCCTCTCTGACTCCCCGTAGCTATCGCCTGCAACAACCGGCCGACCGATTCCAGAAATAACCCCAACAGTTACACTCGTTTGGTATTGTCCGAGCGCGTTACCGATAGCGATGACTTTTTCGCCGACCTGCATAGCGTTCGAATCCCCTATAGTTGCGGCTGGTAAATCTTTCACACCGTTGATTTTCAAAAATGCTATATCATTTGCTGGATCTATCCCCGCAACTGATACATCATCGTATTTCGTGCCATCAGCTAGCACTACCTGTGCTTTGTTTGCGCCGCTGACAACATGACGATTGGTCAGGATATACCCATTTGAACTAATAATAATACCGGTTCCTGCACCTTGTTGGGTATAGGTTCGATACCCAAGGGCGGCTTGGCTTTCGGTGACTATAGAAACAACGCTCGGACTTACCCGTTTAGCCACATCTGCAACCAGCTCGTCTTCCTGAGAAACGACGTGCCTTTTTTCACTGATAGTCGTAAGGCCAGAAGACGTTTTTATTAAACCGGATTGTATCGCCACCCATGCCCCGAAAAAACTCATGACAAAACAAAGCAGACTTAACCCCGCAAGTTTAACGAACATATTTGGTTGTTTCTGACCGGTAACGACATCAGCCATTTTCTACCCCCTTTTTTTCTTTGTCTATAGTGCAGTTAAATCAGCGCGTGCATTGTACAGAAATAGGATTAGCAAGGCCGTCAGCACGAATATAATAGCCCATTTCGTATCTTTAGCCTGACGCTTATCCTCGACATAATGTAGCTGTTCGTATACTTTTATCGCAGCATAGCCTAGGAGTGTCACAATTATTGCGATTTGGGGTATCATAACGAGCTTTCCATCCGGTATGCCTGGCAATTTATAGATCGGATGCGCGACAGTCCAGTGATGAAGTAGCCACGCCAGCTCGGCAACAACTACCCCCCATACTAAGCTCAAGAAGGCGCGTTCGTCCTCGTTTCTAAATGCGCTGAGAGCATGGCGAGCACTCATATATGCAACAATCCATGCCAGTAAAACCGTCACCAACGTACTGTCTTTAAGTATTTGCCCGATTTCGAACTGATGAGCGAAACTGAACAGCGCGGTAAACGCAATAAATTGTCCTATCGCAGCCTGTATGAGTACCCATCGCTGGCTGGAGTGAGGCTTAATAATAATCAACCACGCAGCATAAAACAGTGCAAGCATCGCCGCAACCCACTGGCTATTCGGTGCGGCCAGAATCATGAGCGCCCAAACGCTGAGTCCAACCATAAAGTCACCGAAGTTCGCCTGAATGTTTGCAAACCAGAAGCGTGGCCTAACCGCAACAACGCGCCATTTGCTCAGTATCACGAGTACAAGCGCTAGCCATGGAAGATCAACTTCGGGCGAAATTAAGAAAAATAGCAATAATGCATAGCCCACGTTGAGTGCAACGTAGAGGATATCGCTCCAGCGCGAACGCCGGGAGGTGACGAGTTTAACGAGCTCCATTTCCAACGATTATAACAAAATCTGCGCTGCTCTGCACTCCACTCGGCAGCACCGTACCAGTCGGCGCTGAACCAAGGATAGTCTTGAGTTTCGAACTAGCTTGCGGTTTCTTGCCTCCGCTCAGGTCGTACCATACATAATCACCGTAAGTCGCGCTGGTCGGCGTATCCCCAGTAGACACATCACCAAATCCGGCCGCTTCCAGCTCAGCCGCCTTTTTCGCAGCTAATCCCCCGTAGTCAGATCCGTTGAGTACCTCAATAGAAGGATCCTCGCTACTCGTCGATGAAACGTTCAGTTTCGAACGTACAAATTTTTGTACACCGCTAAAGTCATATAGACCACTTACTGGTCGGACGACGCTCTGCCCGCTGACATTTCCGGTAGTGAGGACCGCCTTACCCTCTTCGACTAGGCTGACGCGTTTTATGCTTGCGCTCGGGATTTCACTTGCCAATTTGATAAGCGTCTTCACTTCGCCGGCCGAGAAATTCGTGCGCACATTATTACCTAAGGCATCAAGGATTCCGCTCACTGCAACAGGGTTAGCAAGTGTACCTGCGCTAGCTGCTTTATCCTTAAGAGCCATAATTATCTTTTGCTGATATTGTTCGCGATCAAAGTTACCTCCCCCGAGTCCATAGCCCCCCGCTGCATTTCGGGCACGAGCTAGTGCAAGCGCCTGGTCGCCATTCATATGTGCAGGTCCATTTGGCCATTTCACATAGTAACAACGGTAGTTACATGCCCAGTCGAAATTCCTATCCAGCACTCCTCGGGGGTCGTCGCTATCTATTTCAACAGTTACCCCTCCGACAGCATTTACGGTATCTCGAACGACCGTGTAGTTAACATGCGCGTAATACTGGATGTCAATATCAAAGGCCTCACCGACTGTATCCATCAACTTCTTAGCCCCTGCTGGCTCGTTTGTACCGTCATCGCTACCGCATTCGTATACGACGTTTATTTTTCCTTCATAACCGCTCATACATGCTTCACCGTACTTCACCCATAAGTCCCGCGGCACACTTACCATCACAGCGTTTTTGTTTTTTTGATCGACGCTGATGAGCATTATTGAGTCAGTCAGGTTGGCACCGGCATCTTTATGGGACGGGTCGTCTTCGCTAGTTCCGAACACCAAGATGTTAGCCCTACCATTAGCATCGGTCTTCAGCGTCGAGCCTGCACCTAACAGATCAAAGATGTTGCCGCTAAACAAGCGGCTCGAAGTCATAAAAACTTTCACGCCAAAATAACCACCAACGAGTAGTAGCAAGATCCCTATGATTACCATAACTTTTCGCTTGCTTAATCGAACTTTCGACGTTCCCGCGCCCTTTCGCTGTGGCTTGAGTGTTTTTTCGGCTTTCTCGGGCTCATCAAACTGGTGCAATGATTCACTCAACTCTGAACGAGAGATCGTCGGTACCTGTTTTCGTGCTTGTTCGATACGCGGCTTAGGTAGCGCCTCGGCGTTTAGAACCGGCCGGTCCGTTCCTATTGGGCGTTGCAAAAACTGGCCAGGAATCTCTGGTTTGTTTTTGTGGGCATCAAACGAAGATCCGGCTGAACGTTTCGAGCTCGGAACAAAACCGTCGATGCTGGGTTGACGTCGTTTTTGCATAAAATACTTACTCCACTATAGCCGATTTGCAAGCTCAGCGTAAGCATAATATGGCATAAATCTCGGCTTTATTCCGTCCCGGCTACAGTATTAAAAGCTACAAGTATTTTTTATGCTTTATCGTGTATGATAGGTAGGACATGAACGCTTTTTTTGAAAGACATCAGATACTGAAAGATATTTTCGGTATTATTGGCTTTCTTCTTGCGGTCGTCATCGGCGCAGCGCTCATTAACCAATTTTTATTTCGCAGCTTCAGCGTATCTGGTCCTAGCATGGAGCCGACACTTTATACCGGCGATCGTTTGATTGTCAATCGCCTGCCGACCAGCTGGGCATTTTTAACAGGACACAGCTACGCTCCACATCGCGGACAGGTTATCGTTTTCAAAAACCCTCATTGGCAGCCCGGTGGTTTGGATGAGTTTATCGTAAAGCGTGTTGTGGCATTTCCTGGTGAGCACGTGACCCTTTATGACGGGGTACTAAAAGTTTACAATGACGAATTTCCCGGTGGTTTTGTGTATGACGAAAAGTTCCCAGGAGCTCGCACGCCAAGCGATGGAACCGTCGACACCGTCGTACCCGAAGACGAGCTGTTCGTCGCCGGGGACCACCGCCAGGAAGGGTATTCGCTTGACTCGCGTAACGGGCTTGGAACCATACCCTATCACGACCTCATCGGACCGGTGTCGCTTCGAATCTATCCGTTTACAAATTTCCGAACGTTCTAGTGCAGAAATTTCTCTAAGTTTGCAAGCTCATCATTATTTTTGTAGCTGATGATTATCTGTCCACCCTTCGCGGTCGTTTTCTGCATAACAGGCATCGAAAGCTTTTTGGATAGTCGTTCTGTAAAGTCAGTTTGTATTCTGGTGTGACGTAGTGCTTGCGCCTCTTTCATCTCTGGTTGTTCGCCTTTTTTATATCCGACCACATACTGTTCGGTTTTTCGAACACTCCAGTTGTTTTTGATAATCATCTCAAGTAGCACCTTTTGAGCGTCCTCAGAATCCAATGCGAGAATCTGTCTTGCATGCCCTTCGCTTATTGCCCCTTCAACGAGTGCTTGTTTTGCAGAGGCCGGTAGCTGCAAGAGCCGCATAATATTACTGACTGTGCTAACTGCTTTACCGCCGACTCGATGTCCGATTTCCTCATACGTCAAGTTGAACTGGGTGTGTAGTTTAAGATATGCCGTAGCAGTTTCGAGGGGGTTCAGATCTTTACGCTGTAAGTTTTCTATGAGCGCCAACTCTAGTTTGTGCTGCTCGCTCAGCGTTCGAATAATGACAGGTATTTTCTTCAGTCCAGCAAGCCCAGCCGCGCGCCATCGCCGTTCACCTGCGACTATTTGAAAACCATCTTTCACCGGCGTAACGATGAGCGGTTGAATGATTCCGTGTTCACGAATCGATGTGGCTAACTCCTCAAGGGCTTCATCGTCGAACAGACGGCGTGGCTGTTCTGGGTTTGGAGTTATCTCGTTATATTTTACATACCGAAGCCCTGACGAATGCTCTTCAGCGGCAGTCGGATCAAATGTTTCGTCGAGTATATCTGTCGGTATAAGCGAATCAAATCCGCGACCCAGACCAGTTTTTGGCTTCACCATCTCCTTCTCCTACCCCACCCTGTTAACGATTTCTTTCGACAGGGCTTTGTATGCCCGAGCGCCTTTACTCCACTTGTCGTATTTACCGACAGGCTCTCCGTGGCTTGGCGCTTCGGCGATTCGGACATTCCGCGGTATCGTCGTTTCAAATACTTTCCCTGGGAAATGTTTCTGAATCTCAGCCAGCACTTGCTTCGAAAGCACCGTGCGGCTATCCATCATGGTTACCACAACACCTGCAAGCTCAAGAGTCGGGTTGAGGCCTTTTCGGATAAGTTTCATCGTATCGAGCAGCTGGCCGAGCCCTTCCAGTGCGTAAAACTCCGCCTGTACCGGCAAAAGGACGTACTGAGCCGCTATGAGTGCGTTTACTGTAAGCAAGCTAAGGCTCGGCGGGCTATCGATAATAATAAAATCATAATTGTCTATACCTTCGAGCGCCGTTCTTAAACGAGTAAACCGATGTTCGGCCCGAGCCAGTTCGACCTCAGCATTCGCAAGCTCAGGGCGTGCGGGGACTATAGAGAGATTTTTTATTTCCGTCGCTTTTACGACAGCCGAAAGCGGTGCGGTATTCATCACTGCGTCAAGTACGGTTGTCTCAAGGGATGTTTTATCGATGCCCAGCCCGCTCGTTGCATTTCCCTGTGGATCGAAATCGATGAGGAGAACCCGATATTTATCTTTAGCTAAGCAATAAGCGACATTGACAGCAGTCGTCGTTTTCCCAACGCCGCCTTTTTGATTCGTTACCGCAATAACTACTGGCATGTGTGTATGTATTTCCCCCGTTTTCACGTTCTAGTATAGCATGCGTGAAAACTAAATACCCCGCTGTTTAGCGGGGTATTTAGTTACTTTATCGCACCTATCGTGATGCGGCTGTATTTCTGGCGATGGCCATTTTCTTTGTGTACGCGTTTTTTGCTCTTGTAGCGGATAACGCGTATTTTATCACCCTTGACTTCCGGTTCTTCGACCTTCGCTTTTATCGTGATGCCTTTGAGCTTGTCGCCAAGTTTCACGTCGCTTCCGTCGAAAACCATCAGTGGTTCAAGCGTGAGTTCTTTCGTACCTTCCGGGAGGAGGTCCACCAGGAGGGACTCTTTTTCAGCGACAACATACTGTTTACCGCCGACTCGAACGACTGCTTTCATGGTTATTCCCTATGAATTAGATTGATTCAACGAACGATTGTAACAGAGATGGATGGTTAAGTAAAGAATCCGTTACGTATTATAAATTCGGGTTAAAACCATAGGCTTCTCCCACTTCTCCGCTAATGCCCTCATAAGAAGTCGCGAACACCACCCAATCGATACCGGATTTCTTTAGGAAAAAGTTCAGATGCTTTCCGCCGCCGGCAGTCGGCCCGTTCATCCATCTGATAGACGCTTGATTAGGCTGGAGGCTATTTATCGTGAGATTAGGTGTTGTTCCAGCGTAATCCCTCGAATATATGGTCATTGCTTTGATGTGAGCACTTACTTCATCTTTGATGATCTGTTCATCTGACCTCGGGATGACTTGTTGGGCTTCAGATTTTTTCTCTGTGCTTTTCGACGCAGTTACATTTATTTTGTCCTGTAGTTTTTTCAATGTTGTCTGGGAGCTAGCTAGCTGATTTTTTAAATCAAGTGCTTCGGCTTTTCGAGCCTCCGCATCGTTCCAGAACCAGTATGTAGCAGTTGAGAGACCGGCTATGATCAGAGCGACGGCACCCCAGAGCGCCCACTTCGCCGATCGAGAAGATTTCTGTGACACGACCTTTTGTGACATATCACTTTCATGTACTTTTTCGAGTGTCGTTGGTCTGCCATCGGGAGTCTCATACGTCTCAGGCGTTATTTCATCATATGTTTTTGGAAAACCGAAAGATTCAGAGGCATCGTTCTTAACGTCAATCTCCGACTCTACCCCACCGGTAGTATCATCTGCAATTCCTTCTGTATTGTTCGTCGGCTTTATCTCGTCCATTTCTCCCCCACTTACCATTAGCTCTTTTCATCACTATATCACCGCTATAAAAAAACGGCCACACCCGTGGCCGAAATGGCAAACTTACTGCTTCTTAGTCCGCAAAGGTGAACCACTCCGGATCATTACGGACATCCTCTTCAACTTGGTTCCAGTAGGCGGCAAGCTGTTCGCTGTCCGGTCGCTCATCGAGCCGCCAATTATAGTCATCACTTTCATGCATTTCTCGAATTTCATCAGAAATTTCGTCGTTATCGAGCGGCGCGGTAGCAAACTGCATCTCCCTGTGCGAGAGGTAGATATGTGGAAGTGTTAGTGAGTGTTTTTGTTTTATTTTTAGCATGGCTATATATACATATTAGCACAATGCTAATGTTTTGTCAATATACCCCTACTTCCAACGTTTTTCAATTTCATGAATTTTATCGTGATCAAGTCCGTAATAGTGGGCTATTTCATGCCATAGCGTATGTTTTATCTGTGAATAAAAACTTGCCTCGTCATGACTCACGGATAAAATCGGTAGTTTGAACAAAGTTATCTTGTCTGGAAGCACCAAGTTATACCCCGCCCCGCGCTGTACGAGCGGTATTCCTTCATAAAGCCCGAGCAGGGTGTGTTGCCGACGCAATTTTGCCCGTTGCCGCTGATGTTCATTCGGCTCATCAGCATAGGTGATGACCACGTTATCAAGCCGCTTGATATATTCCTCGGGCATCTCATCAATCGCCCTCGAAATAAGGCGTTCAAAATGTTCGTCGTTTACTATTTCCATATATTCAAGTCTATCACTGCTGTATGGCTCTCATTTTTTCGGGGTGCTGCCTCATACGCAGCACCCCGGATGATCACCAGCCCTCGTCGAAACGGACGAGGCTGATGAGAGGAACAAAGATGGTGGAGAGCGGGACAACACCTACGCCGTTAAGCGCAGCAGTGCGTACGGTCTGGAGCGGTTCTTCGAGACATTCCGGGAAACTATCACCCTCTCGTCCCGCAATGAGCTCCAACTCTTCCAACGATCGACGGACCGATCTGGTTTCGACGGTGGTGTTTCCGAACCGCCACCTGGTGTCTATGCCACGCCACATTTCCAGCACAGCATTGACCACGGCAGGCGCTGCCTGAACAGTCATCGCCCCCACCTCCTTCGCGTGATATGAAAAGGGCGAACCTAGAATCCGAGCTTTCTTCTGAGTGTTTGTTTGACCCTAGATGTTACCCTTTTTATACTCCCAAGTACTGATAACGTCAATGCTTTTTTAAAAATTGGTTGACGTGTCCTGCGTTTATACCATTTTTCACATCCAAAAAGCCGTGCATTTTAAGTATCTGCATAACAGTGTTTGAACGTGCTCCGCTTCGGCAATAAACAATGATTGGCTGAGTCCTGTCTACCTTTTCTAGTTCTTTCGGTAGTCCGTTCATGAATGCCATCGCTGAGAGATTCATGGCGCCTTCCACGTGGTCATGTTCATATTCGTAGGGTTCGCGTGCGTCTATTACTAGATAATCCATAGCTATACATTGTATAGTAAATCGCTTCGCTATACAATGTATAGTTTTTTAATTCAGTCCAAGGCAATGTTCTACGAATGATCGGTACACTCGCGCCCCCGTTTCATCTGATTCCGGGTGCCACTGCATTCCGAAATGCCCCTTTCCTGCGACCGCTTCGATAACTCCGTCATTGGCCGTTGCGCAAACTTCGAACCCATCCGCTAAAACGTCGATGGCCTGATGATGCCGGGAATTTATCTTATGTACGCCTTTTTCTTTCATACCTAGAAACTCTTTTTCAAACGTAATATCATGTGACGTCTTGTCATGTCCGACATTTTGAGGAACTAACATCGGAATATCCTGCAAGAGCGTACCTCCGTAGTGCACGTTCAGCCGCTGCATACCATAACAAATACCTAGTATAGGCAGATGCGCCCCATCACAAGCCTCAATAAGCAGGGTCTCCCATTCGAAGCGCTCAGCAGGTTCATGACGGCGGGTCTGGGGCATCTGCTTTTGCCCATAATGAGAAGGGTCAATGTCCTCTCCACCGGAAATAACGACACCATCACATAGCGCGACGATACTCATCAGCGGCATATCCGGGCTAAGAATGATAGGCGTCGCACCGACACTCGCGAGCACTGAGGTATATTCCCGTCGCAAGAACAAACGGTCTATCGACGCACCAGGGATAACTGTGCCATCGTCAAAACTTGGCACAATTCCAATAATCGGATCTCTACTACCCTTTCTTTTCACTCTGCCTATTATAGGCTACGCTTTGACGAGGCAAATAGTCAGTTTTACCTTTTCGATTTGCACGTCGCTGGTGTAGCCCTCAACAACATTTGATATTTCCGTAGCAAGCGTTTCCGAGCATATCGTATCAACGTGTTCATCGATCGCATGCGCTAGATCGGCATCACCAGTTTCCAGAGACAGTTTTATTCTGTCGTCAACATTCAAACCTGCTTGCTTACGCGCTGCTTGAACGTGGCGGATGACTTCGCGAACGAGCCCCTCTCGGCGAAGTTCCGGAGTGATAGTTTCATCCAGTGCAACCTCATCGCCTGTTTTAACAGATTTCACATTTAGCTCGTCCGTCAGGATGGATTCAAAATCTATCGCATCTCCTAGACTCGGTATTGTCACGCTGGCGAGAGGTTGCCTGACTTTGATGCCGGCTTTCGCGCGCAAGCTAAGTCCTTGGTTCACGTAGTCACGAACGAGATCCATTTCATTCTTAACTGTTTCATTCACCTCGCCTGCTGGCAGCCAATCTTTTAGGTGAATCGACTCATCATCCCCGGTCAGGTTGTGGTAAAGCTCTTCGGCGAGAAACGGCGTAAATGGTGCGAGCACATAGGCCAGCCGCACAAGCACGTAGTGAAGTGTTCGGTAAGCGTCATTTTTGTCGCTGTCATCTTCACTTTTCCAGAAACGACGTCGGCTACGCCGTACGTACCAGTTACTTGCATCGTCGAGAAACGGCAGTACCGGTGTCAAAGCATCTGGGATGTTGTAACCGTCCATATGACGTTCGACTTCGGCGACAAGCTGATGCAAACGCGATACAACCCAAATATCAAGTGGATTCGTAAGCTCGTTCAGCGGATCCGATAGGTTTCCGGTATACTCCCAGCCGTCGACTTCCGCATACATCGTGAAGAAGTCATACATATTCCAAACCATGCTTAGTTTTCTAGCAACGTCGCCTACTTCTTTATCCTGCAGGGCAAAGTCCTCCCCGTTGAGAAGCGGGCTAAAAAGCAGTAGAAAACGGAGACTATCGGCCGAGAATTTATCCATCAGTTCATTTGGATCAGTGTAGTTGCCATAGCTTTTACTCATCTTGCGGCCGTCATTTCCCGCGACATTCCCTGTCACGATGACGTTTTTGAAACTATTTTCACCGAACAATGCAACACTCATGGCGTGCATGTAGTAAAACCATGCCCGAACCTGGCCGATGTACTCAACAATAAAATCGCCCGGAAAGTTTGCTTCGAACTTTTCTTTGTTTTCAAATGGATAGTGAAACTGTGCAAACGGCATAGATCCAGCCTCAAACCAGCTGTCCATGACCTTATCGATGCGAGTATATTTCTCGCCATCGATTTCGAACGTCACGTCGTCTATCCAGGGACGGTGGTAGTCTTCCAGCTCAACACCGCTCAGCTCTTTCAGTTCTGCGTAGCTACCGATAATTCGAGTTTTTCCAGATTCCGTTTTCCATACCGGCATCGCTGTTGCCCAGAAACGATCACGAGAAATGTTCCAGTCAGGGGCTTGTTCGACGGTTTTTTCAAAACGCCCGTGCTTTACATGTGGCGGGAACCAGTTGATTGGCTCGTTTTTCTCAAGCATCTTTTCGCGCTGACCATCGATATCCATAAACCAACTCGGGTGCGCCCGGTACATCAGTTTCGTGCCGCAGCGATGACAATGCGGGTACGAGTGACGGATGTAGTCAATCTTCCATACTACACCGCGTTCTTTCAGGTCTTTGGCGATCTGCTTGTTCACTTCCCAAACATTTTGCCCATTCCAATTACCCTCAGTAAAAAAGCCATTTTGGTCGATGACGTGGACTGCCGGAAAACCTTTTTCTTTCGCAAGCACGAAGTCTTCTTCGCCGTAGGTAGGTGCAAGGTGGACTATGCCAGTACCGTCTTCGTGGCTGACATAATCAGCCGCCCAAACTTTGTGAGCATTTTCACCACGATTTTCAAACAGGGGTTCATACGATTTTCCGACCAAATCGCTCCCCTTCAGCTTACTGATTACCTCATATTTGATTGGTTGATGCTTCTCGTCCTGTAGTACTTTTTCTAGCAACTCGTTGGCAATAATAAACTTTTCTTCGCCTACTTTTACTTCAACATATTCGAGATTGTTATTTACGGCTACGGCGGTATTTGCTGGCAGTGTCCACGGTGTTGTCGTCCACGCAAGTAGCGTCGAACCGTCTTCAAGCCTGAATTTCACATAGACACTTGGATCAGTCACATCCTGATAGGCTCCAGCATCCATAGTGACTTCAGCCTTGGAAAGTGGCGTACCATCAGTCGTGCAGTACATGAGCACCTTTTCACCTTCATATATTTTGCCTTTTTCGTATAGCGTTTTAAACGCCCACCAGATGGACTCCATGTAGTCCCTGTCCATCGTCTTGTATGCACCCTTGAAATCCACCCAACGACCTATCCGGTCAACGACATCTTCCCACTCGCTGCTCGTCTGCACCATGTTCTCACGCGTTGCATTAATGTATTTTTCTATGCCGTACTCGACAACTTCCTGACGGCTATGGATACCCAGTTTTTTCTCGGTATAACGCTCTGCGGGAAGACCGTGACAGTCCCATCCCCAGACTCGTTCGACGCGCTTGCCCTTCATCGTCTGATAGCGCGGTACTGCATCTTTCACTACACTGGAGAGTAACGTCCCATGATGTGGATTGCCGGAAATGAACGGCGGACCGTCATAGAACACATAGATGTTATCTTTCGGGCGTTTTTCGACAGACTTTTCAAATGTCTTGTCTGCTTTCCATCGCTTCACCCAGTCTTTCTCATACTCGAGCGCCCTACGACGTGATCCGTGTTTAAATTTCATGATTTTCTCCAATTAAAAATCTCTTTCTAGCCACTGGAACCCAAACGGGTGGTACCATCCAGTTTCTAAAAAGAGATTCTTTTTAGCACTTATTTGTCCGGTCTGGCGTGCCGGTACCGGCAGGGTCTACTAGGTTTCAAACTTTTCTTCCTGCGACTCGTGGGTGATAACCACTTAAACGTCTTAGATAAAGTCTAGCATATCTGTTATGCAAATCAAATACGGCGGCCTATCCCGCCGTATTTGAGCGATTCATGTTTTTACCAGAGCCAGCGGTTTTTCTTTACGAAGTCCTGAGAGTGCCACCACTCAGCGAGACTCCAGCGCTGCTCGATTCCGGCCAGCGCAACCAGAACTACAGCATAGACGAGATGCTCGTCAATGAATGGGTGATGATCGAGTGGTAAACTCGCCGTCCACATCAGGACAAGCAATAAAGCGCCTGCCGCAGCCGTAAGCCGCATCGCAACACCAAACAGCAGCCCGAGCCCTATGCCTAAAAGACCGAGCATAAAGAGCCAGTCGGTCCAGGCTGTCTGCGTTGAAAGCCACTGGAACAAGCCGTTGAACGGACCATCACCGCCTGCAGCCCCCATCAAAAATCCTTTAGTTGGCGAAGCCCCGTCTACCCACGCTTTTCCGGCAGGCGTAGCTAGCCCCCAGCCGAACAGTTTATCGAAATAAGCCCACAAAAACACAAGCCCGAGCATAATCCGCGCAACTGCGAGCGCATACCACGAATTAACGTTGACGCCTTTAACGCCAGCGGTTTTTGCTTTTTTCACCATGTAGATCCCTCCCTAAATGATTATGGTTTTCAGTATAGAGCTGATGTTTGATATTGGTCAAGCTTTCATGAAAATAGACCGTCACCGTACTTTACGATGATAGCCGCGACCACAAACACGATGATTGACCACATTACTACTTTGTCGTAGTCCTTCTCTATCCAGCGATGAAGTGTCTTTTGAATCCCCGACGGTAGGTAGAGGTTATTTTCACGAATGTTATACCGCGTGATAGCAAACCATACGAGAGTAGTCGTCAGCGTTACGAGCAAACACCATGGGCACAATGCACCGATTATGAAATAGCTCGTGTAAAGAAGGTAGAACGCAAATATAAAGCCAAGTGTGTAGAAAAATTGTGCAACCGCCATGAAAAGTCGCGGAAACTTTACGCCTGCAAGGCCGGCGATAGCAACTGTTATAACGATCGGTTCAGCTATGAGTCCGAGAAAACTATTTGGAAAGCCGAACAAATATGCTGAAGGGTGCAGTCCAACTGTCGCACAGTTTAAAACGACGTTGATACTGCAGTTTAAGATAGCATCTGGGTTTTTCGCTAGTTCGACTGCTTCCACTGATAACACAAATGAAGCGACGAGGCTTGCGATTGATCCAACCAGCATGCTGGCAAATATCCATCGATTATCTCGAATCTTCTTTTCTTCATGTCTAAAGTAGTTTTTGATTTTCTTAAGCATAGTAACTAACCTCCGACATCAGTGGCAGCGGCAACCCACGCCACATATTCTGTAGCGTCGAGCTATCATCCAGCGCCACAATGGTCGGATACTCTACGATGTCGTATGTTTCGCAAAACTGGATTCCTTCCGGAGTTTCAGGGTCCAATGTTTCCAGCACCTTCCCTGTTTGTTTTGCAAAATCTCGCAAAAACATTTCAACCGTACTGGCGTGTTCGCTCTGCGGCTTATAAACCACGATTGTTTTCATATTGTTATTGTATCACTTACGAACGACTTGCACGCGCTCGGAAATACGGGCGCGTGCAAATGTATTTAAGCTTGTGCGCTTAGCTACAACCTGTCGTACTGCCGCAACTCGTGCAGACATAGCAGGATCCGGCGCGTTGCGTTACGTTACCACAATTGCTACAAAGTGGCGCTGAGGCGTCAGCTACTTTTAGCTCGGCTCGTGCAGTACGTAGCGTCGCCTCTTTCGGCTCACTCTCTCTGACATCACCAATCACTGCATCTACGACTTGTTCCGGCGTCTCCTCGACCTTCATGTCAGTCGGTGCGGATTCAGTTGATGCGGACTCCAGTAGACTGGCCTGCTGTGCTTGCATTTCTGCTTCTAGATCCTCAAGCGATGCAAGGCCAAGCTCAAGCCTGTCGTCAATGTTCAGGTATTCGAGTGCCATGCGTCGGAATATATAGTCAACGATACTCGTAGCTGTGCGGATTTCTGGATCATCTGTCGCTCCGAACGGTGCGAAATTCGTGCTGCTCATCCCTTTAACATAGGCTTTGAGCGGGACGCCATACTGAAGGCCATAGCTGACCGAGCGGCCAAAAGCGTCCATAAGACCTGCAAGGGTTGAGCCCATTTTTGCAACCGTAATAAAAATCTCACCTGGCTGACCATCATCAAACTCGCCAACTGTTACGTAACCTTTGAGATCAGAAATCTTGAACTCAATTGTTTTCGATGTACGGACACGAGGCATTTCGCGGCGCTGATTTGCGTGGATGACTTTTTCGATAACTTTGGGTTCGTTTTCCTTTTTATCCTTCTTGCTAGCAGACAGTGGCTGACCGACTTTAGAGCCATCGCGGTAAATCGCAACCGCCTTTAGACCGAGCTTCCAGCTGTCCATATGCAACTGTTCTACATCCTCTACAGTGGCGCTCTCCGGCATATTGACGGTCTTGGAAATAGCACCGGAAAGAAACGGCTGCACGGCACCCATCATTGTCACGTGGCCCATATAATGAATCGCGTTATCACCGACAGCGCAAGCGAATACATCATAGTCCGATTCTTTTAGCGCCGGAGCACCGACAACCGTCCCGTGCTCATGAATATAGGCTACGATATCTTCAGCATCTTTTTTGCTGTAGCCGAGGGTTTTCAATGCGCGAGGGATTGTCTGGTTGACGATAACCATATTGCCACCACCAACTAGTGTCTTAAACTTCGTCAAGCTAAAGTCTGGTTCAACACCCGTCGTGTCACAGTCCATCATGAAGCCGATCGTACCGGTCGGCGCGAGCACAGTAGCTTGTGAATTACGCATACCATATTTTTCACCGAGTTCTACGGCGTTATCCCACACTTCTGCGGCAGCACTCAACACTTCTTCTGAAACGAGAGCTGCATTGATATCGTTGACGGCATCCCGATGCTTACGCAGGACACGGTTCATACCTTCTTTGTCTTTGTTGTATCCTGCGAACGGCCCAACCCGTTTCGCAATTCGTCCACTGGTTGCATAGGCATGACCAGTCATAATTGCAGTCAGCGCTGCAGCAAAAGCACGTCCCTCATCACTATCGTACGGCAACCCTTTGGCCATCAGCGTAGCGCCAAGGTTGGCATAACCCATACCGAGTTCGCGGTACGCTCGGGCATTCTTGTCAATGCCTTCGGTCGGATAGGCACTATAACCGACTAAGATTTCCTGTGCTAGGAAGATAATCTCGATGACATGCTTGTATGCTTCTACATCGAAGGTCCCGTCTTTGTTGAGGAACTTAAGCAGGTTAAGACTTGCGAGGTTACACGCACTGTTGTCGAGATGCATGTATTCGGAGCACGGGTTCGAGCCGTTGATTCGTCCAGCTCGCGGCGTCGTATGCCAATCGTTGATCGTCGTGTCAAACTGCATGCCCGGGTCAGCCGACTCCCATGCGGCTTCTGCTACTTGTCGGAAAAGGTCACGCGCTTTGACAATCTTATAAACTTTTTTATCGCTGACGCCAACCAGATCCCAGTCCTCATCTTTTTCAACCGCGCGCATATAGTCGTCGGTAACACGAACAGAGTTGTTAGCGTTCTGGTACTGGATAGAAACCATGTCTTTTCCATTCAGTCCCATGTCATAACCGGCCTCTTCCAGAGTCCGTGCTTTTCGCTCTTCGCGAGCCTTGCACCATATAAACTCTTCGACGTCAGGATGGTCGATGTTCAAGATAACCATTTTTGCTGCGCGACGTGTTTTCCCACCACTCGCAATAGTACCGGCGCTTGCATCAGCACCACGCATGAAGCTAACTGGGCCCGATGCCTTACCGCCACTACTACTGAGGGTTTCCATACTGCCTCGCAGCGCCGAAACGTTTAGCCCAGCGCCTGAGCCACCCTTGAAAATCATTCCTTCTTCGCGGTACCAATTCAGGATAGACGGCAGGTTATCTTCAACTTTTAGGATGAAGCACGCACTAGCTTGCTGCGAACGGTCAGGAGTTCCGATGTTAAACCATACCGGGCTGTTAAATGCTGCGCGCTGCGTAACAAGGATATATTTCAACTCTGCATTGAACGTATCCGCTTCAGCTTCATCGGCGAAGTAACCGTTCTCGTATCCGTATTTCGTAATGGTATTGGCAACTCGATCGATAAGGTCCTTAAGTCCTTTTTCACGCTGTGGAGTGCCTGGTGTACCATGAAAATATTTCTGCGCCACGATATTGATGGCATTTTGCGACCAGAAGTCAGGAAACTCTGCGTCTTGTTGCTCAAAAACTACCTTACCAGTACCAGGATTGACGATCTTCGACTCCTGTTTCACCCACGTAAACTGGTCATATGGATGTGTACTTTCTTCTGTAAAATAACGCGCAACTGAAAGCGCGGACACTGCTTGTGCCATAATATCTCCCCTCCTTATACGGCAATATGCCTAGTATGGTTTTAATGTTTTTGTCTTACCATCACACCTCCCTGCGACGCGATGGATGCACCTATATGTGTTACGTGAAAATCAGGAATCGTCGCGAAGTTTCCTCAGCTCACTTTCGAATTCGTCAATGTCTTTGAACTCACGATACACACTCGCAAAGCGCACATATGCCACTTTATTTCGTCTCGCCAGTTCTCGGAGCACCAAGTCACCGATCATTCGTGAAGGAATTTCACTCGCCCCGTCGGCATAAAGCTCGTCCTCGACTCTTGAAACCATTTCTTCGATTTCCATATCAGAGTTGAAGAACTTACCAACTGAACGATGAATCGCCGCATACAACTTTTTTCTATCGAACAATTCGCGCTCACTATCTTTTTTTATGACAGCTAAGTTTGGTCGCTCGATTCTCTCGTACGTCGTATATCGATGTTTGCACTTCCGACATTCCCGTCGTCTGCGAATCGCGTCACCCTCGCTGGCGTCGCGCGACTCCACGACTTTCGCATCGTCAAATGAACATTGCGGACATTTCATGCAGTTTCCTTTCTATTTTCTGTTAACAACACCCTACACCCCCATTCGAGCTGCCGCTCAGCTGTGTAGCTACCTCTACTATAGCCCCCATATATAGCGCATTTCAAGTGTATTTTATGCAACATATAGTGCTTACGCTGTTAATCCATAGCTTCCATCTTCAATCAGGTTACGGTGCCGAAAAAAGATAGCAAGCATTGACATATATGCTAAAAAGGTGTAAAATAGATAAGTTCATGAAGTCCTAGGCCGTTGCGGTTTACTACGTCATTCGTACCTTACTAAGAGACAGAGAGGAAACCATCATGCTGGCATTCCTGCGAGTACGCCGCGCCATCGCCCGAGCGATGGGCAACACCCACATTGTGCGAGCATTCATGTTCGCAGTACTACTCACATTCCTGTTCGTCAGCGTCGGGATTGTCTTCGACCGAGTGACAGCCCTGGCCCTCACCGCAATGGTCGGGCTGGCCCCCGTGCTACTTCGGTTCATCGGGTCGAACTCGTCGTTCAACCCGGCAGAGCTGCCAAGCGACGAGGAGCTGCGGAGGAGAAACGAGCAGTGAAAACGGTCCGCCACCTGATGTACGGTAATCCGCTGAAACGATTCAGTCGCCGTCAACAGCTTCGACTCCTGCTAGGGTATTTCGTCCTGGCGGCAGCCGCGGCACTACCCTTCTTCGCCTACGGCGCGTGGCAGTTCCTGAGGAGCTTTCCATGAGCGTCCCACGCAGGCGATAGATCTCTCTGTCTCCTGCACCCAAAGTACTTAAAAGATTGAGTGATTTGGATGCAGCCGACATAAAAATCCCGCGGGTAAACCGCGGGATTTTTTCTTATTCGTCTTTTTTCTTCTTACGTCTGCGTAGGAATGCGGGTGTGTCAGACTCGTCTTCATCGACGTTCTGCCATATATTCGTCGGGTTTTCTTCGTCATCGAAACTACCTTTTGGTTTCGAATCCTCATCAACATTCATGCCGGTTACAACAGTGTCGATATCCTCACGCCCTTTTGCTGCTTCAATATCATGCACAGATTCTACGGCAGTCTCATCATGGAGACCAGTTACGGGCGCGCCCGTGAGACTAGAAGAATTTAACGCATTCGCCTGTTCTTTGAAGTATTCACTATCAAAACCAGTTGCAATGACCGTTATGATGAGATCGTCTTCCATCTCGGGTTTCAATGTTGCACCAAAGATGATGTTCGCGTCCGGCGCGACGGCGCTCGTAATAAGTTCTGCGGCTTCTTGGATCTCGCTCATACTCATGTCGTAGCCACCGGTCACGTTAAAGAGCACGCCCTTCGCACCATCGATAGAAACTTCAATAAGCGGCGATTCGATAGCCTGTTGAGCAGCTTGCGCAGCTCGGTTATCACCACTAGCCCGACCAATGCCCATAAGCGCACTTCCGGCATTGCTCATAATCGCTTTGACATCAGCGAAATCGAGGTTAATAAGCCCATGTTCGGTGATAAGCTCTGAAATACCCTGGACACCTTGACGTAAAACATCATCAGCAATTTTAAAGGTTTCAAGTAGCGGTGTTCGGCGATCGATCGTTTGCAGCAGCCGATCATTAGGAATAGTGATGAGCGTATCGACTTGCTTACCAAGGTTTGCTATTGCCCATTCGGCATTAGCGCGTCGTTTTTCACCTTCGAAACTAAACGGTTTCGTAGCAACGCCAACAACCAAGATGTCGAGGTCACGTGCGACCTGAGCAACAACATGACCAGCTCCAGAGCCGGTCCCGCCACCTGCTCCGATCGTTACAAATACCATGTCAGCGCCCTGAAGCGCTTTCTTTATATCCTCGATAGATTCTTCGGCAGCCGCTTGCCCAACGGCCGGGTCTGCACCAGCCCCGAGGCCGCGAGTAACTTCTTTTCCGATGTGAAGCTTTACGTCAGCTTTTGAATTATGAAGTGCCTGCGCATCGGTATTGATAGCTATGAACTCGACGCCAGTCAGACCGGCTTCTTTCATTCGGTTTATAGCTGAACCGCCAGCACCACCAACACCCACTACTTTGATAGTTGCAAATGTTTGGATTTCACTAGGTTTTACTTCAGGCATCTTACTTGTTATCCCCCGCTATGTTCACATTTAGTATACACTGCATTTTATAATGCACCAACAATGTACCCACGAAAGTGCAACGCGGCGTAGTGTATACATTTTATGAACGGAATTTAGAAAATATCCCTGTTAGCTTTCCGGCAAACCCGCCGATACCCTCACTTATTTTGCCAGAATTCAATGCAGCATGTCCTCCAATTCCAGCTGACGGCGCGCCCAGCATGTCGGTCAACATGAGCCCGATTGCGGCTGCATAAACCGGTGATTCAATTTTATCCGCCACTCCTCCATAGCCTCGCGGTTTTCCAACCTTTGCGCTCAGCTGGAGCGATTTCTTTGCAAACTCATCGATTCCAGGCATGAGAGCACCGCCGCCAGTCAGAACAACGCCACCAGGTAGCTTGGCAGATCGACCGATACTCTTTAGTTCTTTATCAACTAGTTCGAAAATCTCTTCTAGTCGAGCTTCGACTATCATGTCAACATCCTCAACATCGAACTCATGGGTTGATTTGTCTATCTTTACGACGGCTTTTTTTGAATTATTCTTATGCGCATTCGGAACAGCTACTGCGTTATGTATCTTCACCTCCTCGGCAACATCTAGGTCAGTTTTAAGCCCGATAGCTAGATCGTTCGTGATATTAATGCTCCCTATAGGCAAGACTGCCACATGTTGCAAGTCCCCTTCTTCGAACACGACAACATTGGTCGTACTACCTCCGATATCCACCAAAGCAACCCCATTTTCCATCTGCTGCTCTGTAAGAACGGCTCGCGCCGCAGCAAGTCCAGACAACACCTTTTGGTTAACATGCGTTTCAGTCATTTCACAAGCTTTTTCAAGGTTTTTAACATGCGGACCAAGTGCGGTAATAACATGTGCGTCAACTTCAAGCCGCACACCATTCATACCGATCGGATCCTTGATGTTGTCTTGGCCATCAAGCTGGTAGCTACGAGGCGTAACCTCTAAAATTTCCCGGTTAGCAGGCAGCTGAACAACTGTGGCTGCTTCCTCGACACGATCTAGATCACTCTCAGTTATTTCATGTCCGGCAGCGATAACGCCTCGGCTGCTCATGCCGATAACATGCGAGCCATTCACACTGACTGTCGCCGCATTTATTTGGTGGCCGCTCATCCGCTCAGCGGCTTCGAGTGCTTTGTCTATTGCCTGAGCTGTGTTGACTAGGTTAACGACCGTCCCTTTGCGTAAGCCGGAGTTTGGTTCAGCTGCTACTCCGACGATTGTTGGTTTTTCGCTACTGCCATCAATGTGTCCGACCACGACTCGTACTTCAGTCGTTCCAACATCGACGCCTACAGCGTATCGAGATACTTCTTGCATATGGTTATTATACCTCAGAGCTTAGTTTGAGTCATTGTACTATTCATAGCGAACAAATAATAGGTTTAGAGCTTAGTGAGGATTTCCGCACCGGTTTCTGTTACGAGAACCGTGTGTTCAAAATGTGCCGCAAGCGAACCATCGCGCGTTGAGATTGTCCATCCATCGGGTTCCGTCACGATTCGCTCGCCTCCCAACATCGCCATCGGCTCGATTGCTATCGTCTCACCGGGTTCGAGCAGGAAGCCTTTCCCAGACTCTCCATAGTTTGGAATGTCGGGCGGCATATGCATACTGTGTCCAACGCCATGCCCGACCAATTCGCGAACAATTCCTAATTTTCCCTGCCTGAGCGTGGCTTCTATCGCTGCAGAGATATCACCAATCCGGGTCGGACCTTTTATCATGTCGATTCCGGCATATAGACTCCGCTCTGTAAAGTCCAGCAGGCGTTTTTTATCACCTGACGGCTCTTCATCAACAACCATCGTGAAGGCACTATCTGTTTTCATGCCCTTGTACCCAATAACCAGATCAAAGCTAACAATGTCGCCAGAGCGTAAGACATACGAGCTAGGTACTCCGTGCACCACCTGTGAATTAGTTGAAATACATATAACTCCAGGAAAATTTACCTCAGGTGTTTTATAGGTTGTCTCTGCCCCAAGTGCAATAATTTCTTTCGCCACCCAATCATCTAGTTCGAGCTCGCTAGCACCAGCTACAGCTTGTTTTCTGAGACCATCAAAAATAGTGGCTAGCAGCCGGCCGCCTTCACGTATAGCATTAATTTGTTCCGATGTTTTTTCACCAGTGATCAAGCTCACGTTTATTCACCTACAACTTCCGCGTAAATTCTATCATGCACCTCACCCGCCGTTCCGGTGCCATCGAGATGAAGAATCTTAACACCTTCCTCGGCAAATGAGCTGAGGACGGGATACATTTTTTGTCGATAAATAGTCATACGACGAGCGATAACCTCAGGCGTGTCTTCCATTCGAGCACGTTTCTCGAGACGCTGCAGAATCTCTGACTCAGGAACTTCTAGAACCACTACTTGATCGATCTTCTCATCATTTTTTTCCATGTAGTCGCTCAACCACTCAGCCTGTTCTTTAGTTCGAGGGAATCCGTCAACGATAATATTCGGGTATTGTTTTGCCGTCGCATCCGCAACTGCTTCCTCAAATACTTTATAAATAACCGCATCGTGTATCAGTTCGCCGGTTTTGAGCAAATCATTCATCTTAGGATCATTACTCTCACGAAGCATTTCACCCGTGCTCAACCATTTCCACCCCTGTCGAGCAGCTAGCATTTTGCCTTGAACACTCTTTCCTGCACCGGTCGGCCCGAATAGTAATATCAACGTCTTATTTCCTTTCTGCTTACGCGTTTATTGTAACGAGTTTTTTACTAACCGCGCAATTACTGCTCCATCAGCCGCGTTTCCGGCGCTCGTTTTCACTGCTCCAATAACTTTTCCCATGTCTTTTACGCCTTCAGGCTGCAGCTCGACAATAGCTAGATCAACGAGTTGTTGCAGTGCATCTTCGGAAAGTTGTTCGGGTAAGTATGCAAGGAGCAATTCTTTTTCCGCTCTTTCTTTGTCGGCACTCTGCCGGTTGCCGCCTTTTTCAAATAATCCGGCTGCCTCGTCGCGTTTTTTCGCCTCCCGTGCCAGTAGCTGCTCAACGGCATCATCCCCCAGACCACTCTCGCGAAGACCTTTAGCGACTTCCTCATTTAATATCGCTGCTTTTATGCCACGAAGTGTCGTTGTGCGGAACTCATCCCTTGCCAGCATGGCCTCTTTTAAGTCAGCATTGATTTTATCTTTTAGCACGCTCATATTTTCCTCCAAAAACAAATACTACCACTATTATAACAGAGGTAGTATTTTACAAACATTGAATACTAGCGAACGCCGAGACGCGCTTTGTTCAATTTATCAGCCTTGCGAGCTTTGCGGATAATCGCTTTTTTTCGACGCTCTACCTTGCTGATCGGTTTTGCAAATCGCTGCGTTGCTTTCACGGTAGAGAGCACGCCACTTTGCAAGACTTTTCGGTTAAAGCGACGAATAAGGTTCTCGTTCGCTTCATTGCCGTCTTTACGTGTAACTTGAATCATACTCGCAGTATTCTATCAGGTTTATAACAGATAGACAAGACTCTGCGCCAACTACGAAATAGGACGACCACCCGTGACGCCGATAACTTCGCCCGTGATATAACTCGACTCCTGACTCGCCAGAAATACGTAGACCGGTGCAAGTTCTGCCGGCTGTCCAGCGCGACCAAGCGGTGTATCCTGACCGAACGTCTTGATTTTCTCCTGCGACTGTCCGTGACTTGGTTGCAGTGGCGTCCATATCGGACCAGGTGCAACGGCATTGACGCGAATTCCTTTTGGCGCCAGCTGTTCACTTAGGCCTTTGGTGAAGTTCGCTATTGCAGCTTTCGTCGTGGCATAGTCTATCAAACCTTCCGAAGGTTGATATGCTTGAATCGAGCTGGTGTTGATTATAGTCGCGCCTTTAGGCATATGTTTCAAGGCTTCCTGGCTCATCCAGAACATCGCAAAAACATTGATAGTATATGTATCTTGTAGTTGCTTGCTTGGTAATGTGGAAAAATCATTGTTAAAGACTTGTTTACCCGCATTATTAATAAGGATATCTAGGCCGCCAAGTTGCTCGGCTGCATCAGCGACCACTTTTCGAACAACTTCTTCCCCATCCGTAAAATCAGCCGGTAGTGCAACTGCTTTTTGACCGGCATCTTCTATTGCTTTCACAACATCTTTCGCATCACTCTCTTCGCTCGGCAAATAACATATCGCGACGTCTGCTCCTTCGCGTGCATAGGCAATGGCAACCGCACGACCAATACCACTGTCTCCGCCGGATATAAGCGCTTTTCTGCCTTTTAGACGCTTCGCTCCTTCATACGATTCAAGCCCATGGTCTGCTAGAGGCTTAAGCTCAGAGTCAAGACCTGGTTCCGGCTGTTTTTGTTCCGGAGGGTTGATTACAGGATACTGCGTAACCGGATCTTTCATTTTATGCTGGTTCATACATTCTCTTTTCTGTGCCACTTATTATCTGCCCCTTTTTTATACTTGTGCTTTACGGCCGACCAAGCAACTTTATGCGCGACAGTCTCACGATCTTCGTCACCCCGACGGTCCCTGGCGTCTCTATACTCACCATACGCACTATTAAAGGCTTCTTTATAGGTATCCTGCGCGTGTGCTGGCAGGACATTTTTCACACTATCAGGGAGTTCGCTTGTTGTCTTATATGGCATGGCACCTCCTTCAGTTGTTCAGCATAATTATGAACACAGTGAGCTTGGGCCGGTAGGACTTAAATTACAATACGCCGTTTATGCGCCGGTTCGGTTATCGTACCTTTTGCCAACCGGCTTCGACTCGGGCGAACCTCTTTCACGTAGCTTGATGCTCAGCAGGAGTAATGAACCGACGGCCAAGAACTCACTCTGCCAGTTTTGTAAGCTTTCATACCAA
The DNA here is from genome assembly GCA_964581535.1 of uncultured Candidatus Saccharibacteria bacterium. Lineage (GTDB taxonomy): Bacteria > Patescibacteriota > Saccharimonadia > Saccharimonadales > Saccharimonadaceae > CAZOOW01. Next base: position 115,649 of record CAZOOW010000003.1, read on the forward strand.
AATTGGGATGTTCCAACATAACCGAGAGGCGTAACGCGCTCACTTTTTCCATAAAAAGCGGCATCATCGTTATACATAGTTGCTCCACCGATGGCGTGCAGTGCAAATGACATGAAAAATATACTAATTAGCACAAGGCTGAGGGAGTGAGAATAGAGGCCGTGCTTGATTGCCTTAGTTGTATCGCTCAAAGTTTTTGCTCTTAGGATTGAATACCGCGAGCTCGTATCCTGCTTGGTTTTACCGCGCATCGGTTTGCTGTCATCAGCTCCTTTTTGCCGAAGCCATATCGTCAGCACAACGAGCGCCCACATCTGCAAAAACTCGCTTTCCCAGTTCTCAAAAACGCCTTCTACAAATGTGCCGCTTGTCACATAGCTGCCATAACTCTGTGTTGGCTGTTTTCTATCTTTCAGCTCATTATTTTCCGTTCTCCACCCGACGACACTCATGCCGACGAGCGTGAGTGCGAAAATGCTCAGTAAGACAATACTAAGGCTGTTGTTGCGCCAAAACTTTTTCATAGTTATCCGGAAGTATTACCGTCGTACTCTTCCATACTCTTGTCGGCCTCAGCCTTAGTTTTAAAATGCACGCCGTCAAGGTGATGCGGTACCGCGTAGATCGTATAAAGATGTAGTCCCTCAACTTTTGACGTATTTGTCACATTATGTTTTGCACCGGCCGGAACTATAACGCCACTGCCGTCCGTAATTTTATACGTATTTCCGTCAATAACTACTTCGCCACTACCCGCTTCTATCCTAAAAAACTGATCGTTGCCGTGGGTCTCCAGACCTATCGATTCACCGGGTTTCAAATACATGTATACCAGTTGCATATAATGTTGCGTACGGACTACTTTTCGAAATGACTTGTTTCTTTTTGTCGCTTCCTCTATGTTGACATGAAAACCTTTCATGACACGTCTCCCTATGTATTACTTTTCCAATTGAATACTACTCCGATGTATTTACGTCGTATGTGATAAATCACACAAATCACGGCCAAGTATTATTCGATACGCCGTGCAAAAATCTCCTCTGTTTCACGCATGAATATTTCTGCCACCTTAGGCCCAACACCGTGAAGTCGTTGCAATCGTTTCGCAAACTCTGCTTCATTTAGGCTACGCTCAGCCATGAGCACCAATGACCCTTCATATTCGTCGATCAACAGTTCCATGCATCTGCGTATACCGCGGGCTGTTGATTCTGCATAGCGGGTATATTTTCCTTCATAGAAGATACGAACGAGTGATCTTCCGCGTGCTTGAACAATTGACCACGGCGTGTCATAACCGGCACCTTGCAGTAATCGCCATGTCTTTACCGCCACATCAGACTGTATGGGTTTTCCGAATAAGTAGCACAACAGAAACCAACGGAACATATCATCATCCCCGCTCATCACGTTTATACCGAAATCCAACGCATAATGAACGGGTTTTTTCCTCTTGTTCATGGCGAGCACTATGTCACCCTTCAGCAAGACTTGCAGCGATAAATATTACTTTTTTATGATTTCTATGTGACCGACTCTATTCTGAGCAGTTGCCCCTGAACTGTTCGCCGTCCGTTCCACTCATTAATAGTCAAATGTGCCCATACATTGACAGCTTCCGCTGCTTCCCTAGTAAAGGCGTCGGCTTTGTTAAAGGCAATCATCTCCATGGCCTGTCCGTTGGTATCTCGAAACGTATATTTAACATGTTGAGCGTCGGCACCGAGAGTTCTTCTGCTTACAATTTGGATGTTGCTAAACTGCACAATAGGCTCAGGATTGCCATTACCATACGGTTCCAGCTGCTGGAGATCACGAACATTTCCTTGCGTGCATAGCGCAAAGTTAGGCAGGGTCACATCACTCTGCACCGTAAGATATCGCTGCTGGTTAATCAATTTTTTTTCCCTATAAAATTCGTTCATGGCTGTTCTCCATGGACCGATTGATGTGCTCAACAGTGTAACACCGGCTGCAAGCGTATGTCCGCCACCTTTAATCAGAAGGTGCTCGGTCGCGCGAATTGATTCTACTGCTGAAAAATCTCCAAAACTACGCGCTGAACCTTTCGCAGTACCATCATCTAGCTCTTGTAGCACAAAGGTAGGTTTCTGATAGGTTTCGAGCAACTTTGCCGCGACAATACCGATAATGCCGTGGCTCCAAGTGGAATCGCTAACGATCAGCACATTATTATCCATGAATTTTTCTTCAACCTGCCGTTTTGCTGCTTGCAAGATTCTGTCCTGTTCTGTACGCCGTTCCTGATTCAAAACATCAAGTATCTCTGCTAACTCCAGCGCTCTTGCATTATCTGTCGTAGTGAGCAAGTCGAGCGCCAGCTGAGCCGTCTCCATCCGTCCGGCGGCATTTAGCCGAGGTCCGAGCGCAAAACCTAAGCTTCTTGCACTCAGTCTTTCTGGATCAACTCGAGAAATAGCCATTAGTAGTTTTAGCCCGGGGCGTCGCGTTTTTTTCATAACCGTCAGGCCCCAAAATACATTCGCCCTGTTCTCATCTTTGAGCTGAACGACATCGCAAACAGTACCCAGCGCTACCAAATCCAACAGCCATTTTTCTTGACCGGCTGCAAGTCCAGATAGCTTCGTTTGTAATGCTTGTACAAGCTTGAACGCTACACCAACCCCAGCAAGATCAAGAAATGGGTAGAGTGTCTTATCTGACGTATTCAAAAGTAAATTATCATATTTATCCGAGTTCGTCTCTGCTAGGCGTTTTGGGTTTACCACCGCAACGGCCGGTGGCATCGTATCACTGACACTGTGATGATCAGTCACGATGACATCGAGCCCGAGTGCATTGGCGCGCTCAATTTCCTTATGCGATAAACTTCCGCAGTCTACTGTCACAATGAGATCCGCGCCGCTAGCTGCGATTTGTTCGATAGCGGCCGTCGCCAATCCATACCCTTCAACAAAGCGATTCGGTATAAAAGCGCGCGCGTCGACGCCGAATGACCCAAAGGCATCAAGCAGAAGACTTGTTGCGGTCAATCCATCGATGTCATAGTCACCATAGATAACTATTCTTTCTTTGTTCTTATGAGCCGCGACAAGGCGTTTAACTGCTTTGTCCATATCCGGTAGCAGAAATGGATCATGTCGAAATGCATCATAATCTGGATGCAAAAAAGCCTGACGAACCGTAGTTTCAGTCAGACCTCGCGCCGCTAAAACGGCGTCAACCAGCGACATTAGGCGTCGCCGGCGGCTGCTCGCTTACGAGTTTGGTGCTGTTGCGATTTTATGACGATGCTTTGCAGCTCTTTAAAGATCGTGAAGTGTTTGTTCGTGGAGTAAATCTTGGTGTTGCCTTGTTTCTCACTGAGCAGAAAACCAACCTTTTCAAGTCGCTTCAGCTCGCGCTGGATATTGCCCGGGTCTTCCTTGATAAGCTTAGCGAGGCCCCTGACATGCGTTCGAAAATCAGGATATTTTGCATATACAACAATTATTTTTCGACGAACTCGAGACGTGATGAAAACATCCAACATAACTTCTAAAAACAACTCCACTTAGTTTATATGCGTTGATAATTATTCTACATTTTTATGACCGTAGAAACAACCCCGTTTTTGATAATATCAGTGCCAATTCAGCACAATCTGGCTTAATTCAGCTATCGTTGCTTCATGCTCCGGAACGTCGTTAACGTCATAGTAATGGTCTGTGTCCAAGAAGTTGTCAGTGACACTGAGAAAGTGCACCTCATCCCCCAGGATGTGTGCTCTATCAACAGCATTGACAGAAGCAACCGGTGCAACAATAACCAGCTTTTCAATTCGCAGTGGTTTTAAAAAATCAGCTGCCGCGTCCAAGCTCGCGCCAGACGATAGCCCATCAGCAACCAATATCACAGTATGCTCCCTGAGCATCGACTCGTCCACGATTCCACCATCGCCTAGCAGCTTATTCATAACGCTCATTTTCTCTCGTTTCTGGTCTTCTAAGTAGCCATGAAATTCTGTGTAATATGCCTCAATCTCTCCTGTTGAAAACATACCGTTATACGTAAAGCGCCCGCTCTGATTGAGCGTTCCAAAGTCAACACTCTCTCCCGGAACGTCTATCTGTTCAACTAATAGTAAGGTTACGAGACAATGCAGCTCCGAAGCAATCGCTTTGCCTACCTGTACGGCCCCGTCGCTGAGTGCAACAACAACCGTATTTGCATAGCGGTACTCGCCGAGTTGTTCAGCGAGCTTTTGTCCGGCTTGGTGTCGTGATGCAAAATACATATGGCTATTACGTGTCTATTGTATCGATATTCTGCCGGACGGCAATACAGTATGGGATAATTAAACGATGCACTACTACGAAGTCTCACCGCTTAAAATCGTCCACCGAGATACGGGTATATTAACCTATACATCTAACATCGACTTCGCTCCTGGTCAGATCGTGCTAGTGCCAGTTGGAAAAGCAAGTGTTGCTGGTGTCGTTATAAAAAAAGTAAAGAAACCGGAATTTGAAACAAAAGAAATCCTAAACGTCGTGGTAGAAACGCCCCTACCGAAGCCTCTCCTAAAACTTCACGACTGGATGAGCTCCTTTTATGCAACTCATCCAGTCCACGTATGGCAAACAATCTTGCCTAGCGGCATAACAAAAAAACGACGAAAATCACACAATAAGCCTATACCACCTCAGAGAAATAGAACAAAATTTGTACTCAATACGGCTCAAAAGAACGCGTTTAGCCAGATAGTGGGCCGCCCGGCTCAAACCACGCTCCTACATGGAATAACCGGCTCCGGAAAGACTGCTGTGTATATCGAGCTTGCAAGAGAAAGTATTTTAAAAGACAGGTCGGTAATAATACTTGTTCCAGAAATCGCACTTACCAGCCAGCTTGTTGCTGACTTTTCGCATCATTTTGATAACGTCATCGTTACACACTCAACCATGAGTGAAGGCACAAGGCACACAGCTTGGACACAGGTACTCAATGAAAAAAAACCGATGATAGTCATCGGACCACGCTCCGCTCTTTTCGCTCCTCTAAAGAACATAGGACTTATCGTGATAGATGAATGTCATGAGCCAAGCTACAAACAGGAAAAATCACCTCGTTATTCAGCCCTCCGCGCGGCCAGTGTCTTAGCGACTAACCATGGAGCGCGGCTGGTGCTTGGGAGTGCTACTCCAGCTATACAGGACTTCTACGTTGCTCAGTCACAAAATGCAATCGTTGAAATGAGCAAGCTTGCTCGCCCCGGCAGTATTCTTCCAACCGTCCAAACCGTAGATATGACGAAACGAACCAACTTCAAGCGAAGTGTATTCCTGTCAGAAGCCTTCCTAACAGGATTAGGTGCAGCGCTACTAGCAGGCCATCAGTCGCTTGTATTTCATAACCGAAGAGGCAGCGCTCCGACAACACTTTGCGAAAACTGTGGCTGGAGTGCTGCGTGTCCCCGATGCTTTGTGCCGATGACGCTACATGCAGATATGCACAGGATGCGCTGTCATCTATGCAACTACGACGAGCATGTGCCAACTTCCTGTCCTAGCTGTAAGCGAGCAGGCATTATTCATAAAGGAATCGGTACTAAACGTATCGTAGAAGAACTCGCACGGCTCTTTCCAAAAGCCGTAATTGCACGTTTTGACGGTGACACAATCGCTAGTGAAGCACTTGAGGAATCCTACCAGCAAATTTATGACGGTGAGATCGATATCATCGTTGGTACTCAAGTTGTAGCAAAAGGTTTAGATTTGCCAAAGCTTCGCTTTGTAGGGATTCCTCAAGCCGACACCGGACTTTCCCTTCCCGACTATCAAAGCACGGAACGAGTGTTCCAGCTTCTTGCTCAAGCCGCCGGCCGAGTCGGCAGGAACGAGCACGCCTCCCATGTCGTTGTCCAAAGCTACCAACCAGACCACCCTAGCGTCCGCTTCGGTATTGCCCGTGACTATCGCGGTTTTTATTCTGAGGCTCTCGCAGAACGAAAACGTGCCGGTTTTCCACCGTATAGTTATTTATTAAAACTAACATGCCTATACAAATCAGAGTCGGCTGCGGTACGCGCATCTCGAGAGCTAGCCACCAAGCTCCGCCGAGAATTTCCTAAGCTACAGATCCTTGGCCCGGCCCCATGTTTTTATGAGAGAGTGCGCGAAAGCTATAGATGGCAGTTGCTCTTAAAATCTTCGTCACGCTCTCAACTGACGGAAGTGCTGAAGTACGTACCATCAACTCACTGGCAGTTCGAACTAGAACCGGCATCCCTTCTCTAGTCAGTAAACTATTTCATAAGCTATACTAGTCGTATGACCTCACGCGCCGACATCATTACCCTGCCTCATCCGAGCCTACGTACAAAATCTACGAAAATTCATGTCATTACAGACGCGACAAAACAGCTTATCGAAGACATGAAAACAGCTGCACTCGACTGGGAAGATAGTCGCCCGCATGAAATCGCCGTCGCCCTCGCTGCAGTTCAGATAAACCGACTGGAGCGTGCAGTCATTGTTCGGAGCGACTTCGAAAACAAAGATGATCGAAGCTTCACGATTCTCATCAACCCCGAAATCATCAAATATGAAGGTGATGTCGTCACCGATCATGAAGGCTGTCTCAGCGTCCTAAATGTTTACGGAGCTGTTCCCCGACATGACAAAATACGAATCAAAGCCCTCGACGAGAACGGTATTGAGGTCCGGGCAAAAGCAAGCGGCTTTTTAGCACGTGTCCTGCAGCATGAGATAGATCACACAAACGGTATTTGTTTCGTCGACCATATTGACCATGACAAAAATGCGTTTTTTGTGCTGAACGATAAGGGTGAACTGAAGCCAACGGACTATAGTCATGTCAAAGCGTCTGGTATTTTTCGGCACTGAGGATTTTAGCCTTCCTAGCCTAGAAGCGCTTGTCGAAGCGGGGTATGATATTGCTGCTGTCGTGACTAAGTCCGACACTAAACGCGGCCGTAATCAACAGCTCACCCCGCCTGCCGTTAAACAATATGCCGCTCAACATTCTATCCCGGTCCTGCAGCCGATAAAGCTCGGTGAACACGTGGACGAGCTAAAGATGCTCTCGGCTGACGGAGCCGTACTTGTATCGTATGGAAAAATTCTTCCAAAACGAATACTCGATGTATTCGAGCCTATCGGCATCATAAATATTCACCCGTCACTGCTCCCAAAGTACCGTGGACCATCACCCATCGAAGCGGCGATCTTAAATGGCGATACATCAACCGGCATAAGCATCATGAAGCTGACTGAAGGTATGGACGAAGGTCCCCTTTATCTACAAACTACCTACCCGCTTCATGGTGATGAAACGAAGCCACAGCTATACAAAACGCTTGCAAAACTTGGAGCAATAGAGCTCTTAAAGGTCCTTCCGGATATACTTTCAGGTACACTTGTACCCAAAGTGCAAAAAAATAGTGATGTTTCTGTAACATCACTCATTTCGAAAGATTTAGGTAAAGCCGACCACTCAACAGATACAGCAGAAGCGATTGAGCGTAAGGTCCGAGCTTACCTCGGCTATCCAAAAACACGTCTATCCTATGGAGATAATGATGTGATAATAACATCTGCAAAAGTTGTCGATAGCCCGCAACCTAACACGCTGACGATCCCCTGTGCCAACAACACCTACTTGAGAGTTGATGAACTCATCGCTCCATCAGGCAAAATTATGTCTGGCGCCGACTACCTTCGTGGCTACGCCGCTTGATCGTCTGGGCCTAAGATTGCGTCCTTATTTTGCGAAACTTCCGTCTTCAATTTGTCGAGTTCTGCGGCAACGACCTGCTTGTAGTCAGGTCGGTTCATCTCCAGCCATTTGAGCGAACCGTATTCACTGAGCAGCACGATACCTTCAACGTCTGCAGGTGCAGATGACTTCAGCTGTTGAAAATCAGCTGCTTCCATATAGTTTGGTAAGTGTTTTTCGAACCATGCATTAACTTTTTGTTCATCCCTGTCAACGAATGCTTCGAACTGCGCCAACTGATCGTCACTGAGGCCATCGGAAAGTTTCGTTCCAACTCTCAGCTCCAACTCACTATAAATATGCTGCAAAAAAGCTTGTTTTTGATCCTCGGGCAAATTCCCGAGTCCGACTTCTTGTAAGAATTTATCGTCTAACTGGAACATAGTAGTTTTATTATAGCATCTACTGAACGCTGATCTTTTCAATCATCTTTATGTATCATATGAAAAGTTGTGGCCGTTGCTCTCTCCTGTTCTTAGAAGGAGAGAGCAACGGCGCGTGGTTGGATGGTTCAGTTGCCACTGACGATGTTGAGGCAGTCGACCAAGACATAGCCCTGATCGCCCCGAACACCTGTCACCTCACCGTCATCGTTGAGGATGAGCGGCATCAGACCGACACGCAGCTGGCGGTCCGGCGGCGGCGTATAGGGGAAGTCCTTCACTCGGCCGTCATCGATGCCACCCGTGTTCTCGAAGGTAGCGGGTTGACGAACCCAGCGAAGCTCAATATCGGTCATCTCCAAAGAGTAGTCCCGAATCTCAGCCTCGCTCTTGGCCACACCGTAGACCTGCACGTAACGCGCCTCCGGCAGGTTGCCTTCAGGCGTACGAGCAGCCGCCCATCGCTTCGCATCATTCCAGTCAAACCCGGTTTGCGCTGCGCGAGCGTTGAGTGCTCGGATGTAGTAGTCGAGGTTGTTATCCTCGACGCACTTCACCAGGCTGTCCCATCCCAGAATCTCCGGGCATGTTCCCCCCGGCACTGTCGGCAAATCCCCGTACCAGTGGCGCTCCTCTGCCTGTCCGTTAGGCTCATCGCCTTCAGGAGTCGACCTCGGAGTCGCCGTCACGGTTACGGTCACCGTTGTCGTCGGCGAAGGCTCAACTGTTTCCGAAGAAACCTGGTTTGGCGCAGTCGGAGTGGCGGAAGGGCTCAGCGAATTCGTCGACAACGGAGTATCCTCCGTGGAGTCATACTCCCCGTCACCAAAAATGCCGCCCCGGCTGTCGCTCAGCATGCCGTCGCCCTTGTCATCATCCGTCATGAGCAGAGTGCCCAAGAGCAGCACCGTCATGATCGCCATCATGAACACGGGCCATCGGGCCCAACTACCTACCCCGATCCACGGAGTTAAGGCAATGACGAGAGCTGCGATGACCAGCACCCAGAAAACGAACTTGAACCAGATGTCGTGCGGGAATCCCCAGTTGAAACCAAAGAACCACACGATAGCCGGCAGCAGCCACGCGACCATGAAGCCGCGAGCACTCAGCCAGTAGGCGAGCGCGCCCGTGATACCCAGCATCACGAAGAAGAAAATGGGGTTCCACCCCCATTCGAGATACCACATGTGCGGCATCCTTTCTGTTAGTCGGGACGTCTTCAGCCCTGAGGGCTGCGAGCGTTATTCACGGCCTGATCCAGCAGCTGACGCCACTTGGGCTTGACGGGTTGCGCCGGTTCGGCAGGTGCAGGAGGCGTGACGATCGTCTGCCCAGATACTACTTCCGGATTCTTCGGCACAGGCTCAGACCTCGGCGAAGAACCCTTGGCAGAAGTGCGCTTCTGCTTGATCTCTTCGGACTTGTTGAACATGCCCTGAAGCTTCTTCACAGCCTCGCGCGCCTTCTCCACTCGGTCTTCGCCAGTCTCGGGAATGCCCTCGACAAGCTTGATTGCGTCCAAGCGGCGCTTCTCAGCGGCCTCCAGAAGCTTCTTGTAGCGCTCGATGTTCGCAAGCTCGGCCTTGTTCACCTGATTGGCGAGCTTGTTCGCCTCTTCAGTGAGCGCCTTGAACTCGTCATCGTCAGCCAGAACGGCATCCTCGATGAACTTCACCATTTCCTTCACCTTCTCTTCCGTTGGGTTTGGTTGAAACCATCCATGTGCGCATGATGTTATACGCAGCTTGCCAGTCCCCACCACGCTCTACGGACAAGCCACGTACAAAAATCACTGCACATTTTCATAACATATATAAAGACGATTTGTTAACGAGCAACCATATCACACCTCTGTATGAAGTATTTCGCTAGTATACAACAGAAGTTGTTATTAGTCAACTATTATTAGGCGTTATTTACGGAATTTCAGTACTTGTCCGGCTCTGAGCATGCCGGTTGTATCGACTGAGCCACTGCGTTGGAGCTCATGCAATAACATGTCTTTTGTGGCATCGATCTCATAGACACTCGGGTTTTTCACGCCTTGTTCTTTAAGCATTTTCTCGGACAAACTCCATATACTTTCACCCGATTTTACGCGATGTCCGCGTAAGCTATCCATAATCTCTTGCTTTCCTTCGGGAGTGAGCTGCCGGGTTCCATGGTATCCTTCAAAAAGCATCTCTCGCGGGCTTGCGACACTCCGCTCGCCCATGACCGCTTCGCCCAGATCCTGCCTGCCCGATGCATTGAGATGAGAAGTTATGCCACCACCATCTCGACCACTGCCCATGTACGCCTCACCGAGGTCTTGTCGCCCAGCGGTATCCAGACGAGAAGTATGGTTATCTACCTCAGAGCCTATACCAGCAGGTCGGTCGGCCGCATGACTGGGACTGCCTCCGAAAATCCCATCGCCTATATAGTCAGCTAACGCCGAACTCACCAGACCGACGCTCATCGCGATACCGACACCGCCGAGCATTTGATTGCGGTTCCGTTTACGGTATTTTTCGGTTGACGCGTTTATGCTTCCTAGCATTTCATAACTAGACGCACCCTTACGGGATTTGGGGATAAATCGTTTATGAGCATTTTCTGTTCTTTTCGTAACGAAATCACTGACGACGTCGCCTATTTCCTTAGCGTGTGCATCCTTCGTAGAACTGACATGATGCCGTTTATTTAGTTGGTTGCGGATAAGGCCGCGCCCTAATGAACGGCTTCCTGCTGTAAGCAGTGCCGCACCAGCTCCTACTCCCACGGCAGCGCCGACAACCACCCCGGCACCAGCCCCTGCTAATACGCCCGGGACTGCTAAAGCAACCGATTGTTTTACCTTGCCTTTTTTGCCTTCGCTCCCCCATTGTTCCCATTTGTTATAAAGAAATTTCCGAACAGGACTGACGCTGTTAAAGGCTTCAAGGCGAAGTTCTGCAGAACGGGCAATCACCTTGTCCGTAACTCTAGACAATTCAGCCGCTATCCACTCGTCACGATCGTCATCACCAAGTCGGTTATTGTCCGCTTCGATCATCAGTTGCGTTGCAATTGCACCCATCATGTCACCGAGCTCATCCTGCAAGTCTTTCGACTCACGATAGTCACTCTTATGGAGTAGTTGTCCGAACGTCCTATCGTGCTTTTTTGCTAATTTTGTTGCATAGCCTTCAACCAACTCATCGATCGTCTCAACTTCATCTTTTTCGACAATATTTTCATAATTATTTCGTACAGAGTCATCGGAACCATTGCTCGGTTCCGCAGACGTAGCTTTTCTGGGATTCGCCAAATCAGAATGAATTATTTTCGGTCGTTGGACAGGTTCTTCAGGTTTTTCTGTAGAGGTCTTCTTTTCTGTAGAGTTCTTCGAGTTATTTTTTTTCCCAATCTCTAAATCAACGCCTACCGCACTTGCAAGACGTGTAACCAACTCTTCCTGAGATAATGGCTCGTCAGACTTTCGTTGACGACGATTTTCATGACCAATTGCCATCACATCTACAGATGTTATCGAATCAAAGACCGTCTCTTGCAAACGGTGATATTGGTGAATATCTTCCGGAGTGCTACTCGCTCTTTCCTCGTCGGATAGGCTGGGTAAGTACTTTCGAAGAACTTCAAGCGCAAGCGTCTCCCGAGCTTCTTCACTACTTTGAGCAGTGTAAATATCTTCTCGCCATTCAACCGGAATAGGACGGCCACCTTTTTCACGGAGATACGAACTATACTCCTCCTTAGCAGCTTCAATAATCTGTTCTACCTCATTTCGAAGATCAGAAGGCAGCTCATCCAAAAAACTATCTGGTGAGCTGACGGGATTATCGATGTTATTTTCGTGGAGTACTGTCATGGTGGACTGCTTATGTATATCTTTTTAGATAATAGCACAAACAGTTTAAAAAGTCAAGATATACATCCTCTATGAAAGGGTACGTTTTTTCAGCTCACGCGTGAAGAATTCGAGGCGGTCACCTTCTTCGAGTGTAAGTTTCGAAGTCGTTTTTAGCTCGAGGCCGCACTGCTCGCCTTCGAAAACTTCTTTGGCATCTTGTTTCTGACGCTGTACTTTGATGACTTCGACTTCGGCAATATTCTCCTTGTTGCGTATAACACGTGCCCGTACGTTGGGTATCACTTTACCTTTTAGAACTTCGCCACCACAGATAATATCGTTCCGTGTCGTTCGGAAAATGGCAAGAAGCTTTAGCTCGCCCACCTCTGTTTCGACGACTTCCGGACTGAGCATGTCTTCCATTACAGTTCGCACATCATCGAGCAGCTCATATATAACTTTGAAAAGTCGCACACTAACTTTATCCCTTATTGCAAGACGTTTTACTGGTGGTGGTAGTTGTACGTTGAAGCCATAGATCACCGCACCTGAGCTTTCAGCGAGACGCACATCATTTTCAGAAACATTTCCCACGCCAGAGCTAAGAATTCGTATCACCAGTTCATGATTTTCGAGTAGCTTAAGGCTATCAGTAACTGAGGTTAGCGACCCTTGCACATCCGCTTTGACGATAACATTAACATCCTGAGTTTCGTCCTGTTTTTTCATCATACGTAGCAGATCAGACCCCGTCACACTTGTTTGAACGGCATCGCGGATTGCATGTAGACGGTTTTTCTCGACTTCATGGCGTGCAGTTCGTTCATTTTTTACAACAATGAACTGGTCACCAAAACTTGGAACTTCTTTGAATCCAGTAATCGTTGCGGGGGTAGATGGACCAGCTACTGCAAGTGTTCTACCGGCATAGTCAAGCTGCGTACGTACTTTTGCATAGGTTCCGCCGGACACGACGAATTGTCCAGGTTTTAATTGTCCGTGCTGAACGAGTACGCTGACAACCGGACCCTTGCCCACTTCCATGTGCGACTCTATGACAAGACCCTCGGCGGGCGTAGAAATATCAGCCCTAAGCTCTTCCAAATCGGCGACGAGCAGTACCATATCAAGTAATTTATCAAGTCCTACCCCTGTTTTCGAGCTGATTTCAACCATGATTGTGTCACCGCCCCACTCTTCAGGATTCATATTGTAGTCGCTAGCCAGTTGCGCTTTGACGCGTTCAACATTTGCAGTGTCTTTATCAATTTTGGTAAGTGCAACGACGATTTTCGCATTCGCCGTCTGCGCGAATTTGATAGCTTCGACAGTTTGCGGTTTTACCCCGTCATCGGCTGCGACGACGATAATAACGACGTCTGTCAGGGCAGCTCCATGCTGGCGAAGCGCCGAAAACGCCTCATGTCCTGGGGTATCGAGCAACGTGATTTTTCGACCATTTTTTTCTGTTTGATACGCGCTAATATGCTGAGTAATACCCCCTGCTTCGCCTTCAACGACTTTCGTATCGAGGATAGCGTCGAGCAGACTTGTTTTGCCGTGATCGACGTGTCCCATCACTGCGACTATTGGTGGTCGTTCGCTGGCATCAGCACCAAGTTCCCGGGTTGCTTTTTCTGCGGTTTCAACGGCTGTGGTTTTCTGCTCGAGACGCACATCCAGATTCAGCTCATCAACGATAATCTGAGCGGTTTCTATATCAATTCGTTGGTTAACAGTAGCAGCGATGCCATTTTTGAAAAGCTCACCTACTAATTTCGTTACCGGCAAATCCAACTGCTCAGCTAGTTCACCGACGGTGATGGTGTCGGCAACATGCAGTACTTTGGTTTCTTCTGCCACGGTTGGTGAGCTCCTTTCTATTCTGTTAGTCGGACGGGGAAACGTGCCCCGCCCTCAAACAGAACGTTATTTTTTACCTTTGAGACTAAGAGAGATCTTGCGATTTTCTTTGTCCACTTCGAGAACTTTGAACTCTTTGCGTTCATTCAGCTTGAAAACTTTTTCAGGGTCTGCGCTATCACCGTCGCCGAGTTCGCTGACGTGAACGAGCGCTTCGACTGCTGGGCTGATCTGTACGAATGCACCAAACGGAGTAATTCGCGTTACGGTTCCTTCGACACTCGAGCCTTTTTTAAACTCGTCAACTTCTTTCATCCATGGGTCTTCCTGAAGCTGTTTCAAACTCAGGCTGAGACGGTCTTTGTCGATAGCAATGATTTTTGCCTCGATGTTATCGCCCACTTTGACATAGTCACCGGGGTTATTTACTCGTTCCCAGCTAATTTCGCTGATATGTACTAGACCTTCGATGCCATCGACGTTTACGAATGCACCGAAATCAACCACTCCCGTAACAACACCCTTCACGCTGTCACCAATCTTCAGACTAGCGAAACGATCCGCCAAGCCTTCTTTGATAGCTTCTTTTTCGCTGAAAATAAGCTTGTTGGCTTTTTTATCTGCATCTAAAATTCGGACTTTTATCGTCTTGTTGACGAGGCTGTTTAAGCGCTGCAAAATCTCATCCTTGTCGCTGGAACCAACTCGTGGATAATGCTCCGCGCTGAGTTGTGATACCGGCAGGAAGCCGCGGACACCTTCACATTCGATAAGCAGACCTCCACGGTTTGCATCGTAAGCGGTTACCTCGATCGTTTCAGCGTCATCAATAATTCGCTGGATTTCATCCCAGCCACGGTCTTTGGCTGCTTTTCGCAGGCTCAGTAGGCTATAGCCGTTATCGAGTTCAGTGTCGACGACACTTGCAGTGACCTCCTGTCCTTCTTCGAGTTTTTGTCCGAAACCGATTTCTCGACGCGGTACGAAACCAACCCCGAGCGGGCCGAGGTCAACGAGAACCTCATGTTTGCGAACGCTAAGAATAGTACCCTCAACGGTTTCGCCTTGTGCTAAATGACCGACCTTTTCATCCTTCAAAAGGTCATCCATAGTAATAGTTTTGGCAGTTGCCATAGTAGTGCTTCGTTAAACGTTTCTTCAGGGAAAAACGTTTAACCATCTCCCTTCATAAAATTATATTTCCTTAAGGACATACCGGCAGGAAGACCGCTCGGCACAGCCAAAAGAATTAGTACTATTGTACCTCTTATCACCTCTGAAAGCAAACTACTTATCAAGTGCGCTGGAGAGTACTCGTCGTCGAGCTTGGACAAACCGGGTAACAGCGAAAGCAAGAATGCCCATAACGGCAGTGATGGCTGCAGTGTCAGATGTGCCGGTTTCGGCAACTGTACTCGGACCTGTCGTAGTAACGGTCGAAGGAGTTTTTGGCTGAGGTTTTGGGGTATTCGTAGTTGGCCTAGCAGGAGTAGTGGAAGTAGCCGGAGCTGGATTTGATTCTTCTGTCGAAGTTGCATCATTTACAGTAGATGGCGTCTTATCAGACTCATCGTCCCTAGTAGGTGTAACAGTTTGCGTAGTAGGCTTATCGTCGCCTTTATATGCGAGTCGCGCCTGATGTTTACTCCAATACAACCCACCGAGCAATAAACCGGCAAGCAGCAAACCGACTACAACGAAGCTAACGATCCCACCGCGCTCTTTATGCATATTATTCATATATTCACCTCTATAGTTTGTATAAGTATACCAGTGTTATAGAAAAAAGCAAACTACTCCCTTGAGTGATATACTAAAAGTATTATGTTGATCGCTATCGATACGGGGGGAACTAAAACGCTGATTACGGGCTTTCGACGCACCGGCGAACCAACAACGTCGTATAAATTCCCCACTCCGCGCGACAAGAGTGAATATATCGCTACTGTCATCGAAACACTGCACGACAACTTCAAAAACAAGACAATTGACGCCATTGTTATCGCCGTCCCAGGTACGGTAAAAGACAATAAAGCCATTTGGTGCGGCAATCTCGGATGGAAGAATTTCGACCTCGCACCGATGATAAAATCCGCTTTTCGTTGCCCGGTATGGGTTGAAAACGACGCAAATCTTGCCGGACTTGGCGAGGTTCGCATGATGAAAAATATTCCTTCGAATGTTCTCTACACGACCATCAGTACGGGCATCGGTACCGGAATTATAACGGATGGAAACATCAACCCGTCACTCTCGCAAAGCGAAGGTGGTCATAGCCTTGTCGAATACGACGGACGAGTCCAAGAATGGGAAAAATTCGCCTCTGGAAAATCCATAAAACGAACCTACGGCAAATACGCCCGCGATATCACAAGCCGTTCAGTGTGGCGACAGATCGCCGATAAAATTAGTCGAGGTTTCTTGCCTATTATTCCTGTTCTCCAGCCGGATATGATTATCATTGGCGGCAGCATTGGCACCTACTATGACCGCTATGAAGAGACTCTGAAAAAACTGCTTCGCGAACGTCTGCCTGAACACATCGCTTTGCCGATTTTCCGCCAGGCAGCACATCCTGAAGAAGCTGTCGTGTTTGGATGCTACTACTATGGAAAAGATCGGCTTGCTGGCTAGACTGCGAGCCGATTTTCCTGACCTCATATTTCAAAACGCTCATGATTTTTACTGGTCACCGATAAATGCGACGGTGTTTTATAAACAAATCATATCTGACGATGACCGACGCACCTTGCTGCACGAGCTCGGTCATGCCCTGCTCTCACACCAGAACTTTACTCTCGATATCGACCTTATAAAAATGGAGCGCGACGCCTGGCAATACGCCCAGGTCCATCTGGCTCCGACCTATGAAGTGAGTATCACTGACGAACATGTCGAAGATGCACTAGAAACGTACCGAGAATGGCTTCACTCTCGTAGCCGCTGTCCTACGTGTCAAATGACAGGAGTACAAACCGGTGAAAAACAATATTCTTGTCTCGGTTGCTCGCTCAGATGGAAAGCAAATGATGCTCGTCGCTGTAGTTTACGGCGCTATACAAAAAAGGCTGTACGTTAGGAGTACAGCCTTCTTACAGAGATCACACTATTACAGTACGATATCGATCTTCTGAGCGCTTTTACCGCGCCGTGAGATTCGTCCGCCTTTCGCACCAGCGATGCGGGCAAGTTCACGGTTAGCAGCAAAGCCGCCAGTGTGACCGTTTTTTCCACCTTTAGCGCCGATTGTAGCGTAAAAGTCTTTACCGTGACGTGCTTTGTTTGTTGCAGCAGCTTTAACGCCGCCAGCTTTGGTTCCTGCCATGTGAGAGGTCCTCCGAGAAACAAAAAGATAGCCGAAAACCCGACAGTTTTCGCCTACCCTACCTCTGTTTCCCAATTATTTTATATCACACACGATATGTGTTCACTATTTACATTAGCATAACAACGTGATTATGTCAATATTTACTATAACCTTTTTTATGAAAATAAAAGTATTGCACTTATGCTGCACGTGCTATATATTATTCATAGGCACCTGTTAAAGGGCATTCGCCCAACTTAAAACGACCTTATCTGCGAGATAGGTCGTTTTTATATTATGGTAAATATTTTTACTTATACGCGTGACACTAGCGCTTCGTTTTCTCAAGTGCCTCATATATATCTGCCGCATCTGACGCCTTACGGTTTGAAAGGTTATTCTGTACGTCGATTACTCGAGTAAGTTCTCCGCTGCGAGCCTCAGTCCCCTTTCTTACAAAAGGTTGATCGTGGATATAGATGTCAGTTACCTCCGCTGCTTGCAAAGCGTCATGTGCGATTTGGTTGCGTAGCTGGGCCGATTTTGTTTCGTGAGGATTCATTACCTCTGCCATAAATCGCGCCTTGCCTACATCTGCAACTGCATTGGGATGTCTGTCAATATACTGAGGATTATTTTGCGATACTTCGCTCATTGTTGTGATGTCCTTTTTGTTTTTATGAGGTTATGTAAATAATACTAGCATAAGTAGTATAGAATGTCAAGAGGTACGCAATCACTTTTCCCGCTTTCGCAGTATAATACCCCTGCTCCGCAGGTATGTAAAACTGCGGCGTCTCAGAAATGATAGCAAGCTCTCATTTCACTCGCCTTCTTGTTTTATCTGCCGCTACGAGGCACTTATACTGGCGAAAATAGCTACCAGGAAAACGAAATTATATGAAAAGAGGCCCCATAAGGCCTCTGTTCATATAATTCGGCATCGTGCTAGTTTCCCACTTTCGCAGTATAATCGCCGCTGCTGGGCTTGACTTCTGTGTTCGGAATGAGAACAGGTATTTCCCCAGCGCCATGGACACCGACCTTAGCCTTTGTGCCAGTCAGCCTGCCAACAAACACAGTTTGTTGCGCTGCTGACTTTCTGGCGAATCACTGCGTCAACCTTGCTGCGCCGCTCACTCCCCGTACAATTAGTACGAGTCATTCGCGTGCTCGCGGTTTCCTTGTGCTTCATCCAGACACAAACCCTAAGGCTGGCGCCCATACGATGCTCTTATTTAGCTCAAAAATGTGAATATTCGTTGAAATTGACTACTGTGGTGAGATACTCACCAACTACTAGTTGAAAACCCTGCCCTCAGTAGTAAACTACCAAGAATACCATGATGACTTCACAAAAACGCGAAGTTATCATGGAACATAAAAAGGCAATGGGACTATTAGTACGCTTCAGCTCCATACATTACTGCACTTCCACCTTGCGCCTATCAACCTGATCGTCTATCAGGGTCCTCCATAGGGAATTCTTATCTTGAGGTTAGTTTCGCGCTTAATATGCTTTCAGCGCTTATCTATTCCGTACATAGCTACTCGACAATGCAGCAGGTGGCCACAATCGATACACCAGAGGTACGTCCGCCCCGGTCCTCTCGTACTAGGGGTAGATCCTCTCAAATTTCCTGACGTCCATACCGGATATAAACCGAACTGTCTCACGACGTTCTGAACCCAGCTCGCGTACCACTTTAATCGGCGAACAGCCGAACCCTTGGGACCTGCTCCAGCCCCAGGATGTGATGAGCCGACATCGAGGTGCCAAACAGCGCCGTCTATGTGAACTATTGGGCGCTATAAGCCTGTTATCCCCAGGGTAACTTTTATCCGTGTGCGCTGTCGATCCCACATTCATGTAACAAATGTTACGTACAGCGGGTCACTTGCTCCGACTTTCGTCTCTGATTGGATTGTAATCCTCACAGTCAAGCTGGCTTGTGCGCATACACTATCACTTCGATTTCCATCCGAAGTTAGCCAACCTTTGAACGCCTCCGCTACTCTTTAGGAGGCAACCGCCCCAGTTAAACTACCCACCATACACGGTCCACTAACCGGATAACGGTCAGTGTAAGATCAAGATCACAACAAGGGTGGTATTTCACTAACGACTCCACGGATACTAGCGTATCCGCTTCAAAGTCTCCCACCTATGCTACACATGTTGTAACCCGGATCAATGTAAAGCTGTAGTAAAGCTCCATGGGGTCTTCTCGTCCTGGTACGGACAGACGGCATCTTTACCGCCAATGCACTTTCACCGAGTCCTTCGCTGAGACA
>CAZOOW010000004.1:0-83382 GCA_964581535.1 uncultured Candidatus Saccharibacteria bacterium
CTTTTTATCTGGTGACCTCACGGGGAATCGAACCCCGATTGCCAGGATGAGAACCTGATGTCCTAACCGTTAGACGATGAGGCCCTAGATTTGCTCATTTACTCTATCAAAACAGAGGCGACATGTCTAGTAGGCTACCCTGACCTTCACAGCTGATTGACCAAGTCGGACTCTGAGTGCTGCTCGTTGCCGCGCTCGTTCGGCTTGTTGGAATTGAGCAACTGCAATTTCACGCGTTTCTCGAGAAAGGGACTGGTATTCTTCGGTTGACACAAAGGTGATGCAGGCATCCGAAGTACGACGTGGTGTGGTTACATCGTACCTGACATCTGAAGGTAGATACGGGTGTTTTGACATCGTATAACAATACAACTATAAACTAAACAAGTCAAGGAACCCGAGGTTGCTAAAAGTTGAGTTCAGCCTCAAGATCGGCGTTATCTATAGCGTCTACGTTCAGTTCGTCTATGTCAGCGATAGCTTTATCGATATCGTCAGATTTGTTAATACTAGCAACAACTGTGGTCTGAGCTGGTTGGGTCGATTTTTTAGCTACTTCGGTGTTGTCCTGGGCGTCGAGGAAGCGGAAGGCAACCAGTCCGACAAGGGAGATCGTTGCAACAACCATGATCAGACCGAATGCACCGAAACCTGGGAAGTCTTTAAGATATTTCATTACTGTACGCCCTCCCCGTCGCTTGTAGTTTCTTCTGAGGGTGCGCTGGGTGCAGCCACTTCAGCAATTTTCTTAACGGCCTGAGCATAAACCCGAATAGATGTTCGATACGCTTTCAGCGATTCTCGAGCAGCCGAATCAACTTCCTTTACAACGCCTCCAGGATTATTTGCATCAGTGACATCGCAGCTAAACGTTTGCGCACGAAGCGCATCGATTGACTCTTCAGCTACTTCCCGGTTTGTATCCATTGCATTTTTCAGCTCAGTCTGGGGTGTAACATCGAGTTGTTTTCGTTCAATAAATTTTTCTAAATTAGTCCTTACCGTATCGAAAGCGGTGAGATTTTTTCTATCAGCCGCAACACGTTTTGCAATTACCTGATTAACGGCAACTTCGCGCTTTTTGCAAGTTTCAAGGCGTTGATCGGTTAGCTTTATCTGTCGCTCTTGTTTCCGGGCTTCGATACGTTGCTTCAACTCAGCTTTCTTTGTCTCGACTTCTTCCTTTTTGATTGCAGCGAAATCATTGGCTCGTGCATTCACCTGGTCTTGTCTTGCGGCACCAGAAGTCAGTGGCGTAAGTGAGAGCACGAACGCAAGTATGACGGCCGAAGCAGTTAGCTGTTTCATGGTTTACAGACTCCTATCTGTTTCTATCAAATAGTTTCAAATATATAATACAGTAAATCGGTATAACACTTGTGATAATTATCACGAAATATTATCGGTAATTGGTAAATTCGATTGGGAAATCAAAATCTTTTGATCGCAGATGATTCATAACCTTCTGTAGTTCGTCCTTACTGCTGCTAGATACCCGAACGCTTTCACCCTGAACTTGTGGCTTCGCTTTAGGAAATTCCTCACGGATCGCTTTAGTGAGAGCCTTTGCCTTTTCAGAGTCAAGTCCTGCAATGAATGGGATTTCTTGTGACATTTTAAAGTTGTTCGTCGTTCGTGGTTTTGTTGTGTCAAGCAGTTTCGTATTCTGCCCTCGATTTATCAGCCCGCGGCGCAGTATATCAGTGATTGCATCGAGCTGCATATCGCTGTTTCCGGAGATTACAAAACCCGTTTTATCACCGATCCATTCAACTCCTGCGGGAGTATTTTTAAAATCGTAACGATTCGCTATCTCTCTTCCCGCTTGCATAAAGACGTTGTTGATTTCGCCCCGGTTGTAGTCTGAAATGATGTCAAATGAAAAATTAGCCATGCTTAGTAGTATACTTGAGCGGATGAAAGTCAGCGACTATAACTATCAGATTCCAGAACATCTTATTGCTACCTCCCCACCGACCGTAAGGGGCGAGGCCAGGTTGCTCGTGCTTGATCATAGTTCTGGCCAGATAGCCGACCGAGTATATCCCGATGTCGTGGAATATATGGAAGCCGGTGACGTACTTGTTATTAACGACACAAAGGTTATCAAGGCACGGCTAACCGCTCGAAAACCAAGCGGCGGCGAACGTGAACTGGTGCTGGTTGAAAAACATGGGAAACGCGATGACTGGCATACCCATAAAGTGATTTATCGGAGGAGACTAAAAGGTGGCGATGTACTGCTCGTCGGAGATAATGAGCTAACGGTAAAAGAGATATTAGGCGATGGTATGGCGCTCATTGAATCTGAGAGAGACTTACTCGAGATTGCAGAGGAGTTCGGTTCGGTCCCGCTGCCACCATATATGCATCGTGAGGCAACCAAATCGGATATTGAACGCTACCAGACAGTCTTTGCACGCGAAGCAGGTTCCGTCGCCGCACCAACGGCGAGCCTGAATATGACGCATGAAACGCTCGAAGGGCTACGCAAAAAAGGCGTTACCGTCGCCTACGCTACGCTGCATGTTGGCTTAGGTACATTTTTGCCCATCAGGGTTGACGATGTGAAAGATCATCGCATGCATAAAGAATATTTTGAGGTACCTGCCGAGACTATTCAGGCAATACAGGCAGCGAAATTCGGGAAGCGTAAAGTTGTCGCTCTCGGAACAACCGTAACTCGGACGTTAGAGTATGCTCACGAAGCTATTTTGCGCGAATCGCCGCAAGACATCTCTGGTGAGGCCGATATATTTATCTATCCGGGCTATGAGTTCAAAGTAATCGACGGACTGTTAACGAACTTCCATATGCCAGACAGCACTGTTCTGATGCTGACGGCTGCCTTTGCAGGTTGGGATAAACTGAGGCCTGCGTATGAACACGCGGTCAAAGAAAACTACCACTTCTTCAGCTACGGTGATAGTATGCTGATTATTTAGCGCGAAAATACTTCTTTGAGACTTAATTTTCGACTGTATTCCAACGCACCTTGCTTAAAGACGCGAACGGCGAGGTTGAGCACTATCACCGCTGTTATGGCGAGGATGATTATTGCAACCATTGCCTCCCATAACTCGAGGTTCCCCACTGCATTACGAAGTAAAAGCGGGATGGGAGCGGTCAGCGGGAAGTAGCTGAGAAACTGCACGAACGGGGAGTCAGGTGATGTAACAAAAAGCGGCGCGGCGTAGAGCGGTCCAAATATAAGCATCATAACAACGCCGAAAAACATACCAGCTTCCTTGGCTGTTGGAAACATTGCCCCGAATGTAACCAGCAGACCCGTGAACAGTAGAAAGCTAGCAATAAATATCGCGAAACTGACTCCTATCCTTCCCCAATCAAGCGGAAGGTTGCTGAGATCGACGGCAGGCAGTGAAAGCTTATCGTGCAACAACAAATAGCCTATAACAATCGGTATAAGTACGATGGTCATCTGCAGTAGCCCTAGGGTTACAAGTGAGAGGATTTTACCGATAACGAGCGTTTTAGCCCGAACTGTCGTCAGAATCATTTCGATAACACGGTTTTCTTTTTCCTCGATGCTACTGTTGAGCATTTGGTTGCCGAATGTTGCGATCATAAGGTAGAAAAGGACTAAAAATACACCGGGCGCGATAAGCTGTTTAAATCCATCATATATCTCACCGTTTCGGTATGTGGTCGTCGACAAATTGTATTTGTTTTGAAGAGTTGTTTTGACATCCTTTGAAACCGTCATTGCGACTGATTCATCGAGTATCATCTTTGCGACTGCCGAATACTTACTGTTATCAAACAGGCCGACATCACGGGCGTAGACCTCAACATTTTGCTTGTCGAGATGTTGAGGGTAGTAGAAAAATGCGTCGAGTTGTCCGCTTTTTACTTTATCAATCCCGTCTTGTTTATTAGAAACAGTGCTGGGCTTAAACGATGCCAGCAGAAGTGGGTTTATCTGTGACGACTCATCGATAACCGCCACAGAAAATCGCTCATTTTTTGCTTTTTCCAGAGCTGTGTCGGTCTCTTTGTTTGAAAGGAAAATGATACCGGCGATGACGGCCGCCATGACCGGAAACATGAGACTAACAATCCAAAACGACTTCTTTTTGAGAGTCCTGCTTACTTCGAAGCGGAACACAGTTCCGAGGTTGTGCATGTCTTTCATTCGCTCATGTCCTTTCCGCCATAAATATCGACAAAGATGTCGTCGAGACTTTTGTTGTTATGTGCTTTCTTGACGGACTTAACACTACCATACTCGGCGGTCTTGCCGTCTTTAAGCAGTATTATCCTGTCGCAGAGCCGCTCCACCTCTGCCATATCGTGTGAAACGTAGACAACGGTTGCACCTTTTTTCTGATGTTCTTCGATGATGTCCATTAAGAGGCGTCGATTAACTGGGTCGAAGCCTTTTGTCGGCTCATCCAGGATCAGCAGCTCTGGGTCATTCATAACAGTAACGCCCAGTTGGACTTTTTGCTGTTGACCACCCGATAGTTTGTCTAGTCGCATAGTTGCTTTGTCGGCGAGGTCAACTCGTTTTAGAAACTGACGCGACCATTCGCTTGCGGTAATTTTTTCCATTCCTTTTAGTTGCCCAAAATATGTCATGATGTCGATAACAGACTCTTTTTTGTATAGTCCCCGCTCTTCAGGTAGATAGCCCAGCTTGACAGTACCACCGACGTCATACTGCCGTCCGTCAATCAGTAATTCACCGTGTGTCGGGGTTAGAATACCTAGTAACGCCCGTAACGTCGTCGTCTTTCCTGAGCCGTTAGAGCCAAGTAGTCCAAACGTCTCACCGCGTTTTACAGCAAAATTCAGCCCGTCAATAACGGTTGCGGAGCCGAACTTCATTACAAAGTCGCTAACTTCTATGATATTTTTTGTCGCCATACAACCATAATACCCCCTTTGCCTGATATACTGCATGATAATGAAAAAATCGCTTACCTTCTCAATAACCGACAGACTGGACGGCACACTAGCTCGAGCGGGACGTATTGTTACCCCGCACGGAATTATTGAAACTCCGGCATTTATAGTTGGTGGCACAAAGGCCACGGTAAAGGCGCTGACAGTTGAACATGTCAAAGAACTCGGCGGCCAGTCTATCCTAGCGAACACTTATCACCTGATGCTTCGGCCTGGTGCCGATATCGTCAAAGCTGCCGGTGGTTTAGGAAAGTTCATGAACTACGACGCCCCGACCTTTACTGATAGCGGTGGTTTTCAGGTCTTCTCCCTCGGCGTTGCGTATAAAAAAGGCATCGATGCTGTCGCACACACTGAAAAAGGACAAGCTGATAATGCCAAAGCCAGCAGCGAGCAACTCGTTAAAATCACTGAAAAAGGAGCGCATTTCCGGTCTCATCTCGACGGCCAAAAACTTTTGATGACGCCCGAGAGCAGCATGGAACTGCAGCATGATATCGGGGCTGACATCCATATGGCCTTCGATGAGTGCCCTGCACCACTTGCTGAGTACCCGTATATAGTCGAGAGCATGCAGCGTACGCACGCGTGGGCCGAGCGATGTCTAACGAGGCACAAAGAACTGAACGAAGCGCATAAGAAAAATAACGAACATCCTCAGGCACTTTTCGGAGTTGTTCAAGGCGCTCGTTATGAAGATCTGCGCAAGAAATCAGCAGAGTTTCTAGGGGCTCGTGATTTTGATGGCTATGGGATTGGCGGCGTGTTTGAACCTGGAGAAATTTCGACTGTCGTGAAATGGGTGAACGAAACAATACCAGATGAAAAGCCGCGCCATCTCCTCGGCATGGGTTCGCAGCCTGCGGATTTGTTCCTAGGTGTCGAGTACGGTATCGATACATTCGATTGCGTCGCACCGACCCGTCAGGCTCGAAATGCCGCTCTTTATACGTATGATGGCCGCATAAATATAAAAAATAAGCAGTATCAGCGAGATTTTTCACCAATCGACGCCGACTGCGACTGCTATACCTGTAAAAATTACACCCGCGCATATATCAATCATTTGTTTAGGTCTGACGAGATGCTTAGTGCAACACTGGCGAGTATTCATAACGAACGATTTGTGGTCCGTACGGTTGATCAGATACGCGATTCAATAAAAGATAAGACATTTTTCGAGCTGAAGAAAACATTTCTTTCACGGTATTATAAAAATACAAAACTTCCTGTCGGCGTTGAGGTATCGTAGTCAGCACTGCTCCTGCTTGAGGAACAGTGCACTTTGATGCGAGGTATCTACCGAGTCAGGGTTAAGCTCGGATTTTCAAACGTATCGATTTTTTCAATGCGTTTTATATACCTGATTGCCCACAGTGTCAGTGGAGAAAAAATAATCTCGACAGAAAGCTTTATAAGATAAACGGTCAGTATGAGTGACGCTAATGTACTAGCCGAAATCGTTCCGGCAAATGCAATCATCGAGAATATGACCGTATCGAGTAGTCCGCCCACAGCTGAGCTTCCTACGACTCTGTGCCAAATATACGCCCCCTTCGTTCCTACCTTCCACTTCGCAAGCAGGTAGCTGTTGATGAATTCACCTATAAAAATAGCAGTGATACTCGCAACTACCATTCGCCAAACGACACCGAGTGTCGTGTCATATGCTATTTGGCCTGACCAGTCACTCGTTCCGGGGAGTATTCCTACTATCCAGAATGTCAAAGTTGTGAGTAGCAGCATAACGATACCTGTATATAACAAAAAACGCATTTTTCGAAAACCATACACCTCGGTGATGATGTCCCCTAGGATGTACGCCAAAGGAAACAAAACGGTTCCCGCATCAAATACCAGCGGTCCGATACCGACGATCTTGACGCTGGCAATATTGCTGACAATGAGTGTTGTAACGAATAGCGCAGCAATGAAGTCGTAAATGTAGGTTGTTCTAGGTTTGACCACCGAACTATTGTACGCCTGTTTCAGGCAGCTGTCATTTGCTGTATGGCTTCAGTTAGTTTTCGGGGTGTAATATCGGCTTTGATAAGATAAGCATCTACTTTAGATTGCAGTTCGCTTTTCGTCTGATCGTCTTGTTCGAAATTCGTAAGGATGATGATTCTGGAGTTAGGGACTTTGTCCCCATCATCTTTTAGTGCCGCAAGCACTTCCTGGCCCTGTTTTTCAGGAAGCATAATATCGAGCAAAATAAGGTCGTATGGTTTAGCAAGCGCCGCGTTGAGGCCATCTTTGCCATTTGTTTGCCAATCAACTTCATAACCGTCTTGGCGTAAACTGAGCGTATACATCTCGCCAATAAACCTATCGTCTTCTATGATGAGTACTGTTTTGATTGGTTTCATTCTATCCCCTATATGATGCGTGGTTTTTTATCCATCCACCGCCTGATGTTTCTATAATACCTTGGTTTTGACCTGCACTGGCTAATAACTTGTCTTTAACGCTCTCGTATGTTGGTAGCCAAAACGTAAAGGTACTGCCCTCCCCTTCACGCGACTTTACACCAACCTTGCCGCCATGCGATTCGATAATGGCTTTAGAAATATAAAGCCCCAGTCCTGTTCCCGCTGTAGTATGCTTCGTACGATGTGAGCGGTAAAACTTTGTAAACAGATTTCCTACAACAGCTGCAGGTATACCGCTTCCGTTATCGATAACATCGACGCGTACCATATCCTTTTCATCTTTTGCGATAACGGTGATTGCACCACCTTCGTTAGAGTATTTAATGGCATTGTCGATAAAGTTAGCCATCACTTCGCTCAGACTAGTTTTATCAGCAGCAATCTTAGGTAGATCTTCTGGAATGTTCACCGATAACGTTCGGTTCTGTGTCTTAGCCCGTAACTCGATATCATCTGCAATGAGGCTGTAAATCCGGGCTAATGAGTCTTCATGAAGGTGCAGTTTTAGATGCCGACGGTCGTATTTTGCAGCATTTAGAATATTACCGACATACCCGCTGAGTCGGTTTGCTGAGACCTCAAGCCGATCAAATAGCGCGTTTTGTTGTGCGCTGAGTTTTAGGTCTCGGCGTAGTATTTCGAGATATCCATGAATCACCGTCACCGGTCCGCGTAGCTCGTGTGCTGCCATTGCTATGAAATCCATACCCTCCTGATCAATAACATATTCCGCAGTTCGATCGATAGTAATGATGATAGTTTCAAAACCATCTTCAGCATTTTTTCTATATGAAGCGACGACGTCAAAGATTTTTTTATCAGTTCCTTCTGGAACATTTTGGACACGCGGCCAGAACTTCTCTGCCTCAATACTTTGTTTTTCCACCGACTCTAGCCATGAATTTATATCATCCGTCCCGTCGAACGTCAGCTGTAAATGTGTAGACCTGTCAGTGGTCACAATTGGAGCTGCCTGGTTGCTGTAAACTATTTTCCTCGATGCATCGAGCGCAACAACTCCGCACGGTAAGACGGCGAAAAGCTTTTCGGCGAAAGGCATCGTTTTTTTTGATGGCTTATTTGAAGACCCTAGCGATATGTCATATACCACATCAATCATTTGCTTGTAGCCGTTAGCCTCGTGGCGTGTGCCGTTTAAGTTTGGCAGAATTACGTCGTTGGGCTGTCCTGAGGCATGTGTTATGACTCGAGATAGATAATCAAGCGGTTCCAAGGCATAGGAAACAAGCATGACGCTGCAGAGTGAGAGCAGTATCATTATTGTTCCCGTAACTAATGTTGCTGTTAAATAATCAACCCCGACAATATGCATCAACATCAAAAGTGCAGTTCCGATGACGACTACTGATACGCCAAACCAAATAAAGACGCTCAGCCTGTGTTTCGGAAAAACATCGGCAAGCCGCTTTACTACTGCCATGCCGCCGCTCTGTCATTTGGAAGTGCAGTTATCCAGGTTTGTCCTCGGTTGAGGTGTATCGATTTCCCGTCACTACCTGTGAGAACCAACTGCCCTTTCGGATCGGTTTTCGACCACGTTGCTTCCGTGACGATACCATCCTGGAATATCCAAGCTTTTCCGCTGCCGCTCGTTACAACTTGTTCGCGATACCCGTCTTCGAACTCCAGACTCATTTGTACCTGAAGTGCAACGACGACCTTAGGTTGTATTTGCCCGGCTTCACGATCGAGGTGTGCTTCGCCACCAACCGAACGCTTATAAGAATTTGTCGCTGCATCATAGTCGTATACGACTTCATACCACTGCGATGAGATTGGTAAAGTGATATGCGTGGCCGTAGGAACTGGTTTCTTTTTCGGGTCGTCTTTACGAGGAATTGGTGTAAAAGTACTGGTTGTTTTAGTCTTGCTGGCGGTAAGTTCATCTAGCTTGTCAAAATTTGTGTAGACGTTATGGGGGGCTGCGCGATCACTTGCTCGCCAGTAGTAAGGGGCGTTAAAGAACTGGTCGATATCAACGCCATATTCACCAGAACGTATCATGTTGAGCGCGCGTGCACTACCTCCGATATGGGCGACGGCAGGGTCGTATGCTGCAGCCCATTCGACATAGTACGGACGGACACTACGGACCGGACCGACGAGACCCGGCCGATTCTCTTGATATATGGCAACAAAACGAGTGATACCACCCTCGGCAATAGCTTCGTAGACAATACCTGCATCTTTCAAGCCGGATTGCGGACGTGCATCAGGACTATTTTCTATCATGACGGCGGTAACCTGACGTCTCGTAGCTGCTTCGTCAACAACTTCCACCCCCGTTAAAGGGGAATAGAATTTCTTAGCCGGCGGTTTTGATGTTTTGACAGCGTAGGTTTGCGGTTGCTCGGCACGGGGCTGAGTCCACATCCATGCAAAAACTATCAGGCTAGTAGCTAAGAGTATGCCTGCAGCCATGACGGCATACCGAAAACGTCGATCGTCATGCAACCTCTGGTGAAAGCGAGTCCATTTACCTTTATTCCAAAATGTTAGTTTGTCGCTGATATTCATAGTAGCAGTATAGCGTATAACGTCTATGCTTACTACGAGTCAAGGTACTGCTGTATCCTCTTGATTGATACCGTTTTACCTAGGAGGGCTAGCGTGTCGTTTAGTTGTGGGCTGAAGGGCGCCCAGGTGGTGACGATTCGGACGAGGCTGAAAAGGACGCCGGGCTTTTGGCTCGTTGTCTCAAGTAGCTCATTTAAAGCAGTTTGAATCGTTGCAGCATCCCAGCTCTGCAGGTTCGCTAGCTTGTCGCATACAACATCGAGCAAATGATTTATATCTTGTGTGCTGAGTTTCTTGAGCTGTTTGTTGTCGGCTATCAAACTTAGGTTTTTTTCTGGCTCCTCAAAGAAATAGTTCGTCAGTATTGGTAGATCGGCCAGTGTCTTAAGCCTGTCTTGTACGAGCTTGAGCACTTCCATTTTGTAGTCATCAGTATGACCGCTTGCTGCCTTCGGCCAGAACGATTCAACTCGTTTAGACAGATCTTCGAGGCTTAGCTCACGAATGAATTGACCGTTCATCCACAGCAGGCGCTTCTCGTCGAAACGTGCCCCGCTTCGCTGAACACGTTGAAGGCTGAATTTCTCAATAAGCTCTTGCTTCGTAAATATTTCCTGTTCGGTGCCGTCATTCCAGCCTAGGGTCGCGATAAAGCTCGTCATTGTTTCCGGTAGGTAGCCCTCGCGTATATAGTCCAGCACGTCTTTCGCACCATCCCGTTTGCCAAGTTTTTTGTTTCCTTGCTCATTCAGAATATGGGGCATGTGAGCGAAGATAGGTCGGTTTAAGTCGAGTGCTTCATATAGATTGAGGTAGTTTGGCATACTACTGATAAATTCCTGACCTCTAATAACATGGGTAATTTCCATCTCGGCGTCATCAACAATATGGGCAAAGTTATAGGTTGGATAGCCGTCACTTTTTATAAGTATGAAATCATCTATGACTTCCGGACCAGTTGTGATGTCGCCCATTACTTCGTCGTGCCAGGTATAGGATTGTGGCTCCGCTTTGAAACGTAGAGGCCGCGTTCCATCCCAAACCGGCGGATTTTCTGGACGATGGTTGCGATATAAAAACGCCTGTTTGTTTTTCTGGGCTTCTTCACGAAAAGTCTGGAGTTCTTCGGTACTATATGGGTCGGCATATGCGCGTCCCTCGTCGATAAGTTTTTGTGCCCACTGACGATAGGTTGATAGTCGTTCACTTTGTCGATATGGAGCAAATGGACCACCGACATCATAGCCCTCGTCTCTTGTAAGCTGGAGCACATCAAAGCACTTGACGATGTGTTCTGGAGAGCCCTGCACCTCCCTGTTCTTGTCAGTATCTTCGAGTCTCAATACGAATGTGCCATCGAAATGCCGTGCAACCAGCCACGCAAAAAGCCCTGTACGGAAATTACCGACATGCATAAATCCTGTTGGGCTTGGCGCAAAACGAGTTCGTATTTTCATTGCCTATCTATTCTATCGGTTATCTTGATAAAACAAAACTCCGGCAAATAAGCCGGAGCATCTAGGGCCTATGTTTGTTACATACTTCCGGCAATACGAAGCAATTGATCATTTGATAACCGAGCAGATCCGTCGATTGTATAAAGAATACCTTTATTAACCCAGGCGGCGCGGTTGTCGAACGTATAAATTGTCAGTCCGTTCTTTGAGTTAGCTGTATAGTTACCGTTCGACGCACTGGCCACAACATTGTCATATACCGCCTGTGAGTCCCATGTCGTTTTCTGCTGTGCAACCGTGTAGTTGGTCGTGTTCGTATTGCTACGGAATTTAACTGCTACCTGTCCGGGGGCAAAAGAAACTGGCCCTTCAAATCGGTACCCGTCCGGATGATAATCAGGAAAACTTGCAGCAACGCCTGCTTGGGAGGCTGCAACCCTTACTGAGAGGTTCGGCATACTTAGGTAGGTTAGGTATCCTCCGAGAATCATGATGGCAAGCGAGGCGGCCATGACATTCGCCATTCGCGGTTGCTTATGAAGCAAACTGCGACGTTGCGGCGTTTTTTTCAGTTTGCGAGGAGTGGTTTCGTGTGTTTTTGCAAGTCGTTCTGCCATAAGGCTCCGTTCACGGACAGCGTGAGAAGACTTTTTCTGGCGCGCATCGAGTGCGAGTTGGTGTTTTTGAGCGACAATAGAGGCGACATGCTCGTTGGTAGGGCGAATCGAAGATGTTTTTGTTGATTTTTTCTCATGTAGCGGCTGAGGATGGGGAGCAAATCTGTGAACCATGGGGCTCTTTTGGGTGCGCCGCAAAGGTGCGTGATGGTTAACGGCGACTGAATGTGTAGTAGGTTTTTTTACTAAATCACGGCGTAGTGTGGCGCTTTTCTGAACAGGACGTTTGTGGTGTTTGAGGGGCGTGTGTGGTTTTGTGGTTGATTCGGAGGTAACTTTTTTTATCTCAACTTTATGCGAAGCTACCAGCTTTTCTGCGCTGTCTACTGGTTTAGTAGGCGCAGCGACCGGAAGACCGGTTATGGCGTCGTATACCTTACCATTT
Organism: uncultured Candidatus Saccharibacteria bacterium; assembly: GCA_964581535.1. Taxonomy (GTDB): domain Bacteria; phylum Patescibacteriota; class Saccharimonadia; order Saccharimonadales; family Saccharimonadaceae; genus CAZOOW01. The sequence goes on from CAZOOW010000004.1 coordinate 12,419, forward strand.
ATAACTATTGTATGTTTTGAAGTCATAGCATCCTACCACTACTAATCGGCTCTACTCATGAACCATTACCACTATCGTAGCGAGTTACCGGTAATAACGCAAGGTTTTTGCTATACTAAAAATTACCGAAACATTATGCAACAACACAATAAATCTCAAAAACGTCGCAAGGCCAGACTATTTATCACTTATGTCATTATGACTATCGCAGTGGCCGTAATCTCTGTCATAAGTATTTTATTGGTGCTAGGATATCGACTTGATGTATCTAAAGGTGACGTAGAACAAGGCGCTCTACTACAATTTAGGAGTTTTCCAACAGATGCATCTATAAAATACGACGGAAAGCAGCTTGCATTTGCAACACCAGGTAAACGAACGGTAGATGCCGGAAGACACACCGTCACCTACGAGAAAGACGGCTATCATCCATGGACTAAGCAGTTTAACGTTAAGCCGAGTGAGCTTTTGTGGCTTAACTACGCGCGACTAGTGCCGGTTGCTCCAAAAATTACTGACGTAAAGAGCTATCCTGTAATCAGCGCGATGCTACCCTCGCCCGACAGGAAGTGGTTATTGTTGCAGCATCAGCCAGAAAGTGCGGAGTTCACGCTCGTTGATATACGCAATAACGAGTCCCCTGATATGCAACAGGTCGTCTTACCCTCCGAAAGTTATTCAAAGCAGGCAGGTGTGACGGGTGTTTTCACGCTTCTTGAGTGGGATTTCGGAGCGAGATATGCACTCATCAAACATACACTCGCAGACAAAGTAGAGTATTTGAGGATTGATCGTACTGATCCGGCCGCAACGGTGAATATTTCAGCTAAACTTGGCATCACGATCTCCGATATTCATTTTTCAGGTACTAACGGCAATGTGTTTTATGCACTCGATCAGGGCAATATTCGTCGACTCGATAGTGCAACCGGCACTATATCGCAGCCGATAGTAAAAGATGTAGTGAGTTTTGAGTTATATAAGTCCGATGTCTTAGCGTTCACTCAGCGAGCAAACGAACAGTTTGCTGTCGGGACGGTAGTCGATAACAGGACAAAAATAGCCGCTCGATACGACGTTACACAGCCAATATTCATCGATATTAGCTCATATTTTAACGATATTTATCTTGCTGTTGGGCGAGGCACGAATGTCGAAATATTTATTAATCCCGAATCATCAACTGATCGTAAGAAAATTACTTCGGTTACTACTGCCGCATCACTAGCGTGGGTCAAGTTCGCTAATAGTGGACGGTTTGTTACTGCAGGTTCGGGCACACAGTTCGTCACTCGTGACTTAGAGACTCGCGCGACCTATACCGTCAATCTTCCCGGTACAAGTACTACCCCCACAAATCCTTTGCAATGGCTTGATGATTACAACGTGATTTCTACTGCCGATAACGAGGTGCGTATGAGTGAGTTTGATGGTGCTAACCAGCATGTTCTCGGCTCTGCCCTCTCTGGTATAGCTGTATCGCTCACCAATGATGGTAAACTGCTCTATCGGGTAACAAAACACCCGGATGGTACATACGTATTGCAGACGACGCAAATGGTAACGAGACTTTAAGCCCTAAAAACCAAATAACCGTTCAAATAATGTCGGAGAATTCCCTGAGATAGTCGTTGGCTGAGTTGAAGTCGGTACAGCGGCCTTTTGTTTGTCACGTGCGCTATCCGGGTCGGGACTGATTTGTTCGGCAATAACGACAAGGCGCTGCAATGCCGTTCCAGGCGGGGTGCATGTAACGAGCGTTGCAAGCGGCTTATTACTGCCGATGACGAGTTCTGAAACTTGATTTGGGTTAATGATTTTCTTTTCCGTTACGCTGTAGGTATAGCGTATTGAATTGTGATGAATGTAGAAAATGTCTCCTTTGTTGAGCTTATCCAGTTGAACGAAGACGAATTTATAGGCACCGTCATCGAAGACATCGTTACTCGAGTGTCCGAGTAGAACGGTGTTGCCTCTTTCTCCAGGAAAACCATCTGCGCCAGGTATCGGATAATGGACTACCCCGTTTTTTAGGTTGCTTTGAATGTAATGTTCTTCAAGTGAGGTAATATCAAAAACTACCGGCGCATCAACGTTTATCTTTGGAATTATGACTTTTGGCTCCGGTCCTACTTTTGTACTTGTGGTCGGGTCGAGAACAATATTTTGCGGGTCTATTGCTCCAGGACTGACGTAGGCTTTGACTTGAGCGATGATTAGACGGTTGTATTGCAACAGGCCGAAGACAAGTGCTACCGTCAGTCCGGCGACGAGTGGCATAAAATGTCTGCTGCGACGAATTTTCTCTGATCGGCCTTTCACTTCATGTATGATTTTACTACGAAGCTCATTGACCGCTTCGTCTTGAGTGAGTTCTTGCGGCTGTTCTAGGGTAGATTCGGTGCGTTGTGGCTCTGGCTTGTTGTGAGTAGAGTCAAGTTGGTTCTTGCGCTGCTGGAGCTGTGCAAGATAATAGCGCTCGTAGTATTGCTGGTAATAGTTTTGCCATGCGCTGTGGTACTGTTGCCAGTCAGCTCCCTGAGCCTGTTGTTGACTCGCGGTATGGTCGTTAGTTTCTGAGTGGGTTTGGTGATATGTCTCAGCGCCGGTCACCTCCCCGCTTCCTTCGTCATAAATAGAATTTATTTGCTGTCGCATGAGTTGTGCTGCCGCTTCGCGATCAGAACGTAGAACGTGCCCGTCACGTTGCGGGACTTGGACGTTTCGTGTCTGAAGGTCATCTTGTGGCTGCATATCTCTATAAAATCTCTGTCAACTATTGTACAATTGAACCGTTCTATCGCAAAAACACTCGTGTTTTTAAATAATTTTGATGAGCTAAACGTGAAACCGGTAGCTAACTACTGACTGATCGCATCTTTTACATCTTGTGCCGCGGTGGCGGAATTGGTAGACGCGCTAGACTCAAAATCTGGTGTCCACTAGGACGTACCGGTTCAAGTCCGGTCCGCGGTACCAGATGCAAAAGATGATGCCAAAAGTGCTCGCTCTCCACGAGATTATCTTCGCGGTAGTCCTTCCCTGTTTATCCCGATAGCCTAAAATGTTAACTACACGAGGCGTAGGTAAGTGCAGTTTTGCCTATCACGCATCTTTGTGGTTCCCGACAATGGATTCCTGCTCGTTCGGGACGTTTGAAGTGTCGAATACTATGGATTACATCTTCAGTTAGTCCTTCGACGCTGCGTTTATCCTCTTTAGAGGCCAGTCCCTCCGCTTCTCGCCTGAGCTGTGCTATAAGAGTAGACGTATTTCGATTGCCATCGTGGGTCAGAACAGTTCCGCTGATGAGCCCGGCATTCTTGTAGCGGTGAAAGAATTTTTTTCGCAATCGAGTCTTTACCTCTAGCGGGATAACGTCTACGATTTCGCCTCCATGCAAGTATAAGCACTGGTTATCATGGGTTTGGTCGGGATAATACCGCCCGTTATCTGATCGGGCAAAAGAACTGGTCGCAAAAAAAGCACTACTGTGAAGTCGGTTTACACCCAGCTGCGATAGCTGCTCGTATAAAAGTCCACGATGGTTCGCCGCGCGACCGCTATAGTCGAAACTGTCACTGGTTGGTCGCAAATGGCGTGCGTATTCCTCGGTTCTTTCCAAATCCTCTTGGTTGCATTCGGTTATGGCGAGTAGTTTCTCATATGAACTGCGCATGGTTTGTTTTCGTGGTTTGCCTAGTGGCAACTCGCGAAAGACCGGAATAGTACTAAGCGCGCCGGCAATCCTATATTCTGCAGTCGTGTCTGGCGGCACATCCCGCAGCCATGCCTTTTCAGCGGCTCTTTCTTGTTGTAGGGCCAGTGCATACATCCAGGCGTCCTCAGCACTATCAACGAGCCATACCCGATCTTTTGAGGGTAGCTCGGTCCCAACCATTGAAGCCTCCAGTGCTGCCCATCCCGCCATATACATTTCGCGGGGGGCTTGAATGCTGGACAGCTGTTCATAAAGAGAAAACAGCCCTTCGGCTGTCTTTGGTCCCACTGGTCGTTTGTGAATGAGCATGTAGCGCTCTCGACCATACTTATCAAATCGAGTGAATTTTTGTGTTGGTTCCACCATTTACTTCATAGTACGCCCGGTCGTAGGCTGAAGCAATACTTTTTATGGCTAATTGTTGCTATGCGGTGTTTTCTTGTTTTTCCGCGTCGAGAGTTTCGCATATTTTTCGCATCACGCGCTCCCTCGCTACGGGGAGTGAGCGAGACTTTACGCTAGTCGTATGATACTCAGGCCTCAGCAGTTTTCCCGCCTCATATTTAAGGTTCAACAGATAGCGTGGATTAATGTGTTCAAGTCCTAGGCGCTTTTCTCCATGAAGCTTTAAACTATTGAGAAAATCAGCCGCCACCATACCCGGCCATGGTACGGCTTTGATGTTCGAGCTGCCACGTTTTGTCCGCGTAACTATGACGCCGCCAAGGTCGTCCTCGGCACTAATAAGTACCACGCGACTTTTGTCATACCTAGCCCTCGTCTCCTCGTTAACTTTGGTTTTGACCTGTATCCCGATAACGTCATCAGTGCTAATCCGGTAGCCAATAAAATCAACGTTAAATTTTTTGCCCCTGCTCGCTTCAAACCGCTTAGGAGCGGGAACAAAAATAAAATCTGGGTTTCGGATTGAAATGTCTGAGAGCACGATGGCTGTGTCGATCTCGCTCATAACGCCGTGAATATATGCCCGTTCTGCTTCGTAAGATTGATCAAAAAATTCATGATTGTTATGAATGGATGATTTTTCCTTTCGCTGCAACGCGTAGCGAACGTTCATTTCTGCAAGATTAAACATCGACGAGTTATAGTAGCGTTTTTTGTCCGAGCTATTTCGGGTTACTCCCCAAATCATTTCGTCCCAGTGTCCAGCCATCAGCTGGGACATGACATGGAAGTTCTGTCCCATAAGTACGTTTAGCTGCTGGCGTTTTAACATATCGCATTGCTCAGTAGCAATCTCACCGGTCTCCATTGCCGAGGAAAAAATTTCACTTACCCGATTTAACGACTGGGATGCTTCCTCTCTGATCGTATGGAGCGCATACGCTTTTTGAGCCTCTCTGGCAGCATCGATTGAGATCGCATCTCCATCAAGCATGAGGCTATAAAGCGTATCTCCGAAATAGGTATCCCACTCATCAAAAGGAGCAAGTACCTCAGGAATTCCTTGAGGGAGATATTCGCCATGATAAATCGGTTGGCGGTCTTCATATGCGCCCGCAAATTCGGCTCGTTCCATATAAGTTATATTATAACATTAAAATGAAATATAGACAAGTATATGTATGTTTTTTACGAAATCAGGCTAGCGGTGATTGCTTCAAGTGGTTTTTTTGGACTCCATAGCAGGTAGCTTGCGGCCTGCGTCGCCACGGACCCTCGCCATATAAGCATTGGTTCATCCCAGGAAGTAGTAGTCACGCTACCAGCATGAGCTACTAGGAGCTGATTATGGTGAAACGTGACGAGTGTTACTGGATAGGTAATGGTGAATTTATGAAGCGCCTCGACGAGATGTATTAGCTGCATCGAAAAACTAAGGATAATCGGGTAGTACACGCTCTGAAAATATTTCTGTAACTGTGCAAATGAAAGAACGAGAGTGGTTTTTTCACGTTCGGCTATTTTTTGAGATGCGTTACGCAGCAAGTCAGCAGCGTCTCGAGTAATGACTAATTGAGTTGGGCATTCTAGCAGCTGTTCTAGAGCGATTGCTGTTTCACTGTTCTTCCCGCTGTCGCCTATTAAGAGCGTCACGTCGGACCATTCGCATGCGGCACGTAGCTCACTATGCCCCTCTTTGCTCAGGCCGCCGGATGGGTTGCTCGGAAGGAATATGGCATCCGTCGCAGTAACCGGCACCGCTGCTTTCAGAGCATCCGGCAGTGCTGCTCTGACTTGTCCGGCACCTAGGCGTTTCGCCAATTCATATCCATCGCGCACGGCGATGAAACCGAGTTTATTGCCGCCGACAATCAACAGCTTACCGGCATGCGAGATCTGTTCCGGTTTGCTCCATTCTATCTCGGGAAAGAGTGGCTTAGAAGGGTCTTGCTTGGTCCAATATGTATGCATCTTTTCCCTTCGACATCTCATAAATGACATTTTTTCGCTCGATGACGATGTGCCATCCATTATCACGGGCTTTTTGAGCAAGTTCGAAGGTAGGATTGAACGCAACGGGATTTTGTACCATTGCAAGCATGCCGACATCGCCGTTGCTATCTCCTACCGCCCAGCTCTCTTCTAGCGATAGATTGTGTTTTTCGATAAACGCGTTCAACAGGACGTCTTTTCCGGTATGTGTTTTAGTGATCTTGCCGGTAAAAAATTCTTCGCCACGCTCCCACGTTTGACCAATCCAGTCGTCAAACCCGTATTTCTGTGCAAAGGGCTCTACGAGTTCGACTTGTGAGCCTGAAATTGCAATAAGGAAATAGCCTTTTTGTTTCAGTTCCTTGAGAAGCTCCCTAGTATACACATATACATCATCGGCCTTGGCTTCTATGACACGTCTTGCCGCCTCTTCATAATCAGAAATTTTCAACATTGCTACCTGTTCGTCGAGTCGTGATGTGAGTACCAGCTCAAATTCTTCAAATGCGTTACCATGCAAGCGGTGTCGCCATTCGCGCATTTTTTCGTTAGCCTTCTCGATAAGTTCAGGATCGAGCACGTCCATTTTCATCAGCTCAAAAACAACTTCCCGGTATAGCCCGCTTCTAAATAACGTTCCGTCTATATCAAATGCAGCAAACTTCTTTTTCATCAAATCACTTTCATGCTTTTACATTAATACTGACGGGACAATGGTCTGATCCCATGACGTCAGCATGTATCGTTGGGCTGTTAACATTTGCTGCGATAGACCTACTGGCTAACCAGTAGTCAATGCGCCAGCCGACATTTCGAGCCCGGGCATTTGCCCAGTGAGTCCACCATGTATAGGCGTCGGTTTTATCTGGATATGCCGCGCGGAATGTGTCAACAAATCCAGCATCGAGATAGTCTTGAAAACGTTCTCGCTCTTCGTCAGTAAACCCGTGTTTGCCTATATTTGGTTTCGGATTCGCGAGGTCGATTTCCTGGTGCGCTACGTTCATATCGCCGCAATAAAGCACTGGTTTAGTTTTTTCGAGTTCTTTCAAATATGCTAAACATGCTCGGTCCCAGCTATCGTATCGAAGGCTTAACCGGCTTAAGTCTCCTTTGCTGTTCGGCGTGTAGCAGGTCACGACCCAGTACTTATCAAATTCAGCAGCGATAATCCGACCTTCACTATTGGGGTCTCCATACGTGTCACCCGTTACACCATAGGTTTCTATAATATCTTCAGGAAAGCCATCAATATACCGAATTGCTTTGACTTTTGAAAAAATTGCCGTTCCACTATAGCCTTTTTTCACTGCGCTAAAAAAATGTTCGTGATACTGAGGAAAATCTATCTCAAACTGACCGCGCTCAGCTTTGGTTTCTTGAAGGCATAAGATATCCGGATCATGCTCGGTGATGAACTGTTGCAACGCACCTTTATTCAAAACTGCCCGTATTCCGTTCACATTCCAGCTGTAGAGTCTCATGTCACCAGTATACGTGATATTGTAAAAATATATCAAAGGTGTTAAAATAACTTTGCATTTTTATCTGTTCCTACGACATGAAGGGATGAAGATGGGCGCTGAGAATGACATGTCGCCTCAGGCGATTGCAGCTAGGTGGGAGGAAGACGTCCGTCGTGCACAAAATTTGATGGATGCACGTGAGGCGCGTCTGGCGGCTGAGCGCGAAGCTCCTAAGCCTGAGCAAACCCCTCGACCGGCTCGTTCCGGACCTGGTGCACAGGCTGCGCCGCGCAATCACCGATTTGTTGGTGTGAAGCTTGGCTGAGCATCCACCAACTATGGCCCCGGGCTTGCCCGGGGCACTTCCATTGATGTCGCGGTATACTATCTGTATGTATAAACGAATTCTTCTAAAACTATCTGGCGAACAGCTACAGGGTGAAAAAACGAAAGGCTTCGACGCGGATCGGGCAAGGTGGATAGCCGACCAGCTCAAGCCGCTTATCAGACACACACAAATCATCATCATGGTTGGTGGTGGAAACTTTGTACGTGGCGGTGAGGTGCAAGACGACTCAATCAAGCGAGTTACAGCAGATAATGCAGGTATGCTCTCGACGTTAATTAACGCGACATTGCTGGCTGATGTGTTTAATGCATCTAGTGTACCTGCGAGAGCGCTCAGCAACATTGAAGCGAATCAAGTTGTCGATCAATATACATATCGTCGCGCGTTGTCCCATTTATCAAAAAACCGTATCGTCATCGTGGGCGGAGGTATTGGTCGACCGTATCTTACGACGGACACTGCTGCCCTGTCGCTGGCACTTGAACTGGACTGTGACATAGTTATAAAAACAACCAAAGTCGATGGTGTCTATGACAAAGATCCTATGAAGCATGATGATGCGAAGAAACTAGACAGCTTATCGCATGAGGACGCGCTGCTTAACGAAGATATCTCGGTCATGGACAAGGCTGCACTGTCACTCGCATTGGAGCAAAAAAAACCACTTATCATCTGCGATCTGTTAACGGACGGCAATATTGCCCGAGCCGTTCGCGGCGAAGATGTAGGTACGCTTGTTCAATAGCTTCGACGTGAGTCACGTTCGGTATCACGTTTTTTGATAGCCTGTCTTTTATCGTATCTTTTTTTACCTTTTCCAACGGCGATAACGAGTTTTATATATCTGCCTGATGCTAATAGTTTGGTAGGGACAATGCTCATTCCCTGCTTTTTACGTTCCGTAAGTTGTTCGATCTCACGCCGTTTTGCGAGCAGCTTTCGCGGCGATGAATCGACAGTTCGCGAGCCGCTCGTACCTTTCTCGTTAATTTTCAGGCTAAAACTCGCATTATGTAGCCAGAGCTCGCCAGCTCGGAGCTGCACATAACTGCCTTTGAGCTGAATATGCCCGTCTCGTGCTGCCCTAACTTCCCGACCGTTTAAACGTAGGCCAACCACAAGTTCATCCCCGAGCTCATAGTCATAGCGAGCTCGTCTATTGACGACTACCGGTGGTTTTGGCTGTTTTTTCATACCATACTCATTGTACCAGAGGTAGTCTCGAGATGTAGTACACTAGAAATAGTTATGGATACAACTAAAAACCGTGATGAGCTAAACGAGATTATCCCGGGTGTCGTTGAGGCGTATGAGTCGCTGAAAACGAAAAACGGTATGGGAATCTACACCAGCAACGGTTCGTTTTATAACCACACGTTTTTTGGCCGCGATAACGCAATGGCGGCGAAATTCGTCACTGACTTCGATCACGCGGTGACGCGAGAGACTATCATCGCGCTCGCTTCGTTGCAAGGTACCGAGGACAATCCGGTGACTCAAGAGGCTCTCGGACGCATACACCATGAATATCGCGATCTAAAAACATGGCAAGGCAGTTGGTTAGAGCGACGGGTTATCAAATTTTTCCTCCCCCGATGGGGCGGCAGCAACAAACAACTACTCACCTACTACGCGCTCGATACGACAGCACTTTTTATTCGACTTGTTAACAAATACGTTAAACGGGTCGATAAATCGTTGCTTGATCATGTGATAACCAACCAAAGCGGTGAAAAGTATACTATCGCCGAAGCACTGGCCAGGGCAGCAGATTGGATGTGCTCACAGGTCGATGAAACGAATCACCTTGTTGCGTATCGCACCAATCCAAAAGCGCTACCATATCAAACGTTTCAGGACAGCTCGACTGCTTTTCCGCGTCCGGATGGAAGTCTGGCGAATTTTCGAGCACCAATTGCCTTCACTGAAATACAAGCCTTTGCTATAGATGCGCTGGACGACGCGACACGCCTGCTTAGCCATCATGATCGACGACATCAGTGGCAGGATGTTTCGAACAAAATGCGTCATGCCCTGCTCCGAAATTTTTGGAGCGATGATATAGACTTTTTCGGAAGTGCTATCGATAAAGTTGGGCTAGTGGAAATGCCCGCGGTAGCTGCCGGGTGGACGCTAAATACCTCTTTTTGGGACGAGCTGGATGACGATATGTATCGTCACACAGTGTCTGCTATCGTTACCAAGCTGTTTTCGGAAGAGTTCCTGACGCCAGTCGGACTGCGGACTCGCTCTCTGACGGCACCGCAACCACTACCGGGCGTGGTTGAGTACCATGGCAGACTAAGTGTCTGGCCGATGTTTACTTTTATGGTAATTGAAGGCCTGCGTCGTCATCGCCTACATCGTCTAGCTGAGCAGCTAGAAAACCGTTTGATTAATGGTATTAACGCTAGCGGAGAGTTTGAAGAATTTTTTGTGGTTGATGGGGGTGGCCATCTGCTGAAATCTGTCAAAGGCTCCCGAGCAGAGGTCAAGGTTGATGCCCAAATGTACCCTGAAAAATACATAGCATTTACCGTCATCCCTTCTATGGTACTTGCTAAGCGAGCACACAACAAAAAACATACATGGCCGAGCACGTCCTCTACTTGGCGTAACGAGCTGGAGGATGAGGTTTTGTCCCGCATTGACAATGTTGAGCGTGTTGAGCCTGGAAAAGCTCGAGACACGGTTCCTGCAGTCATACCTACAAAGTTTCGTCGCGTTCGAGGGAACTTACGAACGATGTCGTATTTTCTTAGTGAATATAAGAGGATGAAATGATGCGAATTACCCAAGTATCCGAAAGCACATTTACCGTAAAGGGGCACGGCGTACATACGGCTTTTATGGAGCTCACTGCAGCGCTGAAAAAACACCCTGGATTGCTGGTGCAAGTGAATAAATTCGGCAATGCCGATATCACACATATTCATACAGTAGGTGCATTTTCCCTTGCGTTTCTACTTTTCAGTGGCGGTCGAAAAATTGTTTCGGCCCATGTGGTGCCGGAGTCCCTGCGGGGGAGTATTGTTGGTGCAAATATTTGGATGCCAGTGGCACGGTGGTATTTACGATGGTTTTATAACCGAGCCGATGTTGTTTTGGCTGTGTCTGACGCGACAAAAAAAGAGCTCATTCGACTTGGGGTCAGATCGCCTATCGAAGTCGTCTATAATCTCATAGATACGGATAAATATCACACGACGAAGCAAGATACGTTACGTGCGCGAAAACACCTTGGCATAACGGACAAGGAATGGGTTGTCGTCAGTGCCGGTCAGGTGCAACCGAGAAAGCGAATAGACAGTTTCGTTGCCGCTGCAGCTAAATGTCCTGATATGAAGTTCATATGGGTTGGTGGCATGCCATTCGGAAAGTTGGCGGCGGATAATCATGCTATGCAAAGTGCTATCGACAATGCTCCAAACAACGTTTTGTTTACAGGAGTGCTTGAGCACGAAAGAGTCAGACCATACTACCAAGCCGCAGATGTGTTTTGGTTGCCTTCAGCGCAAGAAACGTTCGGGCTAGTTGTTGTCGAAGCGGCCGCTAGTGGGCTGCCGGTTGTTTTACGAGATATTCCGGACTACAAAGAGACGTTCTCTGAAAATGCGGTGATGGGAAATGAAGAAAATTTTGTCGATTTGCTGCGGCGGCTACGTGATGATAAAGCATTTTACGCCACTCAAAAGAAAAAAGCCGGAGAGATAGTACGACAATTTGGTCCAGAAAACGGCGTCAAGCGCGTTCTGCAAGTATATAAAGAGTTGATTCGTTAAAGGGTCTCGCGCCTAGCTTTGCCTATTCGTTTTCTGCGTCGCGAAACGTGTCTTTAACGGTGTTCCATATACTCGGATCGCCGTGTACTTTGCGCCAGTACCACCATTCACCGCCCCACGTATAGATTTCTTTTTTTCCAATCTCTCTGGCGAAGAGGACATTGTCTTTAATCTGCCATGGACTCATAGAGATGTCCTGCTCCTGTATACTCAAGTCTTTTGTGTCTCTCGGCCCCCATGGCTCGAGTTGCAGCTCGTGTATGTAGATATCGCGGCCTGTCATAGCCTTAATAACGACGGCTCGGGCCCGATGATACCAGATAGGAGTGGGGTAGATGATATAGTTTTTTGAGGGAAAAATCTTTTCGTTCCAGACGACACGGTAGACGGAATAACCAAATTTGTCAGGCCATGGCCCAAATACGGGAAGCCCATGCTGATCACTGAGACTCATCCAGACCGGTTTCTTGGTGATTGCCTTCACCATATCGTATTCCTCCTGGAGACGGACCCTGTCGGCTCGGTCGCACATACCGAACCAGTCATTTTTTCCTTCATTCTCAAGCTGCCAGTTTATAACCGTAGGATTGTTCTCGTAGCGTTTCACGACAGTTTTGATGTAGCTGTACATCGCTTGCTTCCAGGCTCCTCCAACGAGCATATTTGCCCACTGCGGCTGATGACACTCCGGCCAGCGCGGTTGACGTAGTCCGATGGCGAGACTGACGGTCGCTCCCCGTTTTGCAGCTTCTTCTATTTGCCAATCAAGTGTTGAGAAGTCGTGCGTCCCACGAACCGGCTCGTGCAGATCCCAGTAACTCATCAGCCGGTAGTGTTTGATCTGCATATCATCAAGAAGTGCTAAGTAGTTCGCTTTCCAGTCGAGACCAAGCTCTTTGGCGCGTTTTTCCGAAAAACTTACACCAAACTGGGGGTTCTTAACTGGCGGAAAGATTATTGGGTTCCAGAGCGGGGCGCTATACATAAGAACGAGTAACGTTCCAATGACGACGATTAGCCAGTGCCACCATCTTGACGGAAGATATTTTTGCCACAATGGCTGATGATAAGCTTTTTTTACGGTTTTTTTACGTTTTTTCTGAGGTTTTTTCATAAGCGTTATTTGATTTTAAGTGTAGCCTACCATATAGGAATTTGCCAGTCGTATACCTCAAAGCCAGTGGCAAAATGCTATACTAGTCCTCAAGAAATGAAAATAGGATTATTCACCGACACCTATCTGCCGTCTATTAATGGCGTCGTTTTCGTTGTTGATTCTCTGAAGCGTGAGCTTGAAGAACTCGGCCACGAGGTCTATGTGTTTTGCCCTGCCAGTTCGCTACGCCGCGGTAAGTATGTTGAAGAGCTAGAAGAAGACGAGCGGGTTATTCGGTTCCCGAGCGTGAAAGGCGCTTTTTATGATGACTATGACACAAGCATATTCTTTCCGCCGCTCGTACTGTCCCGAGTTCGCGAGCTAGAGCTCGATATCATCCATATCTTTACACCTGGTCAGGTAGGCCTGATGGGGATACAAGCTGCTTGGCGCACTGAAACCCCAATGGTTATCCAGCACTGCACAGATATCTATGAGTTCGTTGAGCATTATCCGGCTGTGCTGCCAGGCGCTTTAGCGTTACTAGGTATTATCATGCCGTTTACTGTCAAGCTTGGTGGAAAAGATATGCGTGAAATCCTTAAACTCTACCGTCCGCGCCGCGGCGTAACTCGCTGGAACCAGGATATTATCGAAAAAGCCGTTACTATCGTCTACAGCCGAGCAGACGCGGTTATAACACTGAGCCGAAAGAGTCGTGACCAGCTTATTGGCTGGCAGACCGAAGACCGATATCGATATCCCGTTGTCATGATGCCAAACGGTGTCACGCCGATTCCAAAAGCGACTAAGTCGGATATCCAAGCATTCAAAATGAATTGGGGTATTGATAGCGATGATGAGGTATTTGGGTTTGTAGGACGTCTAGGTGAGGAAAAGAACTTGCCGTTACTAATCGAAGCGCTCGGGTATGTTCTAGAGGCGCGTCCAAAAGCACGACTACTTTTCGTTGGTGATTTTGAATTCCGAGAGGAGCTGGAGCAAATGGCACGCGAAACTGATTATTCGCAGCGGATAACATTTACCGGCGCATTGCAGCGAGAAAAACTTGGCGTTGCCTTCGGGGCGATGAAACTATTCACCTTCCCTTCCATGAAAGACACACAGGCGTGGGTGTTGCATGAAGCCACCCAGTTCGGGCTACCGGTAGTGATGTGTGATCCAAACCTTTCTGAAGTCGTTTTCGACGGTAAAAATGGTGCTATCGTTGAAAATTCTCCATCGGCGTTTGCAGATGCTATTGTTGATCTACTCTCGGATGATAAAAAATACGCAGCCTATAGTGAGCAGAGTAAAAAAAATGCCAGCAAATTTACCGTACGGGGTCAGGTTGGAAAGCTAGAAAAACTCTACGAAGAAGTGCTGAACGAACGAGCTCGCCGGTTATAGCTAGTAATCAATCCCCTTGTTAGCGAGATAGCCATTATCAAAATGGTGTTTTCTTTTTTTCATTTCCGTGACAATGTCGACGCTGCCATGAAGATCAGACGGAAAGCCTCTACCCGTCATGCATAGGCTGGTTGTTGGCGCGAGTGCGGAAAGAAGCGTTGTATAGCTGTCTTTTGGAAGCAACCCATCGCCGACGGCATTATTTATCTCGTCGCAGATGACGAGGTCGTAGTTTCCAGAATGGGCGCACTCGAGTGCAAAGTTGAATGTCGTTTCAGCCTGCTGCTTGTGCTCACTTTCACTCGCTTCAGAGCTGAGTTCGCCGGCTTCATAAAAACCCATACCGCCTTTGTAAAAATCAAATCGTTTTTCGTAGAGCGGCATGATGTCACGGATAAATTGATGCTCGGCTACATCCCACAACTTTATGAACTGAATGTAGGCAACTTTTTTACCAGCGCCGAGAGCACGAACTAGTAACCCTAGGCTGGCGCTCGTTTTACCTTTGCCTTCACCCGTAAACACCAAAATAACTCGCTGCTTCTGTTTCATATGGTTACTAGTGTAGCGTAGATAGCGTAACGCGGGACTATTTGATGGGCTTCTAGTCGGTAAATTCGAGCTCTTGATCGAACAGGTCGGCGAAACGTTCGAGTTCATTGTATATTTCGCTCACATCTTCACCTTCACTGCGGGCTCTCTCGAGCTCATGTATGATATCAGCGTCGATCGGCAACATCTCGAAACGGCTTTTGCTACTGTTTATTGGCAAATCAAAAAGTGCTTCCATGTTTGTCTCCTCTTATGTTGCTTTTACTATGAATGAACCGAAAGCATAATGCTAGTGCAAAATAAAAATACCCCACTCGTTCAACGAGCGGGGCGGCCTGGAGCGCAGCTTGAATGCATGAGTCTGTGCTCCCCAGCACGACATGCGCGGCACTCCAGGCCTATCCTGCCCCCCGGCAGGATTATGTGGTGCTCTCCGGTGACAAGGACGCTTATCCTTGATATCGGTGCACCTGAATATGTGCTACTCAGCACTGAGACACGCCAGCTGCGCGTCGGCCGTTCGCATTAGCGGTGCGATAAACTTGTGCTTATCTAGTATAATCATAGCATACTAGTAATATATTGTCAATTATTATGTATGATATAATTTACCTCTGTTATGATTGCCGACATTGCGATAACTGAAAAAAGCTTTGGAGCCAAAAGTTTGTATAAAAACGTTTCGCTTTCGATTCGTGATGGTGAAAAAATTGGCGTTATCGGCCGTAACGGCGTGGGAAAATCAACCCTGCTGGGCATAATATCGGGCGAAGATAAAGACTTCTCAGGAACTCTCAGCCTGAAAAAAGGAATAAGAATCGTGTCCTCGCGTCAAGAACACCACAGCGTTTTGACCAAGTCGGTCCTCCAGTATGTGCTGGAAGATCTACCAGAGTATTTTGAGCTGAGTCGGATAATTGAAACCTACCCTGAGCATATGGGAGATAATGTCAAAAAAATCAATCGCTACAGTGAAGCGCTGGAGCGATTTTCCCAGCTAGATTACTATCACGTCGAAGAGATGATTGTTGAAAATCTAAAAAAACTTCAGCTCGGCGAAAAAGCTCACCGTTTACTTTCAGAGCTAAGCGGTGGACAAAAACGTCTCGTGGAAGTAGTAAAGGTTATGCATTCTCAGGCGCACTTGGCGCTGGTCGACGAACCAACAAACCATATGGACTATGCGGCAAAAACGTCGTTTATTGAGTGGATGAAACACGCTAGCGAGGCAATGTTGATAATTACTCACGATCGCGATGTGCTCAAAGCGGTTGATAAAATTATTGAGATTAAGGACGGAAAATCCGTCATATATAACGGAAACTATGACCACTATCTTCGACAAAACAGTTTTTCAACGAGTAATGCCATGCATGAGTACGAAGTTGTTCAGCGGCAAATCACGAACCTCAAAGATAAAGTCGTGCAATTTCGAAGATTGAAAGAAAAATCTCGTGATCCGGATACGATTAAGCAGTTCAAGCGCCGTGAACAACAAGCAGCCAGTGAACTCGCTGAGCTAGAGAAAGTCGAAAAACCTTCTTTCTGGATCGATAAAACATCGATGGAGGGCTTAGGGCTTAAACATACCGAACGTTATGATAAATTCAAGGCAAAGAACATTCGGCTAGATACCGACAGTGACGCTGCTACGCATAAACGTGTGCTTGTTAACGTTGATAACCTGAGCCTCGGATATGACGCGCCGCTATTTAGCGGTGTATCATTCCAGCTCCGCGAAGCTTGTAGAGTTGAGTTACGGGGCCGAAATGGTGCCGGAAAAACGACACTCATACGCTCGATACTTGGCAATATCCCAGGTTACGAGAAATCACCAGTGGAGTTAGTATGTCACGAGGGTGTTATCGAAACTGACAGCAAGGTTCGTGTTGGAGTCTATGAACAAGAAGTGTCTCCGGAACTATTTAAGATGACACTTGCTGAGGCAATAGAGCATGTTTACCTGTCGCGAAAATTACCGATAACTGGTACGAAAATCCGCCAGTTAATGAGCGACTATTTATTTGAAGGCAGTGATGCAGAGTCTCCTGTGGCTCGACTAAGCGGCGGACAAAAAGCGCGACTCCAGTTGATCGCGATGTTTGCAAATTCGCCCAACCTGCTCGTTTTGGATGAGCCAACCAACCACCTTGACCTACCTAGTATCGAAGAGCTCGAGAACGCGTTGAAAGCATATCACGGGGCGATTTTATATGTCAGCCATGATAGTTATTTTCAAGATGCTATGGAGGGTGATGTTGTATATATCAGGGGACAAGACGATAGATAAGCCTCATCCACTCCGGGTCATCATCTGTAAAATTTGCGTGTATTGTTCCGCGCAACTCTAGTAATTTTATGGCAGCGTTGCGTTGTTCTCTCATTTCTTTACCGCGGATCGAATTGTCTTGAAGCAATTCCTGAATGGCATAAAAAACTAAGTCGGAATCTTTTTTATTCTGGTACATTTCGTCGTCTATAAATATTCCGCCCTGGTCAATTATTCGATTCACGTTGTAAACAAGTTTTTCTGAGTAAGTTTCTCCACCTGATTCGTCAGAGTCGAATAAATGTTCTTTGAACATAGCGTTAATGATTGCTGCCAATTCTTCACCCTTTCGAGCCGAAGTGCTCGGATGTCGGTTGAGCCGAGCGAGTAGCTGATGAGAGAATTCAGCTAATGTCTGTTGGTCTTCGATCTCGTTATCTCTACGGAACTCTATAGGAACGACATTGTCGCCGGTATGCAGTTCGCTCATACTTTTTCCTTATCAAAACAAAAACCGCTCGAGTACCCTCGAGCGGTATCGCTGAAACTGAATGTATAATAATCAGTGCGATTCATTAGTTAAATAGTAACATTTTTATGCTATGAACACAATATGTAGCGTCAGGGCTAATCCTCGCGGTTATTGTCATAGTCATGACGGTGATGGTTTCCTAGTAACTCGCTCGCTGCTTTAAAGAGAGTACCCTTCACTTTCTTCGTGACGATTTCAACCTGGGTAAGCGGCTCATTTTCTGCTGAATTATCATCATTTCGTAAAGCTGCTTGTGCCTCGGCTTCGCGCTTTGCCTGAACTTCCGGGTCGAGGGGCATCATTGGTACCGGTATGCCTCGCCTGCTGCCCAGCAGATATCCGTTTACAGTTGTAGGATCCAACTCTCCGCTTACAATGTCTGGATTAGAGTTGATAAGCACGCGAACTTCCTGCGGAACTGGTGCCGTTCCAAGATTTTTTTCTGGCATGTTTAATTATCCTTGTAAAGCGTGGTCGATACTGGCTCGGTCAAATCCGAGGACCAGCGTTCCGTTTATATCTGTAACTGGTACGCCGCGGAAATCGTTATGTATTTTCCCCATCAATTCTGCATGCGCCTCAGCGTCCTTCTCGATATCTTTTTCAACAAAGTTCACGCCTTTGTCATGAAGGTATTTGGCTGTCATCTTACAGTAGCCGCACCAACTCGTGCTGTACAAAACAACCTCGTTCTTTTTTTTGTTAGCAGTCATATAGCTGTTCTCCTATTACTATACAAAGTATAGTAAATTATTTATTCACTCTCGTCAAGTGCCAGGTACCACATGAAATGCATCGGTAGATGCGTAGTTGGATCTCGGGGTGGATTATTTCCTGCTCGGCTACTACCTGCTCAGCTTCGTGTTTATGCGTATAGCAATTCTTGCCTTCGCATTTTTTCCGAGCAGCCGGCAAGAATACTGGTTTTCTGCGCGCCATATCCCTATACTACTCTTCTTCGGGATGCTATACTAAAACAAAGAAATATGGGTTTGATAACGTTACGCCAGCATCGTACATTAGGTTTCCTGTGTTCAGGAGGGTCTGAATGCTAACTTTTTTTGCCGCCTCTGAGTCAGGAGTTCCGCTGTCGGCCGAACCTGTTTTGAGTATTCTCGGTCTACATGTTACAAACAGCATGGTATTTGGGCTACTGATGGCGGTTATTGTTGTGAGCCTGCTCGCCTATGCGGCAAAATTGTCTGAAGTGTATCCCAAATCTCGGCTGGCATTTACTATCGAAACGATAATGGAATTTGTTTTGCAACTTGGTGAGGATAATCTAGGATCACGCAAGAATTCAATTCGGTTTATGCCATTGTTTTTGACACTCTTCCTTTTTATCTTGTTTTCAAACATGTTCGCCTTAGTCCCGGGCGTCGGGTCGGTAAATATCGCAAACGGTGGCGAGCAAATACCGCTACTTCGTGCATTCACAGCCGATCTCAATGCGACCCTTGCTATGGCAGTCCTCACTATCGGTACGATCCAGTTTGTGGCGATTCGTGAACTTGGAATCAAAAAGCACCTTCAGCATTACTTTACGAACAAGCCATGGAACCCAATGAATATGTTTCTTGGTCTTATTGAAGTGATGGGAGAATTTATACGCGTTATCACTCTCTCTATGCGACTTTTCGGGGTTATTTATGCTGGTGAGGTGCTGATACATGCGGTCGGCATCTTAGCCGGGAACTACGGCTGGGCAGCAACATTTCCGGTCTATCTGATGGAAATATTTTTCGGTTTGATTCAAGCATTTGTATTTATGATACTCAGTATGGTCTACCTGGGTATTGCTATCGGTGGAGACCACTCTGAAGACGCTCATTCCAGTGAACCGAAAAAGCTGAGTGAGATGAAGGTATAGGAAAAAATAATTTAGGAGAAATAATATTATGGAAATCGATCCAGCTCTTATCAAAGGTCTAACTATAGCATTCGGCGCCATTGGCCCAGCTATCGGTGTCGGCCTCATCGGGGCAAGCGCAGTCAAGTCAGTTGGTCGCAACCCTGAAGCCCAAGGCACTATATGGCAAACTGCTTTCATTATGGCAGCCCTCGTCGACGCTGTGCTCGCCTTCGTACTACTAATTGTCTTTACAACCTAGCCCGCGAGTACAGGAAGATATTATCAGCAGTGAAGGATAAAAAATGAATATCATATATTTTGCAGAAGCAGAAAGAACGGCCAGCGGTATAGGTGCGCTCGGGATTAATCTCCAGGGGTTTCTGTTCCAGCTAATAACGTTTGTGCTGGTTTTGCTTTTGCTCAAAAAATTTGCCTATAAACGGCTAGTTGATACGCTAGAATCTCGTCGTCAAGCTGTTATCGAGAGCCTAGATAATGCGAAAGAAGCTGCTGATGCGCTAGAAAAAACGAACGAAAAAACGGCTGAGCTTATGAAACAAGCAAAAAGTGAGGCTGGTGACATCGTCGCACTCGCTCAAAAAGAAGCGGCTAAGTCAATTGAAGAAGCTGAGACTAAGGCGTCAAAAAAAGCCGACCACCTGCTCGAACAAGCCAAGAGCCGAATCGACAGCGAGGTAGCCGATGCTCGTCACGAATTACGTGGTGAAATAGTAGAGCTTGTTGCGGCTGCAACCGAAAAAATCCTTCAGCAAAAAATGGATGCCAAAACTGATGCTGCACTTATTAAAAAGGCCTTGGAGGAAGCAGCCTAATGGCGTCTCGGCGCATACTTGCTCGGCATGTGGCTGAGCGCTTGGCGAGCGAAAATAACCGCTCAGAGGTTATCGAGCAATTGGCTGGGTATCTCGTGGCCCATAAAATGACTCCACAACTCGGCATGGTCTTAGCAGACATTGAGCGGAATTTGGCACAGAAAGGTGCTGTTCAGGCGCGCGTAGTGACGGCTCGTCCGCTAACCGACGAACTCCGTTCGTACGTCGAGAGTTATGTGAAAAATGCCGAAGCTGCAAAAACGATCATTTTAAACGAATCAGTTGAGACGGATATTATCGGGGGCATTATCGTAGAAACGCCTAACAAGCGATTTGACGCTTCTGTTGCCTCGCAGCTAAAAAGACTGAAGACGGTGTAGAAAGGACGAATGAATGAGTGATATCAATGTAAAGGCCTTAGCGAACGAGCTAGAACGCAGTATAAATAATTTGCGTGTTTCCGGAGATATGGGCTCACGAGGAATCGTAACTCGAGTCGGAGACGGCGTTGCTTGGATTTATGGGCTCAGCGACTGCGGATTTAACGAAGTAGTGAAAATAGAGACGAATAACGGTACGGTGGAAGCATTCGCACTCAACCTGATGGAAGACGAGATTGGTGCGGTGTTGCTTGGGGATGATAGCCATGTCCGAGCCGGCGACAATGTGAGCCTGGCTGGAAATGTTTTAACCGTTCCGGTTGGTGAAGAGCTGTTGGGCCGCGTCGTTGATCCACTGGGCAGGCCACTGGATGGTAAGGGCCCGATAACGTCTAAAAAGACCGGTCTAGTAGAGCGACCAGCGATTGGCGTTATGGGACGTAAACATGTCCATGAGCCGATGATGACAGGTATCATGGCAATTGATGCTATGTTCCCTGTCGGACGAGGACAGCGTGAGCTGATTATCGGTGACCGTCAGACCGGAAAAACTGCTATCGCCGTTGATACCATGATTAATCAGGCGCGGCAGAAAACCGGTGTTGTAAACGTGTACGTCGCCATCGGGCAAAAGCTTTCGAAAATTGCACGCATCATAGATCGCCTAGAAGAAGAAGGTGTCATGGAGCAAACCATTGTTGTTGCAGCTGGACCGAGCGATCCTGCATCACTGCTCTATCTCGCACCATATGCCGGTACGGCAATGGGTGAGTATTTCCGCGACAACAAAGGTCATGCTCTTATGATTTACGATGATCTAACTAAGCATGCTGCGGCCTATCGCCAAATGTCACTGCTGCTTCGTCGTCCGCCGGGACGAGAAGCCTATCCTGGTGACGTTTTCTACTTGCACTCACGCCTACTGGAGCGTTCAGCCAAACTTTCTGACGACCTCGGCGCCGGTTCACTGACTGCCCTACCAATCATCGAAACGCAGGCTGGTGACATCTCTGCTTATATCCCAACCAACGTTATCTCTATTACCGATGGACAGATTTTCATGGAAACCGACCTGTTCTACCAAGGTATACGCCCGGCTATCTCAGCTGGTCTGTCGGTCTCGCGTGTCGGTGGTGACGCACAGACTAAGGCAGTCAAATCTGTTTCCGGTGGTCTAAAACTTGGTCTCTCACAATACCGAGAGCTGGCTGCGTTCGCGCAGTTCGGGAGTGACCTCGACAAAGAGACTCAGACCACACTCGCACGGGGTGCGCGACTGACCGAGTTATTAAAACAACCCCAGTACCAACCGATGAGTATCTGGGAACAGGTTGTGAGTGTATATGCAGCGGAAAATGGCGCGTTCGACCATGTTCCAGTCCAGAAAGTCAAAGACGCGCAAGCAGCACTACTTACAGAGCTGTGGTCGTCACACAAATCGGAAATGCGCGAGCTGAACAAAGGCTCGGAAAAAATCGAAGCCGACAGCAAGGCTGCGAAGTTAATTAAAAAAGTTGCTGACAAAGTCATGAAAGGGTTTACGACTTAGTTTATGACTGACTTTGAAACACAAACGAATGTCGTTTTCCCGGGATTTAATAGAGCAAAAAATCTTCTGAACCCCCTAGGATATGCTCGTCTTGCAGATAGTGCTATTGAGACAGCATTTGTTACAGCAGAAGACGCACGTCGTTTAATGGAGGCTGCTAGTCTGCAGGCGCGTGGGTTGATGGCGAACGCTGCATTTCTCGCATTGTCTCTGGAAAAAAAAGAAAAGGCATTGAAACTTCTGGAGCAGGCAGATGTAGAGGAGCGAAATCATGGCTAGTACACGTCAGATAAAATCTCGTATCCGTTCAGTTGCTTCTAACAAGCAGATAACTAAAGCTATGGAGCTGGTCGCAAGTAGCAAATTGCGTAAAGCGCAAGAAAAAGCCTTGCAGTCGAGAGAGTACCATAATCTCGCCCTCGAAATTCTTAACGGACTTGCTGAGATGATGGACGTCAACGGCCATTTCCTGTTTGCGAAGCGACCGGTAAAAAACCGTATCATTATCGCCATAACGAGTGACCGTGGGCTTGCTGGCGCCTATAACGCAAACGTCCTTAAGTTGCTCACACAGGAGCTCAAAGCAGACGATAAAAAAGGCATCAATACCGAAGTCATTAGTGTCGGACGTAAAGCTGCTCAGTTTGTAGCAAAAATGCACGATGTAGAGGGCAAAGCATCGTATCAGATGCCAGAAGATATAAGCGTCGACGACATACGGCCTATTCTAACGAGTTTCATAGATATGTATAAAAAAGGTGAAGTCGACAGGGTTGATGTCATACGTACGAAGTTTATTAATAGCTTTACGCAGACAGCAAGTGTCTTCAACATGTTGCCAGCAGGAACAGACGAGATTGATGCAACGCATGCTCCGGCGCGAGACATGACGTTCGAACCTAGCCCTGATGAAGTTCTAGAATACGCCGTAGCACGGCTTATTGAGTCAGATATCTACCAGGCCGTACTCGATTCCCGTGCGAGCGAACACGCTATGCGCCGCGTGGCAATGAAAAATGCCAGTGACAATGCGGGCGAGATAGTCGATGCGCTGACGCTCGAAATGAATAAAGTCCGACAGGCGGCTATTACCCAAGAGTTGAGTGAGATTAGCGCCGGTGTTGAAGCAATGAACTAGTTATAAGGAGATGATAATGGCAACAACCAAAGTAAAAAACGGGCAAATTATACAAGTCGTCGGTGTCGTCGTCGACGTCGAGTTTGAAAAAGGCGGTTTGCCCGCTATCTATGACGCGCTGCATGTTAAAACCGGCGATGGCTTGCTCGTGCTCGAGGTCGCCCAGCACCTCAGCGAAACCAGCGTACGCGCTATCGCTCTTAGCTCAACTGATGGTTTGAAGCGTGGCGACAAGGTGGATGCGACAGGGGCGCCAATTTCTGTACCCGTTGGAGCAGAAACTCAGGGCCGTATGTTCAACGTCATCGGTGAGCCGATAGATGGTATGAAAGCAGTCACAGCGAAAACCGCGCCGATCCATCGTGACGCCCCTTCCCTCACCGAGCAGTCTGGCAAGACAGAAATTCTAGAAACTGGGTTAAAAGTCATCGATCTGATCGCACCGATCGCCAAGGGTGGTAAGGTCGGGCTCTTCGGTGGAGCCGGTGTGGG
Organism: uncultured Candidatus Saccharibacteria bacterium; assembly: GCA_964581535.1. Taxonomy (GTDB): domain Bacteria; phylum Patescibacteriota; class Saccharimonadia; order Saccharimonadales; family Saccharimonadaceae; genus CAZOOW01. The sequence continues at coordinate 36,237 of CAZOOW010000004.1, forward strand.
AAAGACAGTGCTAATCCAGGAGCTTATCAACAACATCGCAAAATTCCACAGTGGAAACTCGGTTTTCGCAGGCGTAGGTGAACGAACCCGTGAGGGTAATGACCTGTATCATGAAATGAAAGACAGCGGCGTCCTCGATAAAACTAGCCTTGTGTTCGGCCAAATGAATGAGCCGCCAGGAGCACGTCTACGCGTGGCATTGACAGGGCTGACGATGGCCGAATCATTCCGTGATGAAGGTAAGGACGTTCTACTTTTTATTGACAATATCTTCCGATTTACTCAGGCAGGATCAGAAGTCTCCGCCCTGCTCGGTCGTTTGCCAAGCGCAGTTGGCTATCAGCCAAACCTACAGCAAGAGATGGGTCAGCTGCAAGAGCGTATCACAAGTACGAAAAAAGGTTCTGTTACATCGGTACAGGCCGTTTATGTCCCAGCAGACGACCTGACCGACCCGGCACCGGCCACGACATTCGCCCACCTCGACTCGACCATTGTTTTGAACCGAGCACTCACCGAAATCGGTATCTACCCTGCTGTTGATCCGCTTGATAGCTCAAGTACCATACTCGATCCTGAAATCGTCGGCGAAGAGCACTATAGGGTCGCTCGTGAAGTCCAGCGAGTACTCCAACGATACAAGGACTTGCAAGACATCATTGCCATTATGGGTATGGAAGAGCTGTCTGACGAAGACAAGACAACCGTTGCCCGAGCTCGACGCTTACAAAAGTTCTTCTCGCAACCGTTCCACGTCGCAGAAGTCTTTACTGGCAAGCCGGGTGCCTATGTTAAGCTCGAGGATACTATACGTGACTTCGGGGAAATCATCGATGGTAAACATGACGATAAACCGGAAAACGATTTCTATATGAAAGGTACGCTAAGCGGTAAGTAAATGAAACTCGAATTTGTGACACTAGATGGTATCAAGCTGTCTGAGGAGGTATACGAGGTGACGTTACCAACTATGGCAGGCGAAATATCAGTTTTTCCTGGTCATATGCCGCTGGTTACAATTGCTCGTGAGGGTGTGCTTTATGTGCGTCTAAAAAAAGGTGACCCCGACGAGGCGAGAGAAACATACGCTATAAACGGCGGTGTGGTACATATCGAATCAAAATCAATGCGAGTACTAGTTGATGAGGCTGAGGCGGCCGATGAACTTGTAGCGGCAGAAGTCGAGAAAGCACTTGAACGAGCTAAGGAGCTCCGAGCAAATGCTAAAGATACGGTGAGTATCTCAGAGGCGGAAGCATTGATGAATCGTCACGCTGTCCGCCTAAAGGTCGCCAATTTGCGAAAGCGACATCGTTCCTAGAAATGTGGTCAGATACCAAATTTTTTGCAGTTTAAGTCTGTTGTGACAAAACAATTGCCGCAACTATCCCGGCGATTAAAAGCCAAAACAGCATAACGAACACTATTGGGAGCACTAATGTCAGCCAGGATAGCACATGAGCTCTTGGCTTTGGCTGACCTGCTTCGGTATAAGGCAGGAACTGCCTATAAAGAAAGGCACGAGTTCCGGGCATCGCAACTTGAGTCACGAGGCCGAGTGTCAACATAGGCAGGAGTGACTCGGCTGCAAACGTTGTGAGCCAGGCGTTTTTCGTTAGAGCGAGACTATCTTTTACTGCTGCGTTCCCTCGGAGATTTTTATCAAAATATGCAACTCCGGCAAGAGAATAGCGGTAACTCATTACAAAACCGGGAATGAAGAACAACAGTGTCCATAGGAATGTTTTTATACTGACAATCATCATAACAAGTACGTAGCCCCAAAAATTTTTGAACACAGCCGAAAATGCTTCGCTAAGCTTTGTATTTTTGCCACGGGCAATTTGTGACGAGGTATAGTCGGAAATTCCTTGAAAAAGCACGCCGACTAGCCACATTGCGCCAACAATAAACGCTATAAATAATCCTCCTATTATCCAGACGTATGTAGGGATCTCGGCTAGACTATTCTTAACCTCTTCCCAGTCTTTTTTTGCTTGATCTTCGGAGCTAATTACTGACGAGTCTGTTGATTGAACGGGAATGTTCTCGTTTTGTCTCGCAGGAGGCGACATTTCTGTGCCGCTGGGACTAGTCGTCCCATCGGTATTAATATTGACCGTTGGTCCATAAGCTCCGGGTAGCGCTGAAAATACTCCTATAGCAGTGAGAACAATCAAAAGAACTCCAACAGACTGGGCTTTAGAGAATAGTAGTTCTATTCCCTTCAAGGCGATAAAGAACGGGTTATTCTCGTAATTGGATGGAATGGGTTTTTTAACTGGGTGATTCATATTCACAGTGTACATTGCATTTTAGAGTTCGTCGATAATTGCTAGTGCCTCGTCGGTTGAAATTGTGTGCATCAGCCGATCCCTTGCTTCGGCCGCTCCGTCGAAATCACGTATATATATTTTGAAAAAACGCTTCAGGGTATCGTACGGTCGTCCGGTTATCGAGCGGTATTCGTCGAATAACTTCAGATGATAACGCATTAAATTAATCAGCTCGCTTTTTCGATCGCTATGCACTACAGCACTGAAGCAAAATGGATCGTGAAATACTCCCCTTCCAATCATCACTCCGTCGATCCCATGTTTTTTTGCAAGTTTATTTCCGTGCCAACGGTCGGCAATGTCACCATTTACTATAAGCAATGTTTCGGGTGCTACAGTATCACGCAGTGCTTTAATATCTGGAATAAGTTCATGATGTGCCGGAACCTTACTCATCTCTTTTTTTGTTCGCAGGTGAATGGTTAATGCCGCGATATTTTGTTTGAGTAATAGCTCGAGCCAGCTATGCCACTCTTCGATGCTACTATATCCGAGACGTGTTTTAACGCTCACGGGTAGTCCGGCGGTTTTTGCAGCTGCAATGGCCTCAACTGCGAGATCTGGCTGGCGGATGAGTGCCGCGCCTCCGCTTTTTATGGCACTTTTTGCAGGGCATCCCATGTTAATATCAATTCCGTCGAAACCTAACTCTGCACAATATAGTGAAAATGCTGCCATATCTTCTGGATTACCACCCCAGATTTGAGCTACTATCGGAGATTCCTGATCGGTTTTTTTCATTCGTCCTCCGATAGCTTTCTCACCCGCATGTACCCAGCCGGTCGCGTTGGTAAACTCGGTATAAAATACGTCAGGTCGACCCGCCTCTGCTATGACGTGGCGAAAAATAACGTCAGTCACCGCCTCCATAGGCGCGAGCACATAAAACGGTTTAGGTAAATCATTCCAAAAATTATTCATAGGTTTGTCGGTAATACTCATTATAAAAAGAAAACCCGTATATCGCATAGCAATTACGGGTTAGGCGGGGAGGTCCTGACAGAAGCAGTGCTTTATCAGGACCACGTCGGATATAGAGTCGGCAAATCCGACGGAGCTGAAAGTGCTCTCCCCTATGAACCCTGCACGCAATGTTACGTGGGTGCAGGGTTCAGTCTAAATTGTTTGAGGAAAAAGCTCCTTGACGGGTGCCGCAAGTCCGGAGCCGAGGGGACGGCTCAATTCAGATCTTGCGGCACCCGCGAACCACCGTTGCAGTCTTCCCCAGATCTGCGCAGGTAGTTCCGGAGCCTTATCGTTGAGAGTGGGGTTTCTCGCTGATAAGACATACCGATCATAGAGGGGTACGGATTTCTATGATCGGTAGTTTAGGTTGCACTCTGATGAGTCGGACCGAAGGGATTCTAACCCTTATGCCTCTGCGTGAAAGCAAGAACCCCGTAAGTGTTAGTTACGATTGTTGTTCTTCGTGTGCAGCGCTCTAACCAGTGAGCTACAGTCCGCAGATGCAGATTCAAAAACTAATCCTAGCTCCGCTCTCCATCCTTCTTGCAGCCGTGCCCGTGCCCCGTTCCTCCGCAGGACCAGCACGTGCCCGTGCCACCCTTGGACTTGCGCGACTTCCCGTGGCACCTGCCACAGCAGCCAGGGCAGTATGCCATAGCAATCACCTCTCAAAGTTCTCTGCCACAGGACGTTCCTGTGACTGACAGCATCCAAAATACCATATAGCCGCTATTCAGTCAAGACTGCTACGCCGTAAGGTCGTCTTCGAAAGCAAGGATGCCTTTGAGATTTTGAGGATAGTCATTCTCCACTCTAAACTCAAGATTCTGTATTGCATGCCATACTTTGGTCAAGAGCAGCGTGAATGCACTAAGTTCTTTTTCATCATAGTCGAATTCGATACGATGAAAATCGCCACGCTCATCCGGTTCAACAAACTCAATAACACCCTTCTCTACTCGATATCCTGCGAATAGCCGACTGTTTTCTATGAGAAGTTTGTAAAAAAGTAATTGTTGACGATAATGATGTAGCTTGATTTTTTCATATTCGGTTCTGCCTTGCCACGAGTGTGATGGTTTACCGGTTTTATAATCTGTGACGATAATAGCTTTCTTCTTTTCATCTATATCAATGAGGTCTAATGCACCGGTTAGCCGAGCACCATCTATCTGAGCATAATCGGTAGCGAAACTTCGCTCAACCTGCTGAGAACGACTGAAGGTGTTGTATTTGGCGTTGAAAAAGGCACTTAAATTGTCACTTCCACGTTTCAGGAAATAATCAAAATCGACGTGTGAAAGATGGTGGTTGGCTAGTTCTCGTTCAAAATCACCTAGTAGATCCTCTACGGGCCGTTTCTTGCCTGTTGCCGAATATGCGCTATGGGCGCGTTGTAGTGTTGCATGTACGGCTGAGCCATAGGCGGCACTTGGGCCCATTGGCTGTGGAAAGCGGAGCAGATTTTGGAGCAAGAAGCGCTCTGGGCCGCCTTTTGTGACATCAAGAAAATTCGTGAGATGTGTCGCGCTTAATTTATATTTTTTGAGACTTTCACCGAGCAGTTGTTTTAAATCATGCTGGGGTGCTCGGGACAAGCGCTCGTGCCACATGATAACTTGTTGTTCTAGTTCCGTAGCGGTCGCTTCGTATTGTTCTGGTTTTTGATGAGCGAGATAACCGACCTGCATCAAGTCTTTTCCTGCGCTGCTCGCGCGATGTGTGGAGAGGAGTAAATGAGAACGCGCACGTGTTAAGGCGACAAACAGCAGTCGGATTTGTTCGTCCATACCATCGCCACCGGGACCGATCGGTAAATTATGTGGATACGACAGCTTGCTGCCTTGTCCTTTCGCTTTCAATCCCCAAATGTTTTCGGTCAGACTGATAACAAACACATAATCAAACTCTAATCCTTTCGCGCGATGAGCTGTGAGCAGATTAACTGGATTTTCGTCTGAATTCATTATTTCGTTTTCACTTTCTATGGTGATACCGAGCTGTTCATGCGTATCGATAAAATGTATGCAGTCTCTGAGTTGTAACTGCGCGTCCGGTAGGTATTCTCGGAGTTTCTTTCTCAGTGAGCTTAGCGCGCGCAAATACGTCACGTAACTATGCGTTTCGTTAGATACTTTATCGGTAGAAAAATAATAATTTCTCAGTGGAGACGTTAGCGGGAGACGGAGTTCGTTTTCTATATCGTCGCTGTCTTGCTCCGAGGAATCAGCTGATTGGCTAGTCATGGAGCCTGTTAAAATATCCAAAATATACTCGAGTGGCTCAGTGAGAGCCATATGGGAGCAAACTATCAGCCATTCGGCAATTTGGTTTAGCGTTCCTTCGGTTGCGAGCATGATTTCCAGCCACATCCTTCTCTCGCGGTGAGCAGTGAGGCTGAGGTTCCATAAATCCTTCGTCGCTATATTCCAGGCGGGATGTGCTAGTAGCTCGGGCAACAAGGCATTTGCCATAACGAAATCTTGGGCGCTTAGTCTATCGACGACTCGTGCGAGTAGCACCAGCAGTTTTGTGGGTGGCGAGTTGAGCACATCATCCTGCGAGCTATAGGCAGTTGGAACGTTGTTTTGCTCTAAAAATGGTAGCAAACTTTTTATTTGGCGGTGATTTCTAGCGATAATGGCAACGCTCGACGATGAATCCGCATTTTTAATCCGAGCTATCCGTTCAGCAACCTGTGAGTATTCCGCCAGCTCATCAGGATAGCTAACAAATTCTGTGGAAACATCACTATCGTATCGGTTGGCTCGCAACGTTTTATCGACATTATCGAAAGTTGTTTCAAGCCGATTTTCTGCTTGGGTTATGACACTTCTTGCAATAGCAAGTATGGTCTCATTTGAGCGGTAATTATCTTTTAACGTAATGGTTTCTACGCCACGGTAAAGATTTTTAAAGTCAATGATATTTGCGACATTCGCACCCTGGAAGCGGTAAATGGCCTGGTCGTCATCGCCGACAACCATAATATTCGGACGACCATCCTGTGCGAGATTATTTGTCAGATTCCAGATGATTCGCATTTGAGCGTCATTTGTGTCCTGAAACTCGTCAACGAGAATATATTGGTAGCGCTCTTGAAGGTTGAGCCGGAGATCGTTGAACAGTTCGAGTCCGTGCACGACCCTTAAGATCATATCGTCGAAGTCGTAAAGCGCCTTTTTCTGCATTGCGAGTAGGTATTCATAGTAAATACTTCCAACAGCACGCAGCCTGCGTGATCGTTTTTCATCTTTGAGCGTGATTTCGCCGTCGGTGCGCTTTTCACACCAGTCTCTCTTCCAAGCGCTTAATGGTTTTGTCGAACCATCCGCTTCAGAGTCGTCTGAAGCCTGTTTGAGGGTTGTTGCAAACGATTCGTGGAGAGCATGGTAGGTTATGAGTTCATACGGCTTTTCGCTATAGTTTGCAAGTTCGTCTAGCAAATCTTGAACTGCGGGAAACACTTTTTTCGAAAGACGCTGAGCGAATACCGCCTGAAGTTTTGGTTGTATCCAATCAATAAATGCTTCATTTCGGTCAATAATTTCCAGTAGCTCATCATTGGTTAAACCGCTTTTTTTGAGGTCTGAAATAGCCCGCTGCGTGTCACGCAGATAGGTGAACTCGTCATTCATAGTTGTTGCGAGCGGATTGTTATGAGGAAGCTTTTCAAAAATATCACGAAGTGTTTCATACGTGCTTAACTCATCCGCTGGACGAAAATGAGCGCCATTGTAAAAATATTCGCTGTTTTGATTGATTATTTCCGTGCCGAAACTATGAAACGTATGCACCGCGACTTTGTACGCCTCCGGTCCGATAAGTCCTGCTAGTCGTTCGCGCATGGCGTAAGCGCCGGACTCGGTAAATGTCAGACAGAGTATATTTTGCGGCAATGCGTCCGTCTTTTTTAGAATGTTTGCGACGCGTACGCTAAGCAGTTCAGTCTTGCCTGTTCCGGGGCCCGCGATGACCATAACTGGTCCGTCTATTGCATCGACTGCCTTGCGCTGCTCGTGGTTAAGCGCCTTATATCTTTTCTCAAACTCCATTACCTATACTATAAATGGTTTTGCCTGGTTATGCATTGCTTGTTTGGAGTGTACTCGGTAAGCCATATCATTAGTATGCTTATGTTTGCGAACATCTGTCGTCGTAGTTACAATAAACATAGTATGAACGACGAAATCTTTGATGATATCGCACTCGAGGAAATGGCGGCGGACAAATTCGGACTGAAACTAGAGATTTCGAAAGTTATTGCTCGTAATATTCCAACGAGCCATACGACAAAAGCCAGTGTGTTTCTGACGACGAAGAACCTACTTTATGTGCTCATACATGGGCGGGCGCCGCTAACGCTTGGTGATGTTCGAAAAGTGGTCAAACGAATGGGACTTAGCGCCGAGGCATATTTGCCGCCGGCACACCAGCCATCGTATTTTAATGACCTAGCGGTTGATAAGTTCAAATCGGTCTATCCGGGTCGTCATGATATAACCGATGCCGACCTCCGGTATTATCGACTTAGCTCTCCATATAACCCAGCGCTCGTTTTGGTAGATGCTGTCGTCGACGGAACAATTAAGCAGTTTGATCCAAGCGACACCTCCAACTGGCGCACGGCCGCCAAGTTTCAATACAAAAGGATCAAGACTACTTAGTTTTATCTAGGATAACTAGATGTTCAATATGTGGGGTTCGCGGAAAGAAATCGTAGCCTTGATGATGAACGATTTTATACCTAGTCAGCAATAAGGCTACATCGCGAGCCTGTGTGACGGGGTTGCAGGAAAGATAAATAATTCGAGACGGCGCTGTCTGTAGAAAATGTTCGATAACTTTTTGGTGTAGACCTGCACGAGGTGGATCGACGATGACAATCTCGTCGGCATTAATATACTCTAATGACTCTTCTGTACGAGCATGAATTGCACGGGCCGAGCTTTTCATGTTCGAGATATTGATCTGCATCTCTCTGACGGCATTCTCATCTGTCTCAATCAGCGTACAGTTATTCCCGCCTATAGTAAGTCCGATAGTTCCCACGCCGCTATATAAATCAATAACTTTGTTATCTTCAGGCAACCATTGACCCATGTCGCGAAGTGCTTTTTCATACACTGGTAAATTAACTTGGAAAAATCCCTCCGTCGCGTAGCGGAATGGAAAACCCAAAACCGTATCAGATAGAGTTACATTTCCATACGAAGCGATACGTTTAGTTATCCTACTGGCAGGACTGCGCGGGTCGCTGTAGATGATCTCCCCTCCTTGATACGTGTTAGTAAAATCAGAAAAAACTTTTATCCAGTCAGCGCTAGCATCTTTGACATACAGCTGCCAAACACAGTTCCCTGCTTGGTTGCAGCGGATTAGCAGCGTCTTGAGCTGTCGAGCAGAAATTTTGTGCTCGCGTAAGAAATCCCTGATGGTACGAGCGCACTCTGATATTGCTTTTTTGGCGAGAGAAGTTTCATCTATGGGTATTTTTCCTTTACTGCCACGTTTGAAAAAAGCTAAATCAAGCGTTTCATTTCCCTTTTCGTCCTTATCGCCCCACCAGCTATATTCAACCTTGTTTCTGTACCCGAATTGGTTGTCGTCGGAGTAGACACTTAAACTACCCGGCAGAGCAACGTCATGTAGTTCGAACGCTTCTTCAACTAGCTCAGCCTTGAGACGCAGCTCTTCATCAAACGTCATGATCTGCCACGGGCTGGTGCTCAGATAACTATCCGGATCATGTGGATCGATACGTTTCTTACTGGGCTCAAATACGTTTGCGACTACTCCCTCAACCAACTTTGACTTTTGCTTCGTAATGGAAACCTCGACCAATTCGCCGGGAAGCCCGCCCCAAACGAATGCCTTTTTACCATTTTTTAGCGTACCGATGGCTTGCCCGCCGCCGACTATTTTCTCAAGTCTCAGTACTTCGTTTTTGTGTACCACTACCAACTACCGCTGCTACCGCCACCAGAAAATCCGCCGCCGCCGAATCCACCAAATCCTCCACCACCAGAAAACCCCCCACCACCGATGGTCGTTCCGCCCGCCCACCATGACGGTGCATCTCCGCGCTTAACGGCTTTTCTATAGTTCTTACTTACAAGATAGTCGAAAACTAGTCCGATAATACCTAAACCGAGCGCTGCGCCTAAGGCGAATAGTGCACCGCCTTGTGACAGGAAATAGCCCGCTCCTCCACCTATCGCTGCGCCAATTATTCCGCCAGGCCACCAGCGTTCGGTGCGGCCTAATATTGCTCCCAACCACGTTATGACAAAGAACGCTCCCCAAAAAATAGCGACAATAATCTCCTCTAAGCCGCTATACCACGTCTGCTTTACGCCAGTGTCATTACTCAAAAGCGGATCTGGCGCATCTCCGAGTGCCAATGAAATACCCTGCAAGCCGCTATCGATTCCTTCGTAATATTTCCCTGCCTTGAACAAAGGAGCGATTCTGTCGCGTATAATCCTGCCCGCACGTAGGTCTGTTAAATCACCTTCGAGTCCTGTGCCGACTTCGATACGCATTTTCCGGTCGTCTTTGACGACGAGGAGAAGTACGCCGTTGTTTTTCCCAGATTCGCCGACCCCCCAGCTACGCGCGACATTCAGACTGTATTGTTCTAGATAATCCTCGTTTCCAAGTGTTGATACCATTAGGACTGCTAATTGATTGCTCGTTCTTTTTTTATATCCATCGATTGTTTCGTTGAGCTTCTGAATCTGTTTCGTACTAAGCGTGGATGTGTCGTCACGGACATACCCGCCGTTTTCTGGTTTTGCAGGTGCAGGCAGTGCAGCCATAGCCGTGTTCGCAAATACGAAGACGGCTATGCTCGTTGCGATAACAATAAGATGTTTTCGCATTTAGTAGCCCTACTGAGCAGGTGCAGGTTGAGCTGCAGGAGCGTTGAAGTCAACGGTCGGAGCAGTTTCGGCACCGCTATCTGCTGTAAAGTATGGGAACTGACTAAATCCGAATAAACCAGCTACGATGTTCGTTGGAAATCGCTGTATTTTGGCGTTGAATGCCTGGACGGCCTTTCCGTAGTCGCCCCTGGCGACCTGGATGCGGTTTTCAGTCCCCTCAAGTTGGGTCATTAAGTCCTGAAAAGCCTGAGTGGTTTTAAGATCAGGATACGCCTCTGCAACGGCGAGCAGTCGTGAAAGCGCGCTACTCAGCTCACCCTGTGCTTGTTGGTATTGTTGGATTTGTTCAGGGGTGGCGTTGGCAGCATCTATCTTTATGCTAGTAGCTTTCGAACGAGCCTCTATGACTTGGGTGAGGGTCTCTTGCTCAAAGTTTGCCGAACCCTTTACTGTGTTGACAAGGTTCGGTACTAAATCAGCACGACGCTGATACTGACTCTGCAGGTTGTTTATTTGTCCCCTGACGGCTTCACGGTCGCGAACAAGTCCGTTATAGCTAGTAATCATAGGCATTACCAACAATAATGCGACAGCTGCTAATATTCCGAGAATAATTCCCCATGTTTTACTCATATAACTCTCCCCTTGGTTGATGTTAAAAGTATACGTGAAATAAAGACACTTTGGTAGTGGTGGTACAATAGCAGAAAATGAGACTTCTTATACAAAAAACAATCAAACGATTGCGACGCGAGTACTACAAAGATAGGTCGCGCTTTGCTCTACGAGTAACAGTAATTATTTTGGCGACCGCTCTGCTTCTCGGAAAAAGAAGCATTTGGACACCCGATACCCTGTTGCTCATAGTGTTGATTGTTGGAGTCGTATTTGGCCGTACTCGTGATTTTATAGTTAGGTTTGTGCCGTTTCTAGGTCTTTTAGTTGCCTATGACAGCATGCGCGGTTGGGCGGATGATTTATCGGGGACTGTGAATTATTGGCCGATGATACATTGGGATGAGTGGTTCGGAAACGGTCGCCTGCCAACTATAACTCTTCAAAGCTGGTGGTGGGACGGTACGCTAAAGTGGTATGATTTTTATTTTTACTTTCTCTATACAATCCATTTTTTAGTGCCGGTTATCATGGGGCTTTTGCTTTGGCGCTATCGGCCAAAACTGTACTGGCCGTTTGTTTGGACGTTAGTCGGAGCAAGTTTTATCGCCTTTATAATATATGTTATTTTTCCCGCCGCCCCGCCGTGGTTGGCCCATGAACAAGGATATATTTCGGAAAATCTCCATAGGGTATCGAGTGACGTGTGGTGGGCGATGGGAGTGCAGAATTTTTCAGAGGTATATAAAAACATTTCCCCTAACGCTGTAGCTGCTGTTCCGTCATTGCACTCAGCATATCCACTGATCGCAACGCTGTTCGTCGGCTTAGCCTTTGGCTTTAGAAAATCATGGTTTATATGGTTATATCCGCTCTCAATGTGGGTCGGCGTGGTTTATCTCGGCGAACACTATGTATTCGATATTGTGGCAGCAATAATTTTAGTAGGAGTTGTTATGTCCGCAGTGTTGTATGGCTTTAAAAAATATCGTATCGCTCATCCTGAAATTTGGTGGAGGCGACTACTGTCTAGAGTGAACACTGTGGTATAATTTTTATGCTGTTGGGATGTGGCCAAGTGGTAAGGCAACGGGTTTTGGTCCCGTCATTCGGGGGTTCGAATCCCTCCATCCCAGCCAAATTGAGATTTACGCGCCGCGCGAGCGGCGACTGACGGGCGGCATGCAGTGCCGCCCATTGGTTTTTCAGGGGGGAAGACAGCGATTTAGGGCGTGCGGAGCACGCTTTTTTGTTTTGCAGAAAAAGGTTCGACCCAAAGATTTCTTTGGCAAGAACCTTTTTCTCATTTTTATCGCTCTCAAGCGATATATTACAGATAGAATTGGCTCTGTCGAGCCATTGGCGCATAGGTTCGACCCACGCGGTAGCGGCAAGCGTCAGCTTGCTGGATTGCTCCTCCAATGACTTCTTCTCATTCATGAGTTCAGCTTTCTTGTCTAGATAGGTGTCGCGGTCAATATCTTGGTCAAGATAACCGTCGAGAAGTCGTTGGAGTTTGCTTTGCAAACTAGCAATCCTTGTTTGTGCGCTTGCCACGAACGTATGCGTCGAGCTTTGCTCGTTTTGTTCGTCTTGCTCTAGTCGTGCAAGCAAATCCGTTTTCCAACTATCGGGCAGTGCATATTCTTGTAATAAACCTGTCAAGCTCTCGTCCAATGCTTCCTCTCGCACGGCAGGGTCAAGACATTTCATGTCTTTGCGCTTTTTCGTGCAATGATAATAGATGTATTCGTGTCGGTTGCCGTTTTTCTGGTGCTTGACGCGCTTTTCGGCAGTAATCATCAGATCGCACGAATAACAGCGCAACAGTCCGCAATACACTTTTGGCTCGCTATGATTTGCTTTGCGAGGTCGTCCGCGTTCAGCCAATACTGCTTGGACTTTATCGAACAACTTTTTGGAAATAATCGGCGTATGTACGCCCTCATAGACCTCGCCCTTATACACGAAGTGTCCGTAATAAAACGGGTTAGACAGCATACGTTGGATTCTATCATTTTTGTATTTTGTACCTTTGCCACGCGTAACAAGCCCATGACTTGCCAAAAAGTCGGCTATGTCCTCGTAGCGACTTTGATTCTTGGCATATAGCTCAAAGGCTTGTATGACAATCGGCGCGATCCGTTTATCTACGACAATACTTTTCGTTCGCAGGTCGTTTATGTAACCAAGTGGCGCATGACTTGGGTATTCACCGCGCCGCAATTTTTGGCGCAAACCGCGTTTGGTGTTCTCAGACAAGTTATCTACATAATATTTCGACTGACCAAACGCGATAGAGAGCATGAATTTGCCTTGCGATGTGTTTTCAAACCAAAATGTCGGGAACTTGAGAGCTTGCAAGTGTGTTTGGTCGAGCAAGTAGACGATTTGCCCGCCATCAATTGAATTTCTGGCTAATCGATCGGGGTGCCATGCAAGTATGCCGTTCGCCTCACTATTCTTTACTCGTTCAAGCATTTTGCCAAACTTCAGACGACCTGGTATCTTGGCGGATTTCTTTTCAACAATGGTATCGACAATATGCAAGTTGTTGTCTACGGCAAATTTCCGCAGTTCAACGACTTGCGCCTCAATCGACAATACTTGCTTGTCCTCTACGTCAGTAGACTTTCTGGCGTATAAAATGTATTTCTCGCTCACAGCTCCCTCCCAACTTAAATAGCCGCCTCGTTGCACACAATCCAGAAAAATCTAAATTGTACGAGACGGCTATTAAAGCCATAAAAATAGATTCTTCTGATTTGATTGTGTGCATTTTCTATTATATACCGCCAACGGCGGCTGCAAAACAAAAAAGCGTGCTCCGCACGCCCTAAATCGCTGTCTTCCCCCCTGAAAAACCAATGGGCGGCACTGCATGCCGCCCGTCAGTCGCCGCTCGCGCGGCGCGTAAATCTCAATTTGGCTCCCTTGTACGGTGAAATTCGAACCTATTTCGAGCAAAATGGCTGAAGCTCAGCCCTGCCGCCTGCGCGGGCACACCCGCGCTCGCCCTACCAGGAAAACCGTCCTTTGATTCATTTTTGAGATTACCCCCGCCGTATTTTTCTTTTTAGCTGAAAAGGTCGGATTTCTGGTGGTGGCGTTTTGCTATCTAGCAAAAATGCGGTGTAAATAGTACAATCATGACAAGCGTTTAACGCCAGACCTAAACCGTATCTTGTGCGGCATGGTCGAATAATCCACAAAGAGAAACAGCTCGTCATGAGTGCTTCTCTTTGTGGTCGCGTTGGGAAACCTTCGCGGGTGGTCGAAAGACTGCCGCTCGTGGCGAGCTTTTTGTGTATCGCCATATATTACCACTCGAGAAGGGAGAAGATGGCGCACTATGAACACACTTAAATCAATCGGCGGAACATTGCTTGGAATCGCGATATTTATCGGGATCATCATTGCTACTGTTCTATTTTTCACTCTTGGCGCAAAAGTGGCGTTTACTATTGCACCATTTATCAACTGGCTTGCAGGAATACTTTTTGCCATTAATCTTTTACTCTTATTTTTTGCAATCATACCAAAAGCAAGAGGTGTCGTAGGTTTGATTATCTATATTTCATCATACGTCTACGGATTATCGGCTTGGATATATGGACTAGCAGTTACTCTTGCACTGTGGGGCTGGATTGCTGTTATTATCGGGCTCTTCCTTGGCGGCGTCGGTGTTGTTCCGATTGGTATGCTGGCGGCTATATTTAACGGTCATTGGGGTATCTTCTGGACACTTTTTCTGACGGTAGCTCTTACATACGGTGCAAGAATTATTGGCTATGCACTCGCAAACAATGCAGACTCACAAAATGAGAATAGGAATGATGATGTTATAGATATTGAGCCAGACGATGATGATAAACGAACATGGGGAGATTTAGAATAATGACAAAGAAAAAACAAAGCCTAAAATTGCCAATCTTTTTAATGGCTGCGCCGATTGCTGGAATAATACTTTCCATTTTTCTCTACGCTATCGTCAATTTTATATTTTCAGGAGTAACTAGCGAACCAACGTCTGGCGCAGACATGAGCTTGTCAGATGGTGCGGGTATTGCACAGGGCGCAGAATCGAGCAGCGAGCTGTATGGCGAAACACCGATATTCAAGACAGTCGCAAACATCGTTTTGTTTTTACTTGGATCCGTTAGTATGCTGGCTATCGTTCCGTGTCTTGTTATTGGTATCATCATGATAAATAGGCGGCGCAACTCGCAGACTGAGAGTTCTGAGGCGAAAACATCAAGGGAGTGGGGAGATTTAGAATAATGCAATTACCACAATCACAAGCCCGTCAAAAGTACATAGAGCAAATTAAAGTTGTTGAGGCAAACCTCAAAGACGCAACATCTGGCGAAAAAGACAAGGCATTACTTGCACAAGTGCAAAAGCGACTCGATTCTTTAGCTGAAAAATATCAATTCAGTGAAGAAATCGGCACGGCTAGGTATAAACTCTATGAATTACAGGCGTTGGTTCATTATTTCAACGGTCATGACGATGATGCGCTAGACTTTATCAATCAAGCAATAGAAACACGCGGCGAAAGTTATGCGAAAGCGGAAAAACTCAAGAAGCAGTTGTCGCTTGGTGGTTCTTATGTTACAAAAACTACCAATCCCGATAAGATGACAAAGGAGCAACGACGTTCACAAAAAATCGGACTTGAGGGCTGGCTAGCGTTTTTCACTGTTACTGTTGCATTATCAACTCTCGCGTATTCCGCACTGGCTATTTTCAGTATTATCAACCTCAATAATTTGCCTAGTACTGCCGACGCATATGCATCGAGCTTATTAAGTCCATACTACGGATTTCTCGCATTCGCTGGAGCTGTAATGGCTGGGGTCGGTATATGGTTAATCGTTCTGCTTGCGAAATGGAAAAGACTTGCACGATGGATGGGGATTGCATTTATGTCTTCCTCAGTACTAATCGCATTTACTGACTACACGTGGTATGCAGATTTGCTAACTAAACTATCGGGACTTGGAGAAAATAGCGCAAGTGGCGGTACGCTTGTCGCAATTCTTTGGATTATTTACCTGTGTATTTCAAAACGAGTAAAAAGGACGCTCACGAAATGACACAGCACAAAGAAGATTATTCGTGGATATATATTGGGCTTGCGGTACTTATTGGCGGAGCGATTTTATATTTCCTCTTTTTCGCATCAAGTTCTGGCTACGTCAAAATCAAATATCGTGATGACAAAGTAAATATTTCAGCAAGCAACTTTGAACCACTCAATAAATCAGATTCAACTGTTAAAGGCGCGTGGTATGACAGTGGTAATCAGTATATGGTTATTAAACTCGGTGGCACATATTATCACTACTGCGGCATGCCAAGTAGCGCATGGCGCGACTTTTCGTCTGCAAGCTCGCTTTACTCTGAATATCAGAACGACATCAAAGGCAATTTTGATTGTCGTGTAAATCCTGTACCGAGTTATGATTGATGAAAAATAATATTTCGATCAACAAGTTTTTACTCATCGGCTTGATTGCCGCCGCGTTAGCTGGCGGCAGCTATGCAGGCTCTTACTACACCAGCCAGCACTACGAGACAAAAGAAAGCGCACGGCTCGCGCAGGAAGAAGAAACCGACCGCAAAAACTTGATTTGCGAGGCGCGCGTCCAGCGCGGCAAGACTGGCGACGTTAAAAGTGACTATTTCATTTTTGAGCGGAGCGAAAAAGAGGACGATTGCAAAAGGTTTATAGAGTATAAAAATGTCCCGGACGATACAGAAATGTTTTGGTTGGGATTTTAAGGAGTAACCATGAACTTACCAAAAGACAACGCTGTGCACAAAACAAACCATCACAAACCAAAGCGACAGACTTGGGTCGCTGTTTTGGCGATTATCGCGATAGTTGTGAGTCTCACCAGTGCTGGATTTTCCGCATTTGTCTACTTCAATACGCCTTTGCAGATTCACAACTACGTACAATCACATAAAGACGAATTAAAGGGTGCGGACGGTCAAGATGGGCGTGATGGTATAGACGGTCGCAATGGCTCAAATAGTTATTCGCCTACACATTGTAGTAGTTATGATTATGGGTATGGCTACTCGTCTACAAACTGCTATTAGAATCGATCGGTTTATTCGTGGCCATCAGACGCTAGCTCTATAATGTCTGATGATGTTACTCTGCACGCAACGATCGTCTCGGCGCCGCTTGGTTCGTATCGAAAGATATGCATAACCTTTAGTATGACTTTAGTTTTTAGATAGTTGCGTTGTGCGGATTCGTCACCCTTTTCGATAAGCCATGCAGGCTTTTCTGCTACCAACGCATCGAGTGCTTTTTTATTATGTGACAGAGCAGTTACTGACACCTCCATGTGTCCACCAGTATTTGATAGGTAGGTAAATTGACCAAATGTTGATGGCTTTACAAAATAAATTAGCTGCTCGTTGCGGTTCTCCGAATAGATTTGTTTTGTTGATTCCTTTTGACGAACACCTTTAATAAACCAATTATTACCTGTGTTATCACTTCGTTTTTCATCGAGCAATGCAGGGAAAGCGTGGCCGATATCCCACTGATCTAAATTCACGGCAATCGCCATCCAGCTACCGCCAATGCTAATGAGCGTTGTAGCGAGATTCTCTGGTGTAACGTGGATCGCACTTTCTTTTGCAATTTGACGTAATACGATATTATCTTCGATTGAAGCCGATTGTTGCCCTAGCTCCTCCGCGTTATGGTCGATAAAGTACCCATGATGCCAGTCAACAAAAGCCTCTTTGTCAAATACGGTGTTAATACCGTATTGCTTGTAGCCCTTTTGTCCACGTGGTCTCTTGATCGAGCGATGGCTCTTGCGAACAAGTGAATGAAGTACGGCATTATCAAGGTAAGCTGTTTCTGCTTTTTGCCGAAAAGACTCTACCTTTGCTTGGTCAAGGGGAAGGCTTGCAAGTTTTTTTTGCTCGGCGGCAATACGAACCTCACAGCAAAAATTAATCGCTGAACGTAACTCGTCACTAAAATCTTCATGGCCGGGTATCGAGTAAAAAGGAGACTTTTCGGCTTGAGATAATCCTCCAGTGAAGAAGTCTGTCTTTTCAAGTAGGGCGATAGACAAAAAACGCTCAATCATTTCGGCATTTATGCGATGCTCTCCTGCAAGCTCAGCCCACAACGCACGTAAGTCGTCAGAATAATTATGTACACTGTGCACATGTCCGTCTGCGACAAGATCGATTGAGTCAACTCTCCAGCTGTCGGCGAGATTATCATCAAAGCACTGAATAATTCTCTCTGTTGCGTACTCAAACTGCCACTTTCGCTGTGTCTCACGGATGAAACTCGCATATGGGTTGGTTCCAGCAATATCTTTTTTACGAAGGTAAGCAATAATAAGCACGATTGAATTGTCAATGTCGTGCTGAGCACCTGACGGTAAGCTGTCCACGCGGCGTGATACGTACGCTTCATGAGCGTGCTTTTTCAATAGGCCTGAAAGCATCTTAAAAAGTGTTGTATTTGCGTTTTTTGCTGCAACTAGCGTACCGTGTCGAACGTCTTTTATTCGTCTCAGTAATAAGTCACGGACTACACGCTTCTGTTCACTATTGTGTCGGCCAGTTTTTTCTTTGGCGTCATAAAACAATATGTCGGTGTGTTCTTTGTATCTGCTTGTTATATATTCGCGCAGCTCGTCACTAATACCATCTTGGTTATAGAGACATAGCCCAAGAGTATTTGCAAACCAACGCTCCGATCTAACAATCGCAGTAATATGATCGGAATGGTTCGATGAAAGAACATTTTTATATATAAAGCCAATAAGTAACTTTGCCACATCAGTTATGTCTTTTAATACGGCTGAACGTAAGGCGTCATCGATGATATCGAATAATCTTGACTGTTCTTTGCTCAGGAAATCAGCACCCCAGCTGTGTAATTCCGCTTCAGCTGCCTTCATGTCATAGTTGTCGTTCTCCATGTGGCGCGTCATAGCTTGATCGGTTGCGTCAAGCAGGATCTGATACCAGTCTAGTGCTTGTTGAAGCGTTGCAATGTTTTGAGATGACATGGCGTCGTAAATCGCTTCCTCAGTGTCATCAAGCCAATCATTTATCCACTGGAGTGAACTGCGAGGTTCGCCTATATCGAAGCAGCGTTTGATTAATGCAAGTGCCGAATTGGCATCTGGTTCGATAACACCTTTTGCACATATAAGTTTGCCGACTACACTACTACTCCGTAACTCGTTGTAAGGCAATACGTGGAGCTCGAATAGAAACGATGACTGATTCCTGCTGGCTTGCTCCGTCTCAGTTATTGCTGTATTTTGACGTAATTGCTTCAACGCTACATTATTGCTCTTTCTGTGTTGACGATTAAGCTTTTGCAGACCTGCATCGATTTTGTCGACATCTATCTTCGCAATAACTCCAATACGAGAGAGTCGTACGTCGTAAACAGAATACTCACGCTCATCATCTAGCGAGATATGCAAATAATTAAGGTTTTTTGCTCTTTTAATTTGCTCGTATTGAGCATTACGAGCAATGCGCTGACGTCTCAACTCAAAAACGTGCTGCTCAACAGTATCGTTAATCATCCATTCGGTGATTTTTTTGAGAGAGGTAGTCTGAAACAAAATTGCAAACACACGATGTAATGCGTATATCACGATGAGTGTGCTTACTAGAAGTGCCACATAGACGTGCGAAGTCATATGTGTATTAGAAAACAATGTAGCGGCGATAGTCGATACTATTAGCAAAATCGTTACTTCACGAAATTGTGCATAGCCTAAAATCGCACGTGCTCCGACGCTATTAACATCTCGCTGCTGCTGCATCGCAAGCAAATAAATCGGAATCATTATCGTAAAAAGCGCGGTCTGGTAGGCAACTGGTATGCCACTTGGAATTTCTGGCAACCTAGGGAAGTAGCTATACTCCTGTAGCAATGCTACGCACGATATCACTCCTAACGCGATCATGAAAACGGCAACTATCCAAACTACTGTTTTGGAGTAGGTTAGACCACGTATCTTGTAATAAAGCAGCGTCGTTTTGTCTTTAACATTATATTTGAGTCGCTTTACCCTTACTAATAGATAGTCTACTCTCGTAAGGACAGCCGCCACAAAAGGATCGATTGCCTTTCGCCTGACAATTACCCATTGAGATTGATTTAAAAATGTTTTTACCTTCATACTCTGTATCTATGATAACACTGGTGCCTTACTTGGTTTTGAGCAGCTTCTTATAACCCATAGATGCATGACCGAAGGCGCGTAGCGCGGCGGCTTTGCCGCCCGAGCGAAGCCCTGACGCCTCTACCATTTATGGTAGTCGAACCACCAGAAATCCGACCTTTTCAGCTAAAAAGAAAAATACGGCGGGGGTAATCTCAAAAATGAATCAAAGGACGGTTTTCCTGGTAGGGCGAGCGCGGGTGTGCCCGCGCAGGCGGCAGGGCTGAGCTTCAGCCATTTTGCTCGAAATAGGTTCGAATTTCACCGTACAAGGGAGCCAAAGAAAAGTTCTAAGACGCTTTAGTTTTTTAGAACTTTTCTTATGTTTTGATAGGGTTTCGAACGGGTTTGCATGTCTGCAAACCCCGGCACTTTGCGAGATTGATCGAGCGAAGCGAATCCCTCCATCCCAGCCATATTAAAACTGGCCGAATACGGCCAGTTTTAATATGCTTGAATAAACAGTCTATTCGTCCCTTACGTCCGCATCGCTTGCCGCTCTTTTGACGGCGTCACAACCATTATGAGCAGCTTGTCGTGAAGAATATGGCTCACTGCTTGCAAGCGGCTCTCCGTTTGCAGCGATTAGCTGAAAGTAAAACTTTCCATTTTTTTCATAGACCTTAAAATATGGTTCCCGTGAGTTGCTACTTCCAAACATACAAACCCCTTTCGTTTTACCCAGCGAATTATAAAGATATTCCAAGCTTTACGCAGTGATAAATATTACTCATGAACGGTTAAGCCACTACGTTTTCGTTGTACACTGGAGAGTATAGAAGGAGAAATATGGATAAAAACGAACTAGCACGAAGAAAAAAGGATAGCGAGATTCTGGCAGCGAGGGCCGCACAGGTCCAGCAAGGTGGAGCGCGAGCAGCAGTATTAGGAGTTAATGATGGGCTAGTCTCTACGCTTTGTATCGTCTTGGGTGTTGCTGCTGCGGGTGGCTCTCAGAATGCCGTGTTTCTCGCTGGTTTCGCCGGTCTCGTCGCCGGTGCGGTCAGTATGGCCGCCGGAGAATGGGTTTCCGTGCAGTCCCAAGTCGATTTGTTCGAGGGCGTTCTAAATGATTTGAAAAAAATGATAAAAAAAGACGAGAAACTTTTGGAAGAAAATTTGTCAAACCATCTCGTTGAAGACGGGTATAGCACAAAAACAGCAAGCTCTGCAGCTGCTGAGCTCGTGAAGGACAAGCAGAAGTTTTTCGAAACCTATTCTGAGCAAGTTATTGGTGTGAATCCAGATGAGCTAGGCTCGCCATGGGTTGCGGCCATATCTTCATTCCTTCTCTTCACGCTCGGCGCATTAGCGCCGCTCGGCCCTTGGCTGTTTATCGGCGGAACTCAAGGGATAGTTTGGTCGCTAGTTCTCACTGCAATCGGCGGACTGCTGGCTGGCGCATATGTAGCGCGTAGTAGCGGCAAGTCGTTATGGTATGGCGCGATTCGGCAGTTCGCTATTGTCTTGCTGGCTTCGGTCGTTACGTATGGTGTCGGTCATCTCTTTGGCGTAACTGTTGGCTAGGAAATATCTCTTCGGCGGAATGAAAGTATGCCTACGATGAATGCCCCGATAGTTAACCCTCCGATGACCATCTGATGGAGCGCGTCTATACCGTCTTTGGTTAGTTTTGAAGCGTCATAGTAATGCAGTAGAGAAAATTTCTGAAACGGCTCTAGCCAGTCAACCGCCCGTCCTGCCTCGAGTATGAAACCGATGACTATCAAGCCGATCCCGACCGTCATAGTCAGCGCTCGCGATCCGCTCGCCGCCCCAGTCGCAAATACAAGAGTAAATACACATATCGCGAATGACAGCGAAACCAAGGCAAGCTTTATAAGTAAAAGCGGGTCAATTGATTCGTTGATACTCTCTATACTTGCAAACGTAACAACTCCAGTAAAAAGCAGTGTCACGAAAAAGATAACGACGCCGGCACTCCATGTCTCAAGAAACCATCTGATGCGAGATTTAGCCCCAGCGAGTACGGTACGAAGAGCTCCTTTTTCCTCGAAAGCAATTATCAACCCGTTCGCTAAAACAACGCCCATGATCATCAGAAATAACGGAATCCGAATGTCGTAGAGCTGTGAGGAGAGGTAGCTATCTAATTTTGTAAATGAGTCAGTGTCTCCCATTAGCCCTCGAAGCTCTTGCGGCATTGAGTTAGATAGCTCACTCATGCTGTCTCGTAGTGCTGGAAACATTGCAACCATGAGTAGTGCCATAAAACCGATAGACATTGCCCATCCTACGATAAACCATCGCTTATCATACAGAGTCCTCAGGAATAGTGAGTTCATCATCGTACATCCTCCTGCTCATACATTGAGTGAAATATATTGTCGAAATCCCTATCGCGAATCGTGACATCATCTAACTTATACGGTGAAAGCCATTTTAAGACAGTGGAAATATCGCCTTTATGCAAGAAGACCATGCTTTTTTCCGTTACCTTTTCTGGGTTACCTACCCCGCTGGGTTTTTGACGTAGCAGTGTAGCTATTATTTTTTTATCAGCACTGATTGTTATTTCTTTACCAGCTTGCTGTTCGATTTTTTTGGTCTGTTCATCGAGTATTATTTTGCCGCTTTTCATAAAAATGACCCGTTCGCACACTGTTGCGACTTCGCTAAGTATATGAGAAGACATAAACACAGTCATGCCTTTCTTAGCTTCCCGAGATAGTATCTTTAAAAACGTTTCCTGCATGAGTGGGTCGAGCCCAGTGGTCGGTTCATCGAGTATCAGCAGTTTCGGTTCATGCTGTAGGGCAGCTATGAGAGCTATTTTTTGCTTGTTACCGCGAGACAATGTCTTCAGGCGCTTGTTTAAAACCGGATCAAGCTGCTCGATAAGCCGCTTGCGATGAGGCGCGAGGGATCCCACTAGGGCAGCCATATGATCAAGGTACTGTTCGCCTGACAGGTTATCTAGTAGCGCCATGTCACCTGCGACGTACCCAATGTATTGGTGATTTTTATAGGCCGAATCTGTATCAACGGGTTCTCCAAAGAGATGTATTTTTCCATGCGTAGGGTGCAGGAACCCCATGATGGTGCCGATGGTAGTTGATTTGCCTGCACCATTTGGGCCAACGAATCCGACTATCTCGCCGGCAGTGACCTTAAAAGAAATGTCATCTATGGCATTTAAATCACCGAATGTTTTGGTTAGGCTACTAACCCTGATAACCGTATTTCTTGTAGACATGTAATTATTGTAATGCCTAAAAGCTTTTGCGGATATGGCTGAAGCTAAACTCCCATTTGGCATCCGTCTTTTTGTGGGGATTAAAAATATTTTGCGGATCGTAGAGTCTTTTGATGTCATCCATCAAACCGAAGACTTTTTTGCCGTACATCCGCTCCAGCCAAGGTCCCCTGATCATGCCGTCGTTATGCTCCCCGCTGATAGATCCACCGTGTTGAAGAACAAGCTCATTCACTTCTTTCATTGCCGGTTGGAGTTTGAGGCGTTCGCGTTCATCTTCGATCTTCATAAGCGGGATAACGTGGAAATTTCCATCGCCCATATGACCTGCCAGCGTTGCAAACAGACGGTATTTTTTTATTATCTTTCGTAGCTTCGGAAGGAATCGCGGAAGCTCGGGCGGCGGGACGATAAAATCGTCAATAAATGGTGCGGTATGTTTGTCTTTTACTTTACTCCGCAAGATATTGAAACTATGCCGACGCATTGTCCAGAATTTTTCCGAAGCAGCTTCAGTCGGGGTTTCTTCAAAACCATTAATCTCGTAACGTGCCTTGTGTTTGGCGAGTTCATGGTGCAGGGTTCGGATTTTTAGTCTAACTTCGTCTTCGCTGTGGCCGCTAAACTCGACCATCAGTACCATTTTTGGTATTCCGCGCAAAAGCTGAAGCCCGTCGGGAATGAGGTTAAGAAGTAATAAGATAAATTTGCGTGGACCGAGCATTTTAAGAAAATATGGCATAAAGCGGATCGATAACATGAGTGTTGCATCATCAAACGCTTCAAAGCTCGTTGGGTTATGTTTTAGCACAGTGTTTATAAGCTCGCCGAGACCTTTAATGTCGCGAAGAAACAGCACTAAGAGACCGGAATGATCAGGGCGTGGAACAAGTTTTATTTTGGCGTCGGTCATAATACCGAGCGTTCCCTGAGCACCGACAAACAGTTTCGTAAGGTCGAACACACCGGTTTCGCGATTCCACACATTCCACAGATGATAGCCGGTCGAGTCTTTACTGACGTTCGGGCGAGCGTTTTGAAGAATTTCGTAATTCTTCTCCACGAGCTCGAATGTTTCTTTATAGAGTTTTCCCTCGAAATCTTTTTGGGCCATTTTTTTTACTAACTCGGGTTTTGATAGCGGCTTTATCGTGTATTCATTGCCATCGGCAAGCACCATTTTCATCTGAGTAACGTACTGGTCGGTTTTCCCGTAATGCAGTGACTTTTCTCCTCCTGCATTGTTGTTGACGATTCCGCCTATTGCACAGAGGTCACGACTGGCAGGATAGCTGGGAAAAAACACACCTAGCTTTTCACATTTGGCATCAAAGTCGCGGAAAAATACTCCTGGCTCAACTATGGCTGCGGAAGGCTTGAGAGACTTAATTGTATTCATATGCGCCATACAGTCCAGAATTATTGACTGGCCGATAGCGGCTCCGGACATATCCGTTCCAGCGGAACGAGCCGTGATAGAGAGTTTTGGCTGCTTTTTTTTGTTATCAATAACGTATTTTACGAGTGTCTGTATGTCTTTTGAATGCTTTGGGCGAGCGACAATTTGCGGCTCGAGTTCGAAAAGGCTGGCGTCGTGCGAGTAAAGCTCACGGGTTGGCTCATCGGTAGCGAGTTCACCCTGAAAAATTTCTTTTAAATCTTCGAAGTTATGCATAAGCTCAATATAGCAGATATAAGGGGTGCGTGCTATACTTGGAGCGATGAAACGGACGAAATCAACATCACGAAAACATCGAACATCAGCACCGTATTATCCGTACCGTGTGTTGTACCTGACTATCATTGTTGCAGCTGTCGCTAGTGTCATGTTGTATCTATTGTTTTGGAGATAAAATATGTCAAAATTCCTTCTATGGATCTGTATCGGAGTATTTGGAGGGGTATTTTCGTTACTTCCAATGCTATGGGGGTCCAGTGACATTTTTCTCATCACGATACTTTCAACGGTTGGCGGAATCGTTGGCATATGGGTCTGGTATAGATGGTTCCGATACACATAAACAGTTGTCTTTCACTGTTGTTTCGCGCATACTTATGATATGAAAGTCAAAATTGATATAGAGACAAAGGTATTCGTACGTCTCGTTCTTGTAGTATTTGCTTTTGGTCTAGCGATCTTAGCGGTTTATAAAGCGCGAACTGCGCTGACACTGCTTGCTACTGCCTTATTCTTGGCGCTCGCATTGAACCCGCCCGTTTCAAAGATTTCTAAACAGTTACCGGGCAATAGCAGAATAGGTGCAACTGCACTCGCCTATCTACTTGTTCTCGCGTTACTGGGCGGTTTTTTAGTTCTTGTGGTGCCTCCCGTCGTAGAACAAACGTCAAAATTTGCCGCTACGGTACCGACGCTTATTGATGACCTCGGGAAACAAAAAACAATTTTTGACGACTTTATTCAAAAGTATGGACTTGAGTCAACCGTTGAAAACGCAATAAACAGTGCAAAGAGTCAGGCTACGGAAATCGCATCAAATCTTGGCAATATTTTGGTGGGAAGCTTCGGGGCGCTACTGAATGGACTTGCTAGCACTGTCCTCGTACTTGTGCTTACGTTTTTGATGCTCATCGAGGGCCCGACGTGGATGGGAAGGCTGTGGGGTCTATATGATGACCCGGTTCGACTCGAGCGGCATAAAAACCTCGTCAAACGAATGTATAAGGTGGTGACCGGTTTTGTGAACGGACAAGTAGCTGTCGCCACAATTGCGTCGCTAACCACGCTCGTCGCCCTGCTTGCTATAACTGCCACGCTGGATTTGCCGACTAACTTGGCAGTTCCACTTGCAGTTATCATTTTCTTCACGAACATGATTCCGATGATAGGATCCACAATCGGTGGTTCGCTCGTAGCCTTAGTATTACTGTTAAATTCATGGACTGCTGCTGTCGCGTTTTTAATCTTCTTCCTGATTTATCAGCAGATAGAAAACAACTTTATTTCCCCAACTATCCAGGCAAAAAATGTTGAACTCTCCGCGCTGCTTATTTTGTCTGCGATCCTGGTTGGTGGTTCACTATACGGATTACTTGGCGCACTCGTGGCTATACCGGTTGCAGGCTGTTTACGCGTACTCTGGCTAGACAATCTAGACTATGCAAGGAGAAAACGCGAGAGTTTGACAAAGAATCCATTGA
Source organism: uncultured Candidatus Saccharibacteria bacterium (assembly GCA_964581535.1). Classification (GTDB taxonomy): domain Bacteria; phylum Patescibacteriota; class Saccharimonadia; order Saccharimonadales; family Saccharimonadaceae; genus CAZOOW01. The sequence goes on from CAZOOW010000004.1 coordinate 62,659, forward strand.
AGAAAATCGCAAAAGCGGCAAAATCTTAGTCGATCAAATGATACCAGTAACTACCGTACTGTGTATCGTTCAAGGCAATCCCACGAGCCAGTAAGTCGTTACGAATCTCATCAGATCGTTGCCAGTTCTTTTCAGAGCGCGCAGTGAGTCGTTCCTGAATAAGCCGAATATCATCATCGGATATATCCGGCGTTTTTGCCAGGAGAAGTATGCCCAGAAGATCCTCTATTGCCTTAAGGAAAGCATCGAACGCCGTACGCTCGATTGATCGAGGGTCTGACTTTTCGATAGCATCAAATGCTTTGTCGATTGCTTTAAGTGCTTCTGGCGTGTTGAGATCATCATGTAATGCTTCACGTATAACGTTTGGGGCAGAAAGTAGTACCCTGTTGGTGTCGTCATCTTCTCTACTGAACTCTTTAGCTTCCGAGCTATCTGATTCAAGCTGGTGTCGTAGGCAGCTGAGCATTAACCAGCGATGATACCTGTTACGTGCGCTCACAAGATTCTCGAAGCTAAAGTTTGTCTCTGTTCGGTAATGACTCTGCAGAATAAAAAGTCGGAAATCCATTGTCGAAAAGCCTTTTTTGGTAATGTCACTCAACGTGTAGCTATTATTAAGGCTTTTAGAGAGTTTCGTACCATCCGAGAGTAGGTGCGCGCAGTGGAGCCAGTAGTTTGCAAATGGTTTACCGGTAGCTGCTTCACTTTGGGCAATTTCGTTTGTGTGATGTACAGGTATGTGGTCGATCCCTCCTGTATGGATGTCGAGGGTTTCGCCGAGGTATTGCATTGCCATAGCCGAGCATTCGATATGCCATCCCGGTTGTCCTTTGCCCCATGGACTCTCCCATTCCATCGTTCTGGATTCGCCAGCAGGCGTCAGCCGCCACAGCACAAAATCACTAATGTTTCGTTTTCTTTTATTAAACTCTACTCGTGCTCCAGCTTTTTGGGCGTCGAGATCAAGATGGGCGAAATCAGCATATTTTGGAAATCGGCTTGTATCATAATAAACACCGTCGTCTAGTACATAGGTATAGCCTCTATCTTCTAGTTGTCGAATAAGGTCTATTTGAATGTCGATGTGCTCTGTCGCTTTTGTTAAATGTTCCGGAGGAAGAATATTTAGCGAAGTCATGCCTTCGAGGAAACGGTTTGTATAGCGCTCTGCGATGTCCCATTCGCTCACTCCCTCTTTACGGGCACCTTTACTCATCTTATCCTCGCCCTCATCAGCATCACTGACGAGGTGGCCAACATCCGTTATATTCATAACACGTTCAACACTGAGTCCCTCTGAGAGTAAAAGGCGTACCAGAATGTCCCAGCGAATAAACGCTACCCAGTTACCGATGTGTGGCTCGCTATAAACTGTTGGACCACACGTGTAGATAGTTATACGGTCCGGATTTTTTGGTCGGAAAACTTCACTCTTACCATGAAGTGTGTTATACAGTTTTATCATTGTCTTCCTCGGTCTTTTCAACAGCAGCTATTACTTCCTGTAGCGTTTTTTCGTACGTCTCATATATCTTAAACCCTGCCGCATACGTATGGCCACCGCCTCCAAAATAACCGGCGATAACCTGAGCGATAGGACTATTGCTGCGAATTTTTGCGGTCAATTTACCGTCTGGATATGTTTTAAATGCCACAGCGATATCGACGCTTTCGACGAGACGCATCTCATCTAGTACGAGTACGCTTGGGTTGTATCGATCGCTATATTTTTCGATTTCTTCCCAAGGTATGTGTACCGTGGCGAGCCTCCCGCCGCAATAGTATTCAATACGCTGAATTAGTTCGGATTTGTACTCCAAAATATCTGCTGGCTTTTTCATGTATATTCTTCGCTTTTCGTCGATACTTGCCGGGTGCGCGCCGAGCTCCATAAGGCCTGCTACAGTTTTTATCGTTTGTGTAGTAACGCCTCTCGTACTAAGTCCCAGAGTGTCGCCGAGGATTGACGCTAGCATAGCGCTGGCCGGCTCCTCATCAATTACCCAGCCGTTTTGTATAGAAAGATTATATATAATTTCGCTCGTTGCGGCGGCTGACTCATCAAGTAACAATTCATGAGGAAACGGTAAATCATTGCCGCCTTCATCTCCTTCGATGTGATGATCGATAACCACAACTGGATGTGTTTCAAGAAAATGCCTAACACCTCTTCGTTCTAGCGTCTTTATAAGTAGGGCTTCGGCGCTCGTATCGACGATAACCGCAAGGTCGTAGTCGCCAGCCCAATCGCTCTCTACCCTATCCCATCCGGTAATATAACGGAGATATTTTGGCATATCGATAGCGCAGTACATAGTTACATCTTTGTCTTGGGCCGCCAGCAGCTCATCTAGCGCGATTGCGCTGCCTAAGCTGTCAGCATCGGGATTTTCGGGCTGAATAATCACGATACGTTTTGCGTCGTCGATAAGTTTTTTTACGGTTTCGTACATCAGTAATTAGTGTATCATGAGACGGCTTAGCTTAGTTTTCGGCGTCCCTGTAATGCATGCGACAACGTTATTTGATCGGCGTACTCCAAATCAACTCCCACTGGAATACCGCGCGCTAGCCGACTAATGGTAAGCGTTAGTCCGCTGTCTTCAATAAATTTTTGAATAAATAGTGCTGTCGACTCACCTTCTACCGATGCGTTGGTAGCGAGAATCACTTCCTGCACCTCATCCTTTCTTAACCGATTAAGCAGTTCGGGTATGTGAAGTTGTTCAGGGGTAATCCCATCGATAGGACTAAGTGCTCCGCCTAGAACATGGTACGTACCTTTGAATTGATTCGTTTTTTCCAGAGCGATAATGTCCATAGGCTCTTCTACGACAGCTACAAGCTGCTTATCACGGCTTTTGTCTGTGTATAACGGCGATACAGTACATTCACTGTCAATAAGCGCGTAGGTTACAGGGCATTGTTTTACTCCATCATGAAGCCTGGCGAGTGCACTAACGACCCTTTCGGCTGTTTGACGATCTCGACGAAGGAGGCTGTACGCATAACGTTCGGCTGTTCGAGCACCCACGCCCGGGAGTTCGCCAAGCGCGTCAATAACGTCTTGCAGCGCCTTAGGTAGCATGCGAATCAGAGGCCGAGATTGCCTAGGCCGCCCATTAGCGGTTTCATTTTTTCAGCGGCCAGTTCTTGGGCTTTTGTCATGGCGTCACGTACGGCAACCTCAACCCAATGCTCTAGCTCCTCGATATCATTAAGATCCACAAGCTCGGGGTCAATTTTGACACTTTTAAGCTTCAGCTCTCCGTTTACACGGACTACGACAGCACCATCACCTGCAGTAACTTCCACCATTTCATTCTGCAGTTCTTTTTGAGCTTTTTTTAACTGCATCACCATTTTTGCTTGATCCAACATCTGTAATAACTCCTTTTGATTACTTCTTAGTATAGCAAACCGTTTTACTTTGTTTCGTAGACGCGCAGCAACACGCCTTTTTCTTTCAGATGACTCGTCACAATTTTCACTGGAACGCTACTCGCAACCGGCTCTGCGTTAGCGAGCACTATTTTTTGGCCATCAACAATTGTATCGGGACGGTCGGTAACAATAAGATTCTTATGTTTTGCACGTAAAATATCGTAAAAAGCGATGTGCTGATTTGGAACTACCAGCTGCGTTGGCTTGTTCGTCAAGACACGGTGAATTGCCGGAAGCTCAGGGTGGAAAAACAATCTCGTATCTGTGTAATTATAGGCGTAGAAGTATCTGGTTACGGCGATCGAAAGCAAACCAACGACGATAAGTCCGAGAGGTATAATCGCACCGATGCGAGCATACGGATTACGCGGGAACAGACGGTACCATTCGATAGTCATCGTTTCGACTCCGATTGCAATCAGTAGTACACAGGGAACAAATAACAGCGGCAACTGGGAGGTGTCTATTAGCAGCATGAAGGTACAGAATGCCAGCCAGATCAAGAGAAAATATGAACGCGCAGCAGAATGATCTATGAAAACCTTTATTAGCCCGAATGCTATAAAGAAAGCTAATGTCATGTTAAAAAACGGTGTGACATGTTCACCGACGAACGATTTACTGAAGAAAAACAATGTTTTTACTAGTGAGACGACATTCGCTTGGAGATGTTCAGGTGAAAAAGTTGCCTTGATTGCTCCTAAGCCGACGAGCTGCCGAAGTAGTGGAGCCCCGCCAGCTGAAAATCCTGCCAGGATATGAGGCATTATAAGGATGATAGCGATGCTGGCCAGAATCAGCCACTGCCACCACAATGTCCTTCGCATCTGGAACCTGATATGTGGATGAAGTACTCCAGCAATCGCCAGTGCTAGTACGGTATAGAAGCCGAATGGAACGTAAAGCAGCAACATCATCGCAATAAATACGATCACTTTCCAGAAGAACGGTCTGTTTTTTGACTGGGTGAGACGTATTCCAGCATATAAGATTACCAGTAGAACAAAGACAAAGAATATTCCGGCGGTGCCGGTCCTGGCCATGGAAATAAAGGGTACCGAAATAATGGATATTAAAAGCGTTAGTGTGGCTACATTATGACGAAACCATAGCCTCAACATGAGCATCATAACAATGCCGCTCGCGATAGCCAGTATGACTGAAGGCAATTTTATACTAAGCGCACTTAGCCCCAGCAGTCCGATACTAAGTTTTTGGAGTAGATGATACGGCAAGTTGACGATGTCAGTTATCTGTGGACGGTATGGGTTAAGGGAGTTGCTCGCAACTGCACTATTCATCTCCGAGTTACTTATGCCGTATGGGACGCTCCCTAGATCGATAAAACTCAGTCCAATCAGTAACACCGCAAATAAGCTATAGCTGATGACATACCTATAGCGATACAGGATCAGTTCACGGATGAGTGAAGCGTTCATAAATCTACGTCTAGTATATCAGGTACGTTCCTTGTCGAGCGACATAAAGCGTAAGCGCTCTGGGTGGAAATATAACTCTACCCTTCCCGTTGGGCCGTTTCGATGCTTCGCTATAATCAAATCTGTTATGTTTTGACGATCCGTTTCGGGGTTATAGTATGCTTCGCGGTAAATAAAGGCAACTATATCTGCATCCTGCTCGATAGAGCCTGATTCACGCAAATCTGAGAGCTGCGGTATCTGCGGATTGCGAGTCTCTACTGAACGTGAAAGCTGAGACAAGGCGATAACAGGCACGTTCAATTCGCGCGCGATGAGTTTTAGACCTCGAGATATTTCACTTACTTCTTGTACCCTGTTGCCGTCACTTCTGCCACTGGCTTGCATTAGCTGAAGATAGTCGATAATGATAAGCCCCAGAGGGTGATTATGGGCTTCACGACGCGCTTTAGTTCGCATTTCCAGAACTGTCATTCCAGGCGTATCGTCGATATATATTGGAGCTTCAGCCATCTCTCCCATCGCAGTAGAAAGTTGCTCGAAATCACTGTCGCTGAGATTGCCGGTACGGATATTCCACGCATCAACGCCGCTAGCATCCGCTAACATGCGATCGACAAGCTGCTCCTTACTCATCTCTAGAGAAAAAAACAAAACAGATTTCTTTTCTTTAGTCGCGACATTATACGCAAGGTTGGTAACGAGCGTTGTCTTACCCATAGCGGGTCGTGCCGCGAGAATGATGAGATCGGATCGCTGCAAGCCAGCAGTAATATTGTCGAGGTCACGCCATCCAGTGCGTATACCGCGAAGTTTTCCGCCGTCGCGGTGGAGCTCCTCTAGCCTATCGAAGCTTTCTGTCAGAATTTGCTCAAGACTGACAAGTTCTTGCTTTGCATTCGTATCGCTGACCGCGAACAGCTCTGTTTCTGCAGCTTCAAGAAGCTCAGAGATGTCTTTGTCCTCATCGAAGCCAAGCTCTGCTATATCTGTACTTGCTTTAATCAAACGACGACGGACAGCTTTCTGGACGATCATTTCAGCGTACGTCGCTGCGTGAGCCGCAGTAGGAACGTAGTTGGTCAATTCAGTTAGGTACGCTGAACCACCGATGACTTCAAGCTCACCTCGCTTAGTGAGCTCGTCGCTGAGTGTTAGCAGGTCAACTGGACGATGATGTTCGTATAGCCGCATCATTGCTTCATAAATCATGACGTGGCGCTTATCATAAAAATCACTAGACCTTAACTTGTCACTGATGTTTGCCAGTACTTCTTCATCTATGAGCACCGCACCGAGCAGACTCATTTCTGCATCTAGGTTCTGAGGAGGCACCTTCCCGGCAACGACAGGTTTCTTTTTAGAGCTTGGCATCGACGATTTCTCCTCCTCCCATAATATCAGCAACCGCTTTAACTGTTTTGTTTGATTTGCCGGCAGTGACGGTGTCTTGAACAGTTATTTCCGGTGAGAGCGCAAATAAATTTTTCAAAATCGCCGCAAGCTGGTTTCTATAGGTGGGATTTTCAAGTTTTTTACGGTGGAGCGCGTACGGCATCGTTAATGTCAGAGTGTCTCCGTCGTAATGTTGCTGTGCCCTAGAAAGGACACTGTGAAGTGGTTTATGATGTTTTTTTGCTGTTTCCAGAACCTTTCCCCAGTCAAAGGGCATTATCTTACCTTCAGTCTCTGACGATTCACTAGTATTTGGCGGTACGACACTTGGAGCGGCGGACATCTTCTTGTCAGAGCTCGATTTTTTAGCTGCAGATTCATCGTGGTTTTTTTTATCACTCGTTGAATCTAGGCTGATTTCGCTCGTTGCATGAAGGTGCGGTTTATTCGTTTGAGCAAACTTAACCAGAACACTCAGGAGTTTGAGTTGAGGATCGTAGGCCTTCATACTGTCAACAATGGCGTCAACTAGCACGAACAGCTCGTGATCCTGTCTGGCTTTTTCAGATAACTTTTTGTTGAGCTGCGAGGCGAGAACGATGGATGATATTCCTTCAGACTCGAGCTCTTCGAGCACACTGAGCAGCTCATCAACGTTCCCATCCTGTACTGAGCGAACGATTGCATCGACTCGTTCTCGAGGAGCCATGCCGAGAACTGATTCGACAAGTTGTGCAGTTATTGTTTCGCTGAGACCCGAGAGTTGATCGAGCAGGCTCACGCTGTCTCTGAAACTGCCGTTAGCGTGGGTCGCAATCAACTCTAGCGCTTCAGTGTCGGAGTCAATCTTCTCCTCAGATGCAATGTAGCGCAAATGCTTTACTATGTCCTTCACGTTTGCTGGACGAAAATGATATCGCTGCGTCCGGCTGACGATAGTTGCAGGTACTTTATGGACTTCGGTTGTCGCCAAGATAAAAATAGCATGCTCTGGCGGCTCTTCGAGGGTTTTTAATAGTGCGTTAAAACTCTCACCTGTCAGCATGTGTACTTCATCGATAATATACACCTTGAACTTTGCTGCGACTGGAGCAATATGTACTTTGTCGCGTAATTCCCTGATATCGTCTATGCGTCTATTGCTCGCTGCATCGATTTCGATGATATCAAGATTAGTGTCTTCGCTATACTCGAGGCCGTTGACTTCATGCGCAATGATACGCGCAACACTGGTTTTCCCTGTTCCGCGCGGTCCTGTCAGAAGGTATGCGTGGGCGATTTTGCCGGAAGAAATGGCATTTTGAAGCAAGTCAGTCACATGAGACTGACCGACAATCTCTTTAAATCCGCGTGAACGGTATTTGCGGTATAAAGCCCTGCTCAAAATCCTCCTCGTTTGTAATTATTGTACGGTATAGTCTCCTAAATGTCCGTGGTAGTGTTTGCTACAAACTGGTTTGTATGTGTTATCAATACCGTCAATCGCTACTTGCTCACCTTCGAAAGTAGGGACACCATTGTCTAAGCGCATGTTATGGACAGCAGTACGGGTGCATTCGTCCTCGCCGCAGATAGCCTCTCTTGTGGGTGGCACAATGACATCGGCATTAAGAAAAAGTTGCTCACTTCCGGGAAAAAATTTCGTTTGAAAATCACTTCTTAGGCCGTATGCTTCTACGGCGATTCCATCATGATCGACAAGCTGTCGCAGCTGCAACACCTGTTCAGGCTCGAGAAACTGAGCCTCGTCGATATAAGCGATCCATAGGTTTGAATTGACTGCCCTTTTGCCAATATAAGACACTGTTGTATTACGAACATCATCTTCCGGACAAAAAATCAAGTCAACGTCTTTCCTCATTTCACCGAAACGGGTTTCAACCATTTCACCGGCTTTTTTATCTTTTGAAGGCTTTGCTATGAGTGTATTATAACCAATTTTACTATTGTGATGCGCTTCAAGCATGATCTCCAACGATTTACCACCACCCATTCCTGCGTAATGAAATTTGAATTCTGGTTTTCTTTGCATTTGCTCACTCTCCCGTACCTATTGTATGCGTTAAACTGGGCGAACAGTATGTAGTAAATACAATATTTTTGGACATATTAAAAAATCCAGAACTTTTCTGGATTTTTTAATAGATTACAACGTTTAGAGGGCTGCTTCGACTGCTGCCCACGTTGCTTCGCGGTTATCTTCAGGTATGACGATGGAAACCTGGTCACCCATCCGGGCTTTAAAATACGTAACGCTAGCAAGTAGCACGCGGTATTCGCGACCACTCGCTTCGACATAGTACGCACCGTCATGTTGGACTAGTGTTCCTATTATTTGTCGCCTTGCTACAGGACCGATCTGCTTGTAGATGAAGCCGCCATCGTCAGCTATGGTAAGTTTAAGGATGTCGCCTTCGACCAGCTTTGATTTACTGGCATAGTTCGCTGGAACTGGATAAGTTTTGCCGTCGGGTCCAATCATACTTTGGCCGTCAAAGACGCCTTCGATAACTTTTCCAGCAACCTCCTCAGGATTACCGTGTACTGGTAATTCTTCATCACCTATCACTGATATTAGAAGCTCTTTTGCAGCTGCCAAGTTAGTCTCGGCCTCTTGGATAAGGGCTCGTAATCGTTTGATTTGTTTTTCTGGTAGTTCAGACATTCGCTCGCATCCTTTGTCTGTTTTTGATTAGTATGTTCACCCGTGAGAATATCACCTAGGAAAGGAGATGTCAATGACAATTTTATCCACATTGTTATCAGATGTAGGACAAAAAACGTTGTCATTTTTTTAGGTTATTAGGCTAAAAAAAGACACATTCTGACAAGTCTTGACAACAAAATACCGTCCTGATGTAGGACGGTATTTAGACAGTAAGACATTCCGGGCGTATTGATATTAGCTGAGTTCGACTGTTGCGCCAGCTTCTTCGAGCGCTTTTTTAGCAGCTTCGGCGTCGTCTTTGGAGATCTTCTCTTTCACTGGAGCAGGTGCACCATCAACGATTGCTTTAGCTTCACCGAGACCAAGTCCGGTGATTTCTTTGACCGCTTTGATAACGGCAACTTTTTGTCCGCCAGCGTCTTTGAGCGTTACGGTGTATTCGCTCTTTTCTTCTTCGGCCGCAGCACCAGCGTCACCGCCAGCTGCAGGACCTGCGACTGCAACAGCTGCAGCAGCAGGCTCAATACCGTATTCCTCTTTGAGAACGTTTTTCAGTTCATTTACTTCTAGGACGGTAAGCTTAGTGAGCTCTTCCGCCAATTTCTTTACGTCTGCCATATCGTTTCCTTTCAACTCATCTGATGAGTGAGTCTATCTAATTTCATTAATCAAATTTGTTGCAATTATGCTGAAGCTTTTGCCTCGACACCATCGAGCAAACTGTGAAGGTTGCCTGAAAGTGCATTCGTTACATCGTGTACTGGTGAGAGCAGCTGAGCAACAACCTCTGCTATAAGCTGCTGTTTACTCGGCAAGCTTGCCAGTGCTTTGACGTCTGCGGTTGACTGTGCAAGTCCCTCGCCGCTGAAGCCACCGACCATTTGAAGTGCCGGATGCTTTTTAGCGAACGTATCAAGAACTTTTGCAGGCGCCACTTCGTCGTCAGCTGAGAAGGCGTAAAGAAGCTGGCCGGTTAACGCCGACGTATCAGTTTCTTTAAAGTTCTTTACCTCACCCATAGCGACGCGTACCAGTCGGTTTTTGATAACAACTATCGTTACCCCTGCTTCGCGTGCGCTTTTACGAAGGTCTTGAATATCAGCGACGCTCAGACCTTGGTACTGAGCGAATGCGACACCTGCCGCACTGCTGAATGCTTCATTCATTTTTGCAACCAACTCTTGTTTTTTATCGCGTGAAATTGCCATAAAATCCTCTTTGGTTACAGTTAGTTTTATCTGCCCGGGTTGTCAATGTTCCCGTTACAAAAGCCATCTCGCGTGGAGACGGCCAAGACATAGCGAAAAGTCGCTGGTTGCCTCGGTAGCTGATTAAGTGCGAATTTGCACCGCTACGGTCTCTGGTAACGTTGCTATTTATTTTAACAGATTGAGCGTATAAATACAAGTATGAAAAAGCGCCGCAGACTGCGGCGCGCGTCGTAAAAGGTGTGAGGGCGCCTGCCGTACGAGACTGATCTCGTACGGCAGGCGTTGATCAGCTCCCTCGGAGTGCATGAAAAATCCATGCATAGCCGATGATGCCTACCAGTACGATCAGAGGGATGATGACTGCGGCCTTCCAGCTTCCCTGATCCGTCTTGGGGCTCACGCCCTTGTTTTCGGACATCGAAATCACCTCTTTCTAGACGACGAATATACTATACAATGACAATCGTAAAAACGCAATCAGTTGACGTACTATCGCTAGACTGGCATACTTATGAATGATGAAATCGTATGGTTTTCAACTAGTGAAAAAGACAAGTCTTGCAAAAGACCTCATTCTCATTGGTCGATAGTCGCTCGGTTTCGTCGCAATCATTCCAGAAGACACTAACCGAGCAACCAGCTCGGATTTTTGATTCTGGTCCAGGCACTTTCACAAGGAAACGGAGAACAACATGATCGATAGCATGTATATTGATGAATCGATCGACGTTCTGGCCGAACAGCTCGAGCTGACGACACTCAGCCCGGAAAATGAGGATGAGCTGGTGCTCGCGATCAACGATGCCGCCCTGACTCTTGATATCGGCCGTACAAATGTCATGTCTCGTATCCAACGCCGCCTCGAAGAGCGGGGTCGGATCAACCCTGGACGGCTTCAGTACATGAAGCGCTGGTTCCGTGAGCGCGGAGTCGGCACTGCGCGACCTGCCGTCCGCTGCTTCTGAGGAACAGATAGAGAGGAAAAACACGTGTCACAACAGTTCTTCGATATGCCGACGCAGTTCGGCGACTCCCACTCTCTGGAGTTTATTCCCGCGGACTATCTTCATGAGATGTTCGGAAATCGGGATTTTCCCCCTCCGTCGAATCTCGAGTCCATGACTGAGTTCACTGACTGAACCGTACTTTCCAGCGATCCTGGGGTGCGGGGCCTGAAGGGCGCGAGGTGGTGACCATCCAAATCACCACCTCGCCCTCAAAACTTGACAATCTATACAATTAACTGCTATAATATATATTTAATGAATCATTTCCCTAGCCGAGAAGCAAAAGACGGCTATCTCCATGCCGTTCTGAGCTCTGAGTCGGTTTCAGAAGACCAGCGACGTGAATATTTGCTACGATCAAATTTCTTTCATCCGGAGATGTTCGAAGGACATACGGATCATAAAGGTATTCACCCTCTGAGGCAGATAGAATTTGAATTTTTTGCTGACAAAGAAGAAGCTCTGCAAAACAATGCGAATTTTGGGGATATCTTTAGTATGGGCATCTCTGACAAATACGTGGGTAAAATTGATCTGATTGAACTCTGTAACCTCAGCACTGTTGAGGAGATTTACGCCCCAGATGCAAAGAAGCCATACAAAGATCTCCGGCAGTGGCTCATCAATCACGAAATAATCGAACGTGAGCTGACGCGGAGTGAGAGCGAGAGATTTTTTACGTTCCGTAAGTCATGTGTATCTCCTATTGAGCCGGGTGTTCAGCAACGGATAATCGTGACGCGACAACGACCGCTTATTTCCGGAACAATGCGTAATGAATCACAGACATGGATAGATTTTGTAATCTCAAAAACGATGGTTTTTAGTGTGCCCGAAGCGATGCTGATGGCTATTCGCGATCGTTATGATTGGAATGGTAAGTCGGAAGACATGCCTGATGCAATGAAAGAGCACATCGAAAACCTTCTACATGAGTTTAATGACCCGAACGATACGATTATCCAAAAAATTCGCACGGGTTACTACTTGCGAGCAAAGCGTAGCGATAACGTATAATACGAGACATGATCACCATTGTCGCAGCTGTAGCTAAAAATAATGTCATCGGTAACAACACTGATTTACCATGGCATTTACCAGATGATCTTCGACATTTTAAAGAGCTGACACTTGGTCAGACAGTGGCAATGGGAAGAACGACATTTGAGAGTATTGTCGCCCGGCTAGAACGACCCTTGCCCGATCGCCGAAACATTGTGCTTACACGAGACGAAACATTTTCGTATCCGGATGTAGAGGTTGTACACGATCCTAACGAGCTCTTGAAAGGCACCGCAGAAGAGAGCGTTTATGTTATAGGTGGCGCGGCTCTGTACCACGCGATGATGCCCTATGCCCAAAAACTGTATCTAACTGAGATAGATGCCGAGATGGAAGGCGATACATTTTTCCCTGAGTTTGATGAGAAGAAGTGGGTGGAAGTCAGTCGCGAGCATCACCCTGCTGATGGCGCACATGAATTCGCATTCGATTTTACGGAGTACGATCGACTTTAGCTCACCTCAAGCTCGTGAGCTATCCGTTTCCAAATTTCTTTCTCAACTTCTTCAACTGAGACAGAGGCGTCGATGACATCTAATCGGTGCTGTTTTGCGAATTCAACATACCCGTTGTTTACTCTCATTTGAAAATCATCGGGCATCGATTCGAATGTGTCGGGGTTTTCGAGCTCTCCTCGAGCCGATATACGCGCTTGTCTGATAGCAGCATCGCCAAGTGTTAATACGATCGCGAGATCGGGCTGCAGATACTCTTCGCTAACATTTTCTCGAGTAAATTGTTCAATTTTAGCTATATCTTCACCTTGTCCGTACCCCTGATACACGACGGTCGAGAACCAATTGCGTGCTGCTAGGACGTGCTCGCCGCGTTCCAGAGCGGGTTGAATCTGCTGCAACCAGCTTATTCGACGTGCGGCCGTAAAGAGCATCACGTTTGTCCATGAATCACGCTCCAGATTCCCGTTTTTGATTATTTTCCGTAGTTCCGCCGCGGCCGGTGGTCCGTCGGGTTCGTGCACCTCAGAGCAAACGGCGCCACGACGTTCAAGGCGCGATCGTAGCAAGCCTACCTGTGTCGATTTACCGGTCCCATCATTGCCCTCAATAACGATATATTTTCCTCGCTCAGCCACTTACAACTCCCGTAGTTTTTCCCTACCGTCCTTGTAGGCTCTCGGAAGCATCTGACCGGGCGCCCAGTCTTTTATGAGTTTTTTCAAATCCGTGGTCGTTTGGTATTTGCCACTGAGGTTGCTGTATTCTCCGCTCACCTCACCGGTATGCTGAAACACAATCTGAGCAATCCGCTCGCCTACTGGCAGGACGACACTATGCCGCTGATTCAGGTTATAAATTTCCATTGTCCACCGGTTGATGTAGCCCGGGTCTCCCCATCCCGCATCGAAACACACCGCAACGCCATTACGCCCCCATGTACTACGCGACTGCATACTGGTCGTACCGGGAGGCTTGATACCGATAAATTCATGAGTATGGGCGAGAATCCGCTCACCGGGTTCTAGAACGATAACTGGATGCTCTAGCGGTATATTTTCAAACGGCTTTTGCCCCGAGAGCTCACACCAATCTTTATGTGTAATCGCTTTTTGAGCCTCGCCAAAATATCGCTTGACCTCTTTTTTATCAAAAGGGTTATAGGTTTGAAATTCACTCCGCCTATCTGTGCGGTAATAGTATTCGCCCAATGTGACATCAATGCTGCTGCCGTTAATATGTTCCTCACGGTACGGGTGAAAGATAATATGGCCGAGTTTTACGGCTTCAATAATTTCTGTATTGCTATATACCCCCATAGATTCCCCTGATTATATGAAATTTTCCTTTCAGTGGGCGGCAGCAAATTAGCTACCGCCCACTGAGATAGTGGCGCGACTCACACGGCGATGGGCGCCTTGATGGACGGATGTGGGTCGTAGCCGTCGAGGCGAAAATCGGCCATGCTGAAGTGGTCAATTTCCTTGACGTCCGGGTTGACCCACAAACTCGGCGGTTCTCGCGGAGCGCGACTCAACTGTTCCCTGACCTGTTCCATGTGATTCAGGTAGATGTGGACGCTTCCGCCGGTCCAGACAAATTCTCCAGGCCGGAGACCAGTCACGCTTGCGAACATGTGTGTGAGCATGCTGTAGCTCGCGATGTTGAACGGCACACCCAAGAAAGTGTCGCAAGAGCGCTGGTACAGCTGGCAGTCCAGGAAAGCCGGGCCGCCGTCCTTTGCGGGTCGGACGAAGAACTGGAAAAGACAATGACATGGCGGTAGTCCGGCGATGGCCATTTCGTCGATGTCGGCCGGATTCCACGCGGTCACAATGATTCGACGTGAATCAGGGCTTGATCGAATAAGCTCGACGGCCTTTGCGACCTGATCGATTTCTCCGCCTCGAGGGTCAGCCCAGTGTCGCCACTGGTATCCGTAGATTGGACCCAGGTTACCCCACTGCTCTGCGAACGCTTCGTCGTTCGCAACGCGTTCGACGAAGCTCGTCATTCCTGCTGACCAGGAGGGCGTTAGTGTTTCTTCGCGCGTGACGAGTCGATTTTCTGTCGTCTGAACGAAGTGCTTGTAGGGCCATTCGTTCCAGATCTGGACATTGGCCTGCGCCAAACGTCGCAGGTTGGTCTCGCCTGCTACAAAGAAAAGGTTTTCTTCCGCAATGACGCGAAAAGGAACCCTTTTGGTCGTAACAAGCGGGAACCCCTCCTGAAGGTCAAACCGCATCTGGTAACCATTCAAGTTCAGCGTACCGGTACCGGTACGGTCTGTGCTCTCGTAGCCTTCATCAAGAATCTTCCTGAGAAGATCTAAGTACTGGCGCATACCAGCACCTCCATCTCTGACGTGTGAGTTGATTGGCAATGTGCGCCACCTAAAAATAATTATACTAAAAAACACCCCGCTACGCGAAGTGTTTTTATTGGCAACTATTTATCTACAGGCTATTTTGATCAATTTTAATCCCAGGCCCCATACTTGTCGTTGCGTGGATTGATTTGATATAGGTACCTTTTATACTAGATGGCTTTGCACCCTGAAGGCTGTCGAAAAAGGTGCGAGCATTTGAGAGTAGTTTTTCCGGGCCGAAGCTGACCTTGCCTATCGCAAGATGTACAATAGCCTGTTTGTCGACACGATACTCGACGCGTCCGCCTTTAGCTTCTTTTACTGCAGTTGCGACGTTTGTTGCAACAGTGCCGCTTTTCGGGTTAGGCATGAGTCCGCGTGGGCCCAAAAGACGTGCGAACTTACCAAGTTTTGGCATCATTTGTGGTGAAGCAACGAGGATATCAAACTCAAGCTGTTCTTTTTCAAGTAGCTTTGTCACTGCTTGCTCGCCAGCTATGTCTGCACCGGCTTTCGTGGCTGCGGCTGCATCATCTTCAGCAACAAATGCTGCTACGCGGATTGTTTTACCAGTTCCATGAGGCAGACTGACTGTTGCTCGGATATTTTGATCAGCTTGTCTCGGATCAACGCCAAGTACGACGTGGACTTCAACGCTCGCGTCGAATTTGGTCGGGCTTGTTTCAGCCGCGAGCTTCATTGCTTCATCAAGAGGATACGCCTTCCCTGCCTCAACTTTCTTTGCAGCGTCCTGATACTTCTTGCCGCGACGCTCTAATTTTGGTCGAGTGACTGGTTTCGGGCCTTTTTTAACGTGTGACTCGGCTTCATCAGATTGAGGAGTGGTATCGCCAGAAGCTTTACGTGCTTCTTTCGCTTCTTTTTCTTCCACTTCCTTAAGTGATTTTTCACTGCGCTTGCCAGCTTTTGCAACTTTCGCCTCACGAACTTCGTGGTGCTCGGTGGCGGCGATAGCTTCTTCAATCTCGGCGACAGTATTCTTTTCGGTAACGTCTAGTTTAAGTTCTTTAGCTTTTTCAAGCAGTTCAGCTTTCTTTGCCATATACGAATCTCCTTCGTGGTCATAACGGGATGTAAAGCCCTGCCACAGATTTATCTATTATTTTTCTACCTCAACACCCATACTTCGTGCAGAACCAGCAACAACCTTTACCGCACCTTCTAGGTCGATGGCGTTGAGTACATCCATCTTGCTCTGTGCGATTTCTTCTAGATCCTTGCGACTGATTTTACCGACTTTTTCGGCGTGTGGTTTGCCCGAGCCCTTTTGGATACCAACTTTTTCTCGGATAAGATCATCCACTGGCCGACCGAGACATTTCCAGTCGAACGTGCGATCCTCGAACACGCGTATATGAACGATCACGTCTTTGCCCTGGAACTCTTTTGTTGCATCGTTGAACGGATTAATAAAATCCATCATGTTGAGGCCCCATTGACCAAGGGTTGACCCTACCGGAGGCCCTGCAGATGCTTTGCCACCTGGGACGCGAAGTTTCAAATTTCCAATAACTTTTTTTGCCATGCAAATAAATTCCTTTAATTTATAGATTACTCGGGTGAAGCAAATCCCAAGTGCGTAACAGTAGTAAATTATAGCATTTCGTAATCGATTTCGCAACTATGATTCGGCTGCTAGCAAGCTCTCGATTTTTTCATCACGTATGCGTAGTGCCGCCAATGTTCCGCTGAGCTGTTTTATTGCATCTGCTCGCGCTTCGAGACTATTATTTTCGTGACGGGAACCCGGCTGCAAAAGCATTGATAGCCGTGCACAATGGCCAATAGCGGTTCTTTTGAGTCTATCTCTTTCATTTATACATTCCCGCAGCAAGTCACCGGTCGTCGCTTCCTGCTGTGAGGAATGGGCGATCTCGTCGTAGTAAAACATCTCTTCCATAGGTCTTGCTTCCTTTTCTAAAGAAAAACCTCCCAATGGGAGGTATATTCTAGGTTAGTTCATTTTTGCGTAGACGTTTTTTCATCTAAAAAATACTATACAAAAAACGACTCTAAAATGTAAATGGTTTTTTTTAGACCTTTTTTACCTGAAGTGCGTCCAGCTCAACAGGAGTGTCACGACCGAACATGCTCACCATGACCCGGATTTTACCTTTAACGTTGTCGATTTCTGAAATTGCCCCGTCGAAGCCTTTAAATGGACCATCGGTGATATTAACCACTTCACCGACAGAGAAGTTAATAAAGTGTTTTGGATCCTCTACGCCCATTCGTTTCTTTATTTTTGAAACCTCATGATCACTCATAGGCGTCGGGTCGGTTCCGGAGCCAACAAAACCGGTTACGCCAGGTGTGTTGCGAACGATATACCAAGCATCCTCAGTAAGTTTCATCTCGACCAATACGTAGCCTTGGAAAATCTTCTTCTCTACAATCTTGCGTTTGCCATTTTTGATTTCGATCTGTTTTTCTTTTGGCACCAGAACGTCAAAAATCTTATCTGCCATATCAACCGAATCAACTCGCTGTTTGATACTTTCTGCTACCTTCTCTTCGTAGCCGCTGTATGTGTGAACGGCGTACCAGGCTCGTGTGCTATCGTAACGTTTTGTGCTCATTTTATCTCCTATAACAAAATTTCTTTAAACAAGTAATTAAAGGCATAATCAAGTGCTAAAATTACGCCAGCGAAAAAGAGTGAAAAAAGTATCACCGCTAAAGTTAGGCTCCATGTCGATCGACGGTTTGGCCAACGAACTTGTCGAAGTTCATCCCATGCGCCTTTGAAATAACCACCAAAGACTCGTAGCGGCTTAGGCCATTTAATGCGAGCAAACCACGATGGCGCTTTGAGCCGTGAGGATTTGGTGGATCGTATAGTTTTGACTTTTGTCGTTGTTTTTGACGTCTTTTTCGTTCCTTTAACCACCACTCTTAACTCCTTCTATTAAAAATAGTCTGCATATCGTGCAGACCTGTCAATGTCAAGTATTTCACAGTAGACAACATCGGTCAAGTAGAATCTTTGTCGCTAGCAGTAGGTAAACTAAAGCTAAACGATGAACCATGATTCAGCCTACTTGTCGCAGTTATTTTAGTCGCCAACTTTCGGGCAAGCTTTTGGACTACATAGAGGCCAAGTCCTGTTCCGGATGTTTCGCGGGTACGATAATCTTCTGAGCGGTAAAATTTCTCAAATACGTGTTTAAGATCAGTCTTGCTGATGCCAATGCCTGTATCGCTGACTATAAATTCGACTGCTTTATTTTTTACGCGAACACCCAGGGTTACGCTGCCTTTATCGGTATACTTGATGGCATTCGTAATAAAGTTTTGCAGCATTTCTTCAAGATATAATCGTGAAGTTTTTACAAAACCGAGTTTACCGTCTGCATCGAGGTTAAATAACAGGCCTTTTTTTGCTGCTTCAGGCTGATATTTTTTGTAGAGGTCGTTCGCGAGGGTTTTTACGTCTATCAACTCAGCCGTATCGCCCACCCCCCGCTCAGCCCGGGAAAGCGTTCCTAGATCGTTTATCATGTTGCCAAGCAGGAGTATTTGATCGTGCGCACTATGGATGGCGGGGATAAGTCGATCATGCGAGGCGCCTTTTTCTAGGAAGTACTGAAGGTTTGATATGGTACCTTCAGTGATCGCAACTGGTGTTCGAAGTTCGTGGCTCACAACAGAAATAAACTCATCGCGCTCTTCTTCGAGACTTTTCGCCTTTGTTATATCGCGGGCTGTTACAATAAAACCCCTTGTACGCGGATTGCGACCTGTGACATACGCTCCGTGTACTTGGCTCGCAGATATTAAAAGCCGCATGCCATCATCTTCACTAAATCTGTAGGTTAAGTCGTCGCGCTCCAACTTTCCTGATGCGCTCTGTAACAGCTCAAAAAGGGAGACCGGCTCATTTTGCTCATCAAATAGTGGGAATATATCGTCAATATATTCACCACTTAAACTTTTGTTTGTATCAATTAGTCCGAGCAGCGCCGCGTTATAAATTCTCACCATTCCTTTGCTACTCACACTGAACATTGCGTCAGAGACTGTGTTAAATATCGCAAGAAGCTGCTCGCTCTGTCTATCGTGTCGGTTTGGTACATTTTTCGGTTTGTGAAACAAACCCTTTAGTGATCGATTTGTTTTCGACGTAGTAGCCACCCTTTTATTCGCCATGCTAGCTACATTATGACATATATCAGCAAATTGGGCTCAAGCTTTTTAATGCTTTACGGTGAATTTTGTATTCAGGCATACATGTTTCGACGATATTCCAAAAGTTTGTGCTGTGGTTCATTTGTTTTGTATGAGCTAGTTCGTGGAGTAATACATAATCAATCACCTCGTGGGGCGTATTCATCAGGGCGACATTTAACGATATTGTTCCGCTGCTGCTACAGCTACCCCACCGCCCTTTCGGGTTGCCAAACCGGATCCTTTCATAGTGAAAACCGTATTTTTCTGCTAAATACATCAGTCGACGTGGCAAGTAGGCGGTTGCTTCTCTGCGGAGAGCTTTTTTGACTTTGTCGGAAATATAATCGCGACCTTCAGGTGTGTCTTCGTTGATGTGTTTCGGAAGGTGAATTTTGAGCACTTGTCCCTTCAGACTGTAGCTAAACGTATTATTCGCTGCCTTGTCTATGAAGAGACGGTGCGAGTGACCGATAGGCATATCGTTTTCGTATGACATTCTTAATCTTTCATGCGACGCGACCATCTTACGTATTGACACTCTCGATGAGTCTACAAGCTGCAATACCATACGAAGGGCCGCACGTTTCGGCAGCGTTGCAATCAAATTTCCGTTACTATCTATACGAATTCGTACATAACGTGAGGCTGTTCTTTTACAGCTAATAGAGCCGAACTCATCATCAAAAACTGTCTCAGCTGATTTTTCAGAGCGATATCGTAGATTGCTTCGTTGGAACATGTTGATTTTTTTCAGTGCGACTGTGAGGTTTTGGGGTGAGTGAACCGACCGCTTCCTCACGTGGTGCAACAATCTTCCGAAGGACTGTTTTTGCTTGGGTAGCAAAGGTATGCTTACCACTGATAACCACGTATTCCTCCCGCTTTGATGGCGCTTCAAATAATTTTACGTAACGCTTAAAACTTGCTGGTTGCATAGACGAGTTTAACTCATCGCCTTTTCTGCGACTGCTGCGGCGAATCGAGCGATACTCGGCGGTAGGAGTATCAGTCTGCACCCATATGACTAGCGACCCATAGTCATGTTTTTTTGCAGCTTTTGCGATCTCTGCTCGTTGTTGAGAGGTATGCATGCCGCCATCGATAATGATAGTCCTGCCGGTTTTTAATAATTCCTGAAGTTGTGAGGTAACTATTTCCGATATGACTGCATCTTCCTCCTTTTCATAGGTGGACTCGGGGACGAGAGTATGACGTAGGTAATCGTAACTGACAAGAGGAGCGCTAAACATATCAGCAAACTGTCGGGCAAAAAAACTCTTCCCTGCACCAGGCACTCCAATGAGCATAACAACTAATGGTCGCGACAAACTGAGCGATTTCATGCGTACTAGTATAACAAAACTTTATATTTGCTGTTTGCACAACTGAAGGACACTCTAGTATACTTTCTGAGTCATATAGGGGCGTAGCTCAATTGGTAGAGTAGCGGTCTCCAAAACCGTTGGTTGTAGGTTCGAGTC
>CAZOOW010000005.1:0-76363 GCA_964581535.1 uncultured Candidatus Saccharibacteria bacterium
TCACCAAGCCCTATCAAAAATCTATCAAACCTCTAATTTATTTTTTTACCTCTATGCAAAACACCTCTAAAAAAGCTTCATTTGCGTTTAAACGGACAAAGATACTAGCAACACTCGGTCCAGCCACCGATAGCTATGAAGCCATAGAAAAGATGATAAAAGCCGGAACGAACGGTTTTAGGCTTAATTTTAGCCATGGAACATTCGAGGAGCGTAAGCGGCAGATTGCCTGGATACGGAAAGCCTCGGCAGCATTAGAAAAGCCAGTTGCTATCCTTCAAGATCTGCAAGGACCGAAAATTCGCCTCGGTGATATAAAAGACAATCACTATGAGGTAAAAAAAGGTGATTTACTGCATCTCGCTTTCGGAGTTGAGCATAAAGCGTCAACCCTACCGGTCCAATACGACCTGAGTCTAAAGGTCAAAGTTGGCGAGCCGGTATTTCTGTTTGACGGACGAATCAAGACAATAGCGACGGCTGTTAACAAGCAAAAACATTCGATAACTGTTAAGGTCCAGAATGACGGTGTCTTGATGAGTAAAAAGGGCATTAACCTACCTGATACCGATTTTGCGGGAGACATTTTGACGGAGAAGGACTACCGTGACATCGATTTCGGAGCGACACAGGATATTGACTACGTCGCACTCAGCTTTGTACATAGCGCGCATGATGTTGAAATACTTCGGGGATATCTGGCGGAAATTGGGTCTGACGCGGCTATTGTTGCGAAAGTAGAAACAAAACCGGCTATCGAGAGTGATGAGCTGGAGCGGATCGTTGAAGCGAGCGATGCCGTCATGGTAGCTCGCGGCGATTTAGCTGTCGAGGTAGGTGCCGAGATCGTGCCTATAGTGCAACGAAAAATTATCCAGCTTTGCCATAACCACGCTACTGTTAGTATTGTCGCTACTCAGATGATGCTCAACATGGTCGACAACCCTGACCCGACCCGCGCCGAGGTTAATGATGTCTCGCATGCGGTAATTGTCGGGGCTGACTGTGTGATGCTGAGCGACGAAACAGCGAACGGCAAGTATCCAATACGTGCTGTTAAGACTATGAAACGTATCATCATGTATACGCAGGATAATATCGCTGTACGGCCACTTGGTTCGCCACAGAATATCAGCACACATTCCGCCGCTATTAGCTCATCCGCCGTAAAACTGGCGCGAGAACTTGATGTGACTGCTATCATCGCCGAGACGAAAACCGGCACGACGGCATATACCATTGCGGCGCATCGCCCGGTACGGCCACTCATCTCGGTGACTAGTTCGCCGCGGGTCGCGCAACAACTGGCACTTTTGTATGCGAACAAGAGCTTTTTACGGCCTGATGGCGAGAGGGCAGGTCTCCATCTTGCGAAAGAACTCGTTGACCAGGGGTATTTAGCGCGACCATCGACATTTGTAGTTGTGAGCGGACGGCAACCCGGTGTCAAAGGCGGAACCGATACCATTCGCGTTCGAACGATCGCCTGAACCAGTAGCGTTATCAACAGTAGTTTGCTACTATTAAAATAATGAATAAGGGTGGGTTTTTGAAGCGTACGGTGCGCGATGTTCCGCTGAAGGGGAAAACTGTTCTCGTTCGGGCAGACTATAATGTACCACTCGCAAAGGACGGTACGATTTCTGATGATTTGCGTATACGCGCCAGCCTGCCAACCTTGAAATATTTGATAGACAAAAAATGTCGCGTTGTCATCTGTTCACACCTTGGCCGTCCGGATGGGATACCAACTGAGAAATTTACGTTAGAGCCGGTCGCCGAGCGGTTGTCCGAACTGCTCCGGCGAAACGTCCGTTTTGTCTCCGAGTGTGTAGGCGATCAGGTAGTGCAAGCAGTTAAACAGCTTGGCGCAGGCCAGGTGCTCTTACTGGAAAACCTGCGTTTTCATCCAGAAGAAGAAGCAGATGACGCCGTGTTTGCCAAAAATATAGCAAAAGCGACCAAGGCGAGTTATTTCGTTCAGGATGGGTTCGGGGTAGTGCACCGGGCTCATGCATCAACTGAAGCCGTAACAAGGTATCTTCCGAGTGTGGCAGGACTGCTACTTGAAAAAGAGGTTCGTACGATTGCCGATGCTATGCGAAAGCCAAAAAAACCATTTGTTGCTATCGTCGGTGGTGCGAAAATAGCGGATAAAATCGGGGTAATAGAGCGTTTTATTGAAAAAGCCGATCGAATCATCATCGGTGGCGCAATGGCAAACACATTTTTGCGTTACAAAGGCTACCCGATAGGAAAAAGTGTCGCAGAAACCGATCAGGACGATATACTTAAAAAAATTTACGACGCTACCGCGAAGAAAACCGAGCGTGTCGATGAGTTTATTCTCTTGCCTCGTGATGTAGCTGTCGCAAAGAAAATTTCATCCGATGCAAAACGACGCATTGTGCCGATAAACGAAGTCGCAAAAGACGACATCATACTCGATATCGGACCTGAAAGTATCGAGGACGCAGTAAAATCTGTTGAGGTTGCGAAAACAGTGGTGTGGAATGGAACCCTTGGCTATGCAGAGCTCGAAGAGTTCTCGCACGGTTCAGCCCGGATGGCTTTGACATTAGCATCACATCCTGAAACCACCTCAATCATTGGTGGCGGGGATACCGCTGATTTCGCACTGAAGTGGAGCGATGGTGACACGCGTGATTTCACACACGTTTCTACCGGTGGGGGCGCCAGCCTTGAACTCATGTCGGGCAAAAAACTACCAGGAGTCGAAGCGCTACTGGACGCTTAAGGGAATACTAAGGTACACTGAAAAGAAGCATAAGTATTATGAAAACTACCGAACGCCGCAAGCTCATCATTGCAAACTGGAAAATGCATCTCAATGTGCATCAGGCTAGTTTGTTGGTGCACAGTCTCGCCGAGAAGGTAAAGGCACATAATAACGTCGAAATGGTATTGTGTCCAAGTCTGCTGACGATTCAATCAATGAGTCTTCAGGTGAGTCGCCGACAGTTTAAGCTAGGTGCGCAAAATTGCTACTGGCGTGACGAGGGTGCGTTTACTGGTGAAGTTTCTGCTACGATGCTTCGAGGAGTAGCTGATTATGTACTGGTGGGCCACTCAGAGCGGCGGCATATATTCCGCGAAAATGACAAAGATATTCGTCAGAAAGTACAGGCCGTGTTGCGAAATGGTATGAAACCCGTGCTATGTGTCGGGGAAACTGCTCGGGAGCGGGCCGATGGTGAAACATTGCAGGTGCTTCATGATCAGGTTGTTAACGGACTGGCAAACGTCACATCGGATGAAGTTGAAAATGTCGTTATCGCTTACGAACCGGTTTGGGCAATTGGCTCAGGCGATCCTGTATCACCAGCGGATTTGCAGAGAGCAGCCAAGTCTATTCGTAGGCAAATAGAAGCGCTGTATGGTAAAAAATCTGCTGAAGCAGTCAGGATTTTATACGGGGGAAGCGTAACGAGTGAAAATACTGATGGCTTACTCGCTCAAAAAGAAATTGATGGTCTTTTGGTGGGCGGGGCTAGTCTGAAAGCCGATGAATTTGCATCAATCGTTGAAAAAGCTCATACTAATGATAAGAAAAAAGGGTAGGCAGGGTGAAAGATATTGACTTCGATGAATTAGATCGCGCCGTCAGTTCCGTTTTAGGTACAGCGTCGCAGCCAACAGAGACTGAAAAGTCTGCAGATACGACGGCTCCTGTCGGCGATCCGGTCGCGCTAAGCAATACCCCCCAAGCAGCTACTGTACAACCTGACGATGCCCAAATACCCGCAGAAGCAACTACGGCTACTGGAGTACCCTCGCTTGAAGACGAAGTTCTCGGCACCTCTCAAACCAATGAAACTCCAGATATTGCAGATAGCACCCAGCCTGAAGCCTCCCTCGTTCCTGAAATGAATGTATCAGCCCCCGAGGCAACAACGCCGTTAGAATCGACGAGTGACGTGACCGAATCGCCCGCTAATAACGCTCCGGCTATGCGCAGGGGAAAGTTTATGGATGTGGTGCATCCTTCGGCGGACATGAATCCAGCTGCAGCGCCAACTAGCGGAACAGCAGTGGGGCATAGGGTCATCACGCCGATAAATTCTGACGTTAAACCAGAGGAACTTCCTGATCCGAAAGAGGCTGAAGAGGAGGTAAATCCACTCTCGTCCACAGTAAGTCAGGTCGAATCGACGACTATTCCGAATGCTCCCGATCCAGCAGAACAGCCACTTCCAGTTGATAATCAAACTGTACTTTCGGTTGATGAGACGACGGAGCCTGAAATAAATAGTGAGCCAAACGCGAAAGATCCGATCGCTGAATCGGCCGAGATGGCTCCTGCGACAGAGGTAGCTGACGAAGCAGACACTGCAACTATTACCATCCCGGCAGACGAGACGCCGACGCAGAGCCCATTTTTACCTGATGCAAAGGTCGAAAAACGTCCGCTCGGCGGCTTAGGCCAACCAGCCATTGATCCAGCACTGGCAGAAGATATGCCGGTTGAAGAAACGCCTACCGATTTCACCCCTAACCAACCACAGCCAGTCGAGCCAACACCTCGCGAGCTTGAGGATGACGTTGTAAGTCGGGAAAATACTTCTGAGCCAGAGGAGGTCGATGCGACAGTTCCACTCAGCGCACAACCCGAGCCGGTTACTATTGGAGTAGCTCCTGAAGATATGACAAATACCTCAGGCAGCCAACCGCTGTTCGGTTCCGAAGAACCACAGCAGCCACTTTCTGATAATCATCCAGCAAAAAAGGGAGGATCACATCTCCTTTGGTGGATAGCTGGCCTGTTGGGGTGTTTACTTGTTGGCGGTGCTGTGGGTGCCTTTCTGTTCCTGGGCGGTTTTTAGCGATAGTCTAAAGTCAATTAATTCATTTCACAACGCTTTTTTCTCTGTCTTGCGCGTACAATAGATACTGTTTATGCAACAGCTTCTAACAGGGTTAAATGACGCACAGCGCTCCGCCGTTGAAACATCAAGCGGACCTTTACTTTTGCTCGCCGGAGCAGGCTCGGGTAAAACGAAGACTCTGACGCATCGTATCGCCTATCTGGTAGCGCACGAAAATGTACCGACAAATCGGATTCTCGCCGTGACTTTCACTAACAAGGCGGCCCGTGAGATGCGAGAGCGTCTAGCACATCTGCTCCGGGAGGATGCAAACAACCGATCATTCATGCCGTGGATGGGTACATTCCACTCTATCTGTGTTCGCTTGCTGAGAATGGATGGAGCAAATATCGGGATATCACCGAGCTTTGTGATTCTGGATGACGGTGATAGGCAAAGTTTTATTAAACAAGCCATGAAACAGCTTGGTATTTCTGAAAAAAGCTACCCCCCTCGAAGTATCGGCAGTGCCATCAGTAGCGCAAAAAATGACGGGGTTAGCGCTGAAGAATACGCGGCTATGGCGAAACTTCCACTCCAACAAGTTGTGGCAGATGTTTATCCACGCTATGAACGGCTCAGGCGGGATGCTGCCGCACTTGATTTTGATGATTTGTTGGTAGAGGCGGTTCGACTCCTGAAAACAGTTCCGGAGCTCCGCAATAAATGGCGCACTTATTTTCAGCACATTCTCATCGATGAGTATCAGGATACAAATGCAGTCCAATACGCCCTTATCAAACTTCTTATCGGTGACGAAAAGAATATTTGTGTTGTCGGAGATGACTGGCAGTCTATATATAGTTGGCGGGGAGCAGATTTTACGAATATTTTAAATTTTGAGCGTGATTTTCCCAGAGCGATGGTCGTAAAGCTTGAACAAAACTATCGCTCTACTCAACCGATCCTAGAGGCAGCGAATAACGTTATTACCAAAAATTTGCAGCGAAGCGAAAAAAAACTATGGACGGATAAAAAAGGCGGCACACCAGTTCAGGTGTTGCATGTTAGCTCAGAGCTTCACGAGGCCGAAAGTGTTATTACTCGGGTGAAAACAACGGTAGATATGCGACTTCGTCGATACAGTGATTTCGCTGTGCTTTATCGGACGAATGCACAGAGCCGGGCTATGGAAGAGATGCTGATGCGTTACGGTATCCCGTATAAGTTGGTCGGAGGCACACGGTTTTATGACCGCAAGGAAATCAAAGACGTGCTTGCATATCTCAGACTTATTTATCAGCCAGCTGACCGGGCGAGCTTTCAGCGCATTGTTAATGTGCCGACTCGTGGCCTGGGCGCGACTAGTGTCGGGAAATTTATCGATTGGCACGACGCACAGACTTCAACGATTGTTTCCTCTTTGCGAAACGCGGAAATGTGCAGTGCTTTGACGCCAAAAGCCCGCAAGGCACTTAGCGAACTAGGGGTAGCCCTCGAGGACCTGCGCCAAAAAGCCGAGAATATGCAGCTACCAGAGCTTATAGAAGCAGTTATAAAACGGTTCGGCTACCTACAATACCTAAATGACGGCACGCCGCAGGCCGATGATCGGCAGGAAAACGTCAAAGAACTAGTGTCTGATGCCAAAGAGCGCGGCGATATAGAACTTTCGACGTATCTTGAGGAAGTCGCACTCGTTAGCGATCTAGATACGGTGAGTGACGATGCGGATGCAGTGACGCTCATGACAATGCACGCAGCGAAGGGGCTTGAATTTCCGGTCGTTTTTATTATTGGGATGGAAGAAAGTCTGTTTCCACATTCGCGGGCGCTTTATGATGCATCAGAGATGGAAGAAGAACGCCGGCTATGTTATGTTGCGATGACCCGGGCGAGAGAAGAGCTGTATCTTTGTAGTGCTAGCTCGCGTTTAATTTTTGGTGCTCGCCAGTACAACCCACCGTCACGGTTTTTGTCTGACATTGCTTCTGCACAGATTGCCCCGGCACAGCCCATGCGAGCGTTTTCAAGTAGCTCTGAGCCAGAAGTTGTCTACGATCAGGAAGAGTTCTCCCTAGGTGAACGGGTGCGTCATCAACTATTTGGAACAGGTACTATTGTGGCAATAGATGGCTCGAATCTCAGCATTGCATTCAACGGCAAGGGCGTCAAAAAACTAAATGCGGCCTTCGCCCCACTAGAACGACTGTGAAATGGCTATACGCGGGGACGTTGCGACTCCTCTACACGGTGAGCTACCCATTCCTCAGAGTATATTTTCAAGCGAAACCGAGCCATCGCGTACGAGTGGCTATTCGATGCGGGGACGAGGTATTGCTGGTAAAAACCGCATTTAGCGCTCAGCATTTATCATTTCCTGGCGGGGGGATTAACACTAGTGAATTGCCAGCAAACGCTGCAGTTCGCGAAGCATACGAAGAGACAGGCCTAAAGTTACCAGCTGACAACCTCCGTTTTGTTGGAAAATACACATTGCGCCAGACACTACCGTTTCAGATCAGCTTGTTTGAGTGTCGCGTCGATTCACGTGAGTTGCCATCCTTGAAATTCCCTTATTCCATGGAAATCATCGAAAGAAAGTGGGTATCTGTAAGGAAGCTTGACACTACACGCGACAGTTTCAAGGTATATCTTGAGCGCGATGCAACAGCCTAGATGTGGTATAATAGCAACCACTGCTATATGCACATAAGAGAGACAACGAATAATTAATGCAAATCATTAAACGGTTTATTCCCTCTGTTAGAGTGTGGTCGTCGCTTGCGGCGCTCAGCTTACTATTTATCTTGACTTTAGTATCCCAGGCAACTGCTGATAACGGCATGGCTAACCAAAAAAGTCATATGATCTCCATCTACGATCGGGGCGAAGTGCAAGCCATTGTGTCCAGAGCGGAAACGGTTCGTGGAGCACTAGAGCAGGCAGGAATTGTTCTCTCAGATCTTGACATTGTTGAACCGGCCTTGAACGAAAAGTTGGTTTCAACCCAGTACAACATAAATGTATATCGAGCCCAGCCAGTGATCGTCGTTGACGGTAATACCGAAGTAAAAACTCTTACGGCAGAGCAAAGCCCCGCAGCAATCGCAAAGAGTGCCGATATGACGCTTTATCCAGAGGACAAGACACAGCTTGTACGAGCCGATAAAGTACTAGAAAATGCTGGAGTAGGTCTTCGTCTCGAGATTGACCGAGCAACGCCATTCTCGTTCGTTTTGTACGGTAAAGAGATTCCAACTGCCCGAACTCAAGCAAGCACTGTCGGCGAAATGCTTGCAGAAAAAAATATCAAGCTTGGCAAAGACGATGGAACTTCCGTACCGCTCACTACTCCAATAGTTGCCGGTATGAGCGTGTCGGTTTGGCGCAACGGCGTACAAACACTCACTCAGGATGAGGAGATACCGATGCCAGTTGAACAAGTCAAAGATCAGGATCGAGAAGTCGGTTACAAACAAGTCCGTACTCCTGGGAAGCCGGGTAAAAAGACAGTGACGTATAAGATTAATATGCAAAATGGCAAAGAGGTCAGTCGCGAGAAGATTACAGAAGTTGAAATCCTTCCTCCGGTCAAACAGGTAGAAGTTCTGGGCGCGAAGTTTAGCAACACGTTCAGCGGTAGCTTCGCCGAGGCGCTTGCACGCCTCCGACAATGTGAAGCAGGCGGGATATATGACCGTAATAGTGGCAACGGCTACTACGGCGCTTATCAGTACGATATTTCAACATGGGGTGGCTACCAAGGCTTTGCCAGAGCCGATCTCGCTCCACCTCCAGTACAAGACCAAAAGGTCTGGGAAACCTATCAACGTCGTGGCTGGCAGCCATGGCCGTCATGCAAGATAAAGATGGGGCTACAGGATATTTACAGGTAATGCCAAAAAAAGAACTTGGACAACACTGGCTTCGTGATCGCCTCATCCTCGAGGCGATTGTTGATTGCGCCGATATCACCTCGAGCGATACGGTTGTTGAGATTGGTCCAGGACTCGGAACTCTCACGAGCGTTTTACTTGGAAGGGCAGAACGAGTAATTGCTGTTGAATACGATGAAAAATTAGCAGGAAAGCTTTCCGGACAGTTTCCTGGAAAAGATCTCACGGTTATCCACCATGATATTCTTACCCTAGAAACAAGCAAATTTCCTCACGTGTACAAAATTGTAGCAAATATTCCATACTATATTACGGCTAAAATAGTGCACAAATTTACCACGTGTACGAATATGCCTGAAACAATCGTACTGCTCGTGCAAAAGGAAGTGGCTGAACGGATTGCTGCTGGTCCCGGAGAGATGAGTGTTTTGTCTGTCGCGGCGCAAATCGGCTATGAGGTTTCACTAGGTCCGGTTGTCGGAGCTGAATGGTTCTCGCCGCCGCCCAAAGTCGACAGCCAAGTTGTTGTCATGAAAAAGCGTGATACGCCACTGGTTGAGCGGGCTCGGCAAAAGGCTTTTTTTCGCCTTGTAAAAGCAGGTTTCGGCGAAAGACGCAAAAAACTACGCAGTTCGTTGGCGGGCGGTCTGGGTATGGAAAAAAATAGAGTAGATCAGCTACTTGTCAAAGCCAATATCGATTCTGAGGCTCGGGCGCAAGAACTATCGATTGCCGAGTGGCTGCGGCTTCTAGGAGCATACGATGAAGTATAAACCGGTGCGAGATTTTCAACGCAATGTAACAATTTATTTTACGGATGTTTCGGACGGGAGTGTGTCGGCTGGAGCGGGAAGCCCTCCATCGCAGCAGCATATCGAAAATGCTATGTTGTTCTTTGAAAAACACAGCCTACTATATGAAAAACGGACCAGTTTTTATGGTACCTACGGCCCAGAGCATAGCTATACTGACATAGTTAGGGCAGATGAAAGCCTCCAAGGAAAACGTTTTACGGCTGATGCGGTCTTTACGACGAATATCAACCAACCAATCACACTTACTGTGGCGGATTGCGTCGCGACGGTAATATATGACCCTATCACGAACATGCTAGGAGTCCTGCATCTCGGAAGGCATGCCTCTGTCGCTGGTCTGATAGAAGATTTCGTGATACGAGTCGCAGACGAGCTGGGTAGTGACCCCCGAAACTGGCATGTCTGGATGAGTCCCAGTATTCAAAAAGATTCAAATATCATGGAGTATTTTGACCCTCCTCGCACAGAAGAATGGACGGATTGGCAGTATCGCGACAGTAATGATCAGCTGCACGTCGATATACCAGGTCATAACCAGGCTCGTTTCGAGCGGGCTGGCGTCAAGCGGGAAAATATCTACGTCAGCCCTGTCGATACGTATACTGAGGAGCAATATTACTCGCATCGTGCTGCAACCGAACTGAACCGCCCCGATCGTCAAGGACGGATGATGGTCGTTGCGCTCATGACTGAATAGTCTACCTCTGATATACTTAAGCGGATGAGTAAACAAAACCTCTACGTTACAACTGCTATTCCGTATGTCAACGCCAAACCTCATATTGGCAATGCTATGGATTATCTCCTGGCGGATATTTGGGCACGCTACCAGAAACGACAGGGTAAAACGGTTCGATTTCAAGTGGGAACGGACGAGCACGGTAATAAAATTGCCGCGAAAGCCCAGGAAGCCAACCTATCTCCCAAAGAGTACGTTGATAGTATGTTCGGTAACTTCAAAGCGCTTATGGGTGCGGTTGGTGCCGACTATACCGATTTTGTTCGTACAACAGACATTCACCACGAAGCGGCCGTACAGTTTATCTGGGAGCGTATCCGTCCATATACTTACAAAAGTTCGTATGAAGGCTGGTACTGTACCGGTTGCGAGGCATTTTACACGGATAAAGAGGCATCGGACAACAACGGCGTATGCCCTAACCATCAAAAACCATTCGAACGCATCGCCGAAGAAAACTATTTTTTGAAACTTAGTGAATTCGCACCCAAAATCCGCGAAGCGCTCGATACTCGTAAATTCGATATCGTTCCCGAGTTTAGGAAAAAAGAGTTCATTGCGCTCCTCGACAGCGGTCTCCGTGACGTCAGCATATCGCGCCCCAAAAAGACCCTCAGCTGGGGAGTACCCGTGCCTTTTGATCCTGAGCAGGTAACGTATGTTTGGCTGGACGCGCTGTCGAATTATATTACGGTACTTGGCTTCCCCGACAACGCCGAATGGCAGGAGTTTTGGCCCGCGGACGTTCAGGTTATCGGTAAAGATATCATGCGGTTCCACGCGGCCATCTGGCCGGCAATGCTCATGGCGCTCGATTTGCCATTGCCGAAGAAACTTCTCGTGCATGGTTTTGTAAATGTCGGCGGCTCAAAAATGAGCAAGACAGTCGGCAATGTAGTTGATCCGATGGAAATCATCAGCGGCTACGGTGTTGATGCGTTCCGTTACTATTTCTCCCGACATATCCCAACACTTGATGACGGTGACTTTACGTGGGAAAAGTTTGAAACCGCCTACAATAATGAGCTGGCCAACGAACTAGGGAACCTTGTTTCGCGCGTTGCAAAAATGGTGCTGAACTATCAGGCGGGTGTAGTTGGTGATGCTATAAAGGCTGAACACGATGCGCAGGCGTATCATGATGCAATGGCAGGTTTCGAGTTCAACAAAGCGATGGACGCTACCTGGCAGATGGTGCGCACTCTGAACCAGTACATTGAAACTGTTAAGCCCTGGGAAGTTGCTAAAAAGCTTCAAACGGACGCAGATGCCGAGGGGCATTTAGCAGAAATACTAGGCTATTGCGTCGGCTCTCTCGAGCAGATTGCCCAGCTGCTCTGGCCATTTCTGCCCACGACTTCGGAAATTATCACGAAAACATTTGAAGGTGGTGTCGTTCGTGATACTGGAGGTATCATGTTCCCCAAGCTCTATAACCACACTGCACAGAAATCTGCATCTTAAGACCATGACCTTCACTGATACCCATTGCCATATTCATGAATCTAGTTACAAGCAAGCTCAGCTCGCTTGGCGAAGAGCGACTGATGCAGGCGTCAACCGGCTTATTTGCGTCGGAACTGATGAGACCACGAGTGCCGAGGCGGTTAAATTCGTTCGAAAACGGGAAAATACTTGGGCGACGGTAGGGCTACATCCTCATGATGCGACCAACGGAGCTTCGGCGATAGACAATCTTCGGGTACTATTAGAAAAGGATAAAGCAGATAAAATTAGCAAAAACGTACACGTAGGGAAAATTGTTGCCATAGGTGAGTGCGGGCTGGATTATTTTTATAACAACAGTCCACGTGAGCAACAGATTGCTATGTTTGAGCCCCAACTGCAACTTGCACTCGACTACGATTTGCCGGTTAGTTTTCATGTCCGAGATGCCAAGATCACAGAAAGTGGCAGCGTATGGGATGATTTTTGGCCGATTTTTGATAGTTTTAAAGGCCTCAGGGGCGTATTACACAGCTTTACAGACAATATGTCAAATATGGGGAAGGGTCTCGCCAGAGGGCTTTATATAGGCGTAAACGGGATATCCACGTTTACAAAAGACGAAAGCCAGGTGGAAATGTTCCGCGCTATCCCTGTTGATAGGCTACTTTTTGAAACGGATGCGCCTTTCTTGACACCTCATCCTCATCGTGGTAAAGTCAACGAGCCAGCATTCATAACGCATGTAGCGCAACACGTAGCGAATCTCCGGTCCATCAGTCTTGAGGAGCTCTCGCGCGCTACAGAGCGGAACGCGACACATCTCTTTTTCAAAAACACATAGCGCAAACCGCAAAAATTTATAAATTTCAATGAGGGTTGAAAGGTTATTTGCCTATGCCGCTGGAAACTCCAGTAACGCCTGTCAACGGACAGGAATCCCAAGACATGACAAATGTAATAGACGCACGGCGGGTGCAGCCGGGTGAGTATTTTCACCATATCCGTGAAGGTTTTCGCACCGAAGCCGAAATAGCTCGAGAACTTGATGGAGTTATAGAGCTATACGGGGAGGACGCTCATGCGCCGTCGTATTTAGATAGGGACGCCCA
The DNA here is from genome assembly GCA_964581535.1 of uncultured Candidatus Saccharibacteria bacterium. Classification (GTDB taxonomy): domain Bacteria; phylum Patescibacteriota; class Saccharimonadia; order Saccharimonadales; family Saccharimonadaceae; genus CAZOOW01. Next base: position 12,838 of record CAZOOW010000005.1, read on the forward strand.
ACCTAAAGAGACAATACGAGCGGAGTTGGGGGGGTTATCTACATCTGAGAGGCTAAAAGTTGCCTACGACTATAGAACCGATCTTGAGCATATTGGTCGTTCGCAGGACTTAGGCCGCGCTATCAGGCTCTTGAGGACGTTAGAGAGAGCTGCCTGAGCTATAAGGACATAGAAATGTCAGATTTGCTTGCTAGTTTCAAAAATCTCCTCATCGGAGACAACGGCCGTGCGCGAACGCGGCTTAAAAAACTGTCTGAACGACAGCTTATTGAGCTTGAGTCACAGATAGGCGGGCAGTTGTTCGGACCGGTTCCTGCTGGACATCGGCGGGAGTTCTTCTGTTTAGATGAAAAAACGTGGGTGTGGCACGAGGAGTGGACGGATGAAAAAGGCCAAAAACAGATGACGAGCACGCGCTATGAAGTTCATGAAAAGGGTATCTTGAAGGCCCAAAACGCCAAAGTATACAAGTTCCTCGAAGGTGAGGAGCTAAAAAATCTCGTACTCGCCATGGAACTCTACTACGAGGCAGTGGCGAGGGGCGTCTACCGACGTGACCCGCGAACCGGACAAAAACTGACTGATGAGAGCTAAGGCGACGACTGCGCCACTAGTGTTATAATAAAAAGCCTATGAGCCGGGAAATCTACCTCGACTATGCCGCTGCTACCCCGCTGGACAAGCGGGTGTTTTTGGCTATGGAGCCCTACCTGAGCGCGCATTTCTATAATCCCTCAAGCTCTTATAGTCCCGCCCGAGAGGTAAAAAGGGACTATGACGCGGCAAAACATTCCATAGCCCAGCTGATAGGTGCGAAGCGTGACGAGCTCATCATGACGGCCGGTGCGACAGAGTCGATAAACCTGGCATTTCACGGCGTATTGCAACCGGATGATAATGTTGTCATTGGTGCGATTGAACATCCGTCCGTTTATGCGGTAGCGGCAGGCTATCAGTTCTCCCTCGCCAAAAGTACGACGAAGGGTGTCATAACTCCCGAGGCCGTAAGTGCGGCGGTTAAAGATACGACGAAACTGGTGAGTATTACGGCCGCGGATAGCGAAATAGGTGTCGTCCAGTCGCTCGGTGATATTGCGAGGGAGCTCGAAAAAATTCGTGATAGCCGAAGGCGGCGTGGCATCAATACACCACTTTATTTCCATACTGACGCATCACAAGCAGTTGGAATGATCGACCTGCATGTAGCTCGACTCGGCGTCGATATGCTGACGCTCAATGCAGCAAAATGCTACGGACCAAAACAAGTAGGTCTGTTGTGGGTTTCCTCACGCGTCAAGATTCAACCGAGCTTTCGTGGCGGTGGGCAGGAGCGGGGGCTGCGGTCTGGAACAGAAAACGTTGCGGGAGTGATTGGGTTTTCAGTGGCTATGCGACTGGCAGTTGAAAAACGGCACACTAACGTTAAAAAGCTCCGCGAGCTACGCTTGCGGCTCCAAAATGGACTGACAAAATCATTGCCAGACATGGTTATTAACGGGCATTCGAAAAAACATCTGCCAGGAATAATTAACATAAGTCATCCGAGCGTTGATGGTGAGCGCGTTGTTATGCATCTGGATATGAAAGGGTTGTACTGCTCGACCGGAGCAGCTTGTGCAGCGAACAAAGGAACCCGCTCCAAGGCCCTGGAAGCTATCGGACTTAGTCCCGAACTTGCGGATGGTAGCCTACGCCTTAGTTTGGGTAAATACACAACTGAAGAAGAAATCGATAGGGCAATTACCCTTATAACAGAGGCCGTTACAGCGGAGCGGGGGCTATGAAACAACTTCTTGTATCAATCCTGCTATTGTTTTTGGCTGTTATGTTTTTAGTGCCCTGGTATTTGGGGCCAGATGATCTAAAGTCGTGCAAAACGCCCGAGCCTGCTGGTACCTGCGGGGCGGTCGATGCCATTATTGTCGTGAGCGGCGGTGATACAAACGCCCGAACGGATGAGGCGATAAAAATATACAACCAGGGCTGGTCTAATCTATTGATTGTTTCTGGAGCTGCAGCAGATAGTACTGGGCCTTCGAACGCCTCTATGATGGCAAAGCGTGCAGAAGCAGCCGGCGTACCGTATCATCGAATCATAACTGAAGAGTTCGCGCGTGATACTAAGGAAAATGCTGAAAATACCGCAAAATTTATCGAAGGGCTAGGGCTTAATAAGGTTATCATCGTAACCTCCGCCTATCACCAGCGTAGAGCGACGCTGGAGTTTGGCTCGATTCTTGGACAGAACGTAACAGTTTTAAGTCATCCTGTGCAAAGTGATAAGCAGTGGAGTGGGCTATGGTGGTGGACGACGCCATCAGGTTGGTGGCTTGCGATCGGAGAGCTTTTGAAAATAATGGCATTTTATAGCGCTGAAGGTGTACGAAAGCTATGAGTCGGCGCGTGTATGTCGGTATGAGCGGCGGCGTAGACAGTTCACTATGCGCAGCACTACTTGTTGAGCAGGGATATGAGGTTGTCGGCGTGTATATGAAAAACTGGACAGAGGATTTGCCCGGAATGCTCTGTCCTTGGGCTGAAGATTTGGCGGACGCGAAACGCGTCGCCGTCAAGCTAGGAATCCCCCTGAGAGTCTTCGATTTTCAAAAGGAGTACAAACGTTCTGTTGTCGACTACATGATTGCAGAATACGAAAAAGGTAGGACGCCAAACCCAGACATCATGTGCAATCAGGAGGTGAAATTTAAACTGTTTCTAGATGCTGCTCTTCGGGACGGAGCAGATCTGATTGCTACCGGCCACTATGCAAGAACGAGCGATGGGAAACTTCTTATGGCGGCCGATACAGAAAAAGATCAGACGTATTTTCTTTATCGGATTACGAAACAAGCGCTGGAAAAAACTCTTTTTCCGCTAGGCGATTATAAAAAATCAGAAGTCAGAAAATTGGCAGCAGAGCGGGGGCTATCGACCGCTGAAAAACCTGACAGCCAAGGCATATGCTTCGTCGGGTCGGTCGGCATACGGGACTTTTTGGATAGCTATGTGCAAACAAGCCCGGGTAATATTATCGACAAAGACAGCGGGAAGATTATCGGCAGGCATGATGGCGCAATCTACTACACGCTTGGTCAGCGCCATGGTTTGAGCGTGGGAGGTGGATTACCATACTACGTCGTCGGGAAAGATATGGGAAAGAATGAAGTGTATGTTAGCCGTAATCTTAATGACGAATCGATGTGGCGCGAAAAATTCTATCTTGACGAGATTCACTGGATCAGTGTGCCTCCGGAGGACGGTGAGCCCTTACGAGCACGACTTCGCCACCGTGGAAAACTATTACCTGCGAAACTTAACGGCGACGAGCTCCTCCTAGAGGAGCCAGAGCGCGCTGCAACGCCCGGACAATCCGTCGTTCTCTATCGGGGGGGCGAAGTTCTTGGGGGCGGATTTATCGCTGACCCTGTTATAGTGAAGGCATAAGACTGGAGGTGAGTTATGGCAAAGAAATCGAACAAACTGCAGGATATTAAAGACCAAATAGATAAAACTGAGGCGCAAGCTGATGAGCTGCTTAAGCAAGCAGAAATGATAACGAAAATGATTCCTGGTGATGCGGATGACAAATTGCTGCAAAATATTAAGAAGCAAGTTGATACAGTCACCGAAAAATACGACCAACTAAAGAAGAATCTACCCGGCAGCTAAACAGCTATTTCCTGAGTATTTTGCTATACTATACCACTGATGAATGCTCAAGAAATCCGCAATGCCTATCTGAAATATTTTGAAGACCGTCGACATGTCGTCATAAAACGCGCCCCATTAGTGCTGAGTGATGATCCAACGACACTTTTTACCGGCTCAGGCATGCAGCCGATGATTGAATATTTGCTCGGCACGCCGCATCCCGAAGGCAGGCGTATCGTCGACAGTCAAACGTGTCTGCGTGCACAGGACATCGATGACATTGGCGACAATCGCCACACCACATTTTTCGAGATGCTTGGCAACTGGAGCATGGGTGACTATTTCAAACAGCAACAACTCGAGTGGATATACGATTTCTTAAAAAATGTCGTGGGATTAGATATGAATAAAGTGTTTGTCACCTGTTTTATAGGCGATGAACGTTATGGAATCCCGAAAGATACCGAGGCGGCGGACATCTGGAAACGACTTTATGAAAAAGATGGCATGTCATCCCAAGATGTTGAAATCGGAAGCGAGGAAAACGGATACGAACGAGGAATTCGTGAAGGCGAGCGAATATTTTACTATGACGGCAGCAAAAACTGGTGGAGTCGGAATGGATCGCCGGAATATACGCCCATCGGTGACCCTTGCGGTCCGGACAGTGAGATGTTCTACGACTTTGGCACGGAACACGACAACTCATATGGTGAGCACTGTCATCCTAACTGTGATTGTGGTCGGTTTATGGAAATCGGTAACAACGTCTTTATGGCATATAAAAAGGTCGGTGATGGACAGTTCGAAGAGCTGGAGCAGAAAAACGTCGATCACGGCTCAGGGCTGGAAAGAATCGCTGCCGCAAAGTTAAATGAGCCTGATGTGTTTAAGATCAGCGTATTATGGCCCATCATCGAAAAACTACAGACCATCAGTAAAAAATCCTACGAAGAATACACGGCCAGCATGCGCGTTATTGCCGATCACCTGCGGGCTGCAACGTTCCTGGCTGTTGATGGCTGCGTGCCGAGCAACAAAGAACAAGGCTATGTTATGCGCAAGCTAGTCCGGCGCGCCATGGTCAAAGCCTTCGACTTGGGTGTTGAGCAGAATTTCATGCAGGAGATTGTTCCGGTCATCGCCGATCTGTATCACGATGATTTTCCAGAAGTAGCAGAAAAACGTGAAGAGATTGTCGCTGTCCTCATCAAAGAGGAAAAGGCATTCCGTCAGACGCTACGTAAGGGTCTTAAGCAACTAGCGATGATGAATCCTCTTGCAGAGACTACAGAGGTAAATGGTGTCGTTGTTGAGCAGAAACGCCAAAGCGATACGATTTATTTGACGGGAGAAAATATCTTCACACTGTATGACACATACGGTTTCCCCGTTGAGTTGAGTGTTGAAGAGGCGATGAAGCAAAATATCAAACTGTCGCCTGACTGGAAGAAAGAATTTGACGCCAAGATGGATGAACAGCGACAGCGGAGCCAAACTGCAGCAAAAGGTACATTTAAAGGCGGACTGAGTGGACATGATGACATCCACAAAAAATACCACACGGCGACACATCTGATGTATAAGGCCCTCCGCCTGGTTCTCGGCGATCACGTTATTCAGCATGGAAGCAATATCACCGATGAACGGCTGCGTTTTGATTTCTCGCATCCTGAAAAAGTCACACGCGAGCAGCTTGACGAGGTTGAACGTATCGTTAACGAAAAGATTGAGGATGATTTGCAGGTTTCATGGAAAGAATACCCTACTGCCGAGGCGCAAAGTATGGGTGCGATGGGCGCGTTCGGCGACCGCTACGGTGAGACAGTGAAGGTCTATGAGATGGGTGAAGGTGACAACCAGTTCAGCTTCGAAATCTGCGGCGGCCCGCACGTCGAACATACTGGACAGTTAGCGGAAAATGGCAAACGCTTCGTTATCACCAAAGAAGAATCCAGCTCCGCCGGTATCCGCCGCATCAAAGCAGTTTTACGGTAGTGTATTTTGCGCCATAAGCGGTTTGCGTAGTATACTGTTTACCAGATATGCTTCTCGAAAAGCTAAAGGAAAAGATCCCTCGGAAAGACCAGGCGAATGACGACCTGCTCATCGGTCTTGATATTGGCACGGAGTTCGTTAAGGCGCTGATTGCTCGTGTGGTCGGCGATGAACTTGAGATTATTGGTATTGGCCGGGCTCGTCAGGAGATGGGGGATATGCATAGTGGTGCAATCGCTGATATCGGTGGTGTCGTGCGAAACTGTGAGGACGCGCTCTCTCAAGCCGAAGAACAAGCAGGCGTACAGGCAAGACGAGCAGTTATAGGTATCGCCGGAGAGCTCGTTAAAGGGTTAACGAGTACGATTCGCTATAAACGACCACAGCCGGACCGGGCGCTTGATGTCAACGAAATGGAATTCATCATCGAGAAGGTTCAGGAGCGTGCACAACACAAAGCACAGGCACAAATAGCACTCGAAACAGGCAACGACGATGTCGAAGTTAAGCTCGTCAACTCTGCAATAGTCAGCATCCATATAGATGGCTATAAGGTTTCTAACCCTATTGGCTTTCAAGGAAAGGACGTCGCTATCCAGATTTATACCGCATTTGCGCCCATGGTGCATATCGGTGCGCTAGAGCGGACAGCCAACGAGCTCGATCTTGATCTGGTGGCGGTTGCCGCCGAGCCCTTTGCGGTTTCTCGAAGTGTCCTTGGTACCGACGCAAGTAGTACGTTTACTGCCATCTTGGCCGACGTTGGGGGTGGCACGACCGATATCGCGGTAGTGAATGACGGTGGCGTGGAAGGCACCCGAATGTTCGGTATCGGAGGACGGAGTTTTAGCCGTACAATAGCTAACGATATGGACATATCCTATGATGATGCAGAGAAACTGAAGGTCAACGTATCGGATGAAAAACTCAAGCCGGAGATTGCTGAAAAAGTTCATGAGTCGATAGACAAAACCCTAGAGGTCTGGCTGGGTGGTGTAGAGCTAGCACTTAGTGATTTTGATTCTGTCGATCATTTGCCGAACCGGATTCTGCTTTGCGGGGGAGGTTCTAGTCTCGAACGTCTGGTTCACGCCCTCAAAACAGGCGACTGGTATAAGGATTTACCGTTCACGAAACGTCCGTCGGTACAACATGTGATGCCGATCGATGTCGTTGGAATAACTGACAAAACAGATTCTTCACTGGATCATACTTTCGTAACTGCAATGGGGCTTCTGAGAGTCGGATATGATACGATGGTAGGTAATTCAGATAGTGACAACATAAAAGATAAAATCAATCGACTGCTCAGGGTATAACTATGGCTACAGCACCAAAAAAGGATGTTATATATATCGATACCGATGACGACATCACCGGTATAATTGAGAAACTGAAAACTGCTAAATCACCAATCGTCGCGCTAGTTCCCCCTAAGCGAATTGGTGTGCTCCAGAGCAATGTCAACCTTCGTCTTCTTGTAAAGGCGGCCGATACGAGCAAAAAACGTCTGGTACTCATAACTAACGACCATACACTCAAAGGTATGGCCTCATTACTATCAATTCCAGTAGCGAAAAATCTTCAGTCAAAACCGGAGGTTCCAGAAAATACTCATGCGCTAAATGAAGAGAGTGATGTTATCGATGGTGCAGATTTACCTGTTGGAGAACATGCGAAGATGGCAGCACCCGCAGCTACTGCAAGCGCCGCCGATATCGCAAGCGCGGCAGCGGCGACAGATGAAATCGACGGCCCTCAGGTTCCCCTTGCGGCTACCGCTGCAGCGCGTGCGCCAAAAAAACGCACAAAAAGCGGAATTCCTGATTTTGATAGTTTCCGAAAGAGACTGTTCTTGTTTGGCGGACTCGGGGTACTTCTCCTTGCATTTTTGATATGGGCATTGTTCTTTGCGGGCAAAGCGACCATTGCCATTACAGCTAAGACGAACGTCGTAAATATAGATAAGACACTGCAGCTTCGTCCAAATGCTCCGCTAGATGCCGCACAGGCGGTACTTCCGCCAGCGATAAAGGAATTAAAAAAGCCCCTATCTATCGACTTTGGTGCAACTGGCAAAAAAGACGTTGGCACAAAAGCCACCGGTAGCGTAAAGTTTTCGATTAAAGATATTGACCTACTCGGAAAGACAGTGCCTGCTGGGACGGTTCTCACATCCAGTGGAGGCTCAACCTACACAACCGATAGTGCTGTAACGTTTACTATGGCTAACTATAAAGCTGCCTCAACGGGTATAACCGCCACTGCAAGCGGAAGTCGTTTTAACGGTGCGACTGGAAGCGTGAGTGGGGCACCGTCAGGAGTAGGCGCCACACTAGAGGGAGCTACAACGGGTGGTACGGATAAGGTTATTTCAATTGTTTCTCAGGATGACTTCAACAAAGCTCGCGATCAGCTTCAGTCGCAGGCTGAAGGCGACAGCGTGAAAAATCGAGACGAGCTGGCTAAACAGTTCAGCGCCGAATACGTTGTTATACAGGAAAGTTTTAAAGCAGTTATCGCCAACCCCGTATCAGCTCCAAGCGTCGATCAAGAAGCAGCCAATGCCAAGATGACTGGCGAGGCGACCTACCGACTTGTCGCGGTGAAGCGTAGTGATTTGAAAGCGGTCTACGACGCCCACACCTTTGCACAGATTGATAAAGCGTCCCAAAAGATCTACCGTAGTGGTGACGACAAAACTGGCTTCTCACAGTTCACTGAGGTTGAAGGTGGGTTCAATACTAAAGCCCAGGCAACTGCTCAGGTCGGACCGAATATAAACGAAAAGCTATTGGCGCAATCTATTGCAGGAAAGCAGGCAGGTGAAATCCAGGAGATGATTCAACGCATTCAGGGCGTTGATAACGTAAACGTCAAATTTTCACCGTTCTGGGTCACTAAAGCACCTAAAGATACGAAAAAGATAGATATTAAATTCGTCGTAAACGATGACTGATTTTTCCGATAAAAAACAAATTTTTTTAGCATTTGACGTCGGAGAAAAGCGTATCGGCGTTGCTCAAGGCGATAGCCAGACAAAAATCCCTTTTCCGCTGGCAACTGTGAATGTAGATGGGATGGAGCTGGATAGGATTCGGGAAATCATCTCAGAAGTTGTACCTGATGGTTTGGTTGTCGGCTTTCCAAGAAATCAGTCAGGCGAAAAGACAGCTCAGACAGCAGTAAGCCTGCGCTTTGGGGCGGAACTTGAGGTTTTTAGGGTGCCGGTGTATTTCCAGGACGAATCCTTAACTTCGGTGGCCGCTGAAGAATATCTGAAGCAAACAAAAAAACCATACGTTAAAGCCGATATAGATGCACGGGCTGCCGCGATTATTCTCGATGATTTTTTAAAGGAGAGATATGGATATTAGACCGCCGCGTAAAGTAACAGTGCCAAAGAGACGCCTAGAGAACTCGGGTGCGGATGGTCCAAAGATCCAGAAAGTCAGTGCAGATACCCTACCAACCCCGATTAAGCCGGATGAGTTTACTGATTCGCAAAAACTGTCACTACGACGACGTTTTTCGAAAAAGTCACGTACGATAGCTGCTGCGGTTGTAGGTTTTTTTGCAACTGCATTACTCGTGAGTTTTATTTGGTATTCATGGGCCCTACTACCACGCTCGGGCGATGGGACGCAGGTGCGGGTTGTTGTTGCGCCCGGCGACACGGTTAGACAGATAGCTCAGAATCTCTACGACCATAAACTTATTCGTTCGCGTGCGGCATTCAATATCTATACACAACTTACGGGAAACAGAGCGAAGTTACAGGCCGGAGGCTATGCGCTCTCAGCTAATCAAGACGTTCAGAGCATTGTTGCGCATATAGTGGAGGGCAAAACTGATGAGTTTAATATCACAATTCCTCCTGGGCTGACACTCAAAGAACTCCGTAAAGTGTTTATCAAAAATGGCTATAGTGACAGTGAGGTAAATGAGGCGTATGCGGCAAAATACGACAGTCCTTTGCTTACTAGTCGCCCCGCCGGAGCAGACCTCGAAGGCTATATCTATCCCGAAACATATAAAATGGGAGCCAACCAGACGCTTGAAGCACTTCTCCGGCGCAGCTTTGACCAGATGTACTCACTCTTGCAAGACAAAGGATACCTTGAGGAGTTTAAAAAAAGGGGACTGAGCTTGCATCAGGCACTCACGCTGGCCTCGATTGTCCAAAAAGAAGTCCCTTCTCCGGCAGACCAAAAACAAGTTGCTCAAGTTTTTTTGAAACGCTACGGTATGGGGATGCATCTCGGCTCAGACGTGACATTTATGTATGCGGCGGATCAAATGGGTGTCAAAGCTACGGTTGATTTGGACTCGCCCTATAACACGCGTAAATATGTTGGTCTCCCGCCAGGTCCAATCGCAAATATGAACCCAAGCGCACTCGAGGCGGTTGCCTTCCCGGCAGCCGGTGACTATCTCTATTTTGTGGCTGGTGACGACGGTACGACGTACTATGCGCTTACCGAAGATCAGCATAATGCCAATGTCGCGGCACATTGTACCACCCTCTGCCAGTAGTCAACATATTTCGACATATATTGACACTATTTACAACCATTGGTATACTAAACATGCAACTAACTGTGAGTGAACTTGACTACTGTAAATGTATGTCGGTTTGGGTGGCTCATAGGTAGTCTGCCTACCGTCGAACTGTCGTACGAGTGCAACTCTATACTGGTTCTCTAAATAGCACTAACTACGCGAGGTAAAGGTCGACACGCACTCTGTTTTTTGTTCGTTATATCCGAAACAAAAAAGTTAAGACAAAGTAACGGTAGTCGCGTTCTAGCAATAGAATGCACGGAGAAGACGATTAGTACTCAATCCGAGGCTCTCGCCACCACTTCATCGCAACCTGCTACGCGCAAGAAGCGACGTTCATATTCTCAATTTAGCTCGATCATGGCGTATATCGCCGTTTTAACGTTACTTGCTAGTGTTATTTCCGTAGGCTATCAGTCTCCCGTTGAAAAACAAGTTGCCGCACAGTCGAGTGAAGGCAGCGTTCTTCAAGTGGAAAATCCGTCAGTCGACCAGCGTGTTGCGGCGGAATTAGCTGCCACGGCTGCCGAAACAGCTGATCTGGCCGTGACGTCAAACGTCGTCAATATGTCGATTTCACTCACCGCCAAAGCTGATTTGGCGCAAACTGATACGACCGTTATCGCTAAACCTCAGATTCTCGAGGTTGGCGACCAGCGGGGTATTTCTACGTATACTTCAGTCGCTGGAGATACGGTTCAATCTGTCGCAGACAAATATGGTGTTAACGCAGATACGGTGCGTTGGTCGAATCGACTTATTGGAGACGCAATTACAGTAGGTAGCTCCCTAAAAGTACCAAATGTTAATGGATTTATTTATGTCGTTCGTGAAGGCGACACCATAGACAGCATTGCGAGCCGTTATCAGGCTCAGGCTGCCCGAATCATCAGCTATAACGACCTCGAAATCGGAGGTATTACACCTGGTCAACAGATTGTCGTGCCTGACGGTGTACTTCCGGAAACTGAACGACCTGGTTACACTGCACCGGTCTCTGGTAATGTGCGGACAAACACGCAGGTCGTTGCCTACGTCGGCAACTCTGCTTCTGTTGGGAACCGCTATGATTATGGATATTGTACGTGGTACGTTTATAATCGCCGTGCCGAGCTGGGTCGCCCAGTCGGTAGCTTCTGGGGGAATGCCTCGACCTGGGCTAGTTATGCTCGTGGAAGTGGTTATGCCGTGAACAGCACGCCTGAAGTCGGCGCCGTCATGCAGGATAGCTATAGTGCTGGTGGGTACGGCCACGTTGCAGTTGTTGAGAGCAAGAATGCCGACGGAGGTATAACAGTTTCAGAAATGAACTATGCCGGCTGGAATGTCCGCTCATACCGAACTCTATCTGCCGCAGAAGCTGCTCGCTACAACTTTATCCATTAGCAAAAAAGCTACGACGTATCATGACGTCAACAACTACGATACTAACGGGCAGTACCATGGTGTATTGCCCGTTTTAGTTCCTCGCTCTTTCTTTGTACCGCACCCGTTCATTTATTCCATAGGATGACGTTAATAAATCACCTCTGTTATAATAAGGCGAGTATGTTTGTTGATAGTGCGAAGGTTTCAGTTGAGGCAGGGCGTGGTGGTGACGGCCGCGTCAGTTTTCGTCATGAGAAATATGTTGATAAAGGCGGTCCGGACGGCGGCGACGGCGGCAGAGGCGGTGATGTTATTTTTCAGGCCGATACTAGGGTCAACACGCTCGTGGATTTTCGTATTAAAAAAATCCTATCGGCTGAAAACGGTCAACCCGGTGGCGAGCGTAAAAAACACGGACGAAATGGCAAGAACATCACTATCTCGGTGCCTGTCGGTACACAAATATATGACGGCGATATATTGCTAGCTGACTTGGTGGTAAATGAACAGCCTGCGGTCGTGGCGCGCGGTGGCGACGGGGGTTTTGGGAATGCTCATTTCAAAAGTTCGACACGGCAGGCTCCTCGCATCGCTGAGTTAGGCGAAAAAGGTGACGAACTAGAGCTTCGGCTTGAGCTAAAGCTGTTAGCAGACGTTGGGCTTGTCGGCTTTCCAAATGCCGGCAAATCGACCTTTCTGAGCGTGGTAACTAGTGCAAAACCCGCCATCGCTGACTATGCGTTTACGACGCTTGAGCCGAATCTTGGCGTGGCTGACATAGACGATACAAGCCTGCTTATAGCGGACATCCCGGGCCTAATTGAAGGTGCGAGTGAAGGGAAGGGGCTGGGAGATGCATTTCTCCGTCACATTGAGCGTACTGCGGTCATATTACACCTTGTCGATGCGTATAACGATGATCCGGCCGCAGCCTACAAAACTATACGGACTGAGCTGGATGCCTACAGCCATGACCTCGCTAAACTGCCGGAAGTTGTCGTCCTCTCAAAAACGGATGGGCTAGACGATGAAATAGTTTCAGACCAGCTTCGTAAGTTAAAAAATGCGGCGAAACACTCTACGGTGCTTGCGATGTCATCACTTGCGAGGGAAGGAACTTCCGAAGTGCTTCGCAGGCTAGCAAAGGAAGTCGCTACCGTTCGTAAGCGCCAATCGGACGAAGCAGCTGAACTGCTTGCAGCGAAAAAAGAGGATGATTCCACGATATCGCTCAGCGACCGCGAGTTAGATTCTGCATGGAAAGTAGTAAGGCATAACGAGGAGTTCGTAGTAACAGGCACAAAGATTGAAAAGTTTGCCAGGCGTACTGATTTTGAAAACGTACATAGCGTGAACCGGCTTCGGGATATTATGAGAAAAATGGGGATTACCCATGAACTTATCCGGGCTGGGGCAGAAAATACCAGTATCGTAGCGATAGACGATAACAGATTGACTCTTGACGAAATTCAATAAATATATAAAAAAGTATTGACATTAGTCAAATATAATGCTATAATGCATATGTTACCTCAGGAAACTGAGCGTTAACGACCTTTGACAAGGTAGTGTTATAGCGGCTCAACCAGCGCACAGAGTGTCCACCCTGCGGCTGCGCGTTGATTGAGTCGCTAGCAACCCGCTAAGCGCGTACGTAAGAAGGAGGTGACTATGGGCCCGCCCATGACCACCATCACCTAGCTATCGCTTCGCCGGCCTCGCCGTTTCAACCCGACCCGACTACCAATCCTTTATGAGCGTTCGTTTCATATAGGGTAGAAAGGGTGGCAATGCCCACCAGTGGTTTTACCTAGTGTTTTCATCTGATACCCATCTACAGAAAGGGGTGAACGATGTTCACCAGTGGTTTTGTCTGTTAAAGCGGTGCCGAGCGTCGTCGGGTGTACGACGCAGTCCGCACGCCTCACGTACCGGTCGCACCCCCGTGGTGCAGGACGTGAAGTGTCGATCTAGCCAAGAGGATTCCCAACCGGATATGGTTTAACAGGTAAAACTACCTTTTTAAATCATTCCCTGGCTCTGAGAGATATCCTATCGCACATGCGAGGCTGATGCCGGACGAAGAGAGCGCAGGCCTAAAAAGCTTGCCGACACCTGTCTGTTCGATCGATTGACGGGCGTGCTCCTAGTCCTGCACGACACACGAACAATTTCATAACAACTGAATACTTGTTCGGGCGGCCGTGGTGGTCACGTAGGCAGTTTTGCCTCCCACCACGGCCGCCAGGCTACACACTACCTTGTCACTTACAACTCCCTAAGTCAGGGAGATTTTTATTTATCGTAAATCTGGATATCGTCGAAATAGTTTCGCCAGCGTTGCTTCATCTAGACGGGCGATTTCGGCTATCATGACAAATTGAGTTAGACCACAGTAGGCAATGAGTTCAGAAACGACATCGAAACAGGGGTAGGGGTGAAACCACATACTATCTTTAACAAGCGTAAAACCTAGACGATGCAGTTGCGAAGTAAGTAATCGTCGCTGCTTGGCATGACGCGCCGGGATATCGTAGCTGACCATCCGCCATGTGCCGTCCCAGCTACGCTGTGGCTGGATAAATAGCTCATCTAGCTTGGCACGCTGCAGTCGATGAACGCCTTTGACAGAGGGCTGTACTGTCAAGGTTTTTCCCGATTTGGTGATCTCAACCAGTCCGAGCCTTCGAAGATTAGCGACAATTGTCTGTTTTTCAGACTTTGATAGTCCAGAAGGGAAGACATCGAGAAGTTCAAGCGCTTCAGGTAGGGTAGAGGCACTGACTGTCAGGCCGGAGAGCCCTTCAGAACCGATGATACCGAGAACTGTATTGAGGTGTTTGGTCGAATCACGCTGTGTCATACTGCTTATGTTAACAAAAAAAGCAAACGTATACAAACATGCATTTATCAGTCAATAAACTATAATATGCATTTACGCCCACCTGTATTTTTTTGTAGAATTTATGATTTGTTATAGTAAGGGCAGATGAAAACATTTTTTTTCTACGACCTCGAAACTAGTGGGCTCAATGCTCGTTCACAACGTATTATGCAGTTTGCAGGTATTCGGACCGATCTTGATCTTCGACCAGTCGGCGAGCCAATAAATGTGCTCGTACGCCTCAGCGACGATATTCTGCCGGATCCCGGTGCCATCATGGTGACCGGTATTACTCCTCAGATGACGCTTACGGATGGGCTGAGTGAGCCGGAATTTTGCAAATTACTTATAAGCGAGGCGTTTACGTCGGACACGATTACAGTTGGGTTTAATAATGTTCGGTTCGATGACGAGTTTATCCGTCATACACTGTGGCGGAATTTTTATGACCCGTATGAGTGGGCCTGGGCTGACGGTCGCAGCCGCTGGGATATGCTCGATGTTGTCCGCATGACTCGTGCGCTTCGTCCCGACGGAATTAAATGGCCGGTAGATAAGGACGGTAAGGCAGTCAATAAGCTGGAGCTTATCGCCAAAGAAAACAACCTAGTACATACAAAAGCGCACGACGCGCTGAGTGACGTCGAAGCGCTAATCGGTGTTGCAAAACTGATAAAAACAAATCAACCTAAATTATTTGAATATTTACTGACTATGCGGGACAAGAAAGAGGTTGCTAAGCTCGTTAATTTAGAAAACCCTCAGCCGTTCGTGTATGCTTCAGGGCGCTATGATGCGGCATATGAAAAAACGACAATAGCGTTTCCTATTGCGCCTGGAGTAAAACCTGGGTCAGTGCTGGTCTATGACCTACGGTACGACCCGTCGCCTTTTTACCAGGCTTCACCCACAGCGCTCGCGAGTGTACTGTTTGCGGATAAGGCCGCTCGTGAAGCGGATGACTATCAACGCTTGCCAGTAAAAGAGCTTAGCTACAACAAATGTCCAGCCGTTGCCCCAGTCGGTGTTATGGATGAAGAAACGCAGCATAGACTATCTATAGATTTGGAAGTTATAAAGAAGCACGTCCGTTTGCTTGCGGATAATCCCGGTTTTGCCGGAGCAGTAAAACAGGCATTTGAGATGCGAGAACCCTATGCACCGAGCGTTGATGTCGAAGGCCAGTTGTACGATAGTTTTATTGATGATAAGGATAAAGGTCGGGTTCGTGCAGTACGTGGGGCAGACGTAAACGAGCTTGCTGACTTTCACCCCGAGTTTATAGATGAACGACTCGGCGAGTTACTATTTCGCTACAAAGCAAGATCATTTTCCGACAGCCTCAGTGATGAGGAGCGACGAACGTGGGAAGACTTTCGTGGCGAAAAATTGCGACAAAATTTGCCAAGCTATTTAGTACAGTTGCAAAAACTTGCAGTTACGACGAGCAATCACTATTTACTTGAGGAGCTGCAACTCTGGGCAGAGAGTATCATGCCAGCTGATATCGACTAGCTAGACAGACTTAGCGATGGCGTTTCGACTGTTTTTGTAGCTTACCGATGTTGTTACGAGCCAAACGACGCGCAACCGTATCGTTGTGCAGGAAAGTTCCAAAATAGTGAGGCTGTCGGACGGCCCAGTGAGCTAAGACAAATGCCAGTAGTGGATATACCACCAGCATTAATGCGCTAGGGATGCGTATATCAGTTCCAGGGACAACACCAAGAACAAAAAAGATGACTAAATTCGTCACAAGCTGGGTTTGAAAAAGAATCAAAAGCAACGACAATGCGCATAAAAACAGCGAGATACGATGTTTAGTAACCATGTTTAAATTGTATCACAAATATGAAAAAAAGTCAACTATCTTGTATACTCGTAGAGAAAAAACGCAAAGCCCCACACTGAAAAGAAGAGTAATGCCACAATAAATCCACCTATAAGCGGATATTTTTTCAATGCTTTTCCGAGTCGCGAACCGGAGTCGATGATAAGATCCCTAAATCGTTCCGCCCATGTGAATTCGGTAGCAAGCACGGCTATTCCGAGTAGAAATGGCACCATTCCTCCTGGACCCGGGATCCAGCCGATAAGTCCAGAGATTAAAATCAAGGTAAAGCCGACGAAAATGACTATGGGTTTCCTTGTTGATCGAGGCAGTGAGCGCCATTTTGATTTCCATGATTCCATAGGTACCAGTATACGTGGCATGAGTGACATAACGTAGAAAAAAACGTATAATAGTCCGGATATGCCAGAGGTTATACGTGTTACTGGTGCTCGCGAGCACAACCTAAAAAATGTCAACGTGGAGATTCCACGGGATAAGCTGGTGGTTATCACTGGCCTCAGTGGTTCAGGTAAGTCAAGCCTGGCATTTGATACCATTTACGCCGAAGGGCAGCGCCGGTATGTTGAAAGTCTCAGTAGCTATGCACGCCAGTTCCTGGGTTTGATGGAAAAGCCCGATGTCGATCAGATCGACGGGCTTAGTCCTGCGATCAGCATCGACCAGAAATCAACTAGCCGCAACCCACGTTCCACAGTCGCAACCGTTACGGAAATATACGACTACCTACGCCTACTATATGCGCGAATCGGGATCCCGCACTGTCCGATCGACGGTAAACCGGTATCAAAACGAACGCCACAAGCAATCGTTGATGAAATCATAAAACTCGGTGAAAATAAACGGCTTATTATTTTGGCGCCTATCGTGTCGCAAAAAAAAGGTGAGTTTGCCCACGTGCCTGAACAGTATACGCGAAGCGGTTTTGCACGTGCTCGGGTGGATGGGATTATTTATGCGCTCGATGAGTTTCCAGAACTCGATAAAAAATACAAACATGACATAGAAATCGTCGTCGACCGTGTCGTCAATGACGAGGAAAGCCGGGGACGGATAGCCCAGTCGGTTGAACAGGCACTTGATATAGCAGTCGGCACAGTAATGGTGCAGGATGCGGACGAAAATTCAACTCATCTGTTCTCTCAGCGATACGCATGTGTCAATCATCCTGATGTTGTCATCCCTGAACTTGAACCACGCCTCTTTAGTTTTAACAGTCCCTTCGGCGCGTGTCCGGTCTGTACGGGTCTCGGTAGTCGCTTAGAAGTCGATCCTGAGTTAGTATTTAACCCCAATTTGACGATTGCAGAGGGTGCAATCCGACCGTAT
Organism: uncultured Candidatus Saccharibacteria bacterium; assembly: GCA_964581535.1. GTDB lineage: Bacteria > Patescibacteriota > Saccharimonadia > Saccharimonadales > Saccharimonadaceae > CAZOOW01. The sequence continues at coordinate 30,483 of CAZOOW010000005.1, forward strand.
AACCGTGTTAATAGCGATGCATGGTACATGAAGAAACTAGCTGCGCTGGCAGAGGCGCATAGATTTTCCATCCATGAAAGGGTACGGGACTTATCAGAAGAAGCGCTCGAAAAAGTACTCTACGGTACGGGAAACCAGAAATATCGGGTCAAGCTAAGCATGGGGCGGAGTTACGACAGTACCTATGAAGGGGTTATCCCGAACCTTGAGCGGCGTCACAAAGAAACCGAAAGCGAATTCATGCGCCGTGACATAGAGCGGTTCATGCGCGAGCGGCCGTGTCATGCATGTAAAGGCCTGCGGTTGAAGCCAGAAGTACTTGCAGTTACTGTTCACGACTTGAATATCATGGACATCTGTACCCTTAGCGTCGAAGAAGCCCTCAGTTTGTTTGAAAAGGACCTGAAACTCAATGAAAACGAACTGATAATCGCCAGGCAAATACTTAAAGAAATTATGGCACGTCTAGGCTTTATGAATGATGTTGGTCTGAGTTATCTGGAGCTTGGTCGGGCAGCCAACACACTCTCGGGGGGTGAGGCGCAGCGTATACGCTTAGCTACCCAGATAGGCTCAGGATTGCAGGGCGTTCTCTATGTTCTCGACGAGCCATCGATTGGTTTGCATCAGCGAGATAATGACCGGCTTATCGCGACATTAAAACATCTGAGGGATCTTGGCAACACAGTACTGGTCGTGGAGCACGACGAAGATACTATTCGCTCTGCTGACTATCTGCTCGATATTGGTCCGGGTGCAGGGGTGCACGGTGGTGAAATTTGTGCAGCAGGTACACCCGAGGAGGTTGCAAAGAACCCAAATAGTATTACGGGAAAATATCTCAGCGGTGAACTTGCGATAGGAACCCCGAAAAAACGTCGTAAGGGAAATGGTAAGGTTTTGAGTATAAAAAATGCTCGTGAACATAACCTCAAAAACGTTAATGTTGATATACCGTTAGGTTTGCTAACGGTTGTCAGCGGCGTCAGTGGTTCCGGTAAATCGACTCTTATCAACGACATATTGGCAAAAGAACTGGCAGCGCGGCTACACCGGGCTCAAGAAGTTGCTGGGTCGCACGATAATATCGAAGGAATAGACCAACTCGATAAAGTTATTGTCATCGATCAGTCTGCTATCGGACGCACTCCGCGCTCGAATCCAGCAACCTATACAGGAGTATTTACGCCGATTCGTGAAATGTTTGCATCAACCCCAGAGGCAGAAATTCGTGGTTACAAAGCGGGTCGTTTCAGTTTTAACGTCAAGGGCGGACGTTGTGAGAACTGTCAGGGCGACGGAGTAATTAAAATTGAGATGCATTTTCTACCAGACGTTTACGTTCAGTGCGAAGTCTGTAAAGGCAAACGCTATAACCGAGAAGCACTTGAAATCACCTACAAGGGCAAAACAATTTCAGATGTTCTCGGTATGACTGTCGAGCAGGCGGCAGAGTTTTTTGAAAACCTGCCTGCTATCAAACGTAAGATGGACACACTAGTCGAAGTCGGCCTTGGCTATATCCGCCTAGGGCAGCCCGCTACGACTTTCTCTGGCGGAGAAGCCCAGCGTATCAAGCTGGCCACCGAATTATCTCGCCGTGCGACTGGCAAAACACTCTACATACTCGACGAGCCGACTACCGGACTGCATGCTGCGGACGTCAAAAAGCTACTTCATGTCCTGCAGGCGCTAGTTGCAACCGGCAACAGTATGGTTATCATCGAACATAATTTGGATGTCATTAAATCGGCAGACCATATTATAGACATGGGTCCAGAGGGTGGTGCTGCCGGTGGCCAGGTCATCGCCGAAGGCACTCCAGAGAAGATAGCTAAAACGGCAAAAAGTCATACCGGAAAATATCTCAAAGACGTTTTATAGTTTTTTTCGTCGGTTGAAGACGACTGCTAGCTGGCGTTTAGTGGCTTCAATGAGTTTAGTACGGTTTTCCGGTTCTTTCAGGGCGTGGTAGATCATCGGGCTAATACTAAGGAAGATGATGATGAGGGCGGCAACTTCGACGTTTACTCCCATCCGATGAAGCGCTTCGCCCGCGTAATAGCCGAGGTAGGTAAACCCAAAGGTCCAGATAAATGTTCCCAATAGGTTAAATGGTATAAAAAGCCGGTACGGCATCTTGCTGACACCGGCGACGATAGGGGCGAAGGTTCGGACTATCGGTACAAAAACTGCCAGCACTATAGTGAGCGATCCGTATTTTTTATAGAAACTCTCAGCTGCTACCAGCCGTTCTTTTTTGAACAGTCGAGTATTTTCGCGCTCAAACAGCTTGCGGCCGACTTTGCGGCCAAAGATATAGCCGGTGCTCTCGCCGAGCACAGCCGCTGCCCATAGCAGCCAAACGAAAAGATGGATGTTGATATCGAAATAGCCTTGCTGAACGAGGAACCCGGAAGTAAAAAGCAGACTGTCGCCAGGAAAAAAGAACCCCAGTAGCAGGCCCGTCTCTGCGTAGATAACTGCAAGTACGGCAAACGGTCCGAATTGGGTAATAAGATGAAGTAACGCTTCCACTAACTATTCATTGTAGCAGATGTTGCAAAAATAACAGGGGTATGGTAGAGTAGTTGAACATAAATAGTAAGTTTCCGAACAAGTATCCAAAGGAGGAGAGAGATGGGAGACAAAATCAATCTTAAACTAGCTAAACGGGATGTTCACGGTAAAAAAGTCGCCAAACTGCGTCGTGAAGGTTTGCTGCCCGGCGTCGTCTATGGTCCTGGTATGGAGCCTGTTTCCGTACAGGCCGAATACAATGTCATCGCGAAAGTCTACCGCGCCGCAGGAACGCATACGCCGATTCACCTTGATATCGATGGTAAAAAACGCATAGCCATGATCAAAGAAGCGGAAACTGATCCAACGAAGAACTCACTCAGCCACATCTCATTTCACGCTGTTAAAGCAAACGAACCAGTTAACGCTGAGGTGCCAGTTCGTCTGACCGAGGAAGGTGAGAGTGAAGCGGAAAAGGCAGGACTTATCATCTTGCAGAACATCGACAAGATAGAAGTTCGCGCACTGCCGATGGATCTACCTGAGGCTATCGAAATCTCAACTGCGCATCTAAAAGAAGCCGGTGAAAAAGTCACGCTCGGTGATGCAAAACTACCTGAAGGCGTTGAATTTGTTGAACATGATACCGGTCGAGAGGAAGAGGGTGAGGATGAAGAAGCCGAAAAGCCAACTATTCTCGATACGATGGTTGCTAGTGTCTGGGAACCTGCTGCATTGCAGGCCGCTAACGAAGCGGCTGCCGGTGATGCCGAGGATGAGTCCGAGGTAGAAGCCGAAAACGGTGCAGAAGATGCTGCTCCAGTCGAAGAGAAGACTGAAGAAAAACCTGAATATTAAATCATATAACAATACAAAACCCCGGAATGTCGGTTCTGTATTGACTGGTCTACCTCTGTTTTTGTTATACTATTAATCTATGCAGAAGATACTTTTGTACTACAAATTCACTCCGCTTTCCGACCCAGAAGCGGTTAAGTTGTGGCAGAAAACGCTCTGCGACGGCTTGAATCTGAAAGGGCGCATACTCGTTAGTCGGCATGGCCTCAACGGCACGGTCGGAGGCCACATGGAAGACTTAAAGTCATATATAAAAGAAACAAAAAAGTTTCCTGGCTTTAAAGACATAGTCTTCAAATGGTCTGACGGTAGTCGCGACGATTTTCCACGTATGAGCGTGAAACACCGTCGCGAACTAGTAGGTTTCAAGAACAGTGATGATGAATTTGATGTCGATGAAAATGGCGTTATTGGCGGGGGTAAACATCTCAAGCCGGAGCAGGTGAATGAAATGGTTGAAAAATACGGTGATGACGTGGTGTTTTTTGACGGCCGAAATGCTCACGAAGCGAAGGTCGGAAAGTTCAAAAACGCTGTTGTTCCGAACACGAATACCTCCCGGGACTTTATGGCCGAACTGGAAAGTAATAAATACGACGATATAAAAAACAAAAAAGTCATCAGCTACTGTACCGGAGGTGTCCGCTGTGAAGTTATATCTGCCATGATGAAAAAACGCGGGTTCAAAGAGGTCTACCAGATTGACGGTGGCATAGTGAAATACGGTGAAAAATACGGTGATGACGGGCTTTGGGAAGGGGCACTACGGGTATTTGATAAACGCATGGTTACGAATTTTTCCGATCACGCTAAAACTATCGGTGAGTGCACTCACTGCCAAGGGAAAACAAGCAATTTTGAAAACTGTGCACATACCGAATGCAACAATCTCGTCCTAATTTGTGAGAAATGCAAGAAAAATCCTGACTTACTGTTTCATACTGCTGAGTGCAGGAAAATAGACGGGGCAAAAAAAGTTGCTGTCTGAGCACATTTAAATAAGCACTTATGCTATAATATTCCTTACTAACCACCAAAAAAAACACACAATGCAAAACCGTCGGAACAAATCATTTGCCAGCTATGAGCGCTCTTCGCGTGTGGCCGCGCCTGCAGGCGTAAGGAAGGTTGGTAGATTTTGGGCGCTGAGCGCTGTTTTGCTTGTAGGACTGGTCTTTTTTGTTCGTCATGACACACCACAAGCTTCTGCAGAACAGGCGACGAAACCCACCGTCGCCGGAAAAAGAGCAGCACCCTTAAAACCATTTCCTACTATCGATACGGGGACGCTTACGACAGTCCAAAAAAAGCTACTCGGCCTAGCAAAAAAGGAGTACTATAAGCGGCCGATCGGATACGACGAAACAGTTATGAAATATACCGAAGGTGTCGAGGAGTCCTGGTGTGCGGACTTTATTAGCTGGCTACGTTTTGAGGCGGGAATACCATGGACGCACCCTGAAACGAAGTATTGGCGGATCGCTGGTGTTGGCAGCGTAAAGGACTACTATTTGGCAGCAGATGCATATGTCGAGGCGGATAAGCTGGAAGGATACGTTCCGAGACTCGGTGATGTGCTGTTTTATTTTGGTGAAACGCCCGATGGTGGAAGTTCGGAGCATATCGCGATGGTTCTGCAGAGCGATGGTAAAACAGTAACGACTATTGGCGGAAATGAAACGGACAAATCTATTTTGCAAGTCAGGACCAACAAACTCCAACTCGGTGAACGAGGCCTCGTCGCGGTCGGAAAAACCGCGGTTGATTGATCATGAGCAAACCCAAAGAAAAGTTCTTTAGTGACATCTCTGACGCGGCATCCAGGCTAGAAGGTGACGTAAACAAACGAGTCCTTGTCGCGCAGGCGATTCTAGAGTCCGGCTGGGGACAAAGCGATCTGGCGACGAAACATCATAACTATTTCGGAATAAAAGCCGGTAGCAAATGGTCAGGAAAAGTCGTAGAGTACAAAACGCGAGAAGTCATAAACGGGCGGGAAGAGATGCAGACAGCGTCCTTTCGTTCATATGCCTCGCCGGAAGAAGGACTCAGAGACTACATCAATTTTATTGCCCATAGTCCGTATTTTTCCGAAGCACTGCAGTTTCCAGACGATGATGGCGCCTATCTGGACATTTTAGTAGGCCGGGAAGTCAAATACGCTACCGATCCAAACTATAAACAACTGATTCTGGACATTATAGAGACTAGTCGTCTTCGTGAACGTTTATAAACTAAACAGCCCCGGGTAGAACCGGGGCTGTTTTAAGGGTGTCTGAAGGACTTCCTCCCTGAGACAGGAAAGAGCGGTCAGACTCTCTAGCCAAGAATGTTGCGGCGTGAACGTACGAAGTACGTTGCAGCTGCAGTTACCGCACCGAGGCCAAGCATAGCAGCGAATGTGCTAGCAGGACCTGTTGCAGCGATAGTTGCAGGAGCTGCAGGTTTCGCAGGAGTCTGAGGAGTTTGTGGCGTTACTGGTGTAGCGTCACATTTGCTCAAATCCTTTGTGTGCTTCGTAGCGTCAAACTCGTTCTCTTTGATCGTTATGATCGTCTTGGTACCGAGTTCACAGACTTTGATGTCTTTTACGACAGGGGCGGTGTCACAAGTAACCTTAGCTTGGAACTGAACGAATTCAGCCGTTGAGCCGTTTAGGCTTCCCATGTTAACGCCGGTTGTAGTAATTGTGTCACCAAGTGTTTCAAGTACGGTACCGTTTTCGCTGAGGTTCTGGGTAGAACCAGCAACGTATGCGAGCGTACCCTTGTCGAGGTTAACCTGAACACTTCCCGAAGTGCTTGTTGTCTGACCAGCAGCGTTAGTTGCTGAAACAGTCGTTGCACCGGCAAGCGTCGTTTTAACCATGACGTTTGAAAGCAGACCAAATTCGCCGTTAGCGATCATGGTGCTGAACTTTACGGTGTCACCACAAGTAGCGCTAACGCTTTTAGCGTAGTCGGTACCTTTAGTAACGTTCTTAACTTTGTAAAAGTTTTCACTGTTTTGCAGCTGACCAGGGCTGTCGGCAAAGACAGGTGCGGTAGCCGCAAGGGTTGGTACTACAGCCAAAGCTGCAGCAAAAAGAGCTAATTTCTTCATAAACTTCTCCTTATGTGAGTTGAAAGCTTATTGACTTGATATAGGCAAACTAGATAGTCATTGAATCTCTAAAAGTTGAGTTGCGGGGGTGCGGATTTTTAGGTCCGCACCCCCTCAACTACTGCGTTGACCTAGCTCACGGGGTCGTTGGCCAGGACTTGATGGTGAAAGGCGCTGTCGTCTGAGTGACCGACTTTCCGGTCACCGAGTCGGTGGCCGTGACGGTGATTGTGTCCTTTCCGCCTGGCGGCACCTCGGTAGGCGCCGTGTAGGCAGAGCAAACCTGCACACCGTCAGCAGCCGGCTTCTTCACCGTGGTGAAGGAGCCGAACCGAGCCGTCCAGACGACCTCTCCGCTGTGACCAGCGGGGAAGTCGACGGTGACACAGTGGTCCATCGTGGTCGGCATTCCGGGCAACGACACGTAGAGGTCATTGAACTCCCGGAACTGGATGAAGGTCGGTGCCGGGTAGACGCACTCCGCCACGTTGACCGTGAACGGGGCCGACTTGTTGGCCGTGACGAGCAACGCGGTGCCGTTGTAGGAACCCGGAGCAAGCCCCGGGAACTCGAACGTCACACTGCTGTTCGCCGCCACCAACTTGGTGTAGGTCTGGCCTCGGAAGGTCAGCTTCACCGTGTCGTCGTTGGCGTTCGGGTTGAACACAGTGACCTGAGCGGTCGTCGTGTCACCCGGCGCCACGCACGCCATCGGCGCAACGTTCACAGTCGGCGAATCGTAAGTCACCGGCTGCTCGGGAACGTTGCAGACGATCTTGGCATTGACGTCGGTCTTTGCCTTCGCCATCGCTGTCGCCGATGCGTTGCCCTTCAGAGAGTTCTTGAGGTCAACGAGCAGCTGACCACGCGTGCCCTCCACCTTGGCGTCGAGCTTGGACTTGCTCCAGCCCCACACCTTGGCGACAGCCTTGGACGCGGCATCGGCAGTCGCTTGAGCGCTCGCCGAGGTACCGGCACACGGACCGGTCGCCAGTGTTGCGGCGACAGTGCTCGTGGACTTGGCAGTGGCGCTTGCCACAGCCTTCGCCCACAGCTTCTGTCGCTGAACAACCTTGTAGCGACCCTTGAAAACCTTCGTCTTCTTGACCGCAGGAGGCTTCCATTTGACAACGTTGCCGCACTTGACGACGCGCCAGACCTTGCCGTCAAAGCAGATCTTGACGCCGCCCGCGGGGGCGACCTTCTTGATCCAGTGGCGGTGTCCGGTCGAGTCGTAGTAGTCGTTGACGTAGGTGGTCCCAGCCGGAATCACCTTGCATGACTGCTGCTGCGACTGCGGCAGACCGTCCGGCATGATGAAGCTCAGAACGAGCCGGCCATCAGCCGTCGTGCGGGCCTTTGCCTTGGCGATGGCCTTAGCCGATGAGAAGCCGTCAGCGTGAGCGCACACCTCGTAGGTGTAGTTCACACCGTCAGAGGACTCGTTCGTGGTCTCGCAGAGGTTCTCGCGCATCTGCTCCGCGAGGGAGCTGAAGAACGAGGAGGCCTTCTGGTCGACGACACTGTCGGCGGCGTTCGCGGCGGGTGCCGTGAACGAGAACATGCTCAGCATCACGGCGAGCGCCGTGAAGAGAGCGGCGATGAGCTTGCGCATCATCATACTCCTTTCGGATCTCGTCGTAAGCTGGCTGTTCCAGCTGGTGGTACGACTTATCCTATGCACGCAAATACATATGCACACGATAAGCCGTACCACCCCAAATTGCAGTAGTTGATGTCTTGGGCACTTGCGAGTACAAAGACTCTAGCTAGAAACCCAATGACTATCTAGTTTGCGAGTAACTTACGTTAAAACACGTGAAAAAGCGTCGCAAACTCTTGGCTAGATTGTTAAACGACGCCTCACGATCAGAAGGGGTTCCTCCAGAGTATGCCTGGATCAGGCTGTCTCCTTTGTTTCCCACCTCGCCTGAGGTTGCTTACATAGTATCACAAAAAAGAGCTAATGTCAATATCTTTTCCCATGTTTATAAAAAAACACAAGAATTATAAGCAAAAGTGTCACCACCTCTGTTGATGTTCATTTTCATTCATTATGACGAAACATGCATAAAATACCTGTTTAACAGATGAAAAGTACATCAAAAAAGCTGTCTCAGGCTATACTGGTAGAGTGAACGACAAACTCTTAAAAAAACTAAAGGAATTACCTGCTGAACCAGGAGTATATTTCCATAAATCGCGCTCAGGAGAGGTTATTTACGTGGGAAAAGCGGCCAGTCTTCGCAACAGGGTGCGGCAGTATTTCCAAAAGTCTCGTCTGCGTGATGTCAAAACCGACGCACTCGTGGCTGAAATAACAGATACGGAGTGGATACCGGTCGAAACGGAGCTCGATGCGTTGTTTCTAGAGTCGGAAATGATAAAGCGCTACAAACCACGCTATAACGTTTTGCTACGCGATGACAAAAGCCAGTTGTATGTCCGTATCCCGATGAATGACGCGTATCCGGCCATAACCTATACTCGTGGCCCGCTCGATGATGGTGCGACGTATTTCGGCCCCTACTATAACGGGTGGGCTGTGCGAAAGGCACTCAGGTATCTGCGGCGCGTTTTCCCCTATAGTACCCACGAAACGCTGCCAAAACGGCTTTGCCTGCAGTACCATATCGGCCTTTGTCCAGGGGTCGAAGCGCAGAAAATTTCTTCCGTCGCCTATAAGGAGACTCTAAAAAAGCTAATCCGCTACCTGAAGGGTGAGCGTAAAGCTCTCATCAAAGAGATTGAGCGGGATATGAAAAAAGCGGCGAGTGAGCATGATTTCGAACGAGCGGCACTGCTTCGCAACCGTTTGCGTAACTTGCATGAGCTGCAGCGGCAGATTGTTTTTGGCGACAGGGAATTTATGGATATCAGCAAAGATCAGGGGTTGGCTGGGCTCCAGACGCTACTTGGGCTCCAGACTGTACCAAAACGAATCGAAGGCTATGACATTTCCCACATGAGCGGAACAAACAATGTCGCGAGCATGGTCGTAGCAACAAACGGACTGGCAGACAAGAGTCAGTACCGCAAGTTTAAGATGCGTTTGCCGGGTAACGATGATTTTGGCCATATGCGCGAAACCATGAGCAGGCGCTTCAGCAAAAAACATGACGACTGGCCCCGACCTGATCTGATAGTTATCGACGGGGGAAAAGGGCAGCTGTCGGCTGCAGCTGGGGTTGTAAGAGAGCTAGGTATCGATATTCCGATGATCGGGCTTGCGAAGCGGGATGAACAGATCGTGGTCTCAGCAACTCTTTCCGATGTTAGCCTGAATATCCCGGGTATCAAAGCATGGGCACGAGAAAAGAGTCCTTTCGATGAACCGCATACTATGCCGCTCGGCGGCAAAGCGCTCGAAAGTAAGTACGTCGCATTGTATACGCAAGATGGCTATATGGCAGGAACGGAAGACGAAGGCGATTTTACCCTAGTGAGTCTGCCGAAAAACCACCATATTGTGAAACTGCTGCAACGTCTTCGGGACGAATCACACCGGTTCGCCGTCAGCTACCATTCCACGCTAAAACGAAAAGGCGCGACAAAAAGCATCCTAGATGATATACCCGGTGTTGGATCTGCGACCAGAAAAAAAATCGTAGCAAGTTTTGGCAGTGGGCTAGGGGCAAAAACTGCTTCGCGGGAGCAGCTTCAGGCAGTCGTTGGCGACAAGCTCGGCAACAAGATATATGCGTGGTTTCACCCGGAGAACGAAAAAGCCAAAGCGAGCGAGTAAACTTAGTACTATGAACGCGTCATTTTTCGAGTTAAATCGCTCACGTCTTAGGGAATCGCTAAAGCACGGCTCGCTTATCGTTATAACAGGGTATGGGGAGATGCAGCACAGGCATGACTGCGTTGTACCATTTGCTCAGGAGGCGAATTTTTACTACCTCACAGGAATCACGGAGCCGGATTGGTGGTGGATGCAAGATGGCATCAGCGGGAAAGAATACCTAGTAAGACCAGATATGAGCGAGCAGAAACAAATCTTTGACGGCAGTTTGTCGAATTTCGATGCTACGCGTGCAAGTGGAATAAAAAATATCATCGGTAGGGACGAGGCTATGCGTGTAATGCGCACCTGGGCAAAAACGCATAGTATTGTCTACACTACTGAACAACCTCGTTTTCTAACTGAGATGAATATGCAGCTGAATCATGCGCAAAGCGAGTTACATAAGGTGTTAGAACGAACATTTAAAACTGTTCAAGTGTGTACTCGGGAGCTCGCGCAGCTCAGAGCTATAAAACAGCCTGAGGAGATTGTCGCCATTGAAAAAGCTATAACTATCACTATTAAGGCCTTTGAGGCGGCAAAAATAGCGCTGAAGACTGCAAAATATGAATACGAGATAGAAGCAGCGATGACTCATGAGATTCGTCGGGGCGGTGCCTCGGGGCACGCCTATACACCGATTGTTGCCGCTGGGGGTAATGCCTGCACACTTCATTATGTACAGAACAACCAGTCACTACGAAAGAAAGAGCTCCTTCTCATCGATGTGGGCGCCTGCGTTGACGGATATGCCGCGGATATAACCCGGACGTATGCAATAGGTACTCCGAGCAAGCGCCAAAAAACCGTACATGCGGCTGTATGCGAGGTTCAGTCGCGGTGCATTAATTTGCTTAAACCGGGGCTTAGTTTTCAGGAGTACGAAGAGCGGGTGAGAACAATCATGGAAGGCGCGATCGACAAACTGGGGTTGCCAGTCGCCGACTACCGCAAATATTTCCCTCATGCTATAGGACATGGACTAGGGCTCGACGTACACGACGCACTGCATGCTGAAAAGCAACCAGTTTTTCAACCTGGGATGGTGGTCACTGTTGAGCCGGGGATTTATATACCAGGGGAACGAATCGGAGTGCGTATAGAAGACGATGTTCTCATAACAGAGAATGGGCATAAGAACTTGAGTGCAAAATTGTCGACGGACTGGTAATACCTAAGGTATAATGAACCCAAATATGCGAAAACAATTTGCGGTCTTTGTACTGCGCTGGATATTGAACTCGTTCGGGTTGTGGTTGGCTAGCCGTATGCTCGGTGCTAGCTTTGATGATACCGGAGCATCGACCACGACTTTTATGTTGGCCGGCCTTATCTTGTCATTAGTCAACAGCCTGCTCAAACCGATCGTAGTTGTCCTTGCATTACCTGCTATTCTAGTCACGCTTGGACTATTTATGTTGGTAGTTAACGGCCTGATGGTCTACATTGCCCTCAAATTCGTTCCTCATATGGATATAAGCTTTCTCGCGGCGATATTGGTCGGAGTTATCATCAGTCTGTTAAACTATATTATCAGTGGATTGCTCGAGATACAGGGTAATACGAAGGAGATATCCGTATGAATGACATTATGAAAACAATCGTTGACTTTATGCCTATCGTCACTGTGATAACAGCGGTTCTGATGACGCTTTTTATCTTGCTTCAAGCACGCGGCGCCAGTCTTGGGGCAGGGTTTGGAAGTTCGGGTGAGCTTTTTACGACGCGTCGCGGTATCGACAAAAGCCTATATGAGGCTACGATTGTGGTTGCGGTGCTGTTCGTGCTGTCTATACTCATCAGTCTCATAGTAGCGAAATAGGAGGGGCGGGAAAGAGGAAAGTGGCAAAAGACGACCCAACCTCGAGTCAGTGGAAACGGTTTGCGCGGCTAAAAACACCTAGCAGTAAGCAGGTGCGGAGCCGTGCCCGTCGCATAGAGAACCTGACTATTCGTCATGCACACCGGTTCATTATATCTCGCTGGGCAAACCTCAAAGAAGTTCGACGGCATGCGATAGGCTGGCTGCTGCTGGCAAGTTTACTAGTGGTTGTGACGCTTCTACAGCTGATATGGATACGCTCGAACTATGTGGCAAAACAGCCTGTGGAAGGTGGCATGTATGCCGAAGGGGTTGTCGGACGACTTGATACGCTAAATCCAATCTATGCGGCCACGCAATCTGAACGTTCTGCGAGCAACCTCTTGTTTTCATCACTGTTACGCTATGATGCTCAAAACAACCTTGAGTCTGATTTGGCCGAAACCTATACTCGTTCAGATGACGGCAAAGAATACACCGTGCACATGCGCAAGGACGCAAACTGGCACGACGGAAAGCGAGTTACGGCCGATGACGTTATGTTTACAATGAAGCTCATTAAGAATCCTGCCAGTCGGTCGTATATGTATCGGACGTGGCAAGACATAAAGGTTGAGGAGATTGACCGATATACTCTCAAGTTCGTTTTGAATAACCCATATGCGCCTTTCCCGCATGCATTAACATTTGGAATTTTGCCAAAGCATATATTGGAAACAACAGCGCCCGCCCGTATGCGAGAAAATACCTTTAATCGTCAACCTGTTGGCAGCGGTCCATTCGTTTTTAGAAATATTCAGAGCATAAACCCTGCAACCGACAGAGCGGTACTTTCGCTGGTTCGAAACGACAGTTATTACCGAGGACCCGTTAAGTTGGAACGGTTCCAGCTTCATACTTTTAAAACGCATGATGATCTTCGAAAAGGGTTCTTGAGTCAGGAGATAAATGCGGCAAATGATGTCACAGCACGTGATGTTATGGAGATAAAAAAAGATTCACCGAATGGCGTTACAGTATCATCCGCAAAGTTGAACAACGCGGCCTTCGCATTTTTGAGAATGGACAGCCCTATACTCCAAGACGCCGCGGTACGTAAGGCGCTCGTCAAGGCAACTAACCAGCGCGAGATCATAAAGAGTATCGGTGGTCTTGCGTCGCCTCTGTATGGACCATTGCTCGCAGATCAGATCGGGGGTCGTGTAGATACATCCCAAGCTATGTTCGACAAGGCAGCCGCAGAAGCCGAACTTGATGCAGCAGGCTGGGTTCGTGGCCAGAATGGATCGCGCATGAAAGACGGACAACCATTAACGCTGATAATTGTCGCTCCGAAGCGAGGCGACTTTATAGAAGTTGCCGAGACATTAGCAAAACAATGGCAGGCAGTCGGCGTGTCTGTAAACATACAAAAAGTCGATGCTGATACGCTTGAGCAGAATATCATAAAGCCGCGTGCTTATGACGTTCTTATATACGAACTCGCGCTTGGTGCGGATCCAGATGTTTTTGCGTATTGGCATTCGTCACAGGCAAGTGTGCGCGGGTATAATCTCTCGAACTATAAATCATCAACGGTTGATGATGCGCTCATCGGGGCACGTGCAAGGATAGAGCCTGACCTACGGCAAGCAAAATACCTATCGTTTTATAAGCAATGGGTGGCCGATGCCCCGGCCGTTGCACTCTACCAGCCGCATCTCCACTACATCATGACTGATGGAACGATGTCGATGGCTCGCGAGACGGCAGTTGTTGATGACTTGAACCGATACCACCAGATAGAAACGTGGACCATTCAAAGCGACGAGCAGTTTAAAACACCTTAATTTTTACAATAAAAAACCAGTCACAAGGACTGATTTGTATATTGGTGCAGTGAAGAGGACTTGAACCTCCACGAGCGCAATGCTCACTAGCCCCTCAAGCTAGCGCGTCTACCAATTCCGCCACCACTGCATAATGTTTGGGCGTGCTTTTAATGAAAAGTGCAAATGATTATCGTGGTTCGATGTGTGCGTCGACGGATATCAACGTTTCAGCCACCCGCTACCACGTAACGATAAAAGTACTGAGGTATTGTACTGGAAATGAAATATTTTCTCAAGAGATAGCAGAGTAAACGCGCTCATGCTATCATAGGACTCAGAAATGCGGGGGAAAACTAAATGAACAAAGTCGCGAGCTATCTGCAAGAACATGTTGCCGGCGAGGTTTTTGATAGCGAAAGAATCCGTTCACAGTTTGCGACGGATGCGAGTGTCTTGACTATAAAACCAAGTCTCGTCGTCTACCCGCGGACGACAAATGATGTCCGAAAAGTTGCCCGTTTTACATGGCAGCTGGCTGAAAAAGGCCATGTTTTGCCAGTCACTGCTCGTGGCAATGGAACTGATCTCAGTGGTGCGGCCATAGGCAAGGGCATCATTTTGTCATTTCCGGCGCATTTGAACCGAATCCTCGAACTCGACACGAAGCAGAAACTTGTACGTGTACAACCAGGGGTAAATTTTAAATCACTGCAAGAAACACTGCATACTCATGGTCTTTTTTTGCCACCATATCCGGCGTCATATGAATACTCAACTATCGGCGGGGCGATTGCTAATAATTCTGCCGGTATAAAATCTCACAAGTACGGAGATATGAGAAAGTGGGTCGATCGTTTAGAAGTAGTGCTCGCAAATGGCGAAATTATCCAGACTGGTCGTATCAGTAAACGCGAGTTAAGCCGCAAATGCGGACTGGCAACCCTAGAGGGAGAGCTCTACCGTGCGGTAGACGCGATACTAAAAGATGACATGGCGGCTTTTGATCAGTACAAGAACTCACTAAAAATATCGAAAGACGGAATAGGTTATGCGCTTGAATATATTGAGGGTAAAGGCGGTAGTGTTGACTTAACACCTCTGTTTGTTGGTTCGCAGGGAACGCTAGGGATTATCACCGAAGCTATTATCAGAGTCGCCAGCTACACGCCTGCATCCGCTCTCATGATGGCTGCATTTGGCTCTATTGATGATGCCCTGGAAGCTGCCGGAAAGTTAGAACGTTTAAAACCAAGCGTACTACAGGTAATGGATGGCGAGGTACTAAAATTTGTTCAGAAGCATAACAATATTGCCATTCCTGCTGATCTTGCCGTCGGGGGTGCGATGCCGTCAGCGATTCTCGTTGCCGAATGCGATGATGTATCTTCTCGGGTACGCTCTAAATTCGTAAAACATGCTGAAAAACAAATCAGCACAATTTCAGAGTCATATATTGTCACCGAAGACTTCGATGATCTAGAGAAATTATGGTCACTCAGATATGCCACATCGATGTTTATGAGTTATGACACCGGTGGTATATCGGCGGTGCCGGCTATTGAGGACGTCGCTGTTCCGGCTGCAGCACTTCACCAGTTTATGATTGAGGCGAAGGCATTATGTAAAAAACATCATTTTGAAGCCGCACTTTGGGCAGATACTATCAGTAATAACGTGCATGTTCTGCCGCTCGTGGATCTCGGAAAGGTCGGTGATCGTCAAGGACTTTTCAAACTGATGGATGAATACTACAAAGTCGTTATCAAGCTCGGCGGGTCTATCGTATCTGAGCATAGCGACGGAAGGCTGCGTGCCACGTATGCCCGTCTTCAGGCGGGTGATGATGTAGTTGGACTATTTGAGCAACTGAAAAAAGCGGCTGACCCATACGGGACACTTAATCCCGGCGTGAAAGTAGGAACAGAGATAAAAGATCTGGTCCCTCTGCTTCGGAAAAAATATAGTTTTGTACATCTCGCAGACTTTTTACCGAAGATGTAATTGTTGAAGCCACGGTAATGTATAATAGTCTCGCATGCGGATGTGGCGGAATTGGTAGACGCGCTAGCTTCAGGTGCTAGTGTCAGCAATGACGTGGAGGTTCAAGTCCTCTCATCCGCACCAAATTAGAATAACAAACATTCGGCGGGTCGATACGACCCGCCGAATACTCATGTGAATGCAAGAGATTATTTACTACGTTATCTATTTGTCGAACTCGTAGGCACGACAGAAATTTCCATCACCACATGGGTCGGTTCGCACAAAGTCTTTGCCGAGGTGTTTATAGAAGGTGCTAGAGTCTCCGGTGTATTTAGGAGTTTTTACAATCGCACGCAACACAATCTGCTCCGGGTTGCTCATGTGATCTGAGACTTGTAAATCTCTCTCAGCTGGTAAGGCATGGTGGTCTTCTGCGATGAGAGCAACTGTATCACCTACCGCGATCGTATTCAGTGTCGAACTGTTTTGTCTGTCATATACTTTGACAGCTTTCCCGATAGCGTAGGTTGTTGCCTCCTGTCCGCTCGAAGGCTGCGTCACAACAATGCTTTTGTCGTCTACAGACTGCACTATGTACCCGATGCCGCGCAGAGGATTATCGACGTCGTCGAGTGACTTGATGATGCTACTCACGACTGCATCTACCTGATTATCCTCACAGATACCTTGCATCATAGCAATTGCCTGCTGATTTGATAATGTGGAGTCTTTTTTCACCTCGTAATAGATAGCTTCCTGGCCGCCCTGGGGTTTACTCCCAAAGTAGTTACAGTTTTCGGCACTCAAGGCTAGAACACGATTGCCATTCGGCAAAGTTTTGGCATCACCAAGGTGCACATTGGCTGGCAACCAGGCATAAAGCGCATAGGCAGTACCCGATAGAGCGATTACCGCAAAGGCCGCTATGGCTGTAGCGGTAGGTTTTGGTAGTGTTTTCATAGGTATCATCTCCTTAAACATTGCCCAACGACTCTGTGGTCGCGGACGCCGTTCGATTTCGCTAATAATTTTTTGTGTAAAGTTTGAGCTGAGCTGACGAGCAGGTTTTGGCCCGCTATAATCTGCAAGCATTTTATCGATCTTTTTCATAATAATCCTTTCTTTAGCTCGGCTTTGGCACGATACATCCATCCTTTGATCGAACCCTCGGGAGTGTTCAACGTAGCTGCGATATCGCTATACGTTAAGCCCTGCCAATAATACAGGCTGATAATAGCCCGGTATTTTGGCTGCAATTTATCTACTGCGGCATGTAGCTCCGTCATTTCGGCTGACTGGGCCGGATTTGGCTGAGTTCTCGCAATTCTTGCGATCAACTCATCATCAACTGCCACTTCACGAGCTGTTTTCTTGAGCCAATTCAAAGCTTTGTTTGTAGCTAGTTTGAACAGCCAAGTACTAAATTTGTAAGCCGGATTATACTGAGAGAGCTTGTAATAAGCAGTGATAAAACTGTCTTGTGTGATATCCTCAGCGACATCCTCGTCCCTTACGATTGCAAAGCTATGACTATACAATGCATCTTTATAACGATTGACCAACTCGGCATATGCCTGATGATTTTCGTTTAAACTTTGGCTAATAAGCCAGTGTTCGTCCTTTTTTTGCATACTCTATATACAGTACAGCACCAAAAAAAGTTACAAAATATTAAAAAGTGGAGTATTCTTACATGCCTATAACCGAATGATGGTGCTAAAATCAAATTGATTGAGTATGTAATCTCCCCGTATGATACACTATATCGCACGGGCGCTTAGCTCAGTTGGCTAGAGCATCTCGTTTACACCGAGGGGGTCGGGGGTTCGAGCCCCTCAGCGCCCACCATAAAAAATAGCTCAGATAGAAATGCCTGAGCTATTTTTTATGGTTATGTAACAAAAATCACATACGCAGCCGCTGTTCACGGATACTATATACGAACAATAAACTAACCTGATAAAGGGGATTTATAAAATGGCTCGATATGAAGATGACGGTGTAGTACGAGAAACACGAGTGGTAAACGGTGGAAGCGCTGGTGCTGGAACGACATTGCTGACATGGCTGGCTCTCGGTGTAGCAACGATTGCTCTTATTCTAGCGTGGGTTGCCTATGATCGTACTGGCGGTGCGCTAGACGATAGGATTCGTGAAGCAACCAACAACACTGTTCAAACGACTAAGGACGCGACTAAAAATGCGGCTGATGCTATCGACCGCGGTCCTGATGGCGTTGACAATGATGATACGGACACTGGAACTGGCCAATAGTACTTTCATAAAATCGTCACAAAAGTAATCTCGATATTACATTTCATACCCCGGTAAAGCTCGCCGGGGTATGTTATAATTTGTCATAAGGAGAGGCCGAGTATTGGCCTTTATTTTATGACTGACGCAAAAAATATTAGAAATATAGCTATCATCGCGCACGTTGACCATGGTAAAACGACGCTTGTTGATGGACTCTTAAAACAATCAAATACCTTCCGTGATAATCAGGCAGAGATGAGTCAAGAGCTTATCATGGACAGCGGCGACCAGGAGCGAGAGCGAGGCATTACCATAACTGCTAAGCAAACAACTATTTATTGGGACGATTTAAAAATAAATATCATCGACACGCCTGGGCACGCAGATTTTTCTGGAGAGGTTGAACGAACGCTCAATATGGCGGACGGAGTGCTTCTCGTTGTCGATGCCCAGGAAGGACCGATGCCACAAACGAAATTCGTACTCAGTAAAGCGCTCGAGCTAGGGCTAAAGCCGGTTGTGGTTATTAATAAAATTGACAAACCAGCACGTCGTATTGACGAGGTAGAAGACGAACTAGCGGACTTGTTTTTAGAACTCGCGACCGATGAGTCTCAGCTTCACTATCCGATCTATTATGCTATTGCTCGCGAGGCTAAGGCATGGGTGACAATGCCTGAAAGCGTCGAAGAAAAAAGTGATCTCTCGCCAATTTTCGAAGCAGTCCGGAGCCAAATCCCATCGCCGGAAGTTGAAAGCACTCAACCACTACAGTTGCTTGTGGCAGCACTCCAGTACGATAACTTCCTTGGAAAATATGCTATTGGACGCGTACATCGAGGGAGTGTTAAAAAAGGCGCTGCAGTTGTATTGATAAAGACGGACGGATCTACTGTTGGCGCGAAGATTGACAAGGTGTTTGTGAGCCGCGGTCTTGGTCGTGAGGAAGTTGTAGAAGCATCAGCCGGAGACATTGTCGCACTGACTGGTATATCCGAGGCGCATATCGGGGAGACTATCGCTGACAAAGAAACTCCGGAGCAGCTGCCTGTCATCGAGATAGAGGCGCCGACTATCAGTATGTATCTTGGCCCGAACACCAGCCCGATGAAAGGTCGCGAAGCCGAGTTTAATACTTCACGGCAGATCGGAGACAGGCTGCAGCAGGAACTTGAAACGAACGTCGCGCTTCGTGTGCGAGATGAAGGAATCGGATTTGTGATTTCCGGACGCGGCGAACTTCATCTCAGTGTCCTTATAGAGGCGATGAGACGCGAGGGGTTTGAGTTTGAGGTGGGTCGCCCACAGGTCGTCAC
This sequence comes from uncultured Candidatus Saccharibacteria bacterium, assembly GCA_964581535.1. Taxonomy (GTDB): domain Bacteria; phylum Patescibacteriota; class Saccharimonadia; order Saccharimonadales; family Saccharimonadaceae; genus CAZOOW01. Next base: position 49,938 of record CAZOOW010000005.1, read on the forward strand.
GATTGTTGAGAATGGAGTCGAGAAAGAGCCCGTTGAAGAGTTATACATCGAAGTAGATCCTCAGTTCGTCGGTGTCGTTTCTCAAGAAATGGGTACTCGACGTGCAGAACTTGTTAAACAAGACCAAACAAGCAGCGGACAGAGTCGGTTGGAATATATAATAACGACGAGGGCGCTCATCGGTCTACGAAATACTCTTCTCACTGATACGAAGGGGACTATTATCATGCATAGTTTGCCTCATGGGTATCAGCCAGTCGGCCCGAAACTCAACGGTACCCGTAACGGAGTGCTCATAGCCTACGAGGCTGGTACGACGACACCATATGCCTTGCAGGCCGCCGAAGCTCGAGGCGAGCTGTTTGTGGGTGCAGGTACGGAAGTATATGCCGGAATGGTTGTGGGGTTGTATAACCGCCAGGAAGATCTAGAAATAAACGTCTGCAAAGCCAAACAACTGACGAATATGCGCTCAAAAAGTAGCGACGGTACCGTACAGCTGACACCACACACGCAGCTTAGCCTAGAGCAGTGCATCGACTTTCTCAATGATGACGAATTGCTCGAAGTGACCCCAAAATCACTTCGCCTGCGCAAGCGATACCTCGATTCCAACGAACGCAAGCGCCACGCGAAGAACTAGAACAATACTTCCTGAACTGAATGGGCTGGTTCGAATACTTCTTCGAATTTCCTCGCAAGCCCGTTGCGTGCGATATGAATCGAGGTGAAATAAAACTCGGGAAACATTTTTTCAAACCGGCTACGAAGAGAGTTTTCGGCTAATACTAAGTCCTGGCGGGTGAATGTGTAGTAGTCCTCATGCATAACTTTGCTGCCCGGCCCCAAGATATCTACAGCTACCGGTAAGAGTTTGTCGATAAATCTCACGAAACGCGCCTCAGGAAGCTGCTGCTCTTCGTAAACACGAAGCAAAAGAGTTGTTGTCGGTGGTAACTCGCTACATACTGCTTCAAGGACTCTCTTCTCATTGCTGCACTTGTCCTGTAGATCCCCGTCTGTGATTGCGAAGGTAGCCACGTCACCAGTATGCAGCTCCAGTAGGTCGTGCACGAGGGCAAAGCGCGCCACTAAGCCTGAATCCAGATCAGGGAAATAGGAAACTGCGATCTCTTGTGCAACAAGGCCGAGCATAAAACTATGTTCAGCATCATTCTCACGTGACTCAGGCGTGTAGCGAGGCACCCGCTCTACGTAAGAGAACCGCATTGCAGTATCCGCAAGTGCCAAAACATCTCTCGTAATACCTGTCGCAGTTTCGTGATGCTCGCTATGGTTATAATTTTGCTCAAATCTAATACTAGGCGCACTAATTTGTTCGCTCATATGTATCGCCTTCCTGTGCGATTAACTGATTACATATGCAGTATATTTTGCTGGTTTAAGAAAATATAGAAAGTTCATTTTGACTCAAAACGATTTATACTTATGACATGAAGGTTCGAGGAGATATGCATTTCATTCGCAAGCATATACTGCGAGTGTTAACGATGCATAAATGGGCACGGTTCAGAGACATGAAACCGTCGAATGTCGATAGTAACTTGTATAACTACCACCTAAAAGAATTGATTCGCGATGATTTGGTCGAGCGGGTTGATACAAAAGGCTACCGTTTGACGCCAATGGGGCTCCGGTATGTTGACCATGTCAGCTTGGAGAGTTTCGAACCGCGCTGGCAACCAAAACTACTGACGAAAATACTGGTCACTAATGATGAGGGCAAGATTCTCGTATGGCCGAAATACAAACAACCATTTATCAATACATGGTCGCTACCATCGGGCAAGATGCATTATGATGACGAGACGCTGGAACTGGCCGCGCGTCGCGAAATATCGTATTTTACCAACAATATAACGTACAAAATGGTGGAAAGAGGAACTGTCGAGGTCACGGTGTACATCGAGGGTGAGATGGTTACGCATGCCATCGAGCATTTATTCAGTATGAAGTTAGCAAGCACCCACATTAATCATGCGAAAGCAGAATGGAAGTATCTGCAGGAGCTGGAGCGCTTGAAATGCTCGCCAGGAACAAAAGAAATACTAGAAATACTATATGGTGATGAGCCGTATGTACACACCTCGATGCGTATCGACTGGTAGTTTAGTTTACCGGGAGAGTTTGCTTAGGACACTCCGTTAATATCCGTGCCATTGCGTCGTGCTCACTGGCGGTAATCCAGAGCGTATATTTAGTTTTGACAGCTATTTGACGCGCGACATAGCTGCATCGGAATGCTTTGTTCGGCGGCAGCCACGTCGCTGCGTCGCCGTCGCCTTTGTCCTGATTAGACTGACCGTTGACTGCTAGCAGGTTCAGCGGGTCGTTAGCAAATGCATGCCGCTGCTCATGCGCTAGCTGTTGAGCACCTTTTTGCCAAGCATCACTAAGAGAAACGACATGATCGATTTGAATGTCATCGCTGGTGTCCAAACCGCGAACGAAATCCATAGTTGTTCCGGTATAGGGGTCAAACAAGGTGCCCGTAGCGACCTTGCAGGTTGGCATTACAAATGTCTCGTTGGCGAGGTCACGCGAGAGAATGAAATTCCTCATGTCGCAGTTGTCGATCCGATCCCAGCCGTCACTAAACTGGGCTCGCGTATACCCAGTTTTTGCGGCGCGGCCTTTTATCGGGAGCTTCGTTAATGCGTTCGCTGCAGGGGAATCGGTCCTAATGGTGACTACTGGTACATCGTCGTTTTCTTTGGCCTGTATGTCGATGGTTTTAAGACTTCCGATGACCGTAATAGCCAGTACGATGAGAAAACGAATAACTCCGTAGAGATGCCGGTTCATAGTGAAATGTCTTCCGGTAGGAACCCATTTTTATGTTTAAATCCGGACTGCCACTCGTAACCCTTGTTGTACCCAAGTTCTTTCATGAGTTTCGTCGGCGCGTTCCTGAGATGAAGTGGGACGGCCGAGTCCGGATATTTTTTGGCGAGCGCTTTCGCTTCGTACATGAGATCCGTAATCTCACGGGACTTTTTACTGCGTGCGAGAGCTGTCGCACAGTGGTAAAGATTGTAGCTGGCTTCTGGCAGACCAACCCGTTCAACTGCCTGAAAGGTTGCGACGGCGATAGAAAGTGCGCCATTTCCGACGAGTCCTATATCTTCGCTGGCAAACACAACCATGCGTCGAGCAATAAACTTTGGGTCTTCGCCAGCATCTAGCATCCGAGACAGATAATAAAGTGTAGCCGTGACATCTGAGCCACGCATACTTTTTATAAATGCACTGACGACGTCATAATGCATGTCGCCTTTTTTATCGTAACCAGGTACTCGTTTTTGAGCGGCAGCTTTAACGATATCTGGCGTCACTTTTTCGTTTGTAAAAGCTAATGAAAGTTCAAGGTTTCCTAAGGCAACTCGAGCGTCTCCGCCCGAAAGCTCTGCAAGATAATCAAGCGCTTTTGGAGTTACATTTTTCGTTTTTCTCAGTAATTTCAACGCTCTTTTTAGTATAGTTACGATCTCTTCTTTGCTGAGTGGCTGTAGTACGAGTACCCTTGAGCGTGAGAGTAGTGGGGTGATAACCTCAAAGCTCGGATTCTCGGTCGTCGCACCGATGAGAGTGATCAGTCCAGACTCGACATGGGGCAGAAACGCGTCCTGCTGGGCTTTGTTGAATCGGTGGATTTCATCAACAAATAGGATAGTACGCCGTTTTAGATTCCAGTTTTGTTTGGCATGCTCTACGACTTGTAGCACATCTTTTTTCCCAGCAGTTACTGCGCTAAGTTCGACAAATTCGGCATCGACTTCATCCGCAATGATTCGCGCTAGTGTCGTTTTTCCCGTTCCCGGTGGGCCCCAAAGTATGAGGCTGACTGGCTCTTTGTTTTTCACGATATGCCGCAATATCTCGTGCTGACCTAATATATGGGTCTGTCCGACGACGTCGTTCAAACTCTTAGGTCGCATCTGCTCCGCTAACGGCACCCTACTCATATCTATAGTATACTGTCTCATAGATGACGAAAAAACGCGTCCTACTAGTCTACGGTGGGAAATCATCTGAGCACGATGTGTCTTTGATGAGCGCACGTAATGTCTATGCTGCACTCGATGAAAATAAGTATGATGTGACACTTTGTTTGATAGATAGAGAAGGTCGATGGTGGCTACAGGACATAGTTGATGACACCCATTCAGGCCAGCCGCAAATACTGCCCGTACTCGGACAAAAACAATTCGTAACTTTGCCTGACCATCACATCATTAAACCAGATGTAGTACTGCCGGTTCTGCACGGGCAAAATGGTGAAGACGGGACAGTTCAAGGACTTTGTCAGCTTTTAGGTCTGTCGTATGTCGGACCGAGTCTGCTCGGAGCCGCGGTGACGATGGATAAAGATATGACGAAGCGTCTCCTGGAGCATGCAGATATTCCCGTCGTTCCGTGGCGAACATGGCGCATAAAAGACTATAAACCGACATTTGATATGATTTCGGACGAACTTGGAACGACTGATATGTTCGTCAAGCCAGCTAGCGCAGGCTCATCGGTTGGTGTAAGCCACATAACCTCGGCAGATAGCTGGGAGAAGGTGCTCGACATGGCGTCGCAGCATTCGGAGGTTGTTCTCATCGAAAAAACAATTCAGGGTCGAGAAATAGAGCTGGCTGTGATAGGGGGTGACGAAATACGCGTGAGTGGTGCCGGAGAAATCAAGAGCGGTGAGGATTTCTATGACTACGATGATAAATATTCCGCCGCCAGCACGGCGAAAGTCCAGATTCCTGCGGATATATCAGAAAAAATGCTTGGACAACTTCAGGCTTATGCAAAAAAAACATTTGAGATAACTGAGTGTCAGGGAATGGCCCGTATTGATTTTTTGGTAGAGGATGAAACTATTTACCTGAATGAGATAAACAGTATTCCTGGGTTTACGAATATTTCTATGTATCCGAAGCTATGGCAACACGAAGGAGTGCGCTTCCCGCAGCTCGTTGACCAGCTCATCGAACTGTCGCTCTTGCGGTGATATACTAATACTCAGATAAAGGAGGTGAGATGTTCGAATTATTTGGTGGCGTGACAGGTTTCATACTTTTTTGGGGGCTTGTTCTCGTCCTTAGTGGTCTCAAAGTTGTTAAACAATATGAGCGCGGTGTGGTCCTGACGCTTGGACGATACACCGGAATACGGGAACCGGGGCTTAGGGTAATTATCCCAATTTTTCAGCAGATGACTAGGGTAGATGTTCGTTCGATGCCGATCGATGTTCCAAAACAGGAAATTATCACCAAAGATAACGTAACTGTCGGTGTTGATGCTGTCGTGTATTTGCGAGTTATCGAAGCTTCTAAGGCTGTGCTCGAGACGACTAACTACGTATACGCGACGAGCCAGTTCGCACAGGCGGCGCTACGTGACGTCGCTGGAAACGCCGATCTCGATGAGCTACTTTCGAAACGTGAAGAGATTTCAGAGCAAATAAAACAAATCGTTGATGCCGAAACAGACAAATGGGGAATCGATGTCGAAAACGTAAAGATTCAAAATATCGAGTTGCCTCAGGATATGAAACGGGCAATGGCAAAACAAGCCGAGGCAGAGCGTGAGCGACGCGCTGTCGTTATTTCGGCCGATGGAGAGAAACAGGCTGCTCAGGCTATCGCTGACGCTGCGGCAATGCTGAGCAAAATCCCTGGCGGTATCAATATCCGAACATTGCAGACGCTGGAGAAAATTTCGGTTGAACCGAGTCAGAAAACTTTGGTCGTGTTGCCAAGCGAGCTGACGAATTTGAAAGAACTGCTCACAAAATAGGACTACCCGTTTGATAAATTTCTCCAAATTTCGTGAAATCGCCGAACATCTTTACGAGCGGCTTACGCCTCGAAACGAGGCAGATATAGATGTCCGATTTATACTCGCAAACGAACGAACACTCCTCGCCTGGGTCAGAACCGGTTTGGCTTTGATCGGAGGGGGAGTAGCGGTAGGTATGCTAGGTGGTACAAGCGACCATTTCATCGTCGGTATCGGAGCTGTTGTTATGGGCGGACTGCTCAACCTTATCGGTTATATGCGTTATCACGCGGCGGATAAAGCCATCCGAACCGGCAAACTACCACCGACAGGTGTCGCAGGGCTGCTTGTCGTCATCGGCGTGTCGGTTTTCGCCGCAGCAGTAGTCTTAGTGATTCGCTTCGCAATGGCGGCTCGCTAGTAGCCACCCCTGTCTTGTTAGATGCAGGTACTTAGGATAAAATAAATAGGCCAAAACGGCTCTTTAGCTCAGTTGGTAGAGCAGAGGCCTGAAGAGCCTTGTGTCCCCAGTTCAAGTCTGGGAGGAGCCACCAAAATAAACCACTCTAGTTCATCTAGGGTGTTTTATTTTCGCTCGGACTTGCTTCGATTGTTTGAGCGTAAAGTCGCAAATGCTGTAACAATTGTTACAGCTTATGGTTGAAGGTTTTCATATACTAAAACGACATGTCCAACTAACAAGGAGGAAAACATGAAGCAAAAAGTTATGACATTCGGTTTAATAACTGGAATAGCAGGGCTGGTATTGGCGTCACCGGTGTCCGCACTAACTACCAGAATTGTAGATCCTAATACACTTCAAAACGGCTGGTCTGACCAGTTTACCAAAGATGGTGGGCAAGTTCTGCTTGCTGAAGGTGCACCGGAAGGTTTTGGTAATTATTCCTTGGAACTAAGTACGGATAGTACAAATGACTCGAAGGCTAACTACTCGCGGCCGGAGAGCATAGCACTCAATGATATTACAACGTTAAGTTACTGGACTTACCAGAAAGAAGCCTCGCTTGCTAATGGTACCGCATCACTTCAGCTGGGTGTTGATTTGAATAATGATGGCTCTTGGGATACCAACCTAGTCTACGAGCCCGGTGAACAGGGCATGTCGATTGTACCGAATCAATGGATGAACTGGGATGCAGCGGAAGGTGTGTTCTGGAGCTCGAATGCAGACTCTGCCTTGGCGAAGTATAACGATATCGGTGGATACAACATGTACAGCCTAAGCGACGTCTATAAACAGTATCCAGAAGCACAAATAGTCGGGCTAGCAGTGAATGTTGGAACGTATAATCCTGACTACCGTATTTTGGTTGACGGCGTTCAGTTGAATGGAAAAGTATATAATTTCGAAAAAGCGCTTAGTGCAACTTCAAAAAACGCATGTAAAAGTGACGGCTGGCGAAATACCGTTAGTGCGAGTGGAAAAGAATTTAAAAATCAAGGTCAGTGCGTAGCCTCTGTCGAAGCTAATGCTAACGCTAACTTCAAGCGAGATCAGTAAGTATCTACACTATACGTAAATAAAAAACCGCCGATCGGCGGTTTTTTATTCGATTTTTTGGTGGGCGAGGAGGGACTTGAACCCTCAAGGTTTATTCAACCAGCGGATTTTAAGTCCACCGCGTATACCAATTCCGCCACTCGCCCGTGGAGGCACCTACGGGTAACGCTCCCGTCTACCTGGTTTTGCAGACCAGTGCCTAACTTCTCGGCCAAGGCGCCACGCACAAACAATTATACCGCACTACTTGCCAAATTCGTATCTGTTACGTATACTAGTTTTCGTTCTTTGATGAAAGACAAGCGGGTTTAGCTCAGTTGTTAGAGCGCTTCCTTGCCATGGAAGAGGCCAGGAGTTAGAGTCTCCTAACCCGCACCAACTAAAATATCGAGCCTAGAGCTCGGTTTTTTTAGTTGGTATGATGTGTGATTTGCTAACTGCTGGCCTCTTAAAATCAGTAACCGCCAGGGGCCGGACAAAGTCCGGCCAGGAGTTAGAGTCTCCTAACCCGCACCATTTGTACTCAAAATATTTTGAAACAGTATAGTTTCTATCTTTAGAGCCGGACTCTGGCTCTTTTGTTATACTTTTCGTAATGAAAGTTGTGGTAGGTAGCAAAAATATACCAAAATGTGCTGCTGTGGAGGCATCTTTTAGTCGTGCATTTCCAGCGGACAACATTATTGTCGAGGGGCTAGCAACCGAATCAGGTGTGAGTTCACATCCTACCTCTGCCGACGAATCGATAAGGGGCGCTTTAAATCGAGCAACGGAAGCATCGCTAAAGATTTCTGATGCAGATTACTACGTTGGTATCGAAGGCGGACTACTAACGCATAATGACCGAGCTTGGGAAATAGGTTGGGTTGCCATTAGAAACTCACAAGGACAAACTACTACAGGACTCAGCGCAGGCATCGAACTACGCGGTAAAGTGCTCGAAGCAATTGTAAACGGTATTGAGTTAAATGATGTTTTGAAAAATGATTATGGTTTTGAAGCGGCCGGAAGTAATTCTGGTTTCTATGGCATTGCAACAAACGATATCGTCACGAGGCAGGATGCATATGAGCAGGGCATAACTTTTGCCCTCGCACCGTTCCTGCATCCAGAGTTTTACTCGAAGTAAGCTGTTCCATAACTTAAAGCTCTCGACAACAACTCTTTACATAAAATCATCCATCCCATCCGCTTTGAGGGTTTGAAATACGTCTGCTAAATGACCCGATAGCCGAAAAAGCTATTTTACAGTAAATGAAAATAAAAGCTTTTTGAGTGCCCAATATACCGCCTTTTCTAAGTATTAGCATTTGGTAGGTATGGGTCACAATAAATGGTATATTTAATCAGTAAGCAATAGACAGAAAACAACCTAAACAATTTAAAAATTTATTATTATCGGAGGATAAATGCCAAATCGTGCAGAGCTATTGAAAACAAGGCAAGAGAAGCTAGCCGAACTCGAACGTCGAAATCCATTAAATGGTAGAAAAGGCTTTGCCTTTGGGTTTTGGATGGCCGTGATGGGAATCAGTGCAGGTATGCTTGGACTTTCGTTGTACGGTAAGAACGAAATTTTAGAAGAAAACCTGCTGCTAGTTGGGTTGATAGCTGCAATATTTTTGATTATCGCATCTGCGCTATTTATGAAGTTGCTGTTAGGCATTGTGAACTGGCTCAAAGAAGAAAAAAAATGGTGGTTTTCTGATCGACTTCTCTCAAATAGAAAAGATGATTCGAACGTACCTGATGAGCTAAAAGAATTATGGGATGTTCGTCACGAGAATAATGCTGAAATATCCGCGATAGGCCTCAGAATGATGAGCACGCCTATGTATAACACCAGAAGTCCGTTATTTTTTAACTATCTTGTCGCATCTATAGGAGGAGCAATAATAGTATCGATAGTTGCCGTTATTGCACTCGTGACAATAATTAATGCATTACGCGATGGGAATACACTAGCACTGGTTATCTCATCGCTTGTTTTTTTAATGACCTCGCTGGTAATGGGCGTGTACTACTGGTCGATAATAAAGTCTGAAAGTGTCTATGGCTCAAACAAGTTCGAACTGTACGAATTAGGGGTTTACCCTCTCCGTAAAGGCAATCTAGTAGGAGAGCGTTCGACCGGATTGTTCAACTTCGTATTTACTCCATCGTCGGTTTTTGCTCTTCTGGTACTTATAGCACTACTCGGAACGATATATTTACGATTCAGATATGAGGATAATGCATATCTTCTACCGCTGTTCTTTGTCTGTTTGCTCGGACTTATCTTTTTCTATACTCATAGACAACGGACAATCCCTCTTGTCGTCGATGATATAAATGAAAAACGATCTTTGCTCAGTATGCCAGCAGTTAGAATCAATAGCTTTGTCAAAGACGATAAGCTGATTATCCAACCACAAGGAAGGCTTCACGAGACGCTAACCCTATCCCGTAACGAGATCAGTGGTTTAATAAATGTCAGGGGGGCGCAACTACTGTCCCCAATGGCGGTTGCAGTTTTAGGTAGAGATGACGTTCGTGTTATTGTTTCTGGAAACAAAGCATCGAAACAAATTATCACGTGGTATGAAAACGGTGGGAAACAGTGAGCAAAGCAACCCCATTTTGGGGTGGGCTTTTGATTTTTTTCATAGCGCTCGCCTTTTACCGACTTGCGAATTCTGATCTATATACGAATCTGTTTACGCTTATTGGAGTGCTGTTAATAGTTCCGCCGATTGTATTTTTTGTGTGGCGCACTACGAAGCGCATGGAGAAACGACTGGTTGAGTCCAGAAAAACCTTTCCATTATCATATCTGATCGCTTCATCGTCGTTTGCGGGAGCTTTAATTCTGACTGCTGACAAAGAATTCATAAAGCTATGGGCGGAAAACGATGGAAAGTTGAAAGAATTGTATTCGGAGAGAAAAGATGCTTTACGGTTAGAGAATGCGACAGTATCGCTTTCGCCGGTTGTGAAGCGCCAAGGCCTGTACCTGTTTAAAAAAGACAGTCCGCTAGAAGGTTTCGCCTTTGCTATCCTTAAGGATAAACTGTCAATAACTTTTCCAACGTTGAAAGATGATGAGCTTAAACGAGTCAAGCAAGCAATAACTGGTGTCGACGAGACGACAAAAACTTCTTAATATTAGTCCCTATAACTTGGGAAAAATGATTGGTATTCGAACCGTTAACAGCTATAATTAATAGTATAAAAAGGGGAGAAAAATGGATATATTAGTATGGATTATTGTAGGTTTAGCCGTTATCGGAGTGCTCTTTCTGTGGGTTACTTATAACGGACTGGTTAAGTTGCGAGTGCGTGTTGAAGAAGCGTGGAGCGATATCACGGTACAGTTGAAGCGTCGGGCGGATTTAATACCCAACCTGATCGAAACCGTAAAGGGCTATGCTGCTCATGAAAAACAAGTCTTCGACGATGTTACAAAAGCGAGGACTGAGGTTCTGAGCGCGACAACAAAAGGTCCCGAGGCAACAGCTAAAGCTGAAAATCAGTTCGAAGTTGCCCTGAAGAGTTTGTTCGCCGTCGCAGAGGCCTATCCACAGCTGCGTGCGAGTGAGAATTTTCAGCAATTGCAAAATGAGTTAGTTGACACGGAAGATAAAATCCAAGCATCGCGGCGTTTTTATAACGGTGGAGTTCGAGACTTAAACACGAAAGTCCAGCAGTTCCCGAGTAATATTATCGCCGGTATGTTTGGTTTCGCTAACAAAGAGTTTTTCGAAGTAGAGGACATGGCCTCAGTAGACAAGCCTGTTGAGGCAAAGTTCTAGGGTAGCTATATGTACGGCGCAGTCGCGGCAAACAAACGCAACACGATACTCATAATCGTTCTTTTTATCGCCATCATTGCTGGGCTAGGATGGGTGTTTAGCGCTGTCTATGGCAGTACTGGCATCTTTTGGGGAGCTCTGGTCGGCGGGGCGGTTTATGCCCTCGTCCAATATTTTGCAGCGGCAAAACTTGCACTTGCGATGAATGGGGCTAAAGAGATCCAAAAAAATGATAACTCGCGACTCTATCGTATCGTTGAGAATCTAGCGATTACAAACGGTATGCCGATGCCAAAAGTGTATGTTGTAGATGACCCCGCGCCCAATGCATTTGCGACCGGACGCGATCCGGAGCATGCTCATGTTGCAGCAACGACCGGTATTTTGGATTTGATGAGCGATCGAGAACTGGAGGCGGTCATGGCACATGAGATGGGCCATGTACAGAACTATGATATCCGGGTGATGATGATTGTTTTCGGACTAGTGAGTGCTATCGGTATCATCGCTGACATGCTTACGAGGATGATGTGGTTTGGTGGCAATGATGAGAATCGACCTTCAAGTCCTATCTTTCTCGTGCTAGCTGTTGTTGCTGCAATCGTATCGCCACTCGTCGCCATGCTGGTACAGGCAGCTGTTTCTAGGCAACGCGAGTACCTCGCAGATGCAACGGGAGCAATGACGACACGTGATCCAGAAGGTCTAGCAAGTGCTCTAGAAAAACTAGGGTCGGTCGGGACAGCAACGAAACGTCAAAACCCATCGACTGCACATCTTTTCTTTGCTAATCCCCTGAAACCTTCAGCCATTTTGCAGGCCTTTAGCACGCACCCGGCTATCGAACAACGTGTGGCAAGACTTCGAGGAATGGAAAACAAGTTTTGATATGCCAAAACACAAGAAGAAAAAAACTCGCCACAACTCTTTTTTTGGAAATATAAAAAATAGAATGGCGGATTTTGTTTCAGCGTCGCCGCATCGGTCGTTTAGAAAAACTGATCGCAGGTATGTACCAAAACCAGTTAAGCTGCCCAGTTACATCCGATTTACCCGTGAAGTCCTCGATCTTATACGTACGCATCGGATGGTGTTTATTCGGCTTGGCCTCGTTATCTGGCTAGTGCTACTACTGATGGTTGGCTTTTCTCAACAATCACGTTATTTAGAGATAAAAGAGGTTATTAGCGGTATTAGCGATCAGGTTGTTGGCGCTGAAGCACGTAAACCTTTAGAACTAGGTGCAACACTGACATCAATATTCTCGGGCTCGCTTAACTCATCCCTGTCAGAGAGCCAACAGATATATATGGTAATTTTGTATATTTTTGTGTGGCTAGCGGTTGTTTGGTTACTCCGTCATGCTATGGCTGGAACGAAAGTAGGCGCTCGAGACGCACTTTATAATGCCGGTGCACCCATCCTGCCAACACTGATCATCTTCTTTGTTGGATCCTTGCAGTTACTCCCTGGTGCAGTTGCACTCTCGATTTTTTCTGCCGCTCAACAAAGCGGCTTACTCAGCTCAGGGATTGAAGTAGCGGTATTCTTTCTTGTAGCCGTTCTTGCGCTCGTATTGTCGCTCTATTGGGTTGTTAGCACATTTTTTGCGGGGATTATCGTCACTATCCCAGGAACGTACCCTCTATCAGCGCTGCGTTCAGCGCGCAAGCTAGTGGTTGGGCAGCGACGGCAGATCCTTTTCAGGCTCGCTTGGCTCGGGTTAATTGTCACAGTTACTTTTGCCATTATTGCTCTGCCAGCGTTCCTTATAGACGAAGCGTTACATTTTTCGAATTATCCGTTTGTCTCAGCAGTTATCTTGTTTATGACAGTCAGCCTGCTGATGTTCTCGATTACTTACATCTACCTTCTATACAGGAAAATTATCGATGAGCGGAGTTAGTAAAGAGCGCTATGTCGAGTTGCTTAGGTTGCTTTCTAAGTATGCTTACGAATATTACGTCCTTGATAATCCGTCGGTTGACGATGCAGTATATGATGCTCTTATCCATGAGGTAAAAGACTTTGAAGCTGCGCATCCCGATGAAATAAATCCAAATAGCCCAACTCAGCGTATTGCCGCAGTTGCTTTAGATAAATTTCAAAAAGTCACTCACCGTGTGCCAATGATCTCATTGAATGACGTCTTTAGCCGTGAGGATGTAGAGGCGTGGGTAAATCGAATAGACAAACTGTTACCTGGAACGAAGCACGAATTTTTCTGTGATATTAAAAAAGATGGCTTAGCGTGCTCACTTGTTTATAGTGACGGCGTCCTGACGCAAGCAGTGACGCGCGGCGATAGTCGAGTCGGCGAAGACGTCACGATGAACGTTCGGACAATAAAAAATGTACCTCTGGAGCTACGCCATACAAAAAAAAGTGGCGTATTTATCAAAGGTCGTACCGAGATTCGCGGTGAGATTGTGATGAAAAAAAATGACTTTCAAGAGCTGAACCAGTCACGCGAAAAAGCCGGTCTGCCTATTTTTAAAAATCCGCGTAATCTCGCCGCCGGGACGATCCGGCAGCTCGATCCAAAGCTGGTTGGAGAGAGGCCACTGAGTTTTATTGGCTATGACTTACTGCGGGATGATTCTTCTGAAATCCCAACGAACATATTCGCATATGAGATGATGCGTGAACTTGGTGTCAATGCGTCACCTGAGTGCGCTGTTTTCTCATCACTTGAGCAGGTTATGCATTATGTCGATGAATGGTCGGAAAAACGACATGAGCTGCCATATGTTACAGACGGACTGGTGATTAAACTAAATGACCGAGCGCTGTACGAAAAACTCGGTTCGGTTGGGAAAAATCCACGCGGTGCCGTCGCATACAAATATGCCGCCGAGCAGGGGACGACAGTCGTAAAAGACATTGTTATTTCAATCGGCAGGACTGGTGCGGCGACGCCGGTTGCAGTATTCTACCCCGTAAATGTCGCTGGAACAACTGTCCAGCATGCCAGCCTACATAACGCAGATGAGATAGCACGACTCGACGTCAGGCGTGGTGATACAGTTGTAATTTATAAGGCCGGAGATATTATTCCGCAGGTTGAATCAGTTATAACCGAACTTCGTCCGAGGCAGTCCCAACCTATTGATTATGAAGCTGAGCTCGCTCGGCAGTATCCGGAACTAGAGTTTGTTCGGGAGTCAGGCGAAGCGGTGTACCGAGTAAAAGGCTTGACTGGTCCAATCATCTTGAAGCGCGCACTGCAGCATTTTGCATCAAAGGGCGCTCTTGATATCGATACACTTGGCGAAAAAAATGTTGTAGCACTCGTCGATAGCGGACTGGTCAGTGACATGGCGGACATCTTCTCACTTACAAAAAAAGATTTGCTCGGTTTGGAACGGTTTGCAGACATCTCGGCTCAAAAGCTTATTTCGGGTATCACAGATAAAAAACAACCGCCATTGGAGCGATTTGTTTATGGGCTCGGTATCCGTCATGTAGGAGTTCAGACAGCGATTGACTTGGTAGAGCGATTTGGTTCGCTCGAGAAACTACGTAGGGCGACGATCGACGAATTAAAAAATGTCGCTGGCGTCGGCGAAGTTGTGGCGGAGTCAGTCGCGGCATGGTTCGCAGATGAGGACAATATTCGTCTGCTGGACAAATTTTATGAACTTGGCGTTCGTCCGTACTACGATAAAAAATCAGGTAAACTCGAGGGATTAAGCTTCGTCGTAACTGGGGCGCTCGAAAGTATGGGTCGGGACATTGCTGCAGAACGGGTGAGAGCTTTGGGCGGAACATTTCAGAGTAGCGTCGGTCGTGACACGACCTACCTGGTCGCCGGCGGCAAAGTCGGTGCCAGTAAGCTGAAAAAAGCCGAAAGCTATGGAACGAAAATAATTACTGAAGCAGAGTTTCTGGATTTGTTATGACAGATACATTTCCCGTAAAGCCTGATATCGAGTTTGGTACGTACCGCCACTATAAAGGTGGGTTATATGAAGTAACAGATTTATCGTGTGATGAAGAAACGCACGAATGGCGTGTCACGTATGTACCGCTGTATGACGTTGAGCCCGGTACACCAGATAAATGGAACAGACGGTCTAGTGTATTTTTTCAAGAGATTGCGGTCGATGGGATAATAAAAAGACGATTTGAAAAGACATGATTACTAAAACCCGCTCAAATATAAGAGCGGGTTTTTGTAAGAAAGTAGCTAAAACTAGTTTTCTTCGCGAGGGCGTGCCTCGTTGACCGTAATGGTGCGGCCGTCGAGCTCAGAGTTGTTGAGCTTGTCGATGGCTGCTTGGCCTTCAGCGTCGTCTTCGAATTCGACGAAACCAAAGCCTCGGCTGCGGCCTGACTCGCGGTCAGTGATGACCTTGGCGCTAGCGACGGTGCCGCAAGACTCGAAATGAGCTTTCAGTGTATCGTCGGTTGTCGCCCAAGCAAGGCTGCCTACAAATAATTTTTTCACGTAATCTATCCTTCGTACGTTAACTTTCAGTTCGACCTGCGAAGGATGGTGCCCTACCGCGTAACCTGAACAGCTTTAGTTAAGCATATTCACAGCAAAATACCTAGCATATTGTCAAAATGCTTGTGTTATGGCACTATAGATGTGTTAGCTGGTGCGCACGAGGTTGCGCGTCGTTAAACAAACACCTTCACATAAAAACACCACAACCTCGGGTGGGCGCGCAACAGCTCACATATTAAATTCACCTCTGGAAACAGGGGTGAATTTATGGTAGTATAGGGCTCGTTCGGGGCATTGGCGCAGTTGGCTAGCGCGCTTCCATGGCATGGAAGAGGTCATCGGTTCGAATCCGATATGCTCCACCAAACAAAAAATACTGATTCGCTATGAATCAGTATTTTTCGTATACTGAAACGTAACCATGTTTAAAAAAATCGTTCGGAACATCTTAGAAAATAAGGTACGGAAGTACCTAGCAAAACATAAACCGATTCTTGTCGTTATAACAGGAAGTGTCGGTAAAACCAGTACAAAACACGCTATTGCGACGGTTTTAAGTGAAAAATATCGCATCCGCGCTCATACCGGTAACTACAACTCCGAGCTGTCGGTACCAGTCGCTTTGATGGGGATAGAATATCCAGATAACCCTCATTCATTTTCCCAGTGGCGGCAGGTTTTCAAAGCAATGGACATCCGTATTCGTGAAACGAAAGATGCTGACGTTATTATTCAGGAACTTGGGACTGACAATCCGGGGGATCTCGCAGAATTTAGCAAGTATCTACACCCTGACATCGCAGTTGTTACGGCTGTTAGCGAGGAACACATGGAGTTCTTTGGTACCATAGATGCAGTGGCGAGAGAAGAGTTGTCTGTCGCAGGGTGGTCAAAACTGACAGTCGTCAACAGGGACGATGTCGATGGAAAATTTGCCGAATATGCCAAAACAGAAAATATTGACACGTACGGCCTTGGCGATAAAGCAGAGTATCGTTTGATAGTGGAGCCAGCCAGTCCGTTGGATGGCCGTATCGGCAAGTTGATTACGCCAGAATGGGGGGAGCTTCCGGTAAACCTTCAGCTTATAGGCGACCATAGCCTCAAATCGGCCGTCGCTGCTGCTTGTGTCGGCGCTAAGCTTGGGCTTACGTCTCAGCAAGTTGCCGTTGGAGTGAGTAAAATCTCGCCGGTTGCAGGAAGGATGCAAGTCTTGCGCGGAGTACAGCATACAATAATTATTGACGATACCTACAACTCTAGTCCGCTTGCAGTGGAGGCGGCTATGCGAACATTATACGAAGTTGAGGCGCCGCAACGTATAGCTATACTCGGATCGATGAACGAGCTCGGACAGCTCTCCGCACAACTCCATGAAAAAGTAGGACATGCATGCGACCCTTCCAAACTGGACTGGGTAGTGACCGTTGGTGAAGAGGCAGAAAAGTACCTCGCGCCCGCAGCTGCAAAAAACGGTTGTCAAGTAAAATCGTTCAAATCGCCATACGAAGCAGGCGCGTTCGTACATAAGCATCTCAAGCCAGGTGCGGTTATCTTAGCAAAAGGTTCACAGAACGGTGTCTTCACTGAAGAGGCCGTGAAAATTATACTTCACACAAACGATGACGATGAAAAACTTGTTCGGCAGTCGGAAGCGTGGATGGAAAAAAAGAACGCTCAGTTCGAAATACCCGTCGTCGAAGACTAGCCATCTCTGTTATAGTAGTAGCGTATGAAACGATACAATCCTGTTGAAATTGAGCCGAAATGGCAGAAGATATGGGCGGATGACAACCGCTATAAAGTTACCGAGGATACTGACAAGCCGAAATATTATGTGTCGGGCATGTTTCCGTACCCGTCTGCGGCCGGTATGCATGTCGGCCATACGTTTGAACACTCTATCGTTGATGCGGTTGCACGCTATAAACGCGCGCAGGGTCACGCTGTGCTGAACCCTATGGGGTGGGACGCGTTTGGGCTGCCAGCAGAGAACTATGCTATAAAAACCGGCACGCCCCCAGCTGAAAGTACGGCAAAAAACATAGAAGGCTTCACGAACCAATTGAAACGATTTGGCGCTAGCATCGACTGGTCACGCGAGACCAATACGTCTAGCCCTGAGTACTACAAATGGACCCAGTGGATATTTACGCAGCTGTTTGAGCGCGGCTTGGCGTATCAGAAAGAAGCTAACCAGTGGTGGTGTCCGGTCGACATGACCGTTCTCGCCAACGAGCAGGTCGAAAATGGCAAATGCTGGCGGTGCGGTTCGGAAGTCGAGAAAAAGTCCATGAAACAGTGGTTTTTCAAGATTACCGAGTATGCCGACGCGCTCCTTGACGAGATACCGGCGCTGGACTGGCCGGAGAAAATCAAATCCGCCCAAACCAACTGGATTGGCAAAAGTATTGGTGCAGAGGTTGACTTCCTGATCGAAAACAGCGACAAAATTATTACTGTGTTCACGACCCGTGTCGACACATTGTTCGGCGCAACATTTATGGTATTGGCCCCCGAACACCCGCTGTCTAGAAAACTGGCGAGCGAGGAGCAACGGGAGCAAATCGAGGCCTATATAACAGAGGCGCTGAAAAAGTCCGAGATTGATCGAATGAGTGAAGGCAAGGAAAAAACAGGTGTTTTTACCGGTTCGTATGTCATTAACCCGCTGAGTGGGGCGAAAGTTCCGGTATGGGTGGCCGACTACGTGCTGTGGGGCTACGGAACAGGCGCTGTTATGGGCGTCCCTGCGCACGACGAGCGTGACTGGGACTTCGCTAAGAAATTTGACCTACCTATTATCGATGTCGTACAGGGCAACGATGTGGACGAACGGTTTGGTATCGACGGTGTTTTGATCAACTCTAAGCAGTTTAACGATGTTCCGAGCGCTGAGGCGCGCGAGCTTATTGTCCAGCACCTCGAGCGTGAAGGCAAGGGGCGGGCGACCACGACGTACAAGATGCGCGACTGGCTCGTCAGCCGCCAGCGCTACTGGGGCGCACCAATACCAATCGTTCACTGCGAAAAAGACGGTGCGGTTGCGGTGCCACAAGAGCAATTACCTGTTTTGTTGCCTGAGGTTGAAGATTTTACGCCGAAGGGACAGTCCGTCCTGGCCAGTGCGACCGACTGGGCAGCGACCACCTGTCCAACTTGTGGCGGTCCTGCAACCCGCGAGACCGATACGATGGACGGCTACGCCTGCTCTAGCTGGTACCTGCTGCGCTATACCGACCCGCACAATGAGCAACAGCCATGGAGCCCGGAAAAAGCAGCCTACTGGACACCGGTTGATATGTATTGTGGCGGCGACCATGCGGTTGCTCACCTGCTCTACGTACGGTTCTGGAACCATGTTTTCTTCGACATGAAGCTTGTCCCGAGCAAAGAGCCGGTCAAAAAGCTGGTTTACCATGGGCTCATCGGGGCCGAGGACGGCCGCAAGATGAGCAAAAGCCTTGGCAATGTTGTTGATCCGCTAGAAGTAATCGACCAGGGGTACGGCGCGGATGCGCTACGAACGTTCGAGCTCTTTTTAGGGCCTATCAACGAAAACAGTAGCTGGAGTAGCCGTGGCATCGCCGGCGTCTACCGGTTCTTGACGCGCGCCTGGACGATCACTCAGGAATATATGGAGGCTGAAAAATCTGAGACAGACAATCCTGAGCTAGTGGCTTTGCGTCACCGCACCATCAAAAAAGTTACGACCGATGTAGAGCGGCTCAGTTTTAATACCGCCATTGCAGCTCTTATGGAATACGTCAACGAGCTCTATAAACTCAAAACATCCGGTTTTACTAATGACTGGCAGCAGCCTATTGAAACACTGGTCCAGTTGCTCAGCATTTTTGCTCCGCACATGAGCGCTGAGCTATGGCAACAACTAGGTAAGGGTGACATGCTCGACACTGTCGAGTGGCCAGTGTGGGACGAGGCGCTGACAAAAACGAGCATCACCACTATTGTGGTGCAGGTAAATGGCAAAGTCCGTGCTGAAGTAGAGGTGCCAGCCGACGCTGACAAGACAGCCCAGGAACAGGCCGCACTGGAGCACGGTCGTATTCGCGAGCTACTGGGTGATAAAAAACCATCCCGGGTCATTGTTGTCCCGGGACGGCTCGTAAATATCGTTGTTTAATCTTATAGAAAATTTGTGGTATTAGGACGGAGCTATCATTTTATAATAGCATAAATATTTCATAATGTCAAACAATGATTGCATATCAGGGGCGAAAACGGTATAATGCTAGGCAAGTTTAAACAACCATCAAAGGAGTACTTTTTACATGGGTAAACCAAAGAAGCAAACCAGCCCTCGAAAGACCGGTCTGCGTCGTTCTCACTTGGTGCTGAAACTAGCCCGAGTTGTTAATGGCCGCTCACCAGTCAAAGTCCACACGACAAAGCGTGAAACTGGTAAAAAGAAGTAAGCGCTAGTACTATAGAGAGTAATTTAACGTAAACAGAACCGGTATGGCATCAAATCGACACCTAGGACGTATCATCGCACTCCAAACTTTGTACGAGTTTGAATTTCGTACGCAGTGCGATGACGGTGCTGTGTCGATTGACGACATCCTCAAACGCAACATCGACCGATACAAAGACACGGTTGAAGACACGGATTTCATCCAGAAACTGGTACACGGCGTCTCGGGAAGTACCAAAGACCTTGACGAGATAATACAGCCAATTGCACCAGAATGGCCGATAGACCAAATAGCCCGTGTTGACAGAACGATACTCAGGATGGCGATTTACGAGCTGCGGGATTTCGCAGACATCGTACCACCGAAAGTCGTCATAAACGAAGCAGTCGAACTTGCCAAAGCCTTCGGTTCTGATAACTCCAGCAAATTCGTGAACGGCGTGCTCGGCACGGCCTATCGAAAGCTGGTGGAAGGCAACACTAATGCAGACGCCAAAGATTGACGGGCAGATCGACAAATTCAAGAAGTATTTCTCCCGCAAAAAACAATCCATTGACGAAGTAGTCCGCGAACCGACGGCCGGGGGTATTGTCTTTCGTCGCGGTAAAGATAAAGATATCGAGATTTTGCTCATTCAGGATGCCAAGGATCGTTGGACTATTCCGAAAGGTCATATAGAGGAAGGCGAAACGGCACAGGAAACAGCTATCCGCGAGATCGGCGAAGAAGCCGGTATCAAAGAGTGCAAAGCCATTTGTTGGCTCGGTAAAATCCATTTTCGTTATCGCCGCGTAAGTACGCTAGTACTTATGACGACGCAAATATACTTAGTTCAAGCCCTCGGCGATACCGATGACATTCAAAAAGAAGAATGGATGAACGGCATAAAATGGTTTAAATTCCACGATGCCTTGGAAGTCATCGAATATGAGGACATAGGAAAACTCATGCTACTCGCCCGTAAACGAATACGTCAACAAGGACTCTGAATATGCTACATCATGTCGACACTCTTCCTTATCAGGAATTCGCCCGAGAAAAGCTTGGCTTTGAATTCGAGAACATTCAGCTGCTTATCGATGCATTCACACACCGCAGCTATATGAACGAGCACAAAAAAAGTGCGCGGGTACACAACGAACGGTTGGAATTCCTCGGCGATGCCGTGTTGGAACTCAGTGTGACTGACTATTTGTACCGAAATTATAATGAACCTGAAGGAATCCTTACCAGCTGGCGCTCAGCGCTGGTACGAACCGAGAGTATCGGGGCGGCGGGGCAGTCACTCGGCTATGAGCCGCTTATTCGTCTTTCGCGCGGTGAAAAACGGGGGAGCGATAGAGCACGACAGCAGATTTTAGCCAATGCGTTCGAAGCACTCATCGGTGCAATCTATCTGGAACGAGGCTATGAAACAGCTGATGCTTTTATTAATACGAATATTCTCAGCAAACTGGACGGTATCCTAGAAGCAGGTTCGTGGCGAGACCCAAAAAGCCACCTCCAGGAGGTTTCTCAGGCCGTCGATGGTGCGACTCCTCAGTACAAGGTCATCGAAGAAATCGGTCCGGACCACGAAAAAGTTTTTACGCTCGGTGTTTATGTTGGCGGAAAATTGCTCGGAACGGGAAGCGGCCACAGCAAGCAGATAGCTCAACAGGACGCTGCCAGAGCAGCGCTTGCTCACTACGCGAAACGGAAGCATTCGAAATGATATAGCTCATCATTCGTACCAGCTATACTTAACCTAAGAAGAAAGACTGTTATGAATGATGAAATATATGAACTGATCCAAAAAGAAGAAGCTCGGCAACGTGATGGGCTTGAACTAATACCGAGTGAAAACTATGTTTCACGAGCCGTTTTGGACGCGCTTGGAAGCGTATTTACGAATAAATATAGCGAAGGCTACCCCAAAAAGCGTTACTACGGCGGACAAGAGTACACTGATGTAGTTGAGCAACTTGCTATCGACCGAGCGAAACAGCTTTTTGGTGCAGATCATGCTAACGTCCAGCCGCACAGTGGCGCCCCTGCTAACGAGGCGGTGTATAGTGCATGGCTAGAGCCAGGCGACACTGTGCTTGCGATGGATCTTAGCCACGGTGGGCATTTGACCCACGGTGCACCAGTGACTCGTAGTGCCAAACTCTATAACTTTGTTCGTTATAAGATGAAAAATATTGAAACTGGCGAGATTGATTATGACGAGCTTTGTCGTTTAGCGCTTGTACATAATCCTAAGATCATTCTGGCCGGTTTTTCAGGCTACCCGCGTGAGCTTGACTATGATAAATTCGCGACTATCGGTCGGGAAGTTGGTGCGCTACTTATGGCGGATATGGCGCATATCGCCGGGCTCATCGTCGGTGGAGTTGCAAAAAATCCATTTGACTTTGGGTTTCATGTCATAACGACGACGACTCACAAAACATTGCGTGGTCCACGCGGTGGACTGATTCTTTCGAAAGGTGTGGTTTCGAACCCGCTGAAAGCACCGGAAAAAATTCTTGAAAACATTCCGACGCTCATCGATCGTGCAGTATTTCCCGGTATGCAGGGTGGTCCTCATATGAACACTATCGCAGCAAAAGCGGTTGCTTTCGGTGAAGCACTTAAGCCAGAATTCAAAGAATACGCCCAGCAGATCGTGGACAACGCTCATGTACTTGCAGAGGAAATGATAAAACGGGGATTTTACCTCATCACCGGAGGCACGAGTAATCATCTTATACTTTCGGATGTTCAAAAGAGTTTTGGTATAGATGGTGGTGAGGTGGAAAAGGCGCTTGATGCCATAGGCCTAACGCTGAATAAGAACACTATTCCGGATGATGTGCTGCCCCCGTTTAGACCTAGCGGCATCCGCCTAGGAACTCCTGCACTGACGACTCGCGGCTTGAAAGAAAACGACATGCCTCAGATTGCTCAGTGGATGAGTCGAGGTATCGACGCGCGGGAAGATATGGGAGAATTGCAAAAAATACGAGCTGAAGTCAGAGAATTTGCACGGCAATTTCGTTTGCCTAGTGACGCCTGATTGACTTCTGTTAGTTCTTGAGGTACAATTGGTCACTGATTGTTATAAAAAAGTGAATTTACAGAGAGGAATCATCTAGTTCATGCTCGCAATTCGTTTGCAACGCGTCGGTCGTAAAGGCCTGCCTATCTATCGTCTGGCTGTTCAGGAAGCACAGAGACATCCGTCAAGCGGTCGTGTTGTCGCCTATGTCGGCAGTTACAACCCACACACAAAAGAGGTTAAAATCGACAAAGAAAAGGTCGAAACGTACCTTTCAAACGGTGCACAGCCAACACCTAGAGTTGTTCGATTGCTAAAAGAAGATAAGGTGAAGCTTCCAAACTGGGTAAAAGATCCCGCAGAGAAAAAACGCAGCATCAAACATACCGAAAAACTAAGGCGAAACCGACCTGCTGAAGAAGCTCCAGTTGAAACTCCTGCAGAAGAACCAGCCAAAGAGACTGACGAAGCAGTTACAGAAGCAGAAGAAAAAGCAGAGTAAACGTTCAAAAACCGCCTCGAACTACGGGCGGTTTTTTTGTGCATGGTATACTTGTCATACAAACCGAGCTAATGTAGGAGAGGCCAAAATGAGCAGTATTGACCAGCAATTCATCGAATATATCGTAAAATCACTCGTCGGAAATCCTGATGCAGTCAAAGTCGAACGAAGTGTCGACGAAAAAGGAGTGCTTCTAGAGCTTACGGTTGATGCTGAAGACCTCGGCCGAGTTATCGGTAAACGTGGCTCAACTGCACAAAGCTTGCGTTCACTCCTACGGGCGCTCGGAACAAAAAACGACGCACGTTATAACCTGAAAATCGTCGACGTTGACCGTCCAGAAGGCGAGCGCGATAAACCGCGACCTAAAAAACAGTCTGACGAGGAAACAACTACGACATCAGATATCGATGTTGACGAGGCTGTGGAAAAAACCAAACCTGAGACTGTGGAAAAAGAGTCGGACCTGGCTGCAAAAACCCGCAAAGAGCTTGCGGATCTCGATGATCTCGATATATAATTAACCACAAGTTCAACCACAACAAACTGCGAGAACTTACAGCTCTATGCGAGCAACCCGCCAAACTACGGGCGGTTGAGAGCCTTATTTGTGCTAAAAAGCCTGACCTCGGTCGGGTTTTTTAGTTGCAAAACTTTTTATAACTGTTAGTCTTAAACAGATGAAATCTGCGATAAAATTTCAGGTAATTACTCTATTCCCGGAAATGTTCACGGGCATTTTTGAAAACTCTATGATGTGGAAAGCGCAAAAAGATGGTATCGTCGAGCTCATAACGATTAATCTTCGCGAATTCGGCAAAGGTCCGCGCCGCACCGTCGATGATACGCCGTATGGCGGAGGCGATGGCATGTTGCTGATGGTTGAACCACTTTGGAATGCAGTAGAGAAAGCTAAAGCAAACGATCCGAACGCAAAAGTACTTTTGATGACACCGCGCGGCAGGCGATGGAAACAGCAGCTAGCCAAGGATTATTCCGCTTCCGAACGTGGCTATATCTTCATCTGCGGACGCTACGAAGGATATGACGAGCGAATCTTGAAGCTGGTCGATACGGAAATAAGTGTTGGTGATTATGTGCTAACGGGCGGAGAGCTTCCTGCGATGACCGTAATCGATAGTATTGTCCGCTTGATGCCAGGGGTTCTGGGCGGCGAGACGAGTGCTGAGATAGAAAGCTTTTCCGATGGTGAAACACTAGAATTTCCACAATATACTCGACCAGAAGAATTCCATGGACTTAAGGTTCCAGAGATCCTACTTTCGGGAAACCACGGCGCTATAGATAAGTGGCGCCTAGCCAACTCGAAAAAATCATCACATAAATAAAACCGGCAGTTTTCTGCCGGTGTTTGGATACCGTTAATGCCCGACAGAGGCCGGGCATTGAGTTGTTGTGTGGTGGAGACAAACGGGCGACACCGAATAAATTTCGCAATTTTTTTGAAATGTTTTTGTTTTCGTTATCGCTTGATGACTACTGTATACCGCTTCGACAAAAAGCACAAGAGTTTTTACAGAAAAAACAACATAAAATGTTCACTCCAAGTATCTGGTGTTTAAACTTAAAATCTCGGCGCTATATCTTGTACTCTGTATAATTAAAGCATGATAAGGAGGAAGATATGAGGTCATTAATAAAAAAAGCGTATGCGCACTGTGATATACCTTGCGGAATTTATGAAACAGATACAATGAGTCATGCTGCCGCGACCTGTAAGCGGATGATCGAAAAAATTGAAGAGTTAGGCGAACTAGATAACCTCGATAAGCACAACACTTTTGTGCGCTCGGTGATGACGAAAGAAAAACATGCCCAGCGGGTTAAAAAAGAACTATATATTCTATGGGGAGATTATTTTAAAACTGAACACCTGGAAAAATATCCCCAACTTCACGAGACGATTTGGAAAACCGCCAAACAAGCTAGCGAAGTAAAACAGACGGTGAGTAGGGAAGCAGCTGAAAAGTTGATCGAAATGGTGGGTGACGTCGCGCGGATATTTGCTGAAACGAAAAAATAGCAACCATGCTGTCTATCCGGCGCGTTAGCGGTTTAAGTATGTCTCCAACTCTACAGGGCGGCGCGATTGTGGTTTTTAGGGGCAAGCATTCATATGCAGTTGGCGATATTTTGCTTGTAAAAACCCCAAACAGAGAAGTGGTAAAGCGTGTCCAGAAAATTAAAAATGGGCGATACATCCTGATAGGAGATAATAGCGAACAGAGCTTTGACAGTCGACACTATGGAGCCGTTACAAAAGACGCTATAATCGGAAGCACCATGATAGTACTCGATTTGCCCAAAGCCGTAGCGCCTCCTAAACTAATTAAGTCGTATGGAGTATGGCTTGGTCGAGCTCTAGCTGCATTTTTTGCCGCGATGGCGCTCGTGCATCTTTTTAGGATCGATTCGTTCATCCCTATTCTTGATATGTACATACCTGGCGGTGTCGGCTGGGCAACGTTCTTAGCATTGGTTATTTGTCTAGCTGAAATATTTGCTATCCCGTTTTTGTTACGTATGCGGCTGAGTCCGCTCGCTCATATGATCAGTGGCGCGCTGGTCGTGAAGGCGCCCCTTATATGGTTTTTGCTGAATATTTGGTCGCTTGGTCAGCCTCAATCGACCGGCCAACTCGGGCAGTTCGTTGAGATACCCGCCACGTGGCTAAGTCTTCTTTTTAATCTCGTGTGGCTCGGAATGGCGTACTATGCTCTCTGGACTCTAGGATATAACCGCCTCAAAGTCCGCGACTTGTTGATAAAATAAGGATACTCTAGTACAATACACCTCTGTTAGGCTCATATTTTGGGGATTGGCCAAGCGGTAAGGCAACGGGTTCTGGTCCCGTGATCGGGGGTTCGAATCCCTCATCCCCAG
>CAZOOW010000006.1:0-33217 GCA_964581535.1 uncultured Candidatus Saccharibacteria bacterium
CCTTAACCTTCCGGCACCGGGCAGGAGTCAGCCCCTATACATCCACTTTCGTGTTAGCAGAGACCTGTGTTTTTGGTAAACAGTTCCGTGGGCTCTTTTGCTGCGGCCCCATCACGCTGAATACGATTAAATTAACCATAAACGTTGTGAGGATTGCACCAAATTTCTTGTGCCTATCTCATAATTCTCGTGTGATGATTTGGTACTCACCACCGTTGCACAAGGAAATTCGTTGCAATACTTTCATCATCCTATTCAGGGTGATGGGGCAGACCTTATCCCGAAGTTACGGTCGCTGTATTGCCGAGTTCCTTAGCAAAGGTTCTCTCGTAAGCCTTAGTCTTCTCGACTCGAGCACCGGTGTTGGTTTGCGGTACGGGTAGCAACAACCATAAGTACACCTGCTTTTCTAGCCAGCGCTATCACCAGAATCGTCAGGCACGAAGCCTAACTCTCACTCCCTTTGGGTTCCCCCTCGGTTGGACGGATACATACCATGAATCCGCTCTGACTCTCTCGCCGTGAACAGTGTACAAGTTGCACTAGTCCAGGAATATTAACCTGATGTCCATCGCCTACGCTATGCGCCTCGGCTTAGGCCCGACTAACCCTGAGATGATTACCATGGCTCAGGAAACCTTGCTCTTACGGCCGACAGGATTCTCACCTATCTTATGGTTACTCATTCCAGCATTCTCACTTCCTAACGCTCCACTGTACTTTCCAGTCCAGCTTCACTGCAGATAGGAACGCTCCTCTACCACTGTATATTGCTATACAATCCATGTCTTCGGTATTACGTTTAGCCCCGTTACATTTTCCACGCAAGATCTCTTGACTAGTGAGCTGTTACGCACTCTTTAAATGAATGGCTGCTTCTAAGCCAACATCCTAGCTGTTTAAGAAATCTCACCTTGTTTCCCACTTAACATACATTTAGGGACCTTAGACGATGGTCTGGGCTGTTTCCCTTTCGAGCGCCGAGCTTAGCCCCGACGTTCTAACTGCCAAGATTACACACACGGTATTCGTAGTTTGTTAAGGGTGGGTACCGTTGCCAGCCCCAGTCCTTTACAGAGCTCTACCCCCGTGTGCTACTACTTGACGCTAGCCCTAAAGCTATTTCGAGGAGAACCAGCTATCTCCGAGTTCGATTGGCATTTCACCGCTAACCACAAGTCATCCAAACACTTTACAGCGTGTCCTGGTTCGGTCCTTCACTACCTGTTACAGTAGCTTCAACCTGCTCATGGTTAGGTCACCCGGTTTCGGGTCTAATCCTAAGTACTAAATCGCCCTATTCAGGCTCGCTTTCACTGTGGCTCCGTCAAATGACTTAACCTCGCACTTAAAATTAACTCGCTGGATCGTTCTACAAAAAGCACGCCGTCACCGGACAAGCCGGCTCCGACTCCTTGTAGGCACATAGTTTCAGGATCTATTTCACTCCCCTCCCGGGGTTCTTTTCACCTTTCCATCACTGTACTTGTTCGCTATCGATCGTATATTATATTTAGCCTTGGCTGGTGGTCCAGCCGGATTCAAACAGGGTTTCTCGTGCCCCGTCCTACTCGAGAATTCAAGCATAAAGTCAGCGCGGTTTTCGCGTACACGACTTTCACGTCCTCTGGTTAGCCATTCAAACTATTCTGCTAACCACGCAGTTTTCTTACTTTATTGATTCAATGTTAGTTGATCATCACAAATCAGATACCTGAAAACCAGTTTCAGTTCTCTGACTTGGTCGCTTGTAAACTCACAACACCCTATCAGTATTCGCCTAACAGCTTATCTAACTCCGAAGAGATAGAAACATGATAAGGTTTGGGCTCTTCCCGTTTCGCTCGCCACTACTCCGAGAATCGTTATTTACTTTCTTTTCCTCAACCTACTAAGATGTTTCAGTTCAGTTGGTTCCCGTTCACATAACCTATGTATTCAGTTATGGACAACACGACATGACTCGTGCTAGGTTTCCCTATTCAGAAATCTCCGGATCATAGCTTGTTGACAGCTACCCGAAGCTTATCGCAGTCTTCCACGTCCTTCATCGGTAATATACGTCTAGGCATCCACTGTGTGCCCTTGAGTACCTTTTTATGCATTGGTTTCAACTAGTAGTTCCTGAGTACCTCGCGGTATCCCTGAACCACTCCATAGCCGCAAATGCAGCTACGCCGTCAATTCCAAACAAAAAATTTAAAAAATTGTCTTATCATCAAAAATTTGAGCTAAATTGTTAAAATGCGGTGTTCTAGGGCTATAAAAAGCTGTAAGTACACACGCTCGTTCCTCGCAGTTCAAGGAGCGTTTCCGTGTAAACTCAAGCTAGCCTATTATATCGGAGGCGCTAACAGATTGTAAAGACTAAAAACGTTGTCATTTTTTAAACGTCTCCTACCCCTGTTATGTCATGCTAGTTTCGCATAAAAATAACCTCTCGGACCAAACTGTGATGTTCTAGTCGCCAGAGGTTTCTTCCCGAAACATGCGCTCAGTGGTACTGATTATACGCTTTCGTCAATAAAAATGCAACACCTAACTCGATGCTTATCCTACGTAGGTGCTGAGCCTAATCTATTTCTTATTTTTTATTTCGTTTTTCACTTCTTTGGCGACTCGTTTAGGCATCTTCTTGTCCTGCTGCTCATGCTCTTTAGCTTCGCTAGCCTGCTTCACCTCTACTCGAGCTGCCTGCCACGCCGCCCAGTGACCCGAGACAAGCGCCCAAAGTGAAAGCGCCGAAACAAAAGTAACGCTTTCTAGCCACTTGAAGTAATAAGCAACGGGTATCATGATGATCCAAAAAATGGTCATCCATCCGTTAACGGCCCGCATAAAATTCGGGTCGCCTTGTACCGACGCCCATAATGATTTTGCTACTTGCATTGGTTTCTCCCATTCATTAGGTTGAGTATACAGCGGCAGCTCGCGTTAAGATGTGATAATTGTACTAAATATCTCATATTGCACCCGCCCCTGTTCATCTGGTACAATATCCCCTGACCTTCCGCGGGGACATAGCTCAGTTGGCTAGAGCACCTGCTTTGCAAGCAGGGGGTCCAGGGTTCGAGTCCCTGTGTCTCCACCACGGTTTTATTTTCGAAAAATATCCCCGGTTTGGGGGCGATTAGCTCAGCTGGTTAGAGCGCGTCACTGATAATGACGAGGTCGGAGGTTCAAGTCCCTCATCGCCCACCAATCAGGGGTATTTTTTATTTTTATGAGGGTGATACGATAGAGCCATGAATGAGAATGCGCGTTTTGTCCTCATTATTACCTTAGTCTACTCCCTTGCCTATCTTGTCGCAGGCGGATTGGCATACCAGCTCATCACGAAACAGTTTTATGTCGGCGACAACGCCATCTTTACCGCATATCTCCGGAGTGAAGCAAGTCCGGCAGAATGGGCTCATACTAACACATGGATCTTTCCTATCCTGCTGCTGAGAGGGTTTCTCCTGTCTCTCGTTCTCTTGCCATTCAGGGACACTTTATTTCGGTTCAGTTTCAAGAAACGTGCACTCGTTCTATCACTGTTCATATTTCTCGCTGCACATATCGCCGCAGCCGCCCCCAGCCCCAGCAACCTGGAGGGGTTCGTCTACATGAAACCGGAGATCTTTACCTTTAAAGCTCTCCTTCTCACCCAACCGGAAATGATAGCCCAATCTCTTGGCTTTGGCCTCCTCGCCTCCTGGTTACTGAGCCGCTACGCATCAAAGAAATAGAGCATTTTTGCCCATTCGACGCAGATATCTGCTGTGAGCAACCTCGAGTATAGCCTCTATGCCCTCGTCACTCCACCCAAATATACCCAGGTCAGTCTTAGAGATTCTGTTATAGGGTTGGTCAAAAACTACATGCGACCATGTCGCCGTATCAGTACCTCTAACCTCTGGCCGGTCATCAATAAGCGCAATACCGTCATATAAATGCTTGTCTTTCGTAACGACCGCATCGTCAACTATGTGAGTACCGAACTGCGGTACTAATACCTTCTGCAGCCATCTGCGTTTATCCGCTTCGCAAGTTGGGTTTGAACTCAGCGGCGAGCTTAGTATACGCGGCTCAAAACCGGCATTTACTATCCTTCCCCACCCCTCAATTGCGCCGTTCATAACAGGGAGAGAACCGAAAAAACCTTCTTCACTAATCACCTCCCTGATCTGATTTTTCCACTCGGGGTAATTATCGGCAAAATAAAACTTGTAATGCTCAGGGAGCTTCTGAAAATCAGTATATCGCTGCTCCATTCGACGTGCCGCTTCCCCATCAAAATCAGCTATAACACCATCCATATCAACGAAAACAGTCTTAGCAGGATCGTATCTCTCGGTCATTTGAATCATTTTCACATAGTCCATACCAAAATACCATCCTTATATGAGCGGTTACCTACCTCAAGCTTGGCTGTTGTAACCGAGACTTTTTCATCCCCAAAGATATATAAGCACTGCACCCGCACACATTGCTATAGCGCCAACCAGCCTCCGTTTGACATACATCTCCCGGTAGAACACCCACCCGGCAAGCACACTGAGCGGCACATCAAGACGCTTTATAGCTATCGCATAACTCACGCTTGGGGCTGTACCTATCGCGACTGTTTGTATGATAAATATAGCCACACTGATTAGCGCGATAAATGCCGCTACGCCCCAGTACTTTTTTATAACTTCTTTTAACCCAATCTGTTTTTTAATTAGGATTACTACCGATAATATAACCCACACGCCGACATACATGATCATCGCTATTAGTTCCGCGCTGTACCCTTGAACGTACATCTTTTTTTCAATATTTGTAGAAATCGACCATAAAAACACACATCCTAACACCAGCATACTGCCCATGTCTTTATATATGTTGACTAGTGGCATCCATACGCTCTTTTGTCGACCAACCGCATGAATGTAGTATGCTCCTGCGACAATCACGATAACTCCGACTATTCCGACTACCGAGGGTATCTCGCCTAGCATGAGGTAGCTTGTAGCAAGTCGAAACACTGGTAAAAAAGTCAGAATAGGCACCAAAAGCGATACTTCAGATATCTGAAATGCCCTAGCAAGCATCACCGCAGTCACGGCACATATCGTGACAATAGCTATGAAGTAAGGCATGTCTAGATGCTGGACGTGCCCCGACGAGCCAGACAGCAGAAAAGGAACGACGGATATAGGCGCTCCGAAAGAGTAAATAAGCCAAGCAAATTGTAACGGATCTGCGTACCCTTTGCGCAAACGACGAAGCATATTTTCGGCAACATTGAGCAATGCTGCGATAAGAGCAAGCAGTATCCACATACCGCCCAGTATAGCAAACAAGTCCTTCATGGGTCCGCCAACCAAAAACCACTCCTCTCGGAGTGGTTTTTCATTCACAACTTAGCGGTGCAGTCGCATTCGTCAGTAAAAGGTGAACTTCGTCTTTCCCCGAAGGGATATATTGTTATGTAAGCTCAGCATAACAACAAGACCGACCTAGCTCAGTAAATAATTTCTTGATTTACTGGCATGTATACTCCCTAGAAAGGAGGTAATCCATCCGCACCTTCCGGTACGGATACCTTGTTACGACTTAACCCCAATCATGCCCCCCACCTTAGGCCGACGAATCGGACTTCGGGTGTTGGTCACTTTCATGGTTTGACGGGCGGTGTGTACAAGACCCGGGAACGTATTCACCGCAACTTGCTGATTTGCGATTACTAGCGATTCCGACTTCATGGAGGCGAGTTTCAGCCTCCAATCCGAACTGGGACCGGTTTTGATGGGATTTGCTCCCCCTCGCGGGTTGGCTGCCCGTTGTACCGGCCATTGTAGCGCGTTTCTAGCCCAAGACGTAAGACTAATACTGACCTGACATCATCCCCTCCTTCCTCCCCGTTACCGGGGCAGTCTGACTAGAAAAATCCAACTAATCATAAGGGTTGCGCTCGTTGATGGACTTAACCAAACATCTCACGACACGAGCTGACGACGGCCATGCAACACCTGTCACTTGGTTCCAAAAGGCACAGGCTACTTTCGTAGTGCTTCCAAGGATGTCAAGTCCTGGTAAGGTTCTTCGTTTATCATCGAATTAAAGAACACGATCCACCGCTTGTGCGGGTCCCCGTCAATTCCTTTATGTTTTAGTCTTGCGACCGTACTCCACAGGCGGGATACTTAACGCGTTAGCTTCGCTACTGGGGGGGTCGATACCCCCAACAGCTAGTATCCATCGTTTACGGCGTGGACTACCCGGGTATCTAATCCGGTTCGCTCCCCACGCTTTCGTGCCTCAGTGTCAGAAATGGTCCAGTAACCTGCCTACGCCATTGGTGTTCCTTCTAATATCTACGGATTTCACTCCTACACTAGAAATTCCAGTTACCTCTACCATTCTCGAGTTTGCCAGTTTAGATAATAGCCTGTACGGTTGAGCCGCCAGATTTCACTATCTACTTAACAAACCACCTACGCAACTCTTTACGCCCAGTCACTCCGGATAACGCTCGGATCCTACGTATGACCGCGGCTGCTGGCACGTAGTTAGCCGATCCTTATTCATAAGTTACCGTCATATTCCTCACTTATAAAAGCAGTTTACAACCCGAAGGCCTTCATCCTGCACGCGGCGTTGCTCCATCAGGCTTTCGCCCATTGTGGAAAATTCCCTACTGCTGCCTCCCGTAGGAGTCTGGACCGTGTCTCAGTTCCAGTCTGGCTGATCATCCTCTCAGACCAGCTACTGATCGTCGACTTGGTGAGCCATTACCTCACCAACTATCTAATCAGACGCAGGCCGCTCCCAAAGCGCCGAAGCTTTAATCCGAAGACCATATGCGGTATTAGCACACCTTTCGGTGCGTTATCCCTCACTTTGGGGCACGTTCCTACGCGTTACTCAGCCGTCCGCCACTCGAGTACCCCGAAGGGCCTTTCCGTACGACTTGCATGTATTAGGCACACCGCCAGCGTTCATCCTGAGCCAGGATCAAACTCTCCATAAAAATATGAAAAAATTTTCATAAAAGATGCATCATAGAAACTATGATGCGCTGACGAAATTGACTTGCACTGCCAAATTGTGAACGTTCTGTATCTGTTATCTCCCACTTGAGCAATCAGACTGTTACCCATCATACAGGACAATAACAGTAGTGTCAACAGAAAATTTGGCTTATTTCGTTATAAAAAATGCAACGAGCAGTCCGACGAAAATTCCTAGCATAATGCCGACTGCTACCTCGAGAGGTTTATGCCCCAGCGCGACCCTCGGCATCGGGTCTTTCGCAAACGGAGATTTTTCTATCAATCGAATCAGCGCTTCACCCTGCTCTCCTATTGAACGTCGCGCAACGAGTGCGTCATAGATAGTAATAATAGCGAAGGTAGCTGCAACCGCAAATAACCCGGTAAATCCTTCGACAACCCCGATAACCGTTGCAAGCGCTGTAACAGATGCCGAGTGCCCACTCGGCATATTACCTGAGCGGAACAAACTGCGCCATGTACGTGTCCGATTGTTGGCTAGTAGATATTTTATAACCTGCGCTAGCATAAAGCTCATGACTGGCGCAAGCAGATAGCCAATACTATTCTTCATTACCCTGTAGCTCCTCTTGTTGCTCTGGGATGAACCCGATAGAGGTAACAGTATCATCACCATTCAGGCGCATAACCCGAACGCCTTGTGTGGTACGTCCCAGAGTCGGTATATCAGCGAGTGCAACCCGAATCGTCTGACCTTTCGTCGATATCATCAGAACTTCAGACGCAGATGGCTCGATAGAGGTAACAGTAACAATATTGCCGGTCTTGTTGTTCACGACACCCGCCTTAATGCCGACGCCGCCACGTTTATGCGTAGCAAAGTGTTCGACTTTCGTGAGTTTTCCGTAACCGTTCTGACTCATAACAAGCAGTTTCTGATCTGCGCCACGCGCCAAGTCCATTCCTACTACGACATCTCCAGCGCGCAACCTGATGCCACGCACACCTCTAGCTGCCCGACCCATTGGTCGCGCATCCGACTCCTTAAACCGAATGGCCTGGCCGAAGCTAGTGCTGATAATAACCTCATCGTCACCACTACTTCGTCGTATCCAACGAAGTTCATCATCCTTGTCTAGGTTGATAGCAATCAGCCCACTTTGACGGATGTTTGCATAATCCTTCAAAGCTGTTTTCTTAACAGTTCCGTGAGTCGTCGCCATAAACAGATAGCCTTCTTCTGCTTCATTCTTTGCGATACGTATCATACTAGTAACTTTTTCCTCGGGCTGAAGCTGGAGGAGATTGACGACTGCTACTCCTTTAGCCTGCAGGCTTGCCGCTGGCACTTCGTATGTCTTAAGCCTAAAGACCCTACCCTTGTTCGTAAAGAACAACAGCCAATCATGCGTAGAACATGTCACGAGCTGATCGATAACATCTAGTTCTTTGGTAGTCATGCCTTTTTTGCCTTTTCCACCACGGTGCTGGCGACGATAGTCAGTAGTAAGTGTTCGCTTCACGTAGTTCTCGGTCGTCAAAAGCACTACTACGTCTTCATCAGGAATCAACTCTTCATCGCTAAATTTACCGAGCTCCTGATTAATAATCTGACTGCGTCGTTCGTCACCGTATTTTTCTTTTGTTTCTAGCAGTTCCGTCTTGATAATCTTCAAAATCTCTTTTTCATCCGCCAAAATCCCCTCGAGTTTTTTGATAAGCTCTAGAAGTTCCTTGAGCTCATTCTCGATAGCTTCTCGCTCAAGCCCAGTAAGTCGGCGTAGCTGCATCGCCAAAATGGCTTTTGCCTGAATTTCAGAAAGCTTGAACTGTTTTACGAGGTTTGCTTCAGCTTCCTCGGATGTTTTACTGGCGCGAATCGTTTTGATTACTTCATCGATATGATCGAGTGCTATCTTGTACCCTTCCAAGATATGGGCACGTTCTTTTGCTTTTCGTAGTTCGTATTCGGTTCGACGACGCACGACCACTTGACGATGCTTTACGTATTCACTAAGAATCTCGTACAGACCGAGAACCCGGGGTTGAATGCCATCGACTAAAGCAAGCATATTGTAATGAAAGCTTGTCTGGAGTGCCGTCATCTTATATAGCTGATTCAGCACTTTTTTCGGGTATGCATCTTTCTTCAACTCGATAACCACGCGCACCTTGCCTCGTGCACTCTCATCACGCAAGTCACTGATACTGGTCAACTTTTTGTCCTTCACCAGTTCCGCTATCCGTTCGATGAGAGTTGCTTTATTTACAGCATAAGGCATCTCTGTGACAACGATGTGGTGTCGACCTTTTTTCGTTTCTTCGATGTTAGCAACTGCACGAATTACAACACTTCCTCGTCCAGTTGCGTATGCTTGACGCATTGCCTGACCACCATACACAATTCCCCCGGTTGGGAAATCAGGACCTTTGACATGTTGTAATAAATCCTCTAATGCCGCTTCTTCACCTTTATCTATGAGCTCGACTGTTGCATCAACTAGCTCTCCAAGGTTATGCGGGGGTATATTAGTCGCCATACCAACTGCGATACCTATTTGGCCATTTAAAAGTAGATTCGGAAGTTTTGCAGGAAGCACCGCTGGCTCTTGCTCAGAACCGTCAAAGTTATCTCGAAAATCAACCGTTTCTTTATCGATATCAACAAGAAGTTCTTCCGCATGTTTATCCATCCGGGCTTCCGTGTACCTGTGAGCAGCTGGCGGATCGCCATCCATTGAGCCAAAGTTACCTTGACCTTGAACAAGCATATAGCGCATTGACCAGTCCTGTGCGAGACGAACCATTGAGTCATAGATAGCTGAGTCACCATGCGGGTGATACTTTCCCATAACATCACCGATGATACGGGCACTTTTTACGAATTTCGCATTACTCCGGTTACCGTTTTGATGCATCGAGTAGAGAATACGGCGGTGCACCGGCTTCAACCCGTCTCGAACATCTGGTAACGCCCGTTCTATGATGACACTCATGCTATATCGCAAGAAGCTGTCTTCCATCACATCTTCGACCGTCCTAAGCTCAAGTACTTTCGAATGGGTTTGGGTCGGCAGTATTTCACCTTCTTCGGGATATTTTGCTGGTAAGTTTTCTTCGTTCATCTGCATAGCTCCTTAAATATCCAGGTCTTCATGACTTACGAATTTAGCGCGTGTCGTAATAAAGTTCTTTCGAGTCTCTACTTCATCGCCCATCAGTTTTGAAAATATAGCGTCAGCCTTTTCGGCATCTTCAACTTTTACTTGGACCAACACGCGGTTTTCAGGATTCATAGTTGTTTCCCACAGCTGATCAGCATCCATTTCACCAAGACCCTTATAGCGCTGCAGCATGGTCACGCCAGCCTGGCGATTTCTATCGGCTGTCTCATCAACTTTTGTACCTGCTGCTTTACGGTCTTCTATCAATTTATCGATGATTGCATCACGCTCCTCATCGCTATATGCGTAGAATTTTCTACTCGTACCCGCTCTGATGAGAAACAGTGGCGGTTTTGCTAGATATACATGCCCGCCATCGACTACTTCTTTCATGTAGCGGAAGAAAAACGTCATGAGCAATGTCGAGATATGGCTTCCATCGACATCGGCGTCCGTCATGATAATGATTCTGTCATATCGCAGCCCATTAATATCAAACTGTTCGTCGATACCGACGCCTAGCGCTTTAATCAAACTCACGATTTCATTATTATTAAGCATTCTATCGAGTCGAGCCCGTTCTACGTTGAGGACTTTACCTCTGAGCGGAAGGATAGCCTGGGTCTTGCTGTCGCGACCACTTTTTGCCGAACCGCCTGCCGAGTCACCCTCGACTATATATAGCTCGCTATTCTTGGGATCTTTACTTGAACAATCCGCAAGCTTTCCAGGTAGGCTCAGTCCGTCCAGCGCACCCTTTCGTATGACGTTCTCGCGGGCTGCGCGGGCAGCTTTTCGAGCACGTGCCGCAAGAACAGCTTTTCCAATGATTTTTTTTGCAATACCCGGGTGTTCTTCGAGATAGTATGCAAAGTACTCGTTCATTACTTGCTCAACATAACGACGCATTTCCGGATTACCTAGCTTGTTTTTCGTCTGGCCCTCGAACTGAGGGTCTGGAAGTTTAACGAGGATAATCGCCGTCAACCCTTCACGGATGTCATCACCTGTGAGATTTTCTTCTTTCTCTTTTAGGAGGCTGTTTTTTCTCGCGTAGTCGTTAATGACTCGCGTCATAGCCGAACGGAACCCGACCAGATGCGTTCCGCCTTCTGGGTTATAAACATTGTTTGCGAACGCCTTTACCGTTTCGTTAAACCCATCATTGTATTGAACAGCAACCTCGACCATACAGTCGGAAACAGGTCGCTCAACATAAAAAATATCGTCGTCTACGACTTCTTTGCCTATATTCAAATGTTTCACATAACTTTGAATACCGCCTTCAAAATAAAATGCATAACGCTCACCAGTCCGTTCATCAAGTAGCTTAGCGATGACGCCTTTCGTTAAGTACGCCTGATGGCGAAGGTAGTCGAGAACCCACTTGTAATCAAACTCAACCGTTTCTTTAAAAATAGTTGGATCAGGGTGGAAGGTGATGCTCGTTCCCTGTGGCCTGTCTGTCTTTCCAACTTTCTGAAGTGGCCCATCTGGCACGCCACGTTGGAATGATAGCCTATACAGTTCTCCGTTTTTTACCACCTCTGCGATAAATATGTCCGAAAGCGCATTTACTACGC
Organism: uncultured Candidatus Saccharibacteria bacterium; assembly: GCA_964581535.1. Taxonomy (GTDB): domain Bacteria; phylum Patescibacteriota; class Saccharimonadia; order Saccharimonadales; family Saccharimonadaceae; genus CAZOOW01. The sequence goes on from CAZOOW010000006.1 coordinate 11,731, forward strand.
TAGAACCGACACCGTGAAGACCACTGGATACCTTATAGCCGCCCCCGCCAAACTTACCACCGGCGTGTAGAACTGTCAGAACTGTTTCAAGTGTGGACACGCCCGTTTTCGGATGCTTGTCTATCGGAATACCACGACCATCGTCCGTTACAGTTATTCCACCGTTATCGCGAATAATAATATCGACAGTCGTTGCATGTCCGGCAATAGCCTCGTCTATACAGTTATCGGCAATTTCTTTTATTAGGTGATGCACGCCATCATAGCCAGTGCTGCCGATATACATCCCTGGTCGTTTTCGTACTGGCTCAAGTCCTTCGAGCACTTGAATCTGAGACGCGTCATACGACGCGGAGTCTTTTTGTTTAGCCATCATCCCTCACTTAGCTATTTACAATATATCTATTATAGCCTGTAAATTGTACTCAGACAACTGCTGGTATAAATAAAATAATTACTATTGTATTGAACATATTTGTTATGCTAATCTCTAGATAGGAGTAAAAATTATAAAACAAAAATAATGTTTCGAGAGATAGTTTCGAACCTAGCTTTTTCACCGACACTCGTCGGTCAGCTTGGTTTTTACGCCAAACGGCTCAAAAGAGAAGAAGTCACGAGACGTGCAGGCTTAATATTCACCGCGCTCGCGCTCGTCGTACAGTCACTTACGGTATTCACGCCGCCCCAAGCCGCAAATGCGGCAAGTGCGGCAGATTTTATTTCAGGAGGCGTAGCCAATAAGCAGGAGTTCCTCCAGCACTACGATAACAATACGAACCGTATCAGAGGCCTGTTTACTTCTCTGGGGATCACTCGAGCAAATGTCGTGAATATGACTGAAGGTAAGATCCATGATGTTCGCGGCAAATTCAACTGGTCACGCGTCAGTCTTTATAGTGCCGCCCAAGGCGAGAAGTCGTATACGTTCAATAACGGTGCCGGAGACGTCACATTTTACAACCGCCCGCTAGCTCTGACCCAGGAAGGTACTTTGCCTTACCCGGTTCTCGTTGGTCATTCAGACACTCTTGGCTGGTTCGCGATCAAGAAAGACTGCGGAAACCTTATCACGACAACACAACCTAATAATCCTAAACCATCGGTTGTTTGTGTACGTCTGAACGTCGTAAAGATCGAGGATTATCGCTATCGAGCAACTGCTCGAGCAACAAAAGATAATGCGACGATAAACGGCTTCCGCTTCGTCATCGAAGGAAAAGAAGATCGTCGAGTCGACACTCACGCAACAGAAGCATCAACAGAATTCCGTCAAAAAGAACCGGGTACCTATACGGTTCGCGCATACGTTCTATCTCCAGAAACCGGACCAGTTACCTCGGCTGATTGTCGTGATACGTTCACTATACGAGAGACGTCAGTTCCTTCTGCAGAGTGTATCTCAGTTACTCCCAACATCGTTGAACGAACGAAAGTATCATTTACGGGCACTGGCAGTGTAAAAAATGGGGCGAGCATCACTAAATACGTCTTTAAGGTAAAAAACAAATCCGGTGATGTGATAAAAACTTTCACAAAAGAGACAGGAGCTTTAGCCTACACAACCGAGCAGATGTCCCTTACCCCCGGTGAATATAAAATAAGCCTGCTGCTAAAAACCAGTGTCGGTGACCAGCAAGGCGGTAACTGTAACGCTGACTTCACAATTTCTCCTGAACCAATCGAACCATTCGTCGAATGCTCTCTGCTAAGTTACGAGTTAGTCAACCGCACTATAGTTTCACTTACGGGTGAAGCGGTTGCAGGAAATGGAGGGGCCGTAAAAAGCTACCAATTCGTGGTTAAGAATAAAAACGGGTCAGTCGTACATACCGCTACGAAGCCCGGCCCAGCGTTGAAAGTTACTGCGAATAGTTTCACGTTGAGTAAGCCTGGTGAATATACCGCTATTTTGACTCTTGACACTACTGTTGGAGACCGTACGGGAGCCAACTGCCAAACTAAGTTCACTATCGCCGAGCCGAATGTTTGTCAATACAATCCTTCTCTCCCAGAAAACAGTCCGGAATGCCAACCATGCCCGTCTAACCCTAATCTCTGGATAAAAGACGAGGATTGTACTACGCCGCTTGTAACGACAAAAACGGCTACCAACATGACGCATGGTAACGTAAATGCTACAACTGTGACCGCTAAAGCAGGAGATCGAATTAGTTATACACTGACAGTTGAAAACAGGGATAGCGTTGCACAAAAGACTACAGTTACCGAGAATCTCGCCGATGTCCTCGAATACGCAAAATTGACTCAGCTCGGTGGCGGCACCTTCGACGATGCAACTAAAGTACTATCTTGGGGCGAGGAGACGATTGAACCGGGCAAGAAAGTCACTCACACTCTCGTTATACAAATGCTTGATACAATCCCAAGCACCAACACCGGAGCGAGCAATGGTGCCTCATACGACTGTGTGATGACCAATACGTTCGGAAATTCCCTCGGGATTGGCGTTGACTGCCCGATCGAGAAAAAGATTATTGAACAGACCGTCACAACTCTTCCTAGCACCGGACCAACAGAAAACATGATGTTTGCTGGAATCGTCGGATCTATCGTAACGTTCTTCTACGCACGTTCCCGACAATTGGGCCGTGAGGTAAGATTGATACGTAAAGACTTCAACATGGGGACAATCTAAGGAGTGGGTATGAGTAGTCCAGAAGTACTAAAACCAAGTGGGGAGCACGGAGTCGAGGCTCAGAACGCTGCAGGAGAGCGGCTCAAGGAACTTCAAGAAAATCTTGAAAAAAAGAGCGAGCAGAAAGAGAACCGTGGCGAACGCGCCGCCGAAGCTCGCAAGGCAACCGAAGCAGTCTTCGCTAAGGAAGCCGGAAAGGAACGGAGCCAAGGCGGCGAGCCTTCTGCACCTTCCCTGGCCCACGCTTCAAAAAAACAGCGCCAAGCTAGTTATCAGCGAACCATGCGACAAATCCAATCAGAAATGAGCGGAGCTGAACGTACATTTAGCAAAATCATTCACAACCGAGCAATCGAAAAAACAAGTGATGTAATCGGAAGTACTGTCGCTCGTCCCAATGCAATTTTATCCGGAAGTGTCTGTGCAACATTTCTGACATTAGCTGTTTTCCTTGTTGCAAGATATTATGGATATCCGCTATCAGGATTTGAATCCATCGGCGCGTTCATCGCAGGATGGGTTATCGGAGTTCTTTATGACTACTTCCGAATCCTATTTACCGGTAAGGTATCATAGCAAAAAAACAATGCCTTACAATAAATAAAACCGCTCTCAAGGGAGCGGTTTTATTTATTGTTCAGCTTCTGCTCCGCTGTCAGGCGCTAGTTGCGTCTCGTTACCAAGGCTTGGTTTGATGTCGGTCGGTACCCCGTCTTCTGTTTTGTAATGTAAGTTACCTTTTAAATCAATGAATATTTCATTCTGCAAAGCTTCATCGGCGTTCCTCACCGAGAGTTCGGTTGGCGGCAACTCAGGCATCTGTATTTCTTTGGCTGGCTGTTTAGGCGGTCGGTCGGCCTGCTTTGCCTTGATAGCATCACGGAGCTCGCGCTCGATAGTCTCTTTGTCCTTATGATGTTTTGCTGTTGCCGCATCTGGGTTAACTTGCTCGGTGACAACAGCTGGTCGTGCAACAACTGCGGGCGCAGGAGGAGTGGCCGGGGTCGCTGCTAGCGGCTTCTTTTCAGATTGCATCTTCTTCCGTTTTGCAAGCCACTCATCGAGGAAAGAGGAACCTGACGCATCTTGCGAACCTCCACTACTCTTCATTTGTTCCATCTTCTGCTCAAAGGCTTTCTTTTTTTGCTCTCTGGCCACGTCTCCGGCTCTCAGACGCGTAAATATCTGCCGTTCGACTTCCTGACGGGATTGACCATATTTCGCTGCAGAGAGCTTCTTCAGTGCGTCAGCGAGATGGGGGTTTGGCTTACCGAGAATGGGAGGAAAAATCATACTGAACGGTGCTGAAGGCACGCCTTCAATCTGCATAACGGCTACGCCTTCGTAGTTTGGTAGTTTTGTCAGGTCTTCAGCATCAAACACCGGCATAAATTTCTTTGCCATCAGCTCGGCATCAGTCGTGCCTATACGACCGGAAATAATTGTCCCAACGTTCCCGATAATAGCTTCACGTATTTTATCCGTCAGCTGCGAAACAAACTGGTTCGCCAGAATGAGATTAAGACGGTATTTTCGAGCCTCGGAGAGAATCGACTCAAAACTGTCGGTGGCAAAGTTTTGGAACTCATCAACATAGAGAGCAAAATCTTCGCGCTGATCCTCGGGGACATCCGCCCGACCCATAGCAGCAGCCTGAAACTTCATAACAAAAATCATCCCAAGAAGCTGACTGTTCAGCTCCCCGGTTTTCCCTTTGCTCAAATTTACGAGTAGGATTTTTTTGTTATCCATAATTTCACGAAGATTAAATCCTGACTTCGTCTGACCAATGATGTTACGCATCATTTCGTTTGATAGAAAAGCGCCAAATTTACTAACAAACCAGCCGAGCACTTCTGATTTATGGTAATCACTCGTCTGCGCCATTTCCTTGTTCCAAAAATCAAGAACAGTCTGGTCAGTCACATACTTCAGCTTTTCCTTTGCAAAAGCATCGTCATTAAATACCTGTGGAATATCAATAAAACTCGAACCGTTTGGATCGCTCATAATAGTCAGTGCAGCATTTCTAAACCAGTGTTCGTAACGAGGACCGATGATACCGGTATGTCCGGGGTCGTACAGCCTGTAGAGCATCGCTATTGCTTCCTGCACTAAGAAATCTCGTTGGTCTGGTGTTTCAAACTCGAATAGGTTAAGACCAAGCGGGTTCTGCATATCCCCTGGGTTGAAATATATAACATCCTCTACGCGCTCCTTCGGTACCATTCCTAGCAGCGCTTCTGCCGAGTCTCCGTGCGGGTCAATAAACGCAAATCCCTTTCCATCAAGCATATCTTGCAACGCGAGATTCTCGAGAAGCTTTGATTTACCAGTTCCCGTCTGTCCAATGATATATGTATGGCGACGGCGATCGTTTGTACTGAGACGTATTTCTTTTTTTATACCGCGATAAACGTTGTATCCCATAAGAAAACCTTCGCTCAGTAGCTGATGTGGACCATCAACCTGTTTTGATTTCTGTCGTTGTAATTGTGACGTCGGGATATTGCGCTGATCTGGCAGGTGGAATATTGTTGCAAGTTCTACACTATTTAAGATGTTGTGTCGCACTTCCTGAGGAAAAAACCGAAAAATAAACGACGTAACGAACCCTTCCATATTTTTTGCAAGGTTAAATTTAAAGCCATTTTTGTTTGGGTTATCGAACAGTGCAAATGCTGCAACAACATTTTTCAGTAATACCTGCGATCTAGCAGCGGTATTCGATGAGGCTATCACTCGTATAAGCACCTCATAGCCGGGATGTTTAGTCTTCTCCTCAATAGCTTCAATATCCTGCTGCTCGAGAGTAGTCAACTGTCGGTCAATTCCGCTTTCCGGTTTTTCTTCGGCTGCGGTAGGCGACTTCCACAGCGCTTCAAGCAAATCGCGAGCAATACGCGTGCTGCCTGCGGTTTTCTTGCCGGTAACCCGATCTTTTTTAATATCTGAAACTGCTTTTTTTGATGCACGATACCAGCCCTCTGGAGCGGGACGCAAGAGGATTTGTATCCCGATACCATCTTCCCTACTAGCCACTGCCATCGCATTCAAAATTGCCCGCATTGCATCCCGCTTGGAGTCGTGATAAGTCGCTATGGGATAGACGTATGAGTTTTTTAACGTCAGCTCACCGCCAATCGTCGCGCTGATCTTACCAACTTTACTAAAGATATTATGCTCCTCTACCTCTTCTAGCCTCGCGCTGGGATAGGCAGCCGCGACCGCCTGTTGCACCACATCAACCAGCGCGACCGGTATCACTGCATAGTAGTGAATCAGTCCTTTAGAAGCCACGATCTCAAACGATAAGTGCCTTTGCCCATATACTTTGCTTTTAAACCCTTTAGTGGCCGTGCTGGAAATAATGTTGTACATAACCTGAGCTTGGGAAATAATCTCCTCCGCTAGATCACGCTCGTCCCTCCCATTACCTTCACCGCCGACATCGTCACTTGCCGGCGGGATATGAATCAAAAGCGGGACCATCTTTAGACCACGCTCGTAGTTCTTCGCTTCGCGCAGCACTCTTTGATATTGCCAATAGAAGAATCCCACGAATATGCCCGCAACAACCAGTACCGCTAAGACAACCAGGATAATATTAATCACGCTACACTACCCGTCAGAAGGAAGGTTAACAGTTTTCCCATAGCGTTTTTTCAAATAGTCCGCCTGCAGCTTACTAACTTCCTGCTCTTGCATATATGGGTCATGCTTCGTTTCTGCGATGACTTTTTTTGCTTTTTCCACCCATTCTTTTTCTATGAGATCCACGTCCTCTGCCATCGAAGGATTTGTGTCATCGGTTGGTGGTTCGCTAGCCTTTACAGATGGTGGGGCAATTGTCGGCAGCTGCGGCAGCGAAGGAGCAGCCGGCTGAGTTGCAGCAGGATCACCCTTTGGTCCATCATGATGAGTCTCTCGCGTTTCCTGTCGTTCTGGTTGCTCATGCGGTGCGACTTCTTGTGTCTTTGCATCAGAAAAATTCTCACCCCCCGAGAAGTGAGCCGGACCGCCTTCGGGCATTCGAACTGGCGACGGTAACTGAGGCTCCATATGCGGTCAAGTATAGCATAGAGACCTCTTCGATTGCGAACGAATACTCGTGACTTAATATTGTTTTTTTAGGACATAGAAACATGCAAGCGTGATAAATACCGTCACAAGAATCACATCAGTTGCATCTAACTGCCGAACGGACTGTAGTGCAAGCAGCATAACAGGGCCGAACGCAACGATACTTGCGATATAGTAGGCCTTTCGAGCATTTATTCCCGCACGAGAATAGCCGGCCGATGATTTCTTTCCTTGATAACGCCGTAGTTGTCCATATCCAAGATGAAGAATAGTAAAGAGCGTACTAGCAGTCATGCCATATACCACTAAAAACACGAGCATAATGCCCCATGGACCAGACTCAACTGGGTGCAGTGTATGAAACAGCACCATCAATAACGCAAAAAGCCACAAGGGCATTAGATAAATAAATACTTTCATGATAACTGTATGCATAAGCCTATCGTACCTTACCTGCCCCACAAAAGAAAAAAAGCCTGAGCGACAAATCGTTAACGTCCAGATGAGCTAACAACCGCCGCTGTAATAAAACTATTAGGGCGCGTGCTCACGTGCGGACCGATCTATCGCTCGAGGCGACTGACCGCTCTTCTACTTCCCGTATGGGAGGTTTCGGAGCTCATCGTTACCGCGGAGCTTTTTGCTTGAAGACGGAAACGTATCCAAACAACCAATGTGCGCTCGACGCGTATTTGGTAGTATGGTGGCGACCGGTAAACCGAACGCCAGTTTACTACCAAATCGATGAAGTGTCATAGACCTATCAACAACTAAATATAGTTGGATTGGTCGGTATGAAAGGTGCAAAGCTTTTTGTTTTAACTTTTTGTTTTGAATAGTTTCGTAACGTTTTTGTTTTTGCAAAAAGCTTACTTCCTTTATAGCAAACTGCTTACGTTATGTCAAGCATATTGTTAAAAATATATATTGTATTATTTACTATGTAACAAAATTATAAGATTAAAATATATTTTGTTGTGTTTTTATCTATTATATTTATTGTTGTGAATTATGATGTACTGGCCACCTGAAATCTCATTAGGTTTGCCTATACGGTATATCTACGTAGTGATTTACTCGCGCGCCCGTTTTTAATTCGACTTGTCATAACCAGGCGCTGAAACTATCCAGCTCCATTACTACGCGGCTGGTCCGATCAGCACAATTAACCTCCGCATAAATTTCAGATTCAGCCACGATATCTAAAGTTACTTTTTAAGTCTATCGATCTGGTAACAAAAATCTGCACTACAACGTGCATATAGCAACGTATTTATTATCTGCCTGTATATATGCATTGCCTGCCGTTTTGCGGTGTTCAGATTATCGAGATGATATCAACTACGCCCACAAGCTTTTTGCCATAATTATGCATCTACTCTTAAATCGGCTGGATACTCTTACTATTAACAAGAGTTGCGTTTCTTCAACACAATTCATAGTTTCGGCAGTGCTGTTTTGGAATCTGCCAAAAAGACGCATGTAGCTAGACTCGCTACGTGCGTAATAATGGATGGCGCATAAGAATGTTGGGCTGAATTATTTGTGTTAAGGCCCGGTCGTCAGCGCTCGGATTGTTGAACAGCAATTGCATCATCAAACTAAACAGTTTTCCACAGTTTACACAATGTAAAAATTACTGTTGACATAAGCATTTCAGAGCGTTATATTAGAGGTAGTTCCTGAATACAAAACTTACTCAGGAGCCAAAAACCAAAAACACAAAAAGAAAACCAAATAAAAACAGCCGTTCCTCGCAGGCGGCTGTTTTTCATTGCACTTTTATTTTACTTTTTCAAGCCAGTCATGGGCACTACGATAGTCCCATGGACCATTGTGAGGTGCTTTATATGTCCAATAGGCATGCGCCCACACCCCCTCATCGTAAACCTTTTTTTGTAGGCTATAGTACTTCACCTCCCCCGCCCGCCTATGACCGGCTGCGTCAAGCACTTTAGTTGGTAGCGCCGCGCTCCATTCACCAACAAGAATATCAATATTTCGGGAAGTCCTGTTCAAAATCCGTGGCCACTTTTTGGAAACGACTCTATAAAATTGCTCAAGGCGATAACGCCAGAAAGGAGGTTTATTCTGGTAGAGATGGACATCAAGCACAATATCCGTGTAGCCCCGCGCTGCAAGTACCCTAGCCATTCTACGTGGCCAAAATGCATCACTGACAACTATCTTTACCCCATCAGGAAGTACTTTCTTGAGTTTCGGTATTAGTCGATCGTAGTAGCGCAGAACACGATGTATAAACACACGCTGCTTTGGTTCGTTAATGATTTCGAGACCCAGCAATGCGGGATGATGCCCGTATTTGCGTGCCATATAGAGCGTCGTGCGCATAGCCTCTCGAGTATTGTGTGGCCGATATAACCATATCGGGCCAACTGCTCCACTGTGATCTTCACCATTTTGCGAACCCTGCAGCCCATGAAAATCGAGAAGTATTTTGAGATTATTTTTCTCCGCCCACATGAATGCCCAGTCGATATACTCCTCACCATCAACAAAATCATCTGTTTTGTCAAATAGCCAGAAGCCGACCGGAAGGCGCACGAAGTCAAAACCATGTGCCGCAATCCATCGAAAATCTTCCTCTGTTATGAACGTCATCCGATGCCTCGAAAGACGTGTGTTTGCTTCAGCATATCCGAGCTCACGAACAAGTGAGCTTTCCCCGCTCCCCTCTACTCCCTCAAAAAGCTCAGGCGTCATCCACCGCTCTGCTACCAGCCAACCACCCAAATTTATGCCTCTTAGTGCTTTTCTCATCTGAAACTAGTATACAATGTATGTTTTGTACTTTTTATGGTATAATAGAGCTTTACGGGGCTGACATAGCTTTCGACGATTGGACCTTAACAGATTGTTCTGCATACCGACCACTGACGTAATCAGTACTACTAATTGCAAACTTTGTTGCAAAAGCGAAGAGCTTTGTCGCATCTTTGATGCCTCAGACTCTCGCACCAGCTGTAGCCTAAGGTTTTACGGCCGCTTCCTCCTCGACGTCATATAAAGGTCTTAGGAAGTGTCATATACATATGACTTGGTATATTCGTAGCTGTGAGGCGAATATATGACGTTTACTCATAGCGACAACATGTTATTTTCGTTTATTCTCGAGACCCGTTGTCGTAAAGCATCAGAGTAAACTATGTGTGTAGACGAACGATCGGTTACCACTCGGACCGGGGGGCAGTACCCCGCAGCTCCACCATATTCGTAATTCCATCCCCTATCGGGATGGTTTTTATTGCTTATGATTGCAATGAATGCCTTCTCTATAGCATACTGATGAGAACTATGAGGACTGCGAGGGTATCATCCGCCACAGCATTCGGCTTTGATGGCCGACTAATAGACATCGAATGCGATGCTACAAAAGGCCTGCCTACCATGACTATCGTTGGTCTTGGAAACAAAGCCATAGATGAGGCCAAAGAACGAGTACGCAGCGCCATACGAAACTCTCATCTAGATTTCCCTGCCAAGCACCTTACGATAAACCTAGCTCCAGCGAACCTCCCCAAAGATGGCTCACACTTTGACCTACCTATTGCTCTCGCAATCCTCATAACGGGCGGCCAGCTCCGCCAAGAAGCAGTCGAAGGCATTGTTTGCGCGGGCGAGCTTGGACTTGGCGGAGAGATACGACCAATTCGGGGTATCTTAAATATTGTTGAAACCGCACGAGAGTCTGGCTTCAAAACAGTTATCGTCCCTTCGGCAAATGCCTCCCAAGCCAAACTTATTCGTGGTGTTTCTGTCATCGCCGCCCCTGACTTATCCAGCTTATATCTGCATTTAATTGGTGAAAAAATGCTCCCAAATATTGATGAGGAAACTACAACTTATCTCACCAAACCCTCAGTTGATTTTAGTGATATAAAAGGTCAAGATCAGGCGAAGCGCGCATTGTTTATCGCAGCAGCGGGTGGGCACAATATCCTTTTTGACGGCCCACCTGGCGCCGGAAAAACGATGCTAGCCCGAGCATTGATCTCGATTTTGCCCGAACCCACGTATGAGGAAAAAATAGCTATTACGAAACTGCATAATCTCGTCGGAGAAAGTATCGATACAATCATTGCCACTCGACCATTCCGTGCGCCGCATCATACAGCCAGCACGGTCGCGCTCATCGGTGGCGGAACTAAGCCATTACCTGGTGAAGTTAGCCTAGCTCATCACGGCGTACTCTTTCTCGATGAGCTTCCAGAATACCCGCGCAGCGTACTCGAATCGCTCCGGCAACCCTTAGAAGATCGATCTGTAAATGTTTCTCGCGCTAGTTCACATGTCTCATACCCTGCAAACTTTATGCTAGTTGCAACAAAAAATCCATGTCCATGTGGCTATAACGGCGACACCAGCCGGGAGTGTAGTTGTACTATCCCGCAGCTTCTTAACTACCAAAAGCGCGTATCCGGACCACTTCTCGATCGAATCGATATGGTATTGAATGTTGGGCGAGTGCCAGAAAGTGACCTGCTGCATCATGATGACTTGCGTCAATCGGAAAGCGAAGCACTCCGCAAGCAGGTTGAATCTGCCCGAAATCATCAGCGAATACGGAACAAAAAAGGCGTGACTAATGCAGAGATCGGTAGTAAAAATATCGCTGCGGAGACCTTACTTTCCAGTGATGCAACGGATTTACTCAACAAAGCCGCGGCCTCCATGAAGCTCTCTGCGCGCAGCTATTTCAAGCTCATAAAAGTCGCACGAACTATTGCAGATATCTCTGAGAATGAAAGTATTCTTGCCCCTCATATGGCAGAAGCACTCCAGTATCGACCGAGAACCGTCGAGTCATAATGCTAACTACTTGCTTCCGCCTCAGTTATTTGCTAAAATACCTCAGTTACAAATACTAACCGCAGAGAATCTTTAGGAGTAGTCAGGATTAACAAGTCAGTTCGTACTAACGAAGCTATTCGAGCTTCGGAACTGCGAGTCATCGGCGAAAGCGGCGAGCAACTCGGCATTATGTCTCGTACAGATGCTCTTCGAGCTGCTGAAGCAGCCGGACTCGATTTGGTTGAGATATCGCCTATGGCATCTCCGCCTGTAGCGAAAATCATCGATTGGGGCAAATACCAGTACCAAAAGATGAAGGAGCAGCAGCGGAACAAAAAGAATGCCAAGGCTAGCGAACTCAAGCAAATGCGCCTCGGTCTTAAGATTGGCCAGCACGATCTCGACATCAAACTAAAAAAGATACGTTCTTTTTTGAGCGATGGAAACAAGGTACGGATTCAAATATTTTTCCGTGGTCGCGAGATGGCCCACCAGGAGCTAGGGCACGAATTGATGAGCAAGATTACTGAACTACTCTCCGAAGATGCTGTAGTTGAACAAAAGCCTGTAATGGCTGGACGTAACCTCAGTGTTACAGTAAGGAGCAAATAATGCCAAAGTTAAAAACCCACAAAGGGACCGCAAAGCGGGTCAAAGTAACCGCTGGCGGAAAAGTCACCAGACGCCGAGCATTCGGTGGTCACATGTTGGCTAAAAAAAGCGCGAGCCGGAAACGTGTTATCGGTACGAGTGCCGAAATCACTGGTAAGCTTGCAAAAAATGTCAAACGAGCCATTGGAGGAGTCAAGTAATGCGTGTAAAACGAGGGGTTACCGCCCGAGCAAAACACAAGAAGGTGCTAAAAGCTGCTAAAGGGATGCAGCACAACCGTACCAGAAGCTTCCGTCTGGCAAAACAAGCTGTTATCCGCGCCCTGCAGTATGCCTACCGAGATCGACGTAACAAAAAACGCGACCTCCGGGCGCTGTGGATTACCCGTATCAACGCTGCCGCACGCGAAAATGGTACGACCTACGGAAAACTGATGCACGGCCTCAAACAAGCAGGTATAGAGCTGGATCGTAAGACTCTTGCCGACCTTGCAGTTCGTGAGCCTAAGGCTTTCACGGCAATAGTAAAGTCAGCTATCAAATAGTCAGAGTTAGATTTGCACGTAAAAAACTCCTCATAACTGAGGAGTTTTTTAGTATCAGGCAACCGATAAGCCGGGTTCTGTCGTGAGTAGCCATCTATCTGGCCTTGCCATTGCTGACAAGATCTAGCGGTTCATTGACGTGGTACAGACGGACCGTTCCGCAGATATACGGAGCCCGCGTCTCCTTGCAGCAGACAGGGTTTACCTCTTTTATATGTCACCATATAAAACTGTGAGCTCTTACCTGGAAATGATTAGATCACTCCTTCACCGCTTGTGCGGCAAACACTCATTTCACCCTTACCTTTCAGCCTTTAGGGCCAAAAAGGCGGTATCGTTTCTGTGGCACTTTCCCTAGGGTCTCCCCCGGTCGCCGTTAGCGACTGTCTTTGTCCTTTGCTGCCCGGACTTTCCTCTCGTACAAAGTACAAGCGGCTACTTAGCTGCCTGATGAGAATGTATTATACCGTAAACTACTGATGCTCGTCGAGGATACGGTTAACCACTCCGTCAGCAAGCGTGTTGTATTCACGTCGAACGTGCGAGAATGACACTGTATCGAATCGTCCGCAAGCAGTTCGGATCTGACTATTAATAACCGCAAGATCAGGGTGCTTAATCTTATAGATTCCGTTGAGTTGATTAGCCACAAGCTGCGAATCCATACGAAAGTCAACAGTTCGTGCGCCCATCTCTGCAGCGTGTTCTAGACCTAGTAGCACAGCTCGATATTCAGCAACATTATTTGTCGTAATACCTAAGAACTCCCCTCCTTCGACGATTACTTGACCTGCTTCGTTCATTATCACGTAGCCGCTTGCAGCTGGTCCAGGATTTCCTCGCGATCCTCCATCGCTAAAAATTACAACGTGAGAATTTGTTGTGTTTTTATCTTCTAATGTTAGTTGAATTTGATTATGCTTATCTGTAAAAAGGCTCACTTGCTGTAAGCCAAGTATTTGTTGTGTGGATTGCGTCAGTTTATTTCGTTGTATATCTTCCAACTTTTTCCATTCATATCTGTCATAATCGCTGCTGAGTTCGACTGATTTATCGATCGGTTTGAGCGTTACATCATATATCACAAAGACGTACTGCAATGCCCTATCATCAGGGTCAATGAACGACATGACATCCTTTAGCTGAACAGTTTCTGCACTTATCCCGGCGTGGATGTGTAGTGCACGATTTAACGAATCCTCAGGTTGCTGAGACATATGTACCGCTCCCCCAGGGAGCTCGTATAAACCGGCAATAGAAGTACGTCCCCCGCTGCGACGAAGTAGCAAGACTTTTCCATCCTGTCGTACTATCGCTTTTGTTGTAACTTTTTGTTTCATATAATTACTCTTTCATTATAGCATAAACATTATACTAAGTCAATCTGGTCGGGGTTACTGGACTTGAACCCGCGACCTCACCCCGACGTTCCGCCGGCCCGCAATTTCACGATTGCGAACATAGTTCGCATCGGAAAGTTGCCTTGCGACGAGCCACTGGCTCGTCTCACCCCAGCGTTCTTAGTATGTAAACGTGGTCAGGGTGAGAGGATTTGAACCTCCGGTCTCTGCACCCCCAGCGCAGCGCTTTAGCCGGACTAAGCTACACCCTGTAAACAAAATGCCCTCTGCTACCGAGGGAGATGAGTTCCCCGCGTAAGCGCAAGGTGGGTGCTCGCAGTCACCGCCCACGGGCGAATAACGTGTAAAGCTCCCTTTCATCTAGTGTTAGGAAAACATAGCCCCCGGTAGATATCAAAGGACACTTTTATTGTACTCCAAACAGTAGTGAAAATCCAGTGATAATCCCATCGCGGACAGCCAGGATGAACTGTCCTATTTGACTACTAAAAAGCATGACTACAGCGAAAATAACGATGAGGCCATTTCTCTCGATTGTTTCCATCACAGCTCTCGCTCCCTGAGGCGCAACAGCATAGAGCAAACGAGAGCCGTCCAGAGGTGGAATCGGTAGCATGTTGAATATAAAGAAACCGAGATTCACGAGAATAATAAGCTGCATTGCCATCCCCAAAGGTTCCGTGCCGGCAGGCATCCCCATCAGAACATAGATACCGAAGGCAAAGAAAGCGATTATGAAGTTTGTCAGCGGCCCCGCTATTCCCACTAAAGCAGCACCAAAATCCCCGTACCGGACGCGATGCGGGTTGAATGGAACCGGTTTTGCGCCTCCGAATATCGGCAGGCCAAATATAGCGAGCATAATCGGCAGAAGCAACGTAAGAAATGGATCTATATGCGCAACTGGGTTAAGTGTCAGCCGACCTTCTGCTTTTGCGGTGTCATCTCCCAGCCAATAGCCGGCGAATGCATGCATTGCTTCATGAAGCGTCATTGAAAACAGTACAACTAGTACAACTAGGGCAATCTGCATGACATCTATATTCATATCCCTTTTAGTATACAGGGTTTATTTGATGCGCTAAGTATTGACGTTGAGAACAAAAAACAGTAGTATAGGTAGGTTAATTAAGGAAGACTACTATGGCAGCACGATGCGAACTCACCGGTAAAGGTAAACAGCACGGACATAACGTCAGTTTTTCGCTGCGTCGTACTAAGCGGGTTTTCAAACCAAACCTACAGAAAAAAACGTTTATGGTTGATGGCCAGAAGGTCACCATGACTCTTTCAACGCAAGCAATTCGGACTCTGAAGAAAAAAGGCCTGTTGTCCTAAAGTAAAAGCCTTACCTTTAAAACCTCCCCGAGTTCGGGGAGGTTTTAATTTATACTACTGCCATCACAATCTAAGAAGTGCGTTGAAGTTCGATTAATGTCAATGTTTCTGGCAAAACACCATTTTTTACCTTCCACTTCGCAAGCACTTCATGCTGAGGAGCGCTCAACTCTTTAGTAAAGGGCTCGAGGTCTTCCTGTGGCACCTCATATTTTGCCGAAGCATCTGCATAATGCGTAGGAATAACAACCCGTGGATCTATTTGACGCACAACGCCTACGGCCTGATGTCCATCCATGGTATAGCCATTACCCCCAACAGGGATAATGACAACATCGATCACCCCGAGCATCTCAAGCGTAGCATCACTCAGCGGAGCAAAGACATGTCCTAACACCGCGATTCGTACGCCATCAATGACAACTCGGTACATCGTAGCGCTCAACTCGCCTTCCGCATCCAACATCCGCTGCGCAGGTACACCCTTGACAGAAATGTCCCGAATCTCATACTCGCCTGGCTGATCTATCACAAGCACATCGCTTTCAACAGTAAAATCCGGCTGCGTAGCGATGACGACCGCATCTTTCGGGGCAATATCCTTGAGCCCGATGGACGACAGCTTCGGGTCGATGCTAAGAACCGCCTTCTTGCTACTGATGACTACGCAGTTGCCTCCTTTGTATTCGATATCCATATATTTCCTCCTCTAGTTATGGCCTTCACTTACGAATTAGTTAATACATTTTCAGAGTCTGCGATAACAGTATGTTTCGCACTGGTAAGTGTTGTTACGAATCGGTCTTTGATACTTAAACGATAGTAAAAATCATCGTATTCCATTACCGTATACGCAAGAGATTTGTTTTCTTCCTCTTCAAGCTCGCGAATGAACTTCTTTACTTGCGTTTTGTTCACTGAACCCGCAACAAGAACATCGACATCACTAGTTGAACCATGGACAAGTTTGCCGGCAAAGATCATCACCCTGACATCACCGAGTGCTTTTAGACGCTTTGTCCAGTCATTCGCATCGGTAACACCTACTGCTTCGGACAGCTTACTGTCGGCAAAAATCTCGTGGAGGGGCTTAAAGTGCTGGTAGTCTTGATTGACTTCATAGTACAGACGGTTGTTGCTATTTTCGCTCTTAATTATCCCGATGCTCAGCATATTAGCCAGCTCTCGCCGGACAGAGTTGATTTGTTCATCTATCTTTCTTGTTATTTCGCGCACATAAAACGCCCTACCGGGGTTGTTTAGAAACAAGTGCAACAGTTTTACTCGAGTTTTTGAGCCAAATAGTGCGTCAATCACGCTGTTTTCCCTCTCATTTATCGAGTACTATCTTAGCACAGTTCGGCTAGTGGCGTGAAGCAAGTATCTGTTCGATCTTATATCTTGCTTCATCGAGCGTGAAGGGATGAATAAAATTCCATTTTTTCAGCCATGTGTTTTGTTTCTTCACAAGTCTCGTGTCGCTCCGTATAAATTTTTCTTTTGCTTGATCGATAGTTACTGCCCCTTCAATTACCTCTCGCAATATCGGGTAGATGTTACCGCTCATAGCTTCATTATCCCATCCATATTTCTCAGCTAACATAACCGCCTCCCCAACGACATCTGAGGAAAATATTTCGTCTGCCCTATCACAAATTCTTTGTCTTAAAATAGATTTGTCTGTTGTTATGGATACTACGTATGTATCATTTACTGGTTCCGTACGAGCACTCGGCTGTCGGTTGCCATGGAGTAGCGCGCCTATCAAGTGTCGCTTGTTCTTGAGGTTATGAGGCATTTTTATATGTTGTTTTTCTATCATCGCATGCAGTTCCTCGATATTTTTTAGCTCTAACTCATTTTTCATTTTTTTTAGTTCCTTACCAGAATATTCTGAATCAAATGTGTAATCTAAAACAACACTATTTATATAAAGACCCGTCCCTCCGACTAAAAACGGGACTCTGTTTCGTGCCCGAATGTCTTTTATGGCTTTCTTTGCATAGTCCTGAAAATCTGCAGCTGAAAAGTTCTCCCCAGGTTTCACCACGTCCAGTAAATGATGAGGAACTCGCTCACGATCGGAATGTGTCGGTTTCGCAGTACCTATGTCCATACCTTCATAGATCGTACGTGAATCAGCACAAATTATTTCCCCGCCATAGCGCTCAGCTAGTTCGAGCGCCAGACCAGATTTGCCGCTAGCTGTCGGCCCCGTTATAACGATCAAAGGCCGTCTGGACGCCATCGCTTCTCCTCAAAATCTAATACTCTATAGTCTTCTATGATAAACCCTTCAGCCTCAAGGGCTTGCCGGTGACCTTCTTTGCCGCCATAGTAGCCGCTGGCGCATTCCCCGTGTCTGTTAACGACTCTATGCCACGGTAGGTTGTCGGGGCCAAAATGCGCAAGCCCGCCAACTTGTCGAGCTGCATAGGGGTGACCGGCTAGCGCTGCAATATCACCATAGGTCATAAGCCGACCATAAGGAATAGCCTCAACGATTTCATACACGGCTGACTTAAAATTCATAGCTGCTGCCTAGAGGGAGGACTTGCTCACTCGTCCGCGTGCTTCGTTTGCAACACTGGTAAAGAACTGGTCGATATCGTGGCTACGTTCTGCCTTAACTACTTCGAGGTCAGAGCGGATTCGTGCAGAAACGCGACCAGATTCGACTTCCTTTTCCCCGATCACTAGTGTATACGGCACTTTCGCTACCTCCGCGGCACGGATTTTCTTTCCGACCGTCTCATTGCTAGCATCGACCTGTACGCGGATATGATTATCCCTTGCGGTATTTCTCAAAGTTTCAACGAATTCAAAAATTTCCGGCGAGTCTTTGACCTGAATTATACGAACCTGCTCGGGCGCCAGCCAAACCGGAAAGCGCCCAGCCGTGTGCTCAATGTAGACGCTCAAGAAGCGCTCTATGGAGCCAAGCAGGGCCGAATGAACCATTACGGGGGTCTTCTTCTCGCCTTTTTCATCCGTATACTCGAGCCCAAACCGAGACGGTTGAACGAAATCAAGTTGTACCGTGGCTACTTGATGCTCTCGCCCGATAGCATCTGTTGCCATAAAGTCTATCTTTGGTCCGTAAAACGCCGCCTCGCCCTCAACTTCAAAGTACTCTAGCTGATTCAGCTCGACGGCATTTTTTAGCTGCTCCTGGGCTGTTTCCCATAAATCTCGTTCTCCCAGATAGGCATCGCTTTCATCCCTATAACTTAAGCGGACACGAAGATTCATCCCGACTGCTGTGTAGAGCTCACTTGCGCACTGCATCAGCTGATCAATTTCCTGGCCAATCTGATCAGACCGGCAAAACACATGGCTGTCGTCCTGCGTTAGGGCTCGCACACGACTTAAGCCACCAAGTTCACCGGTCTTCTCGTCCCGATAGTCTGTAGTCGTTTCTAGATACCTCACAGGCATATCACGATAGCTCCGTGGTCTACTGGCAAAGATTTGCGTATGGTGCGGACAATTCATCGGCTTCATCACGAACTCGTCGCTCGTTTCCTGGCTCTTTACTAAAAATAGCTCGTCACCGAACTTGTCCCAGTGTCCAGAGGTCTTATACAGGTCAGTTTTCGTAATATGCGGCGTCCAGACTTTTTGAAAACCATATTTCTGTCGTACTTCGTTAGAAAACGCTGCCAATTCTTCACGGAGAATCGTCCCACGTGGAGTAAACAACGGCAGCCCACCACCAACTAGTGGAGAAACAACATACAAATCCAGTTCTTGCCCAAGCTTACGGTGGTCACGTTTTTTAGCTTCCTCGAGCATGGTCAGATGCGTATCGAGCTCTTCCTGGGTGGCAAAAGCGACTCCATATAGACGTTGCATCTGAGCATTCTTTTCATTACCTCGCCAGTACGCACCAGCGACGCGCATTAGTTTAAATGCTCCTACTTTACCAGTGCTATCTGCGTGTGGGCCGCGACACAGATCAGTAAAATCTCCGTCGGTATAGAATGACACAGAATCCACAGCCGACTCGCCGTCAGTACTTACTCCGAGCATACTCATATCAAGGTCTTTAGCTACTGTCGTTCCGGCGCGCTTCAAATCGTTCAACAGCTCGGTCTTGTATGGCTGATTTGCCTGCTCTGCCCATGCGATAGCCTCATCAACTGTCCTGTCTGACCTCTCAAAGGTATAGTCTGCAGCTATGATTTTTCTCATCTCACCCTCGATACGCGAGAAATCTTCCTCCGATATTTTCGTTTCACCGAGGTCTATATCGTAATAAAACCCGTTTTCAACCACCGGCCCGACACCGAACTTGGCCTCCGGCCATAGGCGCTGAACCGCCTGAGCTGTAATATGCGCGAGAGAATGGCGCATAGCATAAAGTTGATCTTCGTTCATGTAACCTCCTTATAAAACATAAACGCACGCACCGAAGTATCTCTTACGTGCGTGCCTCGGTCCCGGAGATCCAGGAGGTTCCACCTTGGCTATTACTCTTGTTCCGAACATTTTACGTGTGTCCGCAACCGCTCCCACGTGCTCAGCGGGTGGTTAGACCGCGTCGTTGCTTAACGCAATTATACCACAACCCTTGCTCTTGGCCCCTGTTTTTGCTATGATTTTTTGCAGTGCGATTCGCGCTAAAGCGCGGGCGATTAGCTCATTTGGCTAGAGCGCAACATTGACGTTGTTGAGGTGATAGGTTCGAATCCTATATCGCCCACCATAGTAAAACCACCCCTTGCGGGTGGTTTTACTATGGTATAGAGCAGAATACGGCCTATCTGAAAGCGGGCATATTGCTATGAGGAAAAGACTTCTGAGACCACTCCCCTGCTCTACAGATTTGTAGCTGCAGACTCAACCAAGATGACGTTGCCGGTGGTTGCACCGGTAGTTGGGGTGCTGAATGACAATGTCGCTTTGGTATTAGCTACAGTGGTATCGAAAGCGGCTTGAGTACTGTTAGCCGAAATTGCATATGCAGTAGTATTCCAACCTGTAGTCGCAAGCGCGTGTGTCATGGTCGCGGTACAGTTGAGTGTCGTGCCGCTTCCGCCTGCCGTTGCGTAGGCCGTTATAGTGATGTCTGCGATATCCCCAACTGCAGTTCCCGTACCAGTACCGAACGCTGTACAGCGAGCCGTATCAGCTGCGGTACCAGCCGTACCAAACCGGATAGTAAACGTTACCGCGGCAGTACCACCAGTCTTTAGTACTTTAATGCGCCAGCGAAGGAGCGTGCCGTTTTGGCTTATCCCTGTCGGCCCGTTTAAACCGCCAGATGGCAAGTTGATAGTAGAGCCGTTTAGGAGTGTATCTGTCGTTGGAATCGCTTGAGTAGTCGTTGAGACGTTCGTACGGTTTCCACCACCACAGTTGAGCCATGCACCGTTCTCGTAGCAGCGGAAGCGCGCTAACGCGGAGTTATAGTACATCGCACCGTTTGTCCCTGTTGGATCACCAGTCGTGTTCTTAGTATCGAGTACGAGAACGACACCGACTGCATCAGCGACAGCATTACCTATGCTCACCTGTGAAAGACCAACTGATGTTGAGAACAAGCCATTTCCAGCCACGAAATCACCCATAACGTTTGCATTATCTGTAAATGTAGCCTGCCTCTGCACTTGGAGTGAACCGACCGCAGTAATATTTCCGGCAGTTATTGAGCCTCCAGTTGTACCTGTTATTGGGTCTCCGGAATCTGCTAGGTTTTGCCCCTGGAGACCCACGAGATCTAGCGAGCCACCAATCTTTAGTGCACCGCCAAAACGAGAATAATGTACTAAATATTGCTGATATATACTGCTCATTCCACCTATTTGGTATGTATAACCATTTGCTATAACTGAACTAGCTTGAGATAGTGCATACGGCAAGCTGTTCGCTGAAGTCTGCCAAGAACCAACGCTACCGTCAGCATTAAGCGATGCGAAGTAGACCGTAGTTTGGTTGAAACCTCCATTTGAGCCTCCCATGACATAGACATAACCATTAGAAACTACTGATGTGTGCGACTGACGCCCTGCAGGAAGCGTGTTCACTGCTGTCTGCCATGCGCCTAGGCTTCCATCAGCGTTAAGTTTTGCATAG
>CAZOOW010000007.1:0-25830 GCA_964581535.1 uncultured Candidatus Saccharibacteria bacterium
CGATGACAAATTCTGAACCCGTGTCTTGCGGTTCACCTGTCACAGCCGTCGTTGTCGCGGGAGAAGTTGTTGCGTTGTCATCAACCGGTCCCGGTGTCGCGGGCGCTTTCTTCATGAGAAAGTAACCGCCGGCAACAATAACAATGAGCACAAGAACCCAAATGAGTGTGTTTTTCATGATGAAAAATTACGTAGTAAGGTGCACCTAGTATACACCAACGGTACCCGAGGGTGCTAATGGGCTTATTTTAAAAGGGTTTTGGAGACTATGGGTCTCTGCTACTATTGAACCAATGCGTATAGCCATTCTTACCGGCGGAGAAAGCGGCGAGCGTGAGGTGTCGATTTGGTCGGCGGACAACGTCCGCAACCTTATCGATTTTGCTGAGACAAAAACGTTTATCCTTCCCGAAGCATTGGACTCATTCCAGAAAGAATCCGGCGGCTTTGATCTGGCAATACCAATGATTCATGGCGTCGGGGGTGAAGACGGAACGTTACAGTTATTTCTTGCCAAAGCCGGAATTCCTTTTGTTTTTTCTGACGCGCATGCACACAAGATTGGAATTGATAAACAAGAAACAAAGAGAGTCGCGTCAACATGCGGGATTAATACACCGGCTGAAAAGAGTGCGCCTCCGTTTTTTGCAAAACCACGCTTTGGGGGTTCGTCCGTCGCAACAAAAGTCTGTGAATCGACGGATGAATTTCGGGAACTTGCCGAAAAAAATCCTGGCATGGAGTTTGTGACTGAGGAACTTATCCGGGGGCGCGAGTTTACCGTCGGGGTTGTTGAATCGAATAAAAAAACACTCGCGCTCCCGGTTATCGAAATCGTACCTAAGGGTTCATTTTTCGACTTCGAGAACAAGTACAATCCCGAGAAACTCGCGGAAGAAATTTGTCCCGCACAGATTTCAGAAACATTCGCAAAAGAACTGCAGCGTCAGGCGCTGGTTATCCATAACAAAATCGGTGCGCGACATCTGTCGCGTTCAGATTTTATGGTGACTTCTGACGGAAAAATTTATTTTTTGGAAATAAACACTATACCCGGTATGACAAAGACCTCGCTCGTGCCCAAAATGGTACACGCCGCCGGTCTTTCACTCCCCACCCTTCTCAAAGAATGGTGCTCAAATCCTAAATAGTTTTAAAAGGGGGTTTGAGCCCAGAAACGAAAGAGCCGCCGAGAGAGCGCAGCTCTCTCGGCGGCTGAATTTCTCCTAGAAGAAGAACTTAATGGCCGCCAACAGGCACAGGAAGTGCCACGTGTTGTCGACCGCGATGTACACGGGGGCGTAGAACGCGAAGGCAAACTCACGCTCCACTCCGCTGGTAGCCATCGTCTTCTCGACGGTTCTGCCGCCGATGAGCTTCGACCACTTCTCGCCGAGCGACCAGTGGTCGATGATGAAGTGCGGAACAGCGATCAAAAAGCCGAGGACTAACCCGCTCCCATCTGACCTTTCCCACGAAAAGGTGAGGCGGTCACTCACCAACAGCATCACCATCACCGCGATGGTGTAGAGGGTGACGTGGTACGTACAGATTCTGACACCATCCCAACCCTTCTTGGACTTGCCGATGGCCATCCATGTCGGCTGGAGCAGATAGTCGCCGATCATGTGTCCGAGAAACGCGAGTACGAACAGCTCTGCCATGGTCTTTTTCCTCCGAATTGTCGGTGAACAGGTTGAATTCCGATTGGGACAGTACCACAAAAACTCACTAAAAGCAAGTTTCGTTTGGGTGCGGACGTTGTTTCCGTTAGAGCTTTATTTTAGGCACGTGACAAGCTCTAGAAAATCGGGCTCAAGAATGCGCCGATGTAGTAGGGCCAGACGACGATTGCAAAAACCCCCTGCCAGAACGAGAGCTTGAGAAAGCCGATGGTAAAGAGCCAAGCGGCAATCCACAAACCCCCTGAAACCGTGTGCTGTTCGATTTTAATTTTTTCCATACGCAATGTTAGTTAATAAAAAAATAATTTGTTGCTGGGCTTGGAACGCGAGTACGCCCCCTTCTATTTTTTCTTCTTAAGCACACGTTTTTTGAACTCATCAATCGTCATGAGTGTCTTCATGCTCGTCATGCGATCCACATACACAGTACCGTTTAAGTGGTCAATCTCGTGCTGAAAAATACGCGCCCAGAGGCCAGACGCTGTTTCGGTAATTATCTTCCCTTTCTCATTCATATATCGCACCGTAACCGTTTTTGAACGGGGCACATTGCCACGCACTCCTTTCAAACTCAAGCACCCCTCCCAGCCATTCACCCGCGCCGAAGAATATTTGATAATCGTTGGATTGATAATCGCGATTGGTCCTTTATTTTGCAGTTTGGGTCGTGTTGGTGTTGGATGCATTTCCATGACCGCAATTCGCAACGGCATGCCGATCTGTGGAGCAGCGAGCCCAACACCACCCACGCGCCGCATCGTATATACCATCCTTTGCACAAGTTTTTTAAATTTCGCCGTCTTTAGAAACCCCGGCGACACGTTTTTTGCTTTCGCCCGAAGAATTGGATTTCCGAATTCGGTACGTTTCAAAATTTTCATATTTTTGTTGGCTACCTGGGACGATGTTGAAACCTATTTTGGATAAAGGGGCCTGACCCTCTTTTCCTTTGTTGCGTACTTCATCAGCCCACAGCCATAGTCGGGCGGTAATCCTAACACATACAATATAGCAAAAGAAAAATGCTTTCGTTTTAAATGCACCTTGATGATTATCCTGTCTTTGATTTTTAGAAATTGCAAAAACTGAAATTTGTGTTATAAATAATCCAGATAGTGGTTTAAAGGGGCAAAGACTCACAGCCCCCCTACCATACGGTTTTACGCAACCAAGGAGGACGGGATGAGGCAAAAAGTTTTCTCTGCTCGAAACTCAATTTGTCCCAACTTCTTTAGTTATTTTGAAAATCTTGGGTATACCCGCATTCCTGCAAAACACATCGTCGCTCATGATGACCCTACCTTGGTGTTCATCAACTCCACGATTTGTCTCTGTAAAGATGAACTCATCGAAGAGAGGGTCCCACAACCAGGTCATTGTATGTGGCAGCCAAGTCTCCGGTTTCAAAACTTAAAAACCGGGAGTACGAAGTATTTGTGCTACTTTCAAATGCTTGGTTTATTAATCCATCCAAACTGTTATCAATCAGTAGTTGGCGATCTTTGGGCTTATCTTACAACAATACTTGGCGTGGAATCAAAACGTTGGAAGTTCCTTCATTCAAAGACGACTGATTCATTCAGTAAACCCTGGTTGAAGCATCCTGCGATTCACCAAGAAAAGGACTCATTCGAGCCAGCGTACTACCGCTGGAACTATGGTCTAGATGAACATAACATCAGGGGAACAGGCATCACCTTCTCTATCATTAAAAACGATGGGATAGCTGAAGAAGTTGCCACCCTGATTCAAATAACAAAACGAAAAAAGGTTGTGGCGTATGAGTTTTGTTTCGGTATTGAGGCAATGATTGGCGCCATTGAAAACTTACCGAGCATTCACTGCGCATCACTCATCTCAAAAGTAATACCGTTCAAGGATGAGACATTGCGCAAGCAGTTGCAAGATTCTATTGCCACCCTGACCGCAATGTATCATTATGGTCTAAGAGCGGGTTGTCAAAACAATCCAAACGCTCTCGCCAAGAAGGTCATGCGACGGTTGAAGATGGTGGTCAGTGACCTTCGTGTCAAAAGTGAAGATATCTACGAGTGGGTTGCGGCATTTGAAACCTTGGAGTTTGGTAGCGATTCAGGTGCAGCTAATCACATCGTTGCAGATTTGGAACGCTACTAATCCCCGGTCTCCATAAAACCTATGGAGACCTTTTTATTATCTAAATTACAGACTGAGAAAAACTAATAGCGGAGCGATTTCCATCGAGGCGAGTGCGGCCACCATGGGGAATGGTGATAAGCGGATCAGAGTGCCCAAAATCAACATTATATAAAACCGGAAATGTGGCGTTTGAGAAATACTCAGCGAGCAGTGCTTCAAGAGAGTCTTCTGGGGTAAAACACGATTGCTCTGTAAACCTGCCGATTACAACACCTCGAACCTTTTCGAACCAACCCAATTGCTTGCATTGACGGAAAAAACGATCCAGATGTGCCGGGCTAGTTTCCTCACCCTCCTCTACAAAAATTACCTTATCTTCTACCCCTTCGAAATACTCGGTGCCACTGAGCGCCAACAATGTTTGCAGATTTCCTGCTACCACTTGGCCTTCGGCACTTCCCGTTCGAAAAACACATATACCCGAGTTCTTCTTCAGAATACGACGGTTGTTGTCTTTGCGCAAAAAGTAGTGATCATCGGCATATTCATTTGCTGCAATTACTTCCACGTTGTTTTCAGCAAACACACACAACCGTTCAAAATACTCCCAAGTGTATTCAAAAAAATCAGGTTTGGTAAACGAAACGAAGCTTGGACCTGAAAAAGTGACCATGCCTGTTTTGGTGGTAATAGCCGTCGTCAACGCTGTAATGTCAGAAAAACCTACAAATATCTTTGGGTGGCTCTTGATTAGTTTATAGTTAAGGGCCTCAAGAATCCGATTGGTATTAAGCCCCCCCCAAAAACCCATAATGCAACCCACGTCAGGTCGTTCAACGAACTCATGAATTTCATTTACAATGTCCTGGATAGTGCCCGCCGTGTGTCCAAGAGCAGCAGTTTGGGTTGATTTTCCTGCCACTACTTCAAAACCTTTCCCTTTAAAAAACTGTTCCCCTCGTTTTATATCTGCTTCGGCACACACGCCTTTAACCGGGTCTGCCGGGGCTATGACTGCGACACATTTACCTTTTTTCAAACGTGGCGGCAAGAGTGTTTTATTCATATCTAATTTATTATTTTTTATTCAAATAATGTCACCTGTTCTGGAAATGGACGTTTTCGGTTTACAAATACACCCCAAGACAAAAACTCATGATTCTTATTAAAAAGCCGCATCACCTTGTTGAGGCGGTCTGCGACAACAGTCTTGGCAGACTGAGGTATATTTTGCCCCCGTATCAACATTTGTACGTATTGTTTTATTTGACCTTCTGAAACCAGAGCTACCGGCCTAGCGTATCTATAATAATTTTCCAGACCACAAGAAGCATAGATTTTATCCCAATATTCATACCCCCATGGTTTAATCTGAATTTCCAGTAAATCGTTGAGTTCAGTAATCAGTTTTTTTGGCGGTTCCTGTCGATAAAAAAAATTAATGTCCGTTATAAACCCCCACGGTTTCGTAACTCGAATATATTCAGCAAGTGCTTTCTTTTTGTTTTTAATGAATGCGGTCGAACCGCCAGAAAATGTCACATCAAACATGGCATCGGCAAATGGTAATTTTGTCCCATCTGCAACCTTGAAGACGGTCAGGTTTCGGAGCGGATCCTTTTTTCTGTAACGTTCCGCCGAGGCAATCATGTTGCTATTGATGTCTATCCCCGTAACTTGACATTTTGTAAGATGTGCAATCTCAAAGGCACAGTACCCTGTGTTGCACCCAACGTCGAGCACCTTGGAGTGTTGGTTTATGAAGCTGTTTTGGATTGCCAAACGTAATGCCGTTTTGCCACCAGGAGGACGATTAACTTCGTCAAGAAACGCCATAAAATCAACATAAGGCATTGATTTTATTTCTTTTACAGATTTTTTGTCCATGTATTTATCGCTTTATTTCCCGCTGCTCAACACTACGCGGCTCAAAAAAATCGGCTATCGTTTTAAAAATTATTCGGCACCTATCCTCATTGTCCCGTGAATAATTACAGAGATACACATCGAGTGTAACATAAAGAAACTCCGGCCAGGTATGCACAGCTATGTGCGACTCTGAAAGGCATATTATACTCGTAAAGCCCCCGCCCGCTTCAAAGGAATACGATACCGATCCCAGCGAACGCAAACCGTGTTCAACAACAAGTTCGTGCAGGCGCCGATTGAACACTTCGGCTGCAATTAATTTCCTTTCGGCACACTGTGTAAGTTGGCCAAGAATGTGCAAACCGGTAAATAAGTCGCTGGTACTCACCCTCATACTTTTACTATTACGGCACAGTTTTAATACCCTTCAGGCGTGGGTAGAGAATCGTGTCCCTAATGTTATCTCGACCTAGTATCCACGCTAGAAAACGCTCAATGCCCAAACCAAAGCCCGAAGTAGTTTGGTAGTTTGATAATGTACGCAAGTGTATATACCATTTATAGGGATTGCTGCTAATTCTTTGCCGCATTAGAGAGTCGCGCATCTCCTGAGAATTGTTTTGCCTCTGACCACAACCAACACCTTCACCTCCAAATGAACCTTCCAAGATAGGCGGAAATATAAGATCAGCATTTATCACCTTACTTTGATTGGATGGGTTTGGTTTTTGGTAGAAAGGTACTGTATCTCTGTCATAACCATAAATCCAAAAGGGTGATCTGCAACCAAGCAGAGCGCCAAGTTCGACTTCTGCATTTTGCTTGAAACTTCTTCCAAACACAGACTCAGCTACTAAGTCGCTCCTGTCGTTCTTCCTGAGTACTGCCACAGCCTCGTCAAACGAGACACGCGGAAAGAAATCCGAATTAATTGTTTTTTTTATTCGTTCCACGGTGGCCACCTGATTGACTGCGAGGTGTTCCAACAAATTTGGATGTTTCTGCATCTCCTGTAATAAATACCGCACATAACCCTCTACTATCGGAATTAAATCTTCCATCGTACCAACCATTTCGGCTTCACAGTGGTAGAACTGATTTAAATGTCGGCAATCGAAGTCCTCGCCGCGCAGAGATGGCAAATAACAGTATACTTTTTCAAACCCATTCATAAGCAAGGGTTCGAGACCAAATTGTGCTGAATCAACCAAGAAGGTATCAATTCCACCAAACGTAAGGGGGATGGCCTGAGAGTCTGAACTTGGACCAGATGGCGAGGAAATACTCGGTGTAAGCATGAAAAGATCAACGCTCTCTGCCTTTTGTATAACTGACCAATAGTCGTCAGTAGCCAGACGAATCCGGTGCCGTAAATTACTAAGAAAACGAAAGTAGGCGGAATCGGCGACTCTAAGGTAATGGGTCTTTGGGTTATATACAGGTATTTTCAACGTCATAGAAATTAACGGTACTATTTTAAAAAAATTGTACAAGACACTTACCCTCTACACCCATACAACAGGCAGAAAGGACAGGGGCCCGAGGCGTGTTTTGCGGACCTCGAAGAATCTTGCGTTGGTTACATAAAATACCCCGAGTGCTGGGGGCAAACCACTACTCGAACTCAAAGAACAAAAAGAAAGCGGCGGTTCCTATTTTTTACCTTTCGAAACTGATTGTATCACCCGTGTTAACTCGGGAAATGAGCTCTGGTTGAAGTGTTTCCGAGTACGAAACATCATTGCCCGTGAACCTGGAAGCGCTTCGAGATATCTTGCTGCGTTTATCTGTGGAACAACCGGATCGTCCGCGCTCTGAAAGATGTAAATGACTCCGCCTTGTTTTCCAAACCTTGAAATATTTTTCTTTAGTTGGAATGACCCCAAAGACTCGCCTGTAACAAGATCGTTAAAGGGAGCTGCCACAAGAATAGTGGCTTTAATTTTTTTGGGAAACTTGTTTTCTGAAAGATACTTCGCAAGAAAAACACCTCCGAGAGAATGCCCTACAAGAATTACATTATTCCTTAGGATAGGGATAATACGTTCAAAAAACATTTTCCATTCGGAATATTTTGCATTTTGCGAATTGGGCATCCGGGGCACATATACATCAAAACCAGCCCCCAGTTCCTTCTGAAGCAGATTTTTCCAGTCGTTATGTACCTTTATTTTCTCTGGATCGATCTTCAACCTCTTATAGAACAAAATAAAATCTCTATATGAGTCAAAAGTGGATCCTCCGTTGATTACTAAAACTTGTTTTTTCATACTGTTGCCGAGCAGGGTTAGCTAAACTTTTTTAACAGGATATCCCTTAGATGTGGGTTTATGAAATTTTCGGGAATTTCCGAGGGCGAGAACCACTCCCACGAGCCAAACTTCTCTGGCTCCATATTTTTAGGCTCTCCCTCATACTCGCAACGAAATACGTGCAAGACATCAATGTCCCGTGCGGCCGGCAACTTACCCCAGTATTCGACTGGTTTGATATGCAGTCCTGTTTCCTCAAGAGTTTCGCGCAATAAACAGTTGCCTACGGTTTCTCCCTCATCAGTCCGACCACCAGGAGTTGTCCAGAGAGAATTCGCTATCAATTCCCCTTCCCATTTCTTTTTATAGTGCCGGAGACCGAGAAGAATCTTCCCTTCCCCGTTAAAAATAAGTGCACTGGTGCACAGTGTTCCATCTCCTGGCAATTTAAGAATGTGATTAAATTTCATTGTTGACTAGGTCAGTCTGGAACCTGTGGCTATAAGACCGTATAAGGCTTCCAGAGACGATTCCAGTGTACCAGATTGAGGCCTCTCAGTCGGGTCTCAATAGACACGATAGACAGTATAAAAAGCGCTGGGAAAGTGTCTTGTAAGAGGGTTTAAGGTTATTTACAGCCTTGACAATCTAGTTAAGGATTTATTCTTTGCCTTAGGAAGGCCACGTCCTTTTTGCCGTCTCTTTTCTCAAGACCTGCGAGCACCTTATTTTGAGTCTCGGGGCTCCAGTATATTTTTAACTTCTCTCTTGCACGTGTTATAGCCGTATAGAAAATGTTATGTGTGATCATTTCTTCAATCTCATCAGTAATAACTATTTTAACTGAATCATACTCAAGACCCTGTGCTTTGTGGATCGACACAGCATAAGCGACCTGGAAAGGTACAACTGTTTCTACAGCAGAATCGTCATCGTCATCAGAACTCTCAAATTTATTAACAGAAAAACGAATCACTGAATTACCACTCTCCGCATTTAGCATAAGCTGAAAATCATATCCTTCAGCGTCAAACTCATTCAGTGCTTTGTCTATTTCAATATCAAACTGTATTCGGTCCACAAACGTTCTAATTCCAACAACTTTTCCTTTAAGATTATTGTATATCAATGGAGCAAACCTATCTGTCTCATTGAATAGAACTGGGTCGTTAACTTTATAGGTCTGAATTCCCCACTGAATAGCGGGGTTGGCATTACCACTTTGTAAAAATCTGTTGATGTTATTAATACCGTAGAGACCATCATAATTTAGGCACAAGATTATTTCGTCTTCCTCTGCTGGATCAAATATAGATTCATTAAGTGGTGTAGAGTACCCATTTTTTGCAACGTGCTCTGAAATGTCATCCTCGATATTCCGAACCTTGTCCCATAGGTTGATCAGCTTGTCGTTTGTACTTCTGTACGGCTTAGTCAACTCGAACACTGCTGTGCTAGGAACAAAATCTCTCGCGACATCAAACCAGTTTCCAAAAATGATTGATTCAATCTGAAACACGTCACCGACCAAGACCAGCAACTTGAAGTTTGCTTTGTTCAAGACATCAACCATATCCGTATTACTCACCGTACTGCATTCATCAATAACCAGAAGATCGTATTCCGTATCAGAGTTCCTTGGAGACAAAAACCTGTCTATCGTTTTGAAGTCACACCCCGCCGCATCAACTTTTCTTTTCAAATTATCAACCGCAGGATTGGTCTTAGCTAAATAAAGCTTACTTCTGTCATTAAAAAAGTTCGAAATATGATTTATCAAAGTGGATTTGCCTGTTCCCGCGGCACCATAGATCAGAGCCACTCGTGAATTCTCAAAAACATGGGTGAGGATATTCTTTTTGTCCTCGCAATCAATCTGATAAGCAGTTGAGTCTAGCCACGAAGTTACAGAATTTGAATAGTTCTTAACATTCTTTGACGACAATATATTTAGCCGTTTCAAAATATCCAAAGTATCTGCCTCATATCCTCTTATGTAGAGGTGGTTGTTGAAAGTATCAAGCTTTCGGTGTCCGTGCTTGTAGTAGAGCCTATTGTTGTAATTATTTACTACCTGATCAAGATTATCGAAACCCGCAATATCTTTCTTGGGAGTATACAGAGAACCATTGATTTCGGTATTGTTCTTAATGAGGCGAGCGAGAAACTCATGATCTCTATTTTTGTAGTCGATGCAGTCAAACAGATCAGATATTCTCGGGTTGTGGTTTCTTAAGGAAGAATTAAAAGGCATTTGATCAAACGGGATACATCCGTAATCAAGAAACAGGTTGGACAAAAGCGTGCATGTTTCTCTCTTGTACTGCTGTTTTATAATTTTGTTGTTTAGACCATTGAGTAAGTACCCTAAAACATTGCTACCAGGTTTATTGTCTTTTACTATTTCACGACATTTGTCCAAGATATCCAAGAAGTGAAAAGACTTGGCGCCACTAGTTAGCGCCATTTTTATCTGATTGTAATATTCATCGCTGAAATTCACGATTTCCGACAAAGAAAAACCTGATTCTGTTAGAAATTCCATCAACTTGCGATACTCGACATTTCCACTACTGATTTTTGAATGAGGACCAAGAATATCAGCAAAGTTATTCAGCTCGCATGGACGTATTGAGACCTCCCAACCGTCAATTATTTGAATGGGCATGTGTTTCCCTAAAATCTCGATGGTGTCGTAACTGATTAAAAGCTTAACGGAGTAACTAGGAGAAATATCACATTTAGTAAATGCAATAATGCGATCGAACTTACTTGTTCGATCATTCGCCACTGTAAACGTCACTTCGTAATATATTTCGTGCTTTACGAAGAACGGTTTTACCTTTTGTATGTAATACCTATCTCTGTAATCTCCCTTATTGCGTTCAGACGCTGGCTGATTAATTTTCTCAGCTATTTTTTGACGATACTCTCTAAGGGTTGAATCAGTGTCAAGCGGAAATTGGTCAATGTTTGTTAGAACTTCGAGATTGTACTCTCTCTTCGTGTAAGATTTCACTCTCAATAAATACTCATAGTATTTGAGCATCAATCGCTCTGACGCATCTTTCTCAAGTGTGTAGTGAGAGGCAATCTTTTGTAAGAAGTAGTGAAATTTACTTAAAAATCTAAGATCTCCTCCTGTCTTTACATACTCAATCGCGGCTACAATATTCTCGTAGGAATTTTCTATTTCGCCACCTTGGCAATACGCCTTTAGGGCAATGTGTTCAACGAAGTTCCTGAGTTGTGAAAGTATATTTTGTGACAGCAACCCTCTTTCTCTGGGAGAGAATTCCTCAATATTTCGCTGTATATTTTCATCTATCGTTAGAATTTGGGAATCAATCTTATTCATGTTTTTTGTGGCTGGTCCCCGCTAGGTACTAGGTACTCGAGTTTATTGCAGTAACCACATGGTTTGAGCTAAAGCTCCAGAATACTCCACTCACCCCAATCCCCACGCTCGACCCTGCCCCAGTCGTAGGTTTTTTCCTGATTGATTAGCCAATCAGTTCCTTTCTTGATTGCGATACCACCAAATAGTTTTTTGTTCTTTGAGTCAGCGATATATTTCTGAAGTGCCTCCGCCTTTTCTTTAGTGACCGTCTTTCCATCACGATCACTGGCGTCCTTAGTTTCGAAGATACCAAGACGACCATCCTTAAACTGAACAAGGTAGTCAGGATAGAACGTAAAGATCTGTCCCTCGTATTCGTACTTGATACCAAAGTACTCGAGTTTGTTCTCTCCGTTCTTCCACCACCACAAAATCTCCGAGCTGTTTGAGTTCAAAAAAACCTCAAAATCTTCTTCGGGTTTCGATCGGTCACGATTGAGGTAGCATGGCTCGTAGGCGTAGTTTCGTGCCTTCACCTTCTCGTCGGCATGCTCGTTATAGAAAAGTTCGACAGGAAGTTCGAAGTCAATCCACTGCTCACTTTCCTCAACCTTCTCCCGTACCTCTGCTTCCTTTACAGCACGGTACTGCTCAATAGCCCGTTCAAGCACCCGTTTGAACAGTACTTGGTTTTTGGCATGCAAAAACACTCGCTGGATAAGCAAAATCTCCTCCGACCATTCCTCAGAACCGAGATATTTCCTGAACCACTGATAGATTGCAGACTTCACGCTCGGAATGGAGCGCTTCACATTCCTAAAAGATCCAAGGTTGGACTTAATGAATTGCTCAAAAAATACCTGAAGCTCGTCCGCGGCTACACTCAATTTAGCCATTGCGTCTGGACTAATCTTACTTAGATCATCAAGATCCCTTGCATCAATTGCGGTATCAGCGATAAGTTCCTGTTGATACTTTTTGATATCAAGATCAATTCCACGGGCGGTAGCAGACTTTCTATTCTCGGCAACCTTAGTGCCTTTAATCACAAATTCCTGATTAGCCACGTCGGCAAATACCTTGGCGAAACTCGAGGTCACATCTCCGTAGTCAACACGAGATTTGTAGTATGACTGAAGCTTTATTGGTTTGTATGTCTCGATGCGATCTGCTTTCAGGTGCTTAATAATGTTTGGATTGTATTCCTCCTTCTTAACTTCAATAGATTTAAGGTTGGTATAGATATACCCCTTATTGAGCATCTCGGTTGCGTAATGTCTCTGCTCAGGCATACGTAAAATTCGCCCAACAGTTTGAATTTCAAATACAACACTGTGAGTCTCGCGAAACTTAACGAGGATGTGTGCTCGAGGACAGTCCCAACCCGTATCGATTGCTTGTTTAAAGATAAGAAACTCGATCTCATTATCTGGCTCAGCAATCCAATCAATAGTCTCGGACTTCTGCTCAGCAAGCCAGATGGCAAGCTTACCGTTTTTCTCGGTAACACCTTTTTCAAATAAAAATTTTTTAACTGCTTCAATCTTTACTTCGCCCGCTTCGGCGGTTGGGATTTGTACAAGAACTAATGGATTGATTGGAGCCCCCTCTTTTTCAAATGCTTTCTTAAGCTCAAGACGTTTCTTATATGTCGCCTCAAGCACAACTCGCTGTGAGTCGCTTTCAGATGATGCAATACTCCCAATGTCTTCGTTAATGATTAGTTCCTTTTTAATCATTCCCTCCTCAATGACATCTTTAGGGTCAACAACAATGTAACCAGCACCGCCAGTTGCTAGATCACGAGCAAAACCAAGTTCCTGCTGAGGACGGCGCGGAGTCGCGCTCATCTCAAGCACAATATCGGCACCAATCAAGTCACGGAGCTCATTGGCACGAGCAGTATCTGCGTTCACATGACTTTCGTCGATGATAAGAATAATCTTCCGCTGTTCTTTTGTCTTCTCGAGGACGTCTCTAAAGTTGAGTTTCTCGCCGTCCTTCATCAAAAGATTTTTCCAGTCACCCTCACGATCTTTATTGCGAAGTTTTTCCCAGTTAGCCACCACGACTTCGTTCTGTACAATACGTTCACGACCGCCAGCAAATTCCTCTTCAACAAGTGACACGCGTGGGGAACCGCCAAATATCTTGCTCAAACTGTGTTTGCTCTGGAGGTGCAAATCTCCCTTACCGATAGTCATCCATACAAAACAAAAATCTTCGTCAGGAAGTTCTTTAATGAGTCCTTCAATGAACTTGGCAACCATCAAGGTTTTACCGCTTCCCGTAGGAGACTGGAACACACAAACCTCACCGGGACCGTCATAACCCAAAAGTTTGACTGCTGTATCAATCAATTGATCAACGGCATTTTCTTGGTATTGTTTCAGGCTAATACTCATAAATTTGTTTGTATACATCTAGAATCTTCTGTGGAATTGGCTCGAGCGCCACATCACCCCACCCAACAAAATCACTCTTACTCAGTCCAAGAGGATCAAGTGTAAAGCAGTAGAGGGTCTTTTGCCCCTCCAGCTTATCAAGCTCTTTTTTAAGTGTTTTAAGAGCATCACGTTCGAGGGAGTAGTAGACTGCAAGAATCTTGTCATTCTGCTTGAAGATTTTGTAGTCAGATGTGCTTTTCAATTCATCAAATACACCCTCTCGTAGGCAGAGCATTTCCGTGCACTCATTTGCGAGACGAATCTTTAGATCATCCTTTGCCAGTGTGTTTTTGATAAAGGACGTCTTAAAATATTTTATCGAACCACCAAGAGCCTTGTGCGTCTTTGTGCCCTTAATGACATTTTTTATTCGCGGATAACAAACCTCTTCTGCAATCTTATTCTCGTTATTGGTACATAAAATAAAAGACCTATTACCCTCATTACCATCTCGCACATTCATCTCTAAAACAGCGTGTCCGGTAGTTCCTGATCCAGCAAAGAAATCTAGAATGAGAGCATCCTTTCGGTTAGGCACAAGAACTGAGAGCACATTGATTACTGCATGGAGAGATTTTGGATAATCGAATATCTTTCTTTTTCCAAGAATTTTCTGTAAAAGCACTGTACCATGAGACGACGCATCATAGGCTGGATCAACCCATATTGTCTTTGGTTTTCTTCCATCTTTTATACGATCCTTCATAAGGACGGTAAAACCATTCCTTCCTTTTTTGATTACCATGTCACCTCTTTTAACAGCTTCCATAAGTGACGGCCTAGTTTGCCTCCACACCCTCTTTCGTCCAGTACTGTCTACAGGAAAGATTTCAACCGTCCCTTTTCTTTTTTCAACGCCAATATAATTGTTCTTTTCATTGTAGTAGATGGGGTAGTAAGAATTCGGTCTTTCCTCTGGGGTAGACAGCCCGCCGCTTCTACGAAATGGGAGTAATCTATATGGAGAAATGTCATCAACTAAATTAAAAGCATCCGCCTGTTCTTTTGTAAGTGGTAAGTTATAAATCTGAGCAAGTTCAGCATTTTTTGCATAAAAGAGAATATACTCATGTGATGTTGCAAAAAACTTATTTGTTGTACGTCCACGAGGATTTATCTCCATAGCAAGCACACCTATTCGGTTTTGTTCTCCAAATATCTCATCAAGTAAAAGTCCTACTGGAAAAATCTCGTAGTCATCTATGGTAAGAACCAAAACGCCGTCTTCTTTCAGGAGATTCTTTGCCAATCTAAGCCTTTTGCTCATAAAGGACAACCACTTGCTGTGACGAAAAGAGTCGTCTAGGTTTACATAGTTGTTGTTGTACCGCCAACTATTATTACCCGTGTTGTACGGAGGATCTGCATAAATAACATCCACTTTTTCCTGATGAGTAAAATTCAAAACTGAAAGCGCGTGATAGTTATCTCCCTCAATAAAAATATTACAGGGCTTAGACCCGTCTTTACCCCTTACTTCTCTAGCTTTTATTTCCTTTAAAACCGGTAGTGCGTTTTGTGCGTCTTTTTCAAATTGTTCTTTTGTTTGTTCTTCATCCCAAATCAACCCATATTTCTTACGAGCCTCTAATTTCTCAATAATCTTGAGTAGATCTTCTTTACCTAAATTTGAATAGTCCTTTTTTGCCATCTTGTGGCCAATTTTAGCACTTTTTACGCATTTTCTATATTCCACTCAAGATTTTCTATATTCCACTCAAGAATGGCAAAGCTGTCTTTTGATACCTCAGATTCGAGTGTTTTTTCGAACCAACCTGTTTGGGACTCCTGGATTTTATCTTTCTTTAATCTCTTGAGTTCAATAAAAAGCACTTCGTCCCCCTTCCACAGAAACACGTCCCAACACCCACCATGTTTTCCCGTCTTGGAGCGGATGGTCTCAATAAGTTGTTTTTGTGGCTCTGGTAGATCAACCGGATCGGTAACATCAGGTAATCCAGTGCGATATTTTCGTCGATACGAATCCACCCACACACCACTCCATCCTTCTGACTGAAACATTCGTAGTACAGCCAACTCTGCGAATACCGGCTCGCCGTTCCAATCAATGACCGCCTTCCCATTGTATGTATTTGGTATCGACGCTCCCATCCACGGTTTGAAGTGCAAGAAATATTTTTGTACTAGAACCGAGACACCGGAAGACAGCGTAAAAATTTCATCGTCGACTTTATATGTTTTAAGAAACCCAAGATCGTCTTGGGACGGAGGTTGAAACTGCATGCACTCTAGCGGGTTAGTGCGACTGGGATACCAAAAGGCTCCCAGCCATTGCGATGGACTTGCGCCCACCCATACCCCTTTCGAGATATGACCCGCTAGAGTGACTCTGACTGGGAGTCCTTTGATCTCTAGCGGGATTTACGACCATACCTTGGGGTTTCCAAGGGTTAGGTCTCGGCATATTCAATTGTCAGTGACCATGATACCACGTTGGTATCGCTGTGTACCTTAGCTTAGTCTTTGGGTTTTGCGAAGCGAGTTGTCGACTTTATAAACTTTACAAACTTGATAAACGTGACATAATTTTGACAAGGTTTTAGAAGTGTTTTACGTCGATTCACCCCCATTGACCTTCCCTGCAGGGGGTATACGATGCAAGTAATACCACAAAGTGATTTCATTGGGCTCCGTTGTATTTGAGGAGAGCTAGGTCGGTCTTGGGCATCTCCCCATACGTTCTACCGGGGCTTTTCTAATACCACACAGCGAGATCCACGTTACCTACACAGCGGCTGAACTGTTCTATCAACTAGCCTGGGTAACTATATGACTACACCTTTCGCTGAACTCAAAGTTCAGTATGTTCCTACCAATGCGCTGAAATGTAACGAGTACAATCCGAAGAAATTTAGTGATGCGACGATGGCTGCCTTACGAGAAAGTATTGAGCGGTTCGGGTTCGTTGACCCCCTTGTGGTCAATTCAGCATCCGAGCGATTCAATGTGCTTATCGGAGGTCATGCCAGATTAAAAATCGCTAAAGAGCTCGGACACCAGACTATTCCGGCGGTGTACGTAAATATCCCGGATCTTGAGAAAGAAAAGGAGTTGAACATTCGCCTCCACAAGAACCAGGGTGAACTGGACTTCAGTCTCCTGGCAAGCTTCGACGAAAGTTTTCTTGAAGGTATTGGATTCTCCAGCGAAGAGTTGGACTCCATTATGAATATGGAGACCATGCCTGAGCACTTTGACCTCAAAAAAGAACTCGAAAAACTTGATATCAAAGAGATCAAAGCAAAGAATGGTGATATCTATGAAATCGAAGGTTCTCGATTGATGGTCGGGGATTCCACTATTGAAGCAGATGTACTCAAACTCATGGGTAATGAGAAAGCGGATATGTGCTTCACTGATCCTCCGTACATTCTCGACTATCTCAAGGGCAAAACGAAACAGAAAGACGGTGTGACTGTTGGATTCGGTGCAAAGAAAAACCGCCGGTACCTTGAAACCGAAACATTGCCTGATAACTTCACTGAGTTATGGATGGGCAACGTTGCAAAAATACAAAAACCGGACTTCTCGATCATTGTATTCGAGCATCCAAAAAACCTGCGCACTATCTGGAACGAGCTCGAGAAACACTGGAGGTACCGGAACACCATCGTGTGGCACGTGACCAATCGTATGCAAGGATTCTCGGCAAAGTACAAATTCTTCAACAAGCACGATATCGCGCTCGTTGGTACTGGTGGCAATATTGCGCTCAACCTTGAACCAGAAGAAGAACTATTCCAGGGCGAATATGAAAATGCCCTGTTTGCGACGTCAGGTAAACCACATTGGGAATCGTACGAGAAAGGCAAG
Source organism: uncultured Candidatus Saccharibacteria bacterium (assembly GCA_964581535.1). Lineage (GTDB taxonomy): Bacteria > Patescibacteriota > Saccharimonadia > Saccharimonadales > Saccharimonadaceae > CAZOOW01. The sequence goes on from CAZOOW010000007.1 coordinate 17,546, forward strand.
AAGATCTGTCCAACGGACTTCATCGAGCATGTTGCTGCCGACAAAAAATCTTCGGGACAAGACATTGTGTTCGGAACCAAACCTATTGAACTTCTCGTTCCGTACATAAAAGTGCTCACTAAGCGAAACGATCTCGTCTTAGAGCCCTTCGGTGGTTCAGGAAGTACCCTCATTGCATCACTCAAGCTGAACCGGCGCTGTTACGTCATGGAAAAGTCGCCAGTATATGCCGAAGTGATACTGAGACGGTGGCAAAAGCATACGGGAAAAACAGCGGTGAAACTGAACTGATATGAAGCGCGGCGATAGAGATCTTAGGACAGAAAAGCGATTAGAAACGTTAGCTATCGATACAGAGAAAAAGAAGCGTGCAATTGTCGAGCAACTACGAAAGACTCCGGTCGTGCAGCTCGCCTGTGAACGCTTGGATGTGGGTCGCTCCACCTACTACAAATGGCGAGCTGAAGATCACATCTTCGCTCGGGCTGCGGATCAGGCAAAGGAAGCGGGTAGATTCTTAGTGAACGATATCGCTGAGTCTCGGTTGTTAAGCCTTATCCAGAACGACAATCTCACTGCAATCATCTTTTGGCTCAAGCATAACCATCCAAAATATAGTGTGCTCGGACGGCTCATTGATGAGTACGACACCGTACGAGATCGTCTGAGTGTTGAAGAGCAGACCATAGCTATGGAGACAATGGCACGGATGATTGCGATAAGAAATTCGGCTAAGAACGTGGCGAGCAAGTTATCGAATGAGGAAATGGTTGAGCTCTCTGAGGAGGAGGAACGAGAGGTAGAAGAGAGAGGAAAAATGGAAGAACTGTACGGGAGCTGAGTTGTCTACTGAGGGGGTCTGGACTCCCTAGAGGGGTTCTGACATCCCTTGTGGATGTATGGAACACACAAAGCCACAGGAGTCCTTAAGGTACGTTCTCTACGCAAGAAAATCGATGGAGCAAGAGGACAAACAGGCACTCTCCATCGAATCTCAGGTCAAGGAGATGCTCTCGCTTTCCGGGCGAGAGCATCTTCATATTGTGGAAACCAAGCGAGAATCACACTCTTCTAAAGAGGTCGGACAGCGGCCAGTTTTCAACCAGATGATTGAGGAGATACGGTCAGGCAAGTTCAATGCCATTCTCACGTGGGCACCGGATCGATTGAGTAGAAATGCCGGAGACCTTGGTGCAATTGTTGATCTCATGGATCAGAAGCTCCTCCATGAGATACGGACGTACAGCCAGCGGTTCACGAACAACCCCAATGAGAAGTTTCTCCTGATGATCCTCGGTTCGCAGGCAAAACTAGAGAACGACAATAAAGCGGTCAATGTGAAGCGAGGGCTCCGAACACGCTGTGAAATGGGTTGGCGACCAGGTGTTGCACCGACCGGATACCTGAACGAAAAACACGTCGACAAGAAGTGTCAGGTACGGATCGATCCGAAACGAGCACATATCATCAAGCAGATGTTTGAGAAAGTTGCCCATGAGCAGTGGAGCGGACGGAAGCTGTATCGATGGCTTCGGGAGATTGATTTTAAAACGCATCGTGGTAAGCCTCTGGTGTTGGGTAACGTGTACCTCATCCTCCGTAATCATTTCTATTACGGCCAATTTGAATATCCAGTTGGGAGCGGACAGTGGTATACCGGCAAACATACACCTATTATTGATAAAGAGCTGTTCGACAAGGTGCAATTAGCTCTCAATGAGAATTTTGTGCCAAAGACTGAGAGCAAAGAATTTGCATTTACAAAACTTATAAAGTGCGGTCACTGCGGATCAGGCATCTCCGCCGATGAGAAGTTCAAGAAACTCAAAGATGGTGGGGTGAACCGTCACGTCTACTACTTCTGCACCAAAGCACGAAACATCGATTGCACGAATCCGCCGATCAATGAGCCGACTCTTATCAACGAACTAGTGGAGCTGATGGATCGAGTGGATATGGATGAACTTGGTGTACGAGCTCGTATACAGGACGAGATTGCGCGACTCAATAAGTTTCGAGTAAGCGTGCTCGGACACAAACAAGAAAAGACATCGCTCGATATCGACATGCGCAACTACGCCAAATACTTACTCAAGGAAGGAACGCTTGTAGAGAAACGGGAGTTACTGTCCTGCCTACAAAGCAGGCTAATTCTAAGAGAAAGAAAAATAGCCCTTAAAATCTAAAATCGAACGGTGCCTAAGAAACGCACCTCGGGAAAACCATTCTTAAAATCTTTTTTGAGAATTGGGTGCAATTCCATGGGATACCAGTTGTCCATTGAGACAAAATCCTCAATGGGAACTTCGTGAACATCCTTGAGAATCAGGTTACCGTCCTCATGTTCTGGATCAGAACCAAGAGTTAATTCTCCCCCATGCACACGGCATACTACATAGAATTCAATTCCATGGTCCTTTCCGGCCAAAATCTCCCTTGTATACACAATTCTGTCAGCGACCACATCGAGACCAGTTTCCTCCTTCACTTCACGAACGGCCCCCTCAAAAAGAGTCTCCCCCTCTTCCAACCCTCCTCCTGGGAATACCATGAGCCGTTTACCTTTTTCCTCATGCTCCACAATAACAAGCCCGTTTTCGGTTGCCACAAGAGCACGAACGCCAATCTGACTTTTTGTTGCCATAAAAAATTAAATTTCTTTTATAATTGCATTCCCAATTTTTTCACCAATATCACGTGACGAGTATACGCTAGAATCAATTATCTCCAAAATTCCCGTGGTACTCTGTAGTTTTGACACCAATGAATTTTCATACTCTACAAAGAACGCTTCATTTCTAAACCTTCTTTTCTCTTGGTCAGGGTTCTCCCCTGCTGCAACTTGATTTTTATGTCGCGCCTTTCGGATGGTATAGGGTGCAGTTAAATACCAAACCTGATCATATTTCGCCAGAAAGTTTCTAACAACAAACGATGAAAGTACCATTCGTAATCTATTTTTTGTTGCCTCTGAGTAGGCCCAGCCTCTCAGTGGGGATGAAATTTGAAGAATAACATCTGAGTTAAACCGCAAAGCCCCTCGTTTGTCCCCCACTCCATCAAAGGCATACACAATGGATCGTAAGAAATTTGGACATCTGTGAAGACTTACAAATCTCGAAAAGGCCGCGTACCAGGAACCTGACAGGGGGCCTATGCTTATCTCTACACAGACTCCATGGTCTCGAAGAAACTCGGCAGCACTTCGTGCAGCCGTCTTCTTTCCAGAACAATCAACGCCCTCAAAGAGCACAACTAACGGTATTTGCCTCAAACGTTTTGTGCTTATGGGTTGCTCCCACTGTTCGCGAAGTACGGGATGCACAAACAGATCCACTTTAAGCTTTACCTTTGCCGCAAATCTAATAAAAAACAAGACACACCAAAGAAAGAGCTCTTTGGGTGTAGATTTTAGAAGTGTCTTAACCTGAATTCTTCGATTTACATACTCGGGGGGTAGACTCTTAAATCCAGGGAATAACATGAGACATTTTCGAATCTCAACAAAACGTCTCTTGTAAACTTTATAATAGTCACCCCAGTGGCGAATTTGTTGCGCATAAACAATTGCACGAGGAACTTTTGTTATTGCCTCGGCGCCATTCTCCTTTTGGATATTGAGCGATAAAAAGATGTCGTCTACCAACAGTGGCGGATTAACCGACGGAATGTGCCATTTTTTTATGATAAATGTTCTACCGTGTAAATGCCGTCTTGGAGAAAAAATTGTGCGCTCACTATCATATAAGTTCAGAGTTTTTTCGATAAGGGTAGTGCTCTGTGATTGATTTTGTGGTTTTGAAACAGCGTACGCGACAAGTGTCCTTGGATCTTGTACCGCCGCAGCTAGATGAACAAAACAATCTGGATCTACAAGCACATCTGCATCAACAAAAATCGTTGGACTGCTCGATTCTTTTTTATTTGCAATAATTTCTCTCTGAGCCTCAACGAGATTGCCGATGTTTTGGTTGAAAATACGAATATTTGCATCTGGGTTTCTATCAGCCCATTTTTTTACAACGGCATCTGTGGAATCTGTTGATCCGTTTATACAAATCAGCACTTCCCACGAGAAACCCAACTTTCGGGCGGCGACAAGAACCGAATCAAGCGTCCTTGAGATAGTTCTGTATTCATTTTTCGCACACACACCAATCGAAATCATAAAAACAACGGGCGTGGACACCGGATGATGCCACGCCCACTAGATTGTACAAATCATTCGGAGACCGTTCAACGAGGCGCTTTGATCTGGCGCAACGTGGAGTAGGTTCCTACAGAAAAGCTCGAGGTCAATCGTGTCTTGCTGGGGATGCTCGCCTTCACGCCACTTACCCCATGCAGTGGTATCGAGAGGCGTGTACCAAGTTACGTACTTACCACGTAGGCCCTTTCCGGACCCCGTCTTCCCCTTTGCTTGGTTGAGTAGGTTGTGCAGCCCAGCAGGCCCCGCAAGAGCCATGTGGTGTGTTTCGTTTTCCGTAAGATACTTGAATACCTTTTCTTCAGCCGCCGGATAATCAAAATCGTAGTAGATTACCCTAAGCTGCTCCATCGAAAGTTTCATTCTCTTTTGGAAAACGACGCGCCCCCCAAGTTGCTCAAACTCCCCGACAAGGATCTCTTCTAGGCCGTACTCCAACGCATCGGGCTTCAACATCACATGCACAATTTCCACTTGAGCCCGCGACGTTGGGAGGACTCCGTACTGTTTAACGTACGTCTCAAAGGTCAAGTCCTCTTCGACGTAGAAAAGCTTGGATAACCCAGAGAGAAGCTGTCCTGTGAAATCTGGCTTCAGATTGTGCTCACGGAACTTGCTGGGGTGAATCCATCTGGCTTCTCGTATTGGTTGTGCATCGAGCTCCACATCTGGATCAATCCCGGGAACAAGTGGCTCGTCCCCAACATCGAAACGAAAGAAGTACTCGTGAGATCTTGCACACCCACGCACAAGAATTTCTCGTAGTCCCAGGTACTCTGGACACAGATCTTGCGCTAGAGAAACCCCTACCTCTTCTTGAATCTCTCGTCGGAGAGCCTTCTGAAGAGTCTCCGATTCTCGCACACCCCCACCTGGGATAACCCAGATGTCTCCATCGCCGAATGATTGCCTCACTGCCGCAACCGATCCATCCGGTCGGACAAGGAGGCCACGAACGCGAACAATGGCTTGTTCTGACAAACGTTACCCCCTTTCCTCAAGAAGAATTCGGTTGAACTCTGTTTCCCATCTGTCCGCGAGAGTACCATAATTTTCAGATTTTGCCAAGTCTATTGCTTTTTGAGAAAAACTTTTAAGTTCCTCTGGATTATCTAGCAGGCGAAGTACTGCATCAATAAAATTCTTCCTATACTGATGCTCTTTCGGATGACCATCAATAAGAAAACCTGTTTCACCTGGAATTACCCTTTCCTTCATCGCGGCCCGCGCCGTAGATACGATAGGGGTTTCCACCGCAAGACACTCTAGTGCACTGATGCAGTACATTTCATCAAATGTTGATGGGTACACCATGATTTCACTCTGTGCTTGGTGTAACGCAAGTTCCTTCTTTCCTATTCTTCCCAGCAGTCGCACCCCATCCAGCTCTGAGGCTTTTTTGTACATTTCACCAAAAAAACGTTCGTTTTCCTCATCTGCATTTCCCCATAGTGCGAAACTACCGGTAATTAGAAGCGTTGCGTGTGGAGCACGTTTTTTAATTTCTCCCCAATATTCAAGAAGGTACTGCAAACCTCTGTCCGGGGCACTACAGTATATAAGCTGACCTGGCACTTTCTCTGTATTTCTTAGATCGTCACTATAAATATCCTCATCGAAAGCATTGTTGGTAACAAACCAATGGTTAGGTTTTATCTTTTCTTTTTTTTCAATAAAGGCTTTCTCTGTCTCAGAAACAGCAATCCATCGATTTACTTTTCCTGAAGAATCCATCTCCGTTGCGCCAGGCAAAGAGTCATCGTGAATCCAAACAGCACGTATACGAGCCGCCACGTCTTGTTCAAATGTTTCTAGAAGACGAAGGGAAACAACCACATCACGTTGCTCCGATGGATCAAACATCCATAAGGGCTTCCACTCTACACCGTCGTACTTTCCTGGCTTATAACAACAATTGTAAACATCAACGTTATGGCCTTTTTTTGCAAGTGCCTTTGAAAGCAACACCAAGGCACTCTCGCTACCCCCCAATCCCCGCCCTTCATAATCCGGTGGATAGAATGAGTATCTCTTTGGAGAAACAAAGGTGATGGATAGTTTTTTTGAAATCATACAAAGTTACCTAATGAGCATCTCAGGTTGAACCATCCCCGTCAATACACGGTGAGCCTCGAGCGGTGTTCGGGAGACAAATACACATCCGCCCCTTTCCAACATTTTCTTTTTTCCAACAACGCACTTAAACCTACCTTTTGAGGGCAGGTTGTATACATAGGAATTCCTAAATTGTTTACCATAGGAAACCCTCGTTGGGATATCAATTTCAGAAAATGCTGAACTGATTTTTTTCGAGACGCTCGCAATACCCACAGACATGCCCGTATTTTTAAACCAACCTGGACTAAAGCGATACATGGGTGTCAACACACCTTTGTAATTGAGTTTTTTTATATTTTTAGGTGCAGTCCTATTGAGAAGATCATTGCTTTGCTCTCTCCAAAAGATAGCCCCTCCATAATAAATAACTGCTCCCCAGCGTTCTTGTTTTTTAAGCTTTAGTAGATGGCGACTCCAAAACCCAATAATCTTCTTCTGCTGTTTGATGAGAGCTTCCTTTACTTTTTCTGCCTTAAAAAGTATTTTTCCTGCCTCCCTTGACTGACCATTTTTTGATAAGAATGATCCATATTCCCATAAAAGATAGACGTTATTCGGAGTAAAAGCCAACGCTTTTTTTAGAGAGTCTTCTGCCTCCTTAACTTTGCCACTCTTCAAAAAGAAGCGCGCCTTCAACCTAAAAAAATCCTTCGCCCACCCAGAGGCCCCCGTTGGAACATGGGTTAAAAGCGAAAAATCTTCAGTGCTTGCGATGTTCGAACGACAGTGATCGATAGTAAGCATCGATACAATGTCCCGATCAGACAACTTCTTGAAGTAGGGATATACGTACTCTTCCCACATTTCTATATCAGAAAATGGAAAAGTATAACGGACTTTATTACCGTGTTTATGCCTCTTAAGAGATCGCGGGGGGAGATACTTTGTTACAGTTCCGTATCCGTAGCCATTTATTGGTGTGGGGTCAATGATTCGAATGTTTTTATTTTTTAAGACTTCAAGAACACCCGTGTGTTTGCTTTCCCAGAAAGATTCATGGAGCCACGGAACACTAGGTAAAGAAACAACAAAGAACTTCCGATCTCTGAAAAAATGACGCAACACTAGAGACGTTATAACTGAAGCCCCAACACAATCAACGATACCTTTTTGCATCTCAGAAAAAGATGGCGTGTCATAAAATTGCAGAGAACAACGGAGATCTTTTACAATGTCTTCAATCACCCTTCTCCCCCTATAGGAACGACAGTACGTGGTCGAAAATTTCTTAAAAAGATTTTTACTCTCCATAATCTTTAAAACAAACCTGCCTCTGAGAATGTGGTTATATCGGGATTTAATCTTTCTGTTACCCTTACCGCCCTCATCCCAAGACTCTTCGCAGGTAAGATGTCATCGTGATCGCTATTTCCAACCATAAGAACATCCGGAGGTTGAACGTTAAATTTCGAACAAACCCTTAAAAAACACTCTGTATTCGGTTTCCCTATACCCTCTTGAAAAGAAAGGAATCTGTAGTCAAAGAGCTTCAAAAAATCAGGGCTAATGAAGTGCCTGTACCCGAACCCATCAATATTTGTAAGCAACGCGACAGGTATCCTCATTTTTTTGATATCTCTAATCCATGACTCAGAAAACCTATACAGATATGATTGCGTCGGTGCTGACTTCCAAATTTCTAAAATCTTGAGTATTTGCTTTGGTGTGGCATCAAATTTTTGGAGAAAGAGAGGGAGGGCTTTATTGATATCTGCATCTGAGAGAAAAATACTCGAATTATTTATCTCTTCTACAAACTTTTCTACAGATATTCGAGTATCTAAAACATCTAGAATTGTTTTGAACAGGCTGGTTTTGGTGTCAACGAGGGTTTGCCAAAGATCAAAAATAACCAATTTTGGAAGTTTTAATCTATGGGTCTCAGTCACCTGACTTAGCATATGAGTGTTGCCGGGCTTGGACTCGAACCAAGATACCCTCCTCCAAAGGGAGGTGTCCT
>CAZOOW010000008.1:0-1972 GCA_964581535.1 uncultured Candidatus Saccharibacteria bacterium
CTCGCATTGTCCGCCGGCTTGAGCGATTCCGCAAGCGCGTCATGTTGCGCCTTCATGGCATCCGCCCGCTCGCGCTGCGCCATTGCTTCACTTTCCGCCCGCGCTTTGGCGTCATCCAGCAGCGCGACGCGCGCGGCCAGCCCTTCCACGGTCACGGGCGACCATTGCCGCGCGTAGCCGGCGGCGGCGCCCTGCATGACGAATTGAACGTAGGCGGCAACGTCCGCGTGAACGATAGAACCGGCGGCGATGTTCGCCGCTTCGCGCGCCATTTCAATAGCGGCGATTTCGTCATCGGTGAATGTCAGTTCGATTTTCATGTTCAACCTACAATCCAGTTTGCGCCGTCCGAATAGACGGGCGAGACAACCGCGCCGCCACCAACAACGGCAGCGCCGAAAACGGGCGCGGCAGCGTCGGAAATGACAGCGCGTGAACCCGGACCGACGCTGGCGGCGGTAGGCAGCGCGGCAAGCGTCGTAGTGGAGTGCTGAACGATCAGAGGACGACGCGTTCCAGTCCCCGCAGCTTGCGTACCGTAATACGCGAATCCGCCGGAAAATGTCTGATACCAGCGGCTGTAATTGCTGGCGTCGGTGTACGTTTCGTAACCCCGGAAGGTTTGGGCGTTGGTGCTACGGCGAAGTGCGAGAGTGTCGGCGGCATCGCGGGCCAGTTGAACGTCCGCACTGGTAACAAGAGAACTTGCAATCCCGAGATAAGTTACTGCATTATTGATGTTTGCAGCAAAAGTGCCGCTACTTGTAAGAAGCGCCTGACTTGTACTCCCCACCGCCCACCGCTGCAACAGCTTCGTTCCACTGCCGGTAGTAGTTTCCGTTGGGTTGACGTCTAGTGCGGTGTATCCAGCGGTGCCGGTTTGCTTGATGGTGGGAGACAAAGACCAAAACGTCTGAGTGCCGCTGGATGCGATTCCGGTGCCCGTTAGCGACTCTACAAAAGTCCCCGCGCCGCCACTTGAAGGGGTAACAAGCCCCAAGAACGGAAGCGCTGTAGTTCTGTATTGATGGTATAGCGTCGGGTTATCGCTTCCGGCAGTTCCGGCTACGCCAATCTGAAGACTGCGGGCTGTTGCAGACCCGCCATAGCCAGAAACAAGTCTTGCAGTACTCCCACCGGCAAAATACGCCCGCAGCCGCTCATAATTCGTCTTGTCCGCCGTATTGTACAGATCGAAAACCGCCCCCGCATTCAATTGAAGCGCAGCGGTAACGACAACCGTGCCAAACGTCGGATTTTGAGCCTGACCGCCCGTCGAAAACGAACCGTTGTTCACGTAAACGCCTCCGCAGTAACGACAACCTGCGTGTTCGACAAATCCACGCGTCGAATTTGGATTTCGTCAGCGTTCGCGATCCCGACAATCATGCGCGACGCGCCTTGCGCAATTCGCATCGCGTCCCCAGTTCCGCCGCGTCGATATTCGATATCGGCGCCGGTCACGTTGGAAACGTCGAGCGCGGTGCAGCCCGTGGACGTAAACGCGGTCCAGTTGGAACCGACCGCCGCCGTTGTCAGATTGAGAATGGCTGCAAATGTGTACCCCGGAATCGTGTAGATTCCCGAAGTGTTGCCGCGCATCTTGACCCAATTGTCAAGCATCGGATCATAGACGAAACCGGCGACACCCAGCGGATATTGCAGCAGCGCATTGGCGCCAGTCGGCGAAACGAACGCGGCCGGCGTGTTGTCGTTTCCGCTGGTGCCGTCCGCATACGCGCCGATCACAGGCGCCCCGCCACGCGTCATCCACAGCGAAACGATATCCTGCGCCGAAACCCCGTGCCCGAAATCGAGTGCCTCCCCGCCAACAATCACCGGCTTGTACGTAGCGGGAGCCGGATCACCATTAGTAACCGGCCCGTCAACCTCTACAGGTTGATCGAGAATTTCTACGCCTTGCTTGCCGGGAAGTCTTGAAAACGGCATGAAAACCTCTACACGTTGGCGG
>CAZOOW010000008.1:2072-8606 GCA_964581535.1 uncultured Candidatus Saccharibacteria bacterium
GCATTCGCGGCCACGTTGACCATCTTGGTCTGAGTCGTGCCTTGCAGCAGACTCTCGAACGTGGCGCGGTAGCTGTACGGGGACAGCTCAATCCGAAGGTTGTTGTTCGGATCGAAATACCGCTGCACGAAATTTTCCAGGGCGTTGTATTGCTGGTCCATGATTCGATTCCGGTTTGATTTGCAATTGGTTTGTAGATGCATTCGGCACATGAAGCGCCGAATGCATGGGCAAACCGCCTTGCGAGCGGTACGGCGCCGGCTTACTGAGTGGCGCGCTTCAGGTAGCCGTTGAACACGACACCGATGCGACCATTGAAGCCGGACGGCAGCGGGCGCAGCGCCGGATAGTCAATGGTCACGCTGAAGTTGACGGCGGGTTGCAGCGACAGCGGCGGATTCAGCACCAGCGGGTCACCCTTGGGCCGGGTTTGGCCGATGGCGAGTGACAAGGTGGCGTTCGTCGTCGCCAGCGCGGCGTCCGTCTCCATCCAGTTCGACGGCGCGAACTTGCGCAGCGGCGTATCCGTGTACTGGATTTGGTTCAGCACGTTGAACTTGAACAGACCCTCATTGTAGACCTGCTGTACGTCGTTGTTCGCGCTGATGCCGGCGGCGAGCAGCGCGGCGGTGGCGTCGGTCGTCACCTTCGCGGGCGTGTACGTGTCGGCCGTGTTCACGCTGCCCGGGAAGAAATAGACCTCGATGGCCTGTACGAGGTATTCCATGCCGGAAGGCAGCGATCCCGCCGCCGTCATGTTCGTATCCGACAGCGTTTTCGGACTGGCGGCGGTGGCGCCGGGCGTCGAGGTCTTGCCGCTGCCTTGCGGTTGCTGGAAGAACGTGAACTGTTGCAGCCCCGCCGCCGGGTAGACTTGGAAGTCATACAGCGGCTGCCAGACCAGGGCCGAAGTGTCCGGGTTGGTCACGCGGTAGCGTTCGAACATGCCCGGCGAAACCTCCATCGGCGTGATGCCGGCGATGAGGCCGGAACGGGCCATGTGCGCGAAGATGTGCGCATGCACGAAATCGCCGATGAAGGCCAGCGCGGCCAGCATCAGCAGCTTGATTTGGGTGAAAACGGTTTTCATGTTGAAACCTCAGAAGTTGACGACTTGATGATGCGCGCCGATCAGCGGGCGCGCATGGAACCGCGACCGCCGCGCGAAGCCGACAACATCGGCGACGGGCCGCGCGTGAACATGCCGACTTGCGCGCCGGCCAGCAGCGGGGTGCGCGTGCCGGCGGGCGTGAAGGCGGACACACCGCGCGGGCTCGGCGAAATCCGGGACTGGCCCGGGATCGTCGCATAGGGCGTGGCGTAGGCGAGCCCGTTCACGGCAGCGGCGCCGGGCACCACGCGCGCCACCAGCGGCGCCAGGATGCGCGACGCCTGCACGATCAGGGCGCCAGCGGCCATCTTTTCGGACATGCCGCGCGTGGAGCGCGACAGCACCTTGCCCAGCACCACCGTGAGCGCGACGCGTACCGCGTCATTCGCGCCGACGTTGGCAGTCGGTTGCAGCGACGGCGGCAGCATGCCGTTGAGCTTCGCCATGATGAGGTCGACGGCGACCGCGCCGGATCCACCGATGGCGGCGTCTTTCAGCATCCGCATGATGGAGCCGCCAGACAGCGAGCGCATGCTGATGGGGTTGCGGCGGCGACGGATGCGGCCACGGCGCCCGCTCATGATCGGGTTCGCGCGGCGGGCGCGGCGGTAGGTGCGGCGCTTGACGGCGGCGAAGGGGGCCGCACTCACGCTGCGACGGGCGCGGCGGCGCGCGGGGCTGCGCCGCTTGGCGGCGCCGGATGCGCGGGCCTTCCGGCGCTTGCGCGGGTTCACGAGCATGAGAGTCGGCATGTGAGCCTCCAGAGTTGAGAAAAGCTATCGAACCGGGAACCTTGATAGGCGTATATTTAGCGCCTTTTTCGGGACTTGTCAACGATCCCGCGATCCGTGAACGTGTACTTGCCGCCGACAAGCCACAATTGTTTGCCGTCGGGCGACACCGCCAACAGTGGCGCGGCAGATTCGCTGAATTCGTGGATGTAGTTTTCGACGCGTCCGTCGCGAACGGTTTCGTAGCAGATGGCCGTACAGACACCGATAGACGCGGCATGCTTCGGAATCGGCGGCATATACGCACGTCCGATTTCCTCCGCGTCATGGCCTGTAAAGCGTTCGAAACGTGCGGCGGCACGCTGGGCGTCGGTTCGCGTGGAACGGCGGGCGCCAGCGCGGGAGGATGGGGGGACGCGACCGGACATTACGCCATCCACCGCCACGCTTCATAGCTGATGGCATACCGCTCAACGCCAAACGTTCGCCCCGTAGCGTCAGCCGACGCGCGGGCGTACTCAACAGCTTTTTCTTTTGATTTGAAATTAGCGATGTTTTCGCGATTTTTGCTGATTCGCCCATCGCGCCCGATTTTTTCAGGCTCAAAAACAACATATGCGAATTTTTTCGCGTTTGCTTTAGATTTCGGCGCCGGATTCGGAAACATCCCCGACCCTCGCACATTCGCCGCGCGTCGCGCTTTCAGCCGCTTTGTCGGCGGCTTCTTCGTCGCCTGACTTGGGCGATTCACGTAGGCGGACTTCTTCGCGGGGACGCGCTTGACGGCGGGTTTGCGGGCGGGATTGTGTTTGCGTTTGACCCCTTCGATTTCATCAATTCGTTTCCACAGCTTCACCCGCATTCGATCCAGCTTATCAGCGGTGGTGAAATTTCGACTGTCAATTGCGCGTAAAACTTCGTTGTCGAGTTCTTTAACTCGCGCGCGCAAAGCTTTCAATTCAAACGAATCTTTCTCAGAAAGCATTTCAACCCCTCGAATTCACAAACGCCCGATAGGCGAAAAATGCAACCGCCGCAACCGCGCCCCATTTCGCAATCGTCGCCAACGATTGCAGCGGGCTTTGCCGCGTTGCCAGTTCCGATTGTTGCGCGGTCAATTCCAGCTTCCGCAGCGTCTCCAGGGCACCCGCGCGTTCACCTTCCGGCAATTGCATGATGGCGGACAGATGTTGCGCGCGTTGCGCGAACTCGCGCACCGCCCGGAAAAACTCGCTTGCCCAGGTAATCAGCGCGACCGCAGCGGCCACCACGCCCGCCGCAGCGGCCAGCGGCACCAGCGGAACGGCGCCAAGCCCGAAAGGGATTTGGACTTGCGGAAACTCCACGCCCGCCGCGTTGATCCCTTGCGACGCAAGCTGTATGCCTTCGGCGACGGTGACGAACTGCGACCGCTTCGCGTCATAGTCCGCTTGCAGCGATTCGTAGGCCGCGATGGCATCCGCGTCGCCTGACGCATACGCCACGGTCCCCGCTTCGTACAGGTCACGCCCGGTCAGATCAAGCGCATACAGCACTTGCTGGAACTCGCGGACCTTGCCGCGATAGTAGTCAAGCGACAGCGCGGAAGGCTGCGCCGATTCCGACGAATCCGAAAGTGGCGTCGGGATGTTGGGATCCGCATCCCATGCTTCCCAGGAACCGGACGCGCCACCGCTTACACCGTGCGCACCGTTCATTTCCGCCCCCTGCGCGAACTCCGACGCGGCGCGCGACCTTTCGATCCGCCGAACAGCAGCACGCCCGCCACCAGCGCGGCGCCGCCCAGCATGATCGGCATCCAGTCAGTCCCGAACGATCCTTCGATCAGATCCGCGCTGCCCGTGGATTCGTTGAAACTGGATGACCCGCCGGGCTGCATGACGGTGCCGCCCCAGGATCCGCCACCACCGGACGACGGAGCGGGCGCGGACGATCCGCCGGACCCGGCAAGCGCTCGCGCGCCCGCCAGCAGAACCGCATCCGTGCGCGTCTTGTCCCAGCCGAGAGCGGCGGCAACCTCCGCGTAACTCACGCGGTTTTGCTGCACGTACTGATAGAACGGGACCGGATTCGACGCAACGGACGACGCACGGTCGATCAAGCCAGATTTGATACTGGCCCAGCGGTTCGGGTCGATTCCGTTGTCCGCAAAGTATTTGCTGATGTAAGCGATTCCGTAAGACTTACCTTCCGGATACGCCATGACGGCGTCAATGTCCGAAATGGACATACCCATTTCGACAATCAGTTTCTGATAGATTGACGCTGGCTGATGCACGTTTGCGGCGATCCAGTCGCGCAACGCCGGATTGGTAGACGCGCGCGAACCCGACGCGGCGGGGGCAGGTGCCGGGGCCGGCGCGGACGTTGCAGGCGTCGCAACGCTTGCACCCTGCCCGAAACTGGCCGACGTTTGCGGTTGATACGCCAGAAGCGCGGCCACATCCGATTCCGTCATCCCATCGATATAGTTTCCGACGAACTGCCCGGCAGCGTTGTAAATCGGATCGCCGTGCGAATACGCGCGCCCGTTCACGCTGACGGCGCCTACGGCAGACGGCTTGCGGATGTGCGCGCGAGTAAACGGCGTGACCGGCATGACGAACCTCGATTCAGCGGCGGCGCCCGCGACCGCCGCGCGAATTCAGCACGGCGGACAGCACCAGCACGGCGAGCGCAGCACCTCCCAGCGTGTAAATCATTTTCTGCGTGTCCGACGAAACGCCGACGTTCACGCCGGGCATGTACGCTTGCGCGTTGATCGGCGGCAGACCTTGCTCCGCGCGCTTGAGGTTCGCTTTCAGCAGATCCCGCTGCGCTTCGGCCTGCACCACCGTCCCGACAATCTGCGTCAGATTGTCCATGATGGAATCGAGGGACCAACCGCCACTTTCCTTCGCAGTGGCGACGGCGCCGGGGGCGGCAGCTTCGATTTGCCGAAAGGTCGCGGTCAGGTTCGGGTCCACCTGACCATCTACGGTCACAGTGCCATCGTTGGCGACGTTGAGCCCGTAGGCGGCGCCATCGTCGAAAATGTCCACGTATCCGAGTACGGTGGAATTCCCGACCGGATAGGACGGCGCGACGGTATCGAATTGGCTGTACATGGTTGCTCCAGTGAAATCAACGACGGCGGGACATGGCGTAAACGATCCCGCCCACCGCCAGCAGCGCACCGCCCGCGATGATCGGCCACTTGTAGCGCGAAACGAACGCGTTGAGCGCGTCCGGGCTTGTCGTCGTCATGGTTTGCCCGTCAGGTCGGATCGTCGTCATGTTGCCATCCGCGCGGCGAATGGTCACGCTGCCGTCAGGCTGACGCACCAGCGAGCCGGACGAATAGGACGACGCTGCCGGAATCGAAACGCGCGACGGAACAGCGCCCGTGCCGTTGCGCGCCTGGATTTGCTGATACTGGCCATAAAGGTTGAGCATGTTTGCGGCTGTCTGCCAGATGCTCGATTCACCCGGCGGCGCAGTCGCGGCGCGCTGTTGCGCAACCTGCGCGGCTTGCTGGGCTTGCTGCGGCGCAACGCGGGTGGAAGTGGGCGACGCCCCGCCCTGACGCATGGCGACTTGCGCGGCAGCGTTGACGGCCGGCGACACGCCCGCCGCCGCCGCGTACTGCATGACCGAGCTGTACCCGGTCATGTAGTGCGACAGCATGTCTTCTTGCTCGGCCAGGATGGCGCCTGCATCGTAGGCTTCCGGGGCCGGTCCCCAATCGCCCAGCGCGTCAGAGAATGCGCTCTGCGCCTCGCCCAGTTGCCCGGTGATTTCCAGTTGCGCGGGGTCCACCTCCAGCATGGAGAAAAACTGTTCGTTGGACAGTTCAGCCACGGGCAACATGCCGTCAGAATGCAAAGTGTGCGTCCAATCGGCCCATCCGTATTCACTCCAACCGTAATCAAGCGTGGACGGGTCAGGCCCCCAATCGCCCGCGACCCCTGTATACGCTGCCCAATCATCCATGATGGCCGACCCGGTATTTGCCGAAGATGCGGCGGTTGTAAACGAAAAATCGCCACCCGTCAAGGCGCCGACCACCTTAAGCGACGGGCCGAGCTGCCCGGTATCAATGCCGAATTTCGACGCCAGATTGACGGACGCGGAAAGATTCGGAATCGTGAATTGTCCGCCAATCAGCCCGGACAATCCCGACGCACCGAAAAACAAACCCGCAGCGGAGAGCGCAAACCCCGCCAGTTGTCGAATCGGGTTCGATTCCTTTTTGGCGGCAATTTCCATTTGTTTCAGCATTTCCGCCAGTTGCAGCGGAATGCCCAACATAACGGGACCGTCGCCAAGCGCTGAATACAAAACGGCATCGTCAGCGGCGCCGGCTTGCTCGCCATAAATAAACCGCGTCGCGTAATAGCTTGCGCTGCGCTCGATCATCGCAACGCCCTGCATCGTCAGAAAACATCCTTCATCGGTCGCGTAGACAAATTCGGGATGTTCCGCGACAACCAACAAAAGCCCCCATGTCTGAAAAACTCCGCCGCTGAATTGGTCGCGCGGGATATTGACGTACACGGGGCCGGCAGGAGTCGGAAACACAAAGCGCGAGTTATACGGACCCTGCAACGATTCCGTTACGGATTCGTAAACGTCACCGTTGACCCCAGGGCGCAGCAAGTCATAGCGAACGCTCGCACCGTCACGCGCCCACATCTTGCAATTGAACGCCAT
>CAZOOW010000008.1:8706-15520 GCA_964581535.1 uncultured Candidatus Saccharibacteria bacterium
CACCTTCGCGCGTGAAAAGGTCGAGTTCAACCTTTGCCAGCGATTCCGCCAGCCGTGAGCGGATCGCTTCGCGCGCGGCATTACTGGACATACATGGAAACCGTAGCGCCGGGAGCCTCCCAGCCCATATCCTCCGGCTCGGTCGCGTCCAGATGAGCGGCAACACCGTAACCGCGAACGAAAACATAAACGTGTTCAAAGTCGGGACCGTTGTATCCGGTCACTTTGAACGCCGTTTCGTATCCGATGGATTCCAGCAAAGACGCAAGCAAGACGCTTTTATCGTCGCAATCGCCTTGTCCGATTTCTAGCACTACGTCGGGCGTATGCAGCGTTTCTACATCGTAGATATCCATCGTATAGCGAATGGAATCACGGACGAATCGAAACACCGCGCCGATTTCGGCGAGCGGGTCTTTTTCGGGACACATCGCCACCAAAGAAAGCGCGGTGGAGCGTATCTGCGGGTCTTGCTTGTATTGCTCCACCAGATCCCGCATGACCTTGACAGTCTGGAGAATGCCGCGCTTGCCGTCCGCCAGGGTGAAGCGGGCGAGAAACCGGGATCGAGGGTAGCAAAGCATGCCGCGATGCTACAACGATCCCGGCGACCCGTCAAAACCGCGTCAAAGCGCGGGACCGGAACCGGGCGCAGGTTGCGCGCCGGGTTGGTCGTCATCTTGATAGACGTTCTCCAGAATCTTCTCGCGCAGCGCAGTGAACCACTGGCGGCGCTTTTCGATTTCCGCCGCGACTTCGGGCGGCACGGACGACGCCAGGAAATCGAACCACAGATCCGTTTCCAGGGCGTCAATGACCTCATCGGGCATCTTGTCAGCCAGCCCCGGCGCATGCTTGTCGGGCGCATCGCCACGATCAGCGGCGCGCATCAGGGCGTTGACAGTAATCAGCAGAAACGACGATTGAATGGGGTTCACGGGTTCACCTTCGGAAAGTGGATAGGGGGAGGGTTGCATGGCGGGGTCGGCATGCGCCGGATACAGCGCGGAGGGAATTTGCACCGTGGGCGCAATTTCAGCGGAGCCGGCGGGGATGCCCTGCACGGCAGGCGCGGCACCCGGTTGCGGCGTGATGAGTGACAGCACCTTGCCGGCCATGTCCATCATATCGGGCTTGCCGTCCCCGCCTTCGCCTTCACGTTCGTCGGCCAGCTTGCGGCGAAGTCCAAGCATGAGTTCCATTTCCTTCATTTGCTCCACCACGGACTTTGATTGTCCGTTGCCGTTGAACAGCTTCGCAATCTCTGCGATGCGCTTGATTTCGTCCATGGGGTCACGCTGCGGGCCGGCTTTCAGCGTGGCGATTTCGTGCGCGAGGTTTTGCAGGATCGGCAGCAAGGCGCCCGCACCGGCAGCGCCCAGCGCGGCGGACGCGTCGGAATTCGCGGCGCCGGGAAGCGTTGACTTGACCGGCAACAGCGACGGTTCAATCTCCACCAGCGTATTCGTGAGCCGAACGAACTTTCCGTAATTGCTGCCTTCCTGCATGGCGGGGCCGTAGACGCGGACACGATAGGAACCGGCACCGAAACGGGCGCGAATCCATTCCTCGCCGAATTCGTCGTATTCCTCGACGGAACAGGAACCGCAGTAGGCTTCTTTGCCCGCATCCTTCACGCGGTAGATTTTCACTTCGCTACGGGTTTCCGCCGTCGCAACGGTCTTGATGCGCGTCAGCACGCGCGATAGCGCATCTTCGGGGGCGTCATCGTAGACGCCCGCGTTGCCGACATTGAGCGGCGCGTCGCCCTCGTCCGCGTCCAAATCATCCAGCGTGGGCCGGCGCGGCAGGATGCCGTTTTTAGCCAAGTCACGCAAATACGCTTCCGTGGGCGCGGTTTCGCTGTGCAGCGTGATTTCCTCCAGGGTTTCGGGATCAACCCAGGTAGTTGATCCGTCGCCGTGTTCTTCCTTCACGACGAAGCGCGACGGTGCGGATTTCCGGGAATTCCCGGGTTTACGTTGAATGGCGGGATTGTCGGGCATGGTGACGGTCCTTCAAACGTGATTCAGGGTATGAGAAAGGGCTAGAACTCTTGCGAATTCTAGCCCTACTCTTGCCGACCGTGGGTCGGTCGGTTGCAGCGTGGCTTTTCAGCCACTGGCGCAGATCACTTGCGGATCACTTGCCTTTGCCCTTCGGCGCCGGGCCGGGCGCGGCGGGGGCCGGCGCCGAAGCGGGCGGCAGCGCGGGCGTGGCGGCGGGGGCGCCGAGCATGGCGCCCTCGATTGCGGCGAGCGGATCATTCACGGCGGGCGGCATGAGATCGATGATGGCGTATCGGTACTTCGTCGCGGCGGTCACATCGTAGACCGCGCGCACGAGAAACGCGAACTGCACCGGGCCGTTGCGTTCCGGGGCGTCCAGGGCGGCGCGGAAGGCGTTGGCGAGGAACGTGGGCAGAATGACCTGCGGCGCGTCCGACACTTCGCCCGTGTCGAGGTTGACGCCCCGGAAGCTGCCGGCCAGCTTGATGAACTCGCCGAACTCGGTAGCGCCGGCCGTGTAGCCGGCGGCGAGCCCGTAGATGCGGCACAGGTCGAGCGCCTTTTCGCCGGCTTCGTTGGGTTGCATCTGCACCAGCTTGTCGAACCACTTCGACGGGCCACCGCTGGCGGTGGCAATGGTGATCTTGCGCGCGACTTCACGCGGCGCGGGTTTCTTTTCGGTGTCGGTCATGTTGAACCTTTCGGAGAGTTGAACTGATTGGTTGCGGATGTTGCGGCGCCGTGCCGCAACGGTTCCAACTATAGCGCCGATTTCGCTGCGCGCAAGAAAAATATTTGTCCGACTAGACCGCAGTGCCTTTGCGCGTCCGCTTGACAAACATATCCGTTCCGCGTAGCACCTTCACAAAATTTTGCCGCTGTACCTGAGACTGCACGGGCGCGGTGCCTTCGTACCATCTAACGAAATCGTCAAAGGTCAATTCTTTGACGTTGAGTCCCTTGCTGTGTTTCGTCTCAAAGTCACCCGACGCGTAGACCTTCTTAGCAATTAGCATGTACTCGGTTCCGGATTCTTCCAACTTGAAAGCACCATAGCGCCGAGAATCAATGTCAAGCTGTTTGGTCATGTCCTGCGAGAAAATCACGCAGTCCGTATCCGCGTATAGAAACGCGTCCGGGTTCAGCAGCGCGGCGCGTCGAATCACCATGCGAACATGGGCCGTAATGAACGCACCGATTTGCGGCTGATGATAGTCTTTTACGGGCGTCTCAACGAATCGGCACCAGACATAGGGCACCACATCGGGGTTTTCCTGCCCGTAATAATCCGCGTATCCGGGCGGGCGTTCTTTCGCCAGGACCAATTCAAGCGGTTCCAGTTGCTCAAGCGTTTTGCCGTAGCTGTTATTGCCGATTGCCTTAATCATGGTGCCCACTGCGCCGCTTGGTCCGCCGGGAGCGTTCATGCGCAATTGCTCCAGGGCATCCACGTAATCGCGCATGTCGAAATCTTCGTACCATGCGAACGATTCACGGGCGCGAATCGTCCAGCCTTCGCGGCGAAGTTGCGCGAGTTCGCTTGACGTTACCCAGGTATCAGGGATTGTCGTTGTCGCAAAGACGGACTTGACGCGCCCGCCTTCCAATGCGCGACAGTAGAATGGGATCTTGTTTTTCGGGTTCGTCGCGGTAATCCGCACCATCGCCACTTTGGCGAATTGCGCTTCGCCTTTCAGGTGACGGCAATCGCCAGCCGGCAATCTGGCTTCGCGCATCGCGGCAGCGTAGGCTTGGTTCAAATCATATTTCCATACAAGCCCCTTGTAGGGCTGCATAAGGTGGCAGTAGCCCCCGCGACAAACGTAGGTGCGAAGTACATCAAGGGCCGCAATGGATGGTTCAACAATGCGGACCCCTTCGGGGATTCTAGAACTAAAAATCTTGATTCCCAGGTTTCCGATAGTCGTGCGTAGCCCCAGGTTAAAGCGTTCAAATACGATTTGCTGTGCAGTCTCCATCCCAAAATAGAGCCCTTCGCTATCTCGGAACGCATACGCGATATCGTCGGGATCGTCGGGGTTAAACTCGGCTTCGTTGAAAGAAAGTCGGTCATGTTTCTGATACTCCGGGGCAAATGTCTTTAGAAAGTCTTTCAGCGTCTTACCCTGCAAGCCGAGCATGGCGATACCGTCCACGAATTCCCACGATTCCTGCTGATTCGGGCGTAGCTCCATGTCAACGCGCTTGATGATTCGCAAGCCCCGCAAGGATTTTCCAGCCGTGAGATAAGGGCGAATCACGTAGCCATCTAGCTGCATGACCGCCAGCGCGACGAAATAAACGTCAAAATTGTTACCGTTCCAGGCAACGAATTTACAGCCGTCAAATTCCTTAGTTAGAAAATGTTCCTCCAGTAGCTTCGCAAAGCCGTGGATTCCGTTTTCAATCTTGACGGACAGCACGTAATTGCGATGATCTGAAAACGCTGTAAGGTAAAGCGGTTCGGGGGTGCCGTCTTTGATTCGCGTAGTCTCCAGGTCATACGCGACGATATCGGCAAGCTGTCCGGGGCGCTTTCGTTCGCGCCGGACAAGAATGTTTTTTCGACCCTTGATTTCCGCACCGCTTTTTGTCTTGCGGATGCGGTATTCCTGACGGACTTTTAAATCATGGTCCGCGAGTTTCTTGGATAGCTGATTGATGCGCCTTTCGCGGGCGCTAGAAGGTTCTGCCGTCTCCGCGCTTTTTGCCATTGTTGCCGCCGCGTTTTTGTGATCGTTGCCACTGTTTGAAAATCTTTCGGGACTGTTGCAACCCGTCGCTTTCCCCTATGTCTGAGAAATAGGCGAAGTAAAGATTGAGAATCCGGGAACCGCCTTTTTGTTGTAGTTCAAACCAATCGCGCATGACTTCATCGGCGAAATCATCGGAGCGTGGCCATTCCAGCATGGGGTATTGCATACTGGAAATCTTGATAAATTCCATTTGCCGCTGCGCGGTTCGCAACTGCTCATCGCGAAATTTGCCATCTGCGTATGCGTCCGCTTCCGCCAGATAATCAAATCGAAAGCTAGTAAATTGCCCCGTATCCATGAAAAGGCTATGCAGTTCCATCAGCATGGAATGAATCTGAGAATCGCCCAGAAACTCTACGTGATACTGTACCCACGCCGATTTAGACTCACGAATCCGCATCGTTCCCGTGTAATCACGCTGCGCGATGGTATAGCGGCGTTCCGTGGGAATGATGACAGATGCCGGCGTTCGCACGGGTGGAGCCGGTGAGCCCTGCCGCTGGATGCGTTCCAGGGCGCGGCGGGTTTGGTCCGTCATGCGATGGCGGGCGCGGCGCATCGCTTGCTTGTAGCGATCAGACTCCAGTGTCGGGGACCGCTTACCGTCCAGCACCGTTGCCCGGAAGATCCGGCGGATGCTCGCCACCGACAACCCGGTCGCGTCGGCCAGGGCTTCGGACGTTCGGAAATGGTTGGACAGCAGCGCGAAGCGTTGATACGGGTCAAGCCCGCGCCAGGGGGTCCCCGCTGTCGCGGGTCCGTCCGTCGTTGATGATGCCGCGTCGGGGTCCGCCGCCCGCCGCCGAGGTTTCGCCATACCTACACGCCCCGGTTCCTGCTACCCCGATGGCCGGGGATCCCCATTGTCTCACGCAGGGGCCGACCGGGCAAGGTGCCCCCTCCAGTCGGCGAGCTTCACGCCCCGCATGGGCTCCACGTTGCGAAAGAACCTGATGTATTCATCTTCCGTCATGGTTTCCAGGGCGTGACGGGCGTGGCTGCGGAGCCGGCAATAGTCCGATTTCAGGGAGCCGGACTCCATGACGATCACGTAACGGCCTTGCGCAACCTGACCGGCGGCGATGCGGGCGATTTCACCGGGAACGTTGTCCAGTACGGTGTACTTGCGAGCCTGATGATCCAGGCGGCAGGGCTTGCCGTTGCGCACCAGAAAGCTGATGATATCGAAATCGCGGATCACGGTACTCATGACGCATCCCCGACGATGCCGTCTTTCAGAATCACCCCGCTATCGAAAACGACATACTTCCCGACTTCGACAACCTTGCCCCGACACTCATTGCGGGCGATGTGGTGCGCGCAACGCATGGCGTTGTATTGGTGATTCCAGTGATACGCATCCGTCGCCTTCTCCACGAGCGCATGCAGGGCGTTGCCGCCGCCGATTTCACGGCCTTCGCTGTCACGGATCGGGAAGTAGCCGGGGCCGAGAAAATGATTGTCGATTCGGATGACAATCACTTCTTTGTAGCCCTTCGGCGCGGAAGTCGCAAATTGGGCGGGCGCGATTTTGTGGGGGTTGGTCATGTTTACTCCGGGAAAAAGTTGATGACGAGTAGCGCGGCGCCGGCAATGGCGACGGGCACGGCGTTGCCGATATCGCCAACGGATGCCATGTAATAGGCGGCGCCGAAGGCGAAGCACGCGCAGAAGATGCGCGCGGCGAGTTCGATTATTTGTTTCATGTCAGACGCCCTCAGTGAAAAACGAAACCTTGACTTTGTAGAGTTCCGCGAAATGTCCAAGATGGTCACTTGAAACGGTGGCGGCGCCGGATTCGATACGGCTGATTTGACCTTGAGTCAGACTCATGAGGGTTGCGGCGTCGCCCTGGTTGATGCCGGCTTGCTCGCGGGCGGCGCGGATGCGCATGGCGATGTGTACGCGCGTGACGGCGGCGCGTTGGGTCAGGGCGAGGGTGGAGGGGAGTTTTTTCGTCATGACTTATCAGGTACTGATGGGGGAGGTACTGACACGCCATAGGCGACTGCCGCGTTGACGAGTTCCAGATGGTTACGGCACGCGGCG
>CAZOOW010000009.1:0-9072 GCA_964581535.1 uncultured Candidatus Saccharibacteria bacterium
TTTTGGCAGTCCATTTACGAAAAAATACGACAGGACTTCACGGGCGGCGGCTGACGCCCCGCGCTTAAGCCACGCCGCCCGTGCGCCGCGCCAAAGCTATGGATTTTGGCGATTTCAAGTTTTTCCGATTATTTATATTTTGAGTAATAGTGGCTCAAAATATAAATCAGTGCGGTTCGCCAACTGGCGAACCGCTTGGCGGCAAATTCTTTTTTAAAATATAGTTTTCATCAAATTTTGGTCTAATTATTATCAAAATAACTAATGGTCAAGGTAAGTAAAGATTATCAATTTTTTTGTGTTGACTTTTACACCCAAAAGTATCATGATATAAGGGAATAATTTGTTTAATATGATAGATGTAATTATAGTTTAGTAAGCATTTAATTATGGAAAAATTTCAAGTAAATGCGGAAATTGTGCCAGAGGAATCAGGCGATTTATATAAAGCTTTACGTAAGCATAAAGAGCAAGACGCCTTAGCAGAGTTTACTCCTGAACAACAAGAGGAAATAAAGCAAAAACAGCAAATACTTTCCTCTCTAGCGTATTTTATTGGTAAAGATTTTCGTATTCCAGTGGAATTAAATCAGCCTGGAGCTGGCTGGCATTGGGATTTTCAAAACAATGTTATTCGTATTGACCCCAAAGATCTTTTGGAAAAGCCTATAGATTATTTGCGTTTTGTTATCTCTCACGAAGGTGGTCATAGACGTATTAGTCGTACGGACTTTATTCCCGTAGAAGAATGGAAGCAACCAGGCTTTGCTTTTATGATGAACGCTATCGAAGATCCGCGGGACAATAACTTTGTCGCTGAAAGTTATCCAAAATTTCGTGAGCAAATGATCATTGCCTATCAACATGATCTAGATTTGGAAGTCCAATATAAAGACATGGCTCAAAAAAAACTTGGCCATCAGCCTCGTTTTATGCAGGCTGGTTTTGAATATATTAAACAATGGTTTAAAGAAACCCAAGGTCAAGACATAGAGATACCAGAAGATTTACCAGCAGAGGTACAAGCTGTTTTAAAGTCAACCATTGAATCAGCTAGGGATTCTTGGCTGAGATATCCATCTCGAGCTGAAGCTGATAAAAGTGAGGAATTAATTACTCAATATGCGCAAACCTCGTATGAAATAAATCGTGAGGAAATTTGGCCAGAATTTCAAAAATTAGTTCAAGCTGATGTAGAAGACCAGAAGACTCAGGAGTTTTTGGAAGATATGCAGAAAAATCAGAGTGGTGATAGCGGACAATCTGGTCTACCTCAGGAATTTAAAGACAAGTTAACACCGCCAGAACAACAAGCCTTAGAAGAAGCTATTAATCAAGCTCTGGAAGAAGCAAAAAAAGAGCAAGAACAAAAAACAAAAACAGAATCTTCTGAGCAAGAAAAGAGCGACTCAGCGTCCTCGGATGTTAAAGATGGCGAGTCAGAAGAATCGTCTACTGCAAAACCCATTGACCTTAGCTCTCTGCCCGAAAGTTTAAAACAAAAGATAAAAGAATATATTGACTCTTTACCGGAAGATCAGCAACAAGAAATAGCTGATAGAGCTAATGCGGCTATTCAGGAATTTGCGGAATCTGTAGGCGAGGCTTTACAAGGTAAGCTAGTAGACAATCCAGCCGATAAAGCTGAGCGCGCGGAAGAAAACGAGAGTGATGGTTCTAGAGCAGAGGAAGTTTTACAACAGAGTAGAGAAGTATCAGGGGTAGATAAAGAAGAGTTAAGGAAATATCGAGAGAAAATAGCTAAAGAACTTAAAAAAGATGCCAATGTTTATGAAAAAATGCGGCAAGAGGTTTTGCCACTCATAGACAAATTGGAGACAGATTTACGGGAAATATTCGTCGCTCGTAAAGAGCATGGATGGAAGAGTGGTTTTACCACTGGTAAGCGCATTGATATCAAAAGAAGAATTCAAGAAAAAGCTAAATCAGTGCCAGCCATGGAGAGTAAAGCTTGGCAAAAGCGCGAGTTGCCACAAGAAAGAGACTATGCCATATCATTATTGGTTGATTTGTCTGGCTCCATGTCTCATGGCAATAAAATCGAAGAAACTTTCAAAGCGGTTATTGTTTTGTCCGAAGTCTTAAATCGTCTATCCATCAATTTAGAAGTGTTAGGTTTTAATGATCGTATTTACGAATATCAGGATTTTGGCCAGCCAATGTCTAAAGATGTCAGAGAAAATATGGGTGGTATGCTAGAAGAAGTACATGATTCTAGCGATACAGGTAAGGCTAGGTGGAATGATGATGGTTGGGCGCTGGAACAAGCTTCGGAGCGTTTGGTCGGGCAAAAAGCCAATCAAAAATTTTTGATTGTGCTTTCTGATGGTCAGCCAGAAGAATCATCTATGCATCCTCGTGATCAGTATGAATTAAGTAAAATTATCAAAAAGATATTAGCCGAAACTGACCTTAAATTGATCGGTTTGGGTGTAGGCCGAGGCACAGAGCATGTTGGTACTTATTACCCCAATAGTATTGCTAATGTAGCAGTCCAAGAAATGGCTGAAAAACTAGCCGTCTTAATCAAAGAAGTAGTTGCTAATTATGATAATTTTTAGTACTATTTAGATGTGTTATTAGTAGTTAAATAAACTGATTAAATAACTAATTTTATGGCAGAAGTAAGTAAAAAAACATCTTTAGTTGATTTTCTTTCGATAGTTCTTGGTTCAAAGGAGGTTGGGTTAATTTTAGCTAAAGATAAATCTGAATTTACTGATTTTATGCAAAAGCTGGAGCAAACAGGTTTTCGACAAGCCCAGAAGATGACTGATATTACCAAAATTGCTAGAGTTTATTTTGCGCTTGATGAAGTAGTAAACAAAGAGGTGTATGATTTTGTGGTCCAGTATCCTAGCGGTCAAGTAGAGCTCTTTGATAAGCAATTAATGCAATCTACAGTTTTTTCTCCTGATTACAAAAATTCAGCTGTAGTATTGCTTGTATATAAAGATAGTCTAATTAAGTTTAAAGAACAGGGCTTTGATATTTTAACAGTGGCTGGCCCAGCTTTTCAATCATAAATATATGCCATCACCAGAAAGACAATTTAATGTGCTTGTGCCTGATCAGAATCCGCAAAATACAGATGCTGATAAGCCAGAGTCTAGGGACACAGACGAGCCAATCCAAGAAACAGAACATAGCATTTCATATTTAGGCGTTGGCTTGGAAAAGGCAGAAGCGGGTAATAGCCAGTTTGTTCCAGCTAGAGAACAATATCAAGATTTTATCAATGACAAAGAAATATCCTTGCCTTTACAGCGCGATATTGCAGTTTCTTTTTTAGGTGGCGATCCGTTGTTAGTTGAAGGAGGTACATCACTGGGCAAAACTACGACTGTCAAAAAGATGGCCGCTGAATTGGGTTGGGAAGTGCATTATGCCAATCTAAACGGCGCTACTGATGTGGAGGATTTAATGGGTCGCTATATACCTAATCCCAATAGAAACAAACCAGAGGATCCTGAATATATTTTTGCTGATGGCAAGGTGACTAGCGGTCTCAGGCAGGAAGAAGGTAAAACCAAAGTTATTATTTTGGATGAATTTAATGCTTCCGCTCCTAATATTCTTATTCGCTTGCATGAAGTATTGGATTCCCTAGAGCGCGGAGGTGATGTGATCCTTTCAGAAGACGCTTCAGAGGCAGTCAAAGTAGATAAAAATAGGACCAAAGTGGTTGCTTTGATGAATCCTCCGGGTAAAGGTTTTTTGGGCCGCGAGCCTCTGGATCCAGCTCAATTAAGGCGCTGGGTTTACAAAAAAATGCCAACAGAATTGCCAGCTGGCACTTTTTCCTATTCTACCGATGCTTTATTTGGTGCGGAGTCAGAAACTCAAAATATTACTCCGGATATGTTTATCAATGCCCGCGAGGAAGCTTTGACACCAGAACAGTTGCCAGAAATTCCAGGTATGAGAGAAATTTTGGAAAAATACAAAGAATTTCATAAAGCCGCTAAAGAACTTTTGAAAAATAGGAAATTAGCTGAAGACCAACCTCAGCCTTTTACTTATGATGATCGCATGGAGCCAAAGCGCGTGCGAGACTTTATTTTAAGATTTTATAGCGGCGATATCAATGAAACTTTTCAGCAGGCTCTCAAGTATTATTATGTTAATAAATTAGAGGACGAAGCTGATAGAAAAAAGTTAGGCGAATTGATTAGATTAGTAGAATATAAACCAAAAGTTGCTGAATCCAAGCGTCGAGGAGCAGAAAGAGATAAAGATAAAGCACCAACTGTGGCAAAAGTCGAGAGAGCGAGCAGTGAAGGCGGTGTAGAGACTAGTTTTGAGCAAGCCAGAGAAATAATGGGTGATAATTTCTATGGTCCCGAAGAAGTAGCTAGCACCTTTGGTTTTGAACTAAGCAAAGAAGAAATACCCAAGATACCATATAGCAAAGAAGATTTGGAAAAAGCAGTTAAACTAGGAGAAAGCCTCATTTTGAGAATTAGTCATGACGCAGAAGGTAATCCCATGACCATGCAAAGAATAAATCAAATTATGGATCCTAAGCTGGTTGAGGGTAAAGAGGGCAGGTTGCTTTATGATACTGATTGGTATAAAAATGAAAGTTTTTATACTAAGGATTCTCTAACAATGGAGTGGCGTTTAGTTGGCGGTTCATTTGTGCCTGATGTGCATTCTAAAAAAGATAGAGAAGGCAAATATACAGAAGATTCTAGGGGTAAAAATTATATTCAGCAAACCAGATTATTGCGTGATTATCTCAAATCTATTGACTCTCTTAGTGAGGTAGAGGAAGCGCAGTGTGCTGATGAAAATTTAAAGTATCTAGCTGATAAAATGGGTGTGGATTGGGAGACAGGTGATATTACAGACGAGGCTAAGTATAAGGCTAATTGGCAAATGGTAGCCTCAGAGTTATCTCAGTTAGATATTAACGTTGATCATCGTCGTATGCCAGCCGAAATTATTTATGATTTTTCCGTCCAGTTTAACAAATCTAAAAGTAGAGGATTTCTAGAGCATAATTATGATTGGTCAAGAGCCGTTTCCTCTGGTGGCCATCTGGTGTATGTCGGTGGTGCCGATGCTAGTGGCGCCGGTGTCTACAGGGGGGGTCCTGTCTCTCGCGATGGCCTTATGGGTGTTGTTTCTCTCCGCTAGTTTCTTCTCTCTTGATTTTTTGATTTTTGTGTTTTGATTCTTTGACAAAAGCTCCATAGTGGGGCTTTTGTGCTAGTCTCTAATTTTGTTTTTTCATGGTATAATATATTCGGCTAATGAAGGATTGCGCATAGCGTGATTCTCGCCAAAATATAAAACATGAGAGAAGAACTGCTTGTCTAGCTCTGGAGCGATAGTTGGCTTCAAAAAGTCAATCAGTCGCCGCATTTTTATACAACAAGCGCTACCTTGTCTATCAAGCTGTGCTTGTGCCTATGCCAGGCTCATGCCTTTGATGGAGTTAGGCAAAACAACTATTCCGTTTCCTCTGATGGCAATCTGGTGAATGTCGGTAATGCCAATGCTAATGGCGCCAATGTCAACAGGTGGAATCCTGACAATCGCAATAGCAATATGGGTGTTGTTTCTCTCCGAAGTCACTCTCATGACCAAAAACAAGCAGATATTCATTATCTGTTTGTTTTGTGAAGACTGTTTATCCAACCACCGAGCATTTTACCAATTTCTTGTAAACGACCTTGATATTCTATGTAGTATTTTTGCTCAATAGTTTTTATGTCTTTAGCTAAGCGGATAATTATTTTTAAGCATTCCAAAGATATATTAGCTTGGCGAAGGATTTCCTGTTTGCGCGTCAAATTATTAGTATGATAGGCTGTACTGATTAAGATCAGCATATCCAATAAAAGATTTTCGGTTTTTTGGCCGATAGTAAATCTATCTTTTTTAGGAATTGTCTCGCAGCGCAAATGCCAGGCAACATATAGTTTGTAGTTGGCCTGAAAGAGTGGTGTTTGTTGAGCTGCTGTGTTTTTTGTAGAGTTGTTCATATTTATGTTTGAAAAAATTATTTCTTTAGAAAATCTTTTTGATGCTTGGGCGGAATTTAAAAAAGAAAAAGCTGGCAAAAAGGACGTGCAATTATTTGAGATGAGCTTGGAGGATAACATTTTTCAGCTGCATTATGATTTGAAAAATAGTTTATATCGACACGGCGGATATTTATCTTTTTTTGTCCGTGATCCTAAGCGTCGCCATATTCATAAAGCGTCAGTCAGAGATCGTTTGTTGCATCACGCTGTCTGCCGGATTATAGAGCCAGAGTGGAACCAGGTTTTTATTTTTGATTCATGGTCATCTCGTAAAGGCAAAGGCACTCACGGAGCGGTAAATAGATTACAGGACATGTGTTTAAGGTTATCTAAAAATCATAGCACAACGCTATGGGTTTTAAAGTTGGATATTAAACAATTTTTTTCTTCCATAGACAATTCTATTCTTTCAGATATTTTAACCAAAAGAATGCACGATCAACGGCTTTTGGCTTTGTTACGAGAGATTATCAGTAGTTTTCCTGATGGTTTACCCTTGGGCAATCTAAGCTCACAGTTATTTGCCAATGTGTATTTGGATAAATTAGATCAATTTGTTAAACATGATTTAAAAATTCGTGGGTATTTGAGATATGCTGATGATTTTATACTTATTCATAAAGATAAAAAATTACTACTAGCTTATTTATGGGCGATTGAGGTTTTTTTGCAAAGAGAGTTGCATTTACAGCTACACCCCCAGAAAATATTTTTAAAGACTTATGCTAGTGGTATTGATTATTTGGGTTATATTTGTTTCCCTCAATATAGAATTTTGCGTACCAAGACTAAACGCAGAATGTTTAAAAGAGTAGCTGAAAAAAATTTTGCTTCTTATAATGGCATTCTGAAACATTGTTGCTCACAGAAACTACAGGGTGAATTAAGAGAAATAGTGACTAGTAGAATTAGTTGATAAAAAATTAAACAAGATAATGTATATCTTGTTTTTATAAAATTGATAATATTTTTGAATTAAAATATAAAGTAAGTTATATTTTTTTTATATAAAACCGCAAGTTTTTTTAACTCAATAATATCCAGTCTCTGTTCTCCAGCTTCAACTTTAGAAATATAAGATTGCGGACGCTTTATTTTTGCCGCAACTTGCTTTTGGGTAAGGCCAGCATCAAGCCGAGCTTGTTTTAATTTGCCAACTAATTTTTTATATTCATTTGTCCTTATTGACTTCGGCATGTTTATATTGTATATTCAAATTAAGAATATTCAAAATTTGAATATTAATAAAATAAGAAAACCCCGCCTTTGGCCGGTAAAGTTCGAGCCGATAGGCAGTTTTTCAAAATCCATAGCTTTGGCGCGGCGCACGGGCGGCGTGGCTTAAGCGCGGGGCGTCAGCCGCCGCCCGTGAAGTCCTGTCGTATTTTTTCGTAAATGGACTGCCAATTCGGAAATGCGGCGCTTTGCGCCGCCCATGACCAGCCGATTTTGGCCAAAAATGACAACTTTTTATCCTTTAATTCGGCCAAAGGCGGGGTTTTCTCTTAAAAAATATGATTAAATATTTTATTTACGCCAGAAAGTCTACCGACGAAGAAGATCGCCAAGTGTTAAGCATTTCTTCTCAAATTCAAGAATTAAAAGAATTTGCCGCCAAGGAAAAACTTGAAATCGCGGCCTCGCTTTGCGAGGCAAAAACTGCCAAAGAACCAGGTCGTCCTATTTTTAACCAGATGTTAAAAAGTATTGAATTAGGCCAGGCACAGGGAATAATTGCTTGGCATCCTGATAGATTAGCCAGAAACAGCGTTGACGGCGGGCGTATTATATATTTAGTGGATACTGGTAAGATTTTATCCTTAAAATTCCCGACATTTTGGTTTGACAGCACTCCGCAGGGCAAATTTATGTTAAATATTGCTTTTGGCCAGTCCAAATATTTTATTGATAGTTTATCGGAAAATGTAAAAAGAGGCATTAAGCAAAAACTGAGAAATGGCGGTTTGCCAGGCCCAGCGCCCGTGGGTTATTTGAATGAGTTAAAAAATCATACTGTTATTTTAGATCAAAATAAATATCAGGTAATCAAAAAAATATTTGAGCTTTATGCCACTGGCAATTACGGATTAGATGAATTAGTAAAAGTCTTGGATAGTAATAATATAAAAACTAGAACTGGCAAATCATTCACGCCGTCAATGGTTCAAAATGTTTTACAAAATCCATTTTACTGCGGAGTGCTGAAGCATAATAAAGAAATATACCAAGGTTCGCACGAGCCAATTATCGCCAAGAAAATTTTTGATCAGGCGCAATTAGTTATGGCAAATCGCGGCAAAAAAAGACCAAGAGGCAAACACAATTTTATTTTTACTGGCTTGATGGCTTGCGGATCCTGCGGTTATTCAATTACTGCGGAAACTAAAAAGCATCATATTTATTATCATTGCACTAAAAAAGGCAAAAAGTGCCAGCAAAAATATGTCCGTGAGGAATTATTAGTGAGTCAGTTTAAAAATATTTTACAAAAATTTTCTTTGTCTGACGATTGGGCTGACAAAATGTTAGAAAAATTAGAGATGGAAAGAGCTGACGTGATTAAATCTTCAGAGGCTCTTGTCCGCCAGTTAAAATTAAATTTGGAAGAAATAAAAAACAAGCTAGATAAACTGCTAGATTGTCATTTAGACGGCACAATTGATAAAGATGATTATTTAGTGAAAAAAGAAAAATTGATCAATCAAAAAATTGATATTGAGGAAAAAATTCATAGTATCACGGATAAGGGTGATAATTGGCTCGAACCAATGAAAGATTTTACTTTAGCTTCAAAGTTAGCTAAAAAAGCCGCCGTCAACGGCGACCTTCTGGAAATTAAATCTTATTTAAATATCATCGGCTCGAACTTTACATTAAAGGATAAAAAGTTGTCATTTTTGGCCAAAATCGGCTGGTCATGGGCGGCGCAAAGCGCCGCATTTCCGAATTGGCAGGGGCGGTAGGAATCGAACCCACGCTAAAGGTTTTGGAGACCCTTGTACTACCACTATACTAC
>CAZOOW010000010.1:0-3304 GCA_964581535.1 uncultured Candidatus Saccharibacteria bacterium
AAATGAGCTTTAGTGCTGGAAATCCCCAACGAACGCAAAGCCCGAAAACGTTATGTGCCATTTTAAACAACAGCATTACCACAATTAGGACAGAATTTACTTCTACTTGTTTTTGTTGCATCGAACTCGATATTGCAAGAAGTTTGATATACATAGTCATTACAACCATACATACCTACATCTACGTGCTTCCATTTACACTCTGTCTTGATACCGAGTTTAGCGGTAACACGAGAATTAAATTCAGCATAAAATTCTTCATTGTTAGGTATTCCACCGATTCCAACCATACCTTCTGCAATGTCTTTTACTATTTCAATTTGATTTTCCATTTAATTTAGATTTGTGAAGAAAAACGGCACATAACAACATATTGCCAAAAGTGGCGGTATAGTGCTGAAATGAACTGTTGTACTTCGGATATACATTTATTTTAGTTTGAAAATTTGTGCTTCGTAATTGCCACCTTCGGCAATATGCGAACCGTTAGGCACTATTGTTGCAATTTTCGTTCTTGTACAACTTTATTAGCCCCTATTAAACTTTCCGTTGCTGCATCAAACCCCTCTTTGTACGCTTGCAACAACAGTTCGCTTTGCTGCCTAACATGTTGTATAGGTAATAATTTTAAAAATAGTTCCTCCAATTCGGTAGCAACGCTCGGTGCGTCTGCTGCATCTCCATCAACATCTTTTCTTGGTATCTTACTTACTACTTTGTAAATTTGTTCCCACACCTCGCTTCTCTGTATTCTATTACTTTGTTCCATTTTATTAAGTTTTATCTGTTAATTCTTTTTAAAATTACATACTCATACAACCGTCCGTTAGCGGTCATTGCTTTGAACCCAATCACGCATCCATTTTGCACCAAGACAAAACATTTTAATGTCATTATTACTTGGCAATAAACCAACTTCTGTATCCATTTTCCTCGCTGCTTGTATAGCTTCTGTTACTATCCTATCATCGGATGGCAACGAACCGCTAACAAGCGGTTTTGTGCTATTGCCGTTTTCGGTTGTCGGCTCAACTTTTGAATTACTATTTTGCATTTGTACTAATTTTTAACTGTGAAAATTATGTCGGCAACAGCCACAAAGCCGCCACAACGTTAGCTGCAACTGCTACTGACCGCTTCCAATTTGACATAAAACTCATCAGCCAATAGATTAGATGCATCTTCTTGTTGCTCAATTAACTTTTTGGCTAAGTCTTTCCAACCTTGCCCCCAAGCACGTAGCTTTTCACATTGTTTTCTAAGTTCCTCATATTCTTCAACAACATCAAGACTTTCAATTGCCCAATCAATATCACCTCCAATCTTTTCGGCTTCATCAACAGTATCGCACCGTTTCAAGTCTTTACAATAGCCTTCAATATCACGCTGAACGCTATACCAAGCCTTTATCCCTTTATCAACCTTTGGGCAATTTTGCTCTGGTTGTTCATCAATGCCAAAAAGTTTTTCGCTTGTATTGGCTTCAAGTTTTTCCTTTAATTCTTTTATCTTCATTTGTGTTTCAATTTAAGTTCCTACTAAATTCACCGCAGCAGCAGCTAACAGCTGTTTTGTGCTATTGCCGTTTTCGGTTGTCGGCTCAACTTTTGAATTACTATTTTGCATTTGTACTAATTTTTAACTGTGAAAATTATGTCGGCAACAGCCACAAAGCCGCCACAACGTTGTAGGTAATAAGCCTACTCACTTGGTAGCCAATCCATAAACCCCTCTAAATCTTTAGACGTTGCTTCACGGCTGTTGCTAAAATCTACCTTGTGGTTTTCGCCAACAAGCACAAAGCCACTTCCGTCTTTATATCTTACGGTGGTGTATATTTTATTACCCTTCTTTTCAATTCTTGTTGCCGTTCCTTTTGTGCTTTTCTGTATTGCTTCTTGCCAATTCATATTATTAAGTTTTTCGTTTTCAAATCCGTAGGCTTACATACCTACAACACACGCTAAAACGCCATACAAGTACAGGCGTTTAGCTATATCGTTGTGCGAGATGCTAAAAAGCCCACGCTTTAAATGTTTAGTAAATCTTGATTCCATTTTTCTATTTGTTGTTTTTGTTTTTCAATATTTTCAAGTATTAAGTTTCTTTTCTTTAATTTATATTCTTCCATTTTATCTTTGGGTATTTCTATATCGTATTTTTGAGAAACTTTTAATAATGAATCGGTTAGTCCTTTTTCTAATAAAACATAGAATTTGTCTTTAAGAATTGATAAAGCATCGTCCATAGTTTTACAAGGGTGAACATTATACCAACTTCCGCTACCATCATAATACTGATTCATTTTATACTGCAAATCTCCATCTGTTTTACCGAATATAGACAACAACCTAACTGATTCAAAGCGTCCGAATTCCTTTGTGGCGATTGAAGAATCATATTCAGATATTTCTAAGTCGCTATATCTTTCAACAACTATAAACTTTACATCACCTGAAATAAAATCTACCAACTGATTAAGTTTTTGTTCAGAAATAGAGTTTTCAAGTTTTCTCAAAAAAGTAAGTTTTTCTTTAATGGTTTTTGTTTTGAAGTCATAATCATCGCACATTTTCTCATACTCTTGATTTTTTTGCTTGTATGTTTTATCATACTTTTCTTCAATTTCTTGAAGACGTTTTTCTTTCCACGAAATAGCAGGTGCATCGTGTAATGATTTTACAATAAAATGTTCACCAGACGGAATTTCACTACCATCTACAACAAAAATCTCTTGAACTATTTTTTCTTGAGAGTTTAAATTACCCAATACAACCACTTTTTTACCATCGGTTGTGTATTTGATTTTTTCTTCCATTTTGAATTGATTTATTATTTTCCACGCTCATTTTTTCTTTTTCTTTTTACGTGCTTCGATGAAAGTGTAATGCGTGAAATCCCACCTTCATATAACACGGGCTAAAACAACATTAAAACGATTGTTTAGCCAGAAACCGTTATGTGCCATTAAGCGACCAACTCCACTTCAAGTTCATCAAACCAAAAAACTTGACCGCAAACGGTAGTCAAATATGGTTCATCGTTCTTTTTCCAATCAGAGAATTTCTGCTTAACTATGTAGATAGTATCATTAAATTTGAATTGACTACCTTTTTTTAGTGTTTTGATAAATACTTTCATTGTTCTAAATTTAACGGCACATAACAAGGATTTTGCGTAATAGCCCTATCAAGTGCCGTGGTTAATTTTAAGTTTTTACTAAGGGCTACTACGCAAAGCCCAGAATCGTTATGCACAAGTTTAAGGACAGTCGATAAGTACAACTGTTTTCTTTTCTGGTTTA
>CAZOOW010000011.1:0-2440 GCA_964581535.1 uncultured Candidatus Saccharibacteria bacterium
ATGTTAGTGTTTTTCCTGTACCAGTTGCCATTTCAAACAAGAAACGAGTATTTCCCCGAAGTCCAGATTGTTGTATAGCTTTAATTGCATCCACCTGATATGGACGCATTTGTTTTAAGTTGTTTGCTCTAAGAAATTCTGATCGCAAAGAGTCATCTTTAAAAGATGGATCGTTCTCAAAGCCTGGCATTTGAGAGGCGATAATGTAATTTTCATCTACAACAGTAGAGGCTAGTTCTTGAGAGTTTGGCGTATAGCTTTCAAATTGAGTTATAGATTCTTGTGTGGGAAAACGAGCGATAGTATCAGGGTTGCCGTGTTTAGTATCCCAAAAATAGTGGAGGTTTCCGTTTGAAAGTATGACAAAACGAGCGCCGACATTACGTGCATAGTTTCGTGCCTGCTCCTTTGCAGAAAGAGGCTCAATCGATTCCTTTTTTGCCTCAAGAACAACTAGTGGACGACCGTCTTTGTCTAGAAGTAAATAATCAATATATCCTTTGGTAATGTTTTCAAAATCGTCTCCAATAGTTGCCAGATCAATACCTGGCTCAAGAGAAATGTTCGCCTTACCATCTTGTGAATCTTCAAAACGCCAACCTGCTTGCTCAAGTAGTTTATTTATTTTTATTCTTGCTTGTGCTTCTTTGGTATTCATAAAATTATTTCAAAAGTTCGTTTGTTGAAACTCCAAGAGCCTTTGCAAGACTAGTAATAGTAGAAAGGGTTGGGTTGGTTTTCCCGTTCTCAATATTACTTACAAAGGAGCGGTCAGCGCCAAGTGTTTTAGCGATTTCAATTTGTGTAATATTCTTCTTGGTTCTAATCTTCTTAAGATTTTCTCCCAACTTTTTCGCATCGTCTTTCATGTCGGAAGTATAGCATAATTTGTTGTATTTTACTATAACATCGATGACGACCATGCTACGTATTTCTAGTTCTGCATAGACTTAGCAAAACTATTGTTCTCTGTCATCAATATATATATGACAGAAATAATAAAAGACAATTTAAAGTATTGTTTGTACGCTCGTAAGAGTACTGAGGCAGAGGAAAAACAAGCACTTTCGATTGATTCCCAAATCAAAGAAATGAGCCAAATAGCAGGGCGTGAGGGTTTAACTGTTATAGAGATTCGCCGTGAATCTCATTCAGCAAAAGAATCAGGGCAACGACCAGTATTTGAAGAAATTTTGAAAGATATAGATGACGGTATATTCAACGCAATCATTACTTGGGCACCAGATAGACTATCTCGTAATGCAGGAGATTTGGGGAAATTGGTAGATCGTATTGATCAAAAGAAGTTGGTTCAGATTAAAACTTTCGGTCAAACATTCACAAATTCTCCGAGCGATAAGTTTCTTTTGATGATTCTGTGTTCTCAGGCGAAATTAGAGAATGACAACAAGAGTATAAACGTGAAGCGAGGTATGCGAGCACGGTGCGAAATGGGATTATGGCCAGTACAACCACCAACAGGATATAGAAAGCCGAATGAAAGATTATCCAAATGTGAAGTTGAAATTGATCCAGATCGAGCACCAGTCATTAAACAAATTTTTGAAAAAATTGCATACGAACGATGGAGTGGAATGAGGGTATATTCATGGTTGCGATATGAATTGAATTTTAAAACACATAAGGGATTCTATTTAAGTGTCGGAAATGTATTTAAGATAATCAATAATACTTTTTATTACGGAAGATTTGAGTTTCCGCAAGGAAGCGGAAATTGGTATGACGGAAAGCATGCACCAATAATTAGCAAAGAGCTTTTTGATGATTGTCGATCTGCAATAAAAACGCAGGTTATAAAAACTCACGGAAAAGAATTTGCTTTTACTCGAATGGTGAAATGTGGATCATGCGGATCAGGGATTACAGCAGATGAGAAGTTCAAAAAATTACTAAGTGGCGGAATAAACAGACATGTCTATTATAGATGTACAAAATCGAAAGACAGAAAGTGTACGAATCCTGCTATAAACGAAGACGATCTATTAAAAGAATTTCAGAAAATGGCAGGAACTTTAGATCTCAATGAGGTACAACTTAATGAAAAACTGAATCTTGAAATCAAGAAATTCAAAAAACTTCAAGCAATGTTTTTAGGAAAAGATAGTACCGCCGAAATACAAAAAGTCGATCTTAGAAATTATATGAAATTCGTTTTAAGAGACGGGACAATTTTAGAAAAACGATCGGTTCTTGATTGTATAAAAAGCGACCTAGTTTTGAAAAATAGAACGATAACAGTTAAGGCATAAAAACAAACCTTTTCAGACAAAAATAGCTAACGAAATGATCGTTAGCTATTTTTGTTGTTCTTTATAACAAGGGTGTTTGATGACCCTTGTCGAGTGCTCGAACTAGCACTCGACACTGTGATCTCGCCAGGAATCGAACCTGGATTTACAGTTCCGCAAACTGTTGTCCT
>CAZOOW010000012.1:0-1556 GCA_964581535.1 uncultured Candidatus Saccharibacteria bacterium
AATATTCCAATGCTTTTTTGATACTTGCTTCCGCAATGTATATTTCTTCACCGAGACCCTCATAACAACCTCTTTGCAGAATCTTTTTTATTGCCTGCAAATATTCATCCGGCAAATTTTCAATGTTTGCAGAAGTCGGCTTTGAATAAACTTCAACATGGTGATTTAAAATACAACCGCCCGGAAATTCTAAATACCAATAAATTACAAAAGCTACAAACACAAAAATCAATATTGCAACGAATATATGATTCATAGCGATTAAAACAATTGCCCCGTACATAGTTAAGCAGAAAGCAATTACAACACAAAAAATCAATACGACTTTTAAGATTTTTTCAATCAAGTTTTCCATTTCAAAAAGTTGTTAAGTTTAATTCAGTCATTTTCAAACTTCGATTATTTAAGACAAGCCAATTATCTCTGTACTTCCCCCGCTTTGTTTTGTGAGCCGTAAATCGTAGTATCTCAATATGCCCTGCTTCCCATTCGTTGAATAAATTGATAGGAATATCAGGCTTACAATCTTCAGGAAGTTCCCGCAAATTTTCAAGCGTGAAAAGTATTTGTGAAGAGTTTTCAATTTCGCCTGAACCCTTGCCTGAATAAATTGTAAGTTCTTTCCCTTTTGCTTGTTCTCTCGAAACATGAGCCGTTAAAATTATCGGTAGCTTGGTATGCAAAGCAACTTCAACCAAATATTGCATAGTGTCATCAAGTGCCTCCGCTTTGTTTATTGCCTTTGGTAATTTTAATCCCTGCAAATGATCTACAATTATTAACCTTGCTTTCTTCCCTGATTGTTCACAAATGAATTGCACAAACTTAGGGATTTCAACCGGATTCATTTTTTTAATTACACAATAAACATTTGAAACCGTTTCAATCACTTTAACAATTTCAGAATCTTTAACGGTGTCATTACTTGCATAAATTCTTTCAACAGATGAGACATCAAGATTGAAATGAAGCTGTACGAATCTTTCAAAAATATCATTATTGCTTAATTCTGTCGAAAAGTAAAATATTAGACCTGCATCTTGCCCCGCGGCGTTGTAAAGTAGATTCATAGCCAAAGCACTTTTACCCGTATTTGTCGGAGCTGTAATAGTCATTATCTCTCCCGGTCTTAATCCGTTCATCTTTTCATCAAGCCCGCTGAATCCCGTAAACACTTTAGCCCCTTGCAGATTCTTTGCATACTCTTGATACTCTTCCCGCATCTTAACATGGTCATAAATTGTCCTGAGTTGCTGCGGCTTGAGTTTGTCAAACTCGGATTGGTTAATATCAATAATGTTCATTGCATTCGCCAGATTAATTCATTCTGCTGTATCTTGTCTTTCAATTTTTTTGCAAGTTCATGCTGATTATTTTTCTTAGCAAGTTCTAAAGCAGATTCCAAGCGGAATTGCATAAAATGAAATTCAAATTGTTTATCAAGGATTGCAAAGTTTTGTTCATATTCTTTCTCGGTCATGTCTGACTATTCAATTTCTTTAAATGCCTTTCTTCCCATGTTTCTTTTGCAATTGGTTGTTTGTTTTGCTCGCCCT
>CAZOOW010000013.1:0-1537 GCA_964581535.1 uncultured Candidatus Saccharibacteria bacterium
TTTTCTGACGATGCTTTAAACAACTTCATGATAGGATTGTGATGTGTATACCCTCAACACTAATCTGAAAGAGGTACGTGGTATTGGCGCTGCACTCCAACAGCGGCTTATCCTCCGAAATCTTTTTACCGTCAAAGATTTATTGCTACAACTGCCACTTCGGTATGAAGATCGACGTCAAATACTTTCAATTGCCGATGTACACAAACTCGGAGCTGAAATTCTGAAACCAGTTACCATTATTGCTCAAGTTAAAAACACTTCTCAGCAATGGCGAGGTAGAAAAAGTATTCAGCGGGCAACTTTGTTTGATCAAACTGGTCAAATGAAAGTCACGTGGTTCAACTGTCCTTTTATTATCCAGACACTAAAAAGTGAAGGCCAATTTTATTTTAGTGGAGTTTGGAATGAAAAATATCAAACACTCCAACAACCAGTAGTTGAGCGTGTAACAACACAAACTGCAATTCATACAGCCAGATTAGTTCCATTGTACTCATCTGTTACTGGTGTGTCTTCAGGCTGGATGCGTAGGATCTTTACCACTTTGTTTGATCATTTGGAAATTGAAGATCCATTCATTCAAAGAGCACAAGCAGAGGTTTCACTTCTTGACGCATTACGCCAATTACATTTTCCTGAAGAACCAGAAAACGTCATTGCCGCCAGACAAAGAATAGCACTCGAAGAATTGCTGAGTTTAATGCAACAAGCTGATCAACAAAAAAAACAGTGGTCAAAAATTAAAGCTATCAAGATTCTTGAAAACTCATCGGATGCTCAACAACTACAAACGCTGGTCGATCAATTGCCATTCCAACTAACTAATGGTCAACAACAATCACTGCAAGATATTTTGGCTGATCTAACCCAAACAAAACCGATGAATCGCTTACTTCAGGGGGATGTGGGGTCTGGTAAAACGGTCATCGCTCTTTTGGCGGCTCAACTGTGTGTCACGCAAGGAAGTACTGTCTGCCTGTTGGCTCCTACCAGGATTTTGGCCCAACAACACTTAACGACTACTCAAACTTTATTTCCCAATCTACCTTGTGAATTAGTACTGGGGGGCACAAAATCAAAACAAATAGGAAATGAGTCTGCTGCCAAACTCTATATTGGTACTCATGCTTTAGTCAGTCGAATTAGTGAATTACAACCTGCGCTCGTTATCTACGATGAGCAACAACGGTTTGGTGTGGTGCAAAGAAGTAGTCAAACCGAATTAAAACTCAAAGCAAAGAGTACAACGCCCCATGTGCTTACCATGACCGCCACGCCTATTCCGCGCAGCCTGATGTTGACGGTATTTTCTCACCTCACGCTATCTGTAATTGGGGAAATGCCCAAAGAAAGAAAGCCAACTATAACTTGGTACATCCCTGAATTAAAACGTCAGGGTGCTTACCGATGGCTGGCTGAGTCAATTAAAGAACCGAATACATTAGCCATGGTAGTGTGCCCATTCATTGATCCCTCAGTCTCTGAATCTCTCGAAAACGTAGCAGCGGCTAAAGATATGTACGAAAAAATAGTT
>CAZOOW010000014.1:0-1329 GCA_964581535.1 uncultured Candidatus Saccharibacteria bacterium
GCGTAATGGAAAAGCGCTACAACCTCAACCAGCGCAGCCTCGACAAGCTCAAGGACGTCATCCGCCGCGTCGACGGCGGCAAGGTGTCGCGGCGTCCGACTCCGACGCGGCGTGCGCCTCGCATGGGCGGCGTCGGCACGCTGCTCAACGGCACGACCACCGAGTTTATCGACGCCCACGGCGGGACGTTCGCGCTGGGCGGTTCGGGCGACGTGATTCTGACGCTCGCGGTTCCGACCGACGAACAGCACATCACCGCTACCAATGCGACCGGGCGACCGATTTGGAAGGGGTCTTATGTCACGATGATTCGCGGCGGTGGCGTGTACTACATCGTAGCGACTAATACCGCGCCGCTGCTTTATGGCGAATATGTTAGCGGGACGGCAACCGACTTCGATAGCTGGACCTACACTGAGGCTGGCGGCGTGGCGGTCGACACGTCGGACGTGGTCAACGCCGACTTTGAATTGAACGACGCTCAGGGTTTGCTCGGTTCGCTCACGGCCGGCGACGTCGTCGCGTTCTCGACTGGCCATCGCCCCGGTAGCGGCAAGAACAACGCCCTGTTTGCCATTGGAGGCGGCGAGGGCGGCGGCACAGGCGTCTGGGTGGGCTGGCCCGGCCCCGACCCGACAACCGGCGTAGCCCCCGGCATCGTGTTCTTGGCCACGGTCAACGAAGCCACGCACGTCATCAGTTCCGACGGCACATTCGACTTCGACGGCACTACGGCGATATTCGGCACGGCGCCGGCCAGCGGCACTTGCAACAACACGTTTGCCAAGGCGTTCATCGACGGCGAAACGTTCCTCTGCTTCGGCGACAACACAGGGACGTACGACGCGGTCAAGCTGGGGCCGAACATTGCCCGCTGCCAGACGGCGGAACTGGTTGACCATACGTCTGGCGATGCGGAGTTCGACGCCGATACTTTTGTGTCGATCTTCGGGGCGGTTCCGAGTGGCACGG
Organism: uncultured Candidatus Saccharibacteria bacterium; assembly: GCA_964581535.1. GTDB lineage: Bacteria > Patescibacteriota > Saccharimonadia > Saccharimonadales > Saccharimonadaceae > CAZOOW01. The sequence goes on from CAZOOW010000014.1 coordinate 973, forward strand.
CGACGATCGCCAACGACTTTAAGTCGCAGTTTCCCGATAACTACTCGCCGCTGTTCGTCGTGTTGCAAGACAACGGCAAGTGGCGACTGCTTCACGATAAGACGGCGGCGCTGGCCAAGGTTACGACAGGCATCACCGCCCGCAGCGGCAGCGGAGCCCCGTATACGTGGGGCAGCGGCGTGATGACGATCCTCACTAAGACGGCGGCCAACACGCACTCGACGACCAATGGCGAGACGGGCGTGACGGTTTACAATTCGACGCTGCACACCGCAGCGGTGAACGACGTCATTCAGGTGAAAAAGATCGACGGGGCGTGGTTCTGGGACGTTGCAGACTGCGATGCAAGCTGATGGG
>CAZOOW010000015.1:0-1274 GCA_964581535.1 uncultured Candidatus Saccharibacteria bacterium
GTCAGCACTTCAACCATCGTTGACAGTTCGCCTTGATTTTTCCTATCCATTCCAGATAAGATATTTTTTAAAGCAAAAGATTTTATGTTAACGGCAGCATTTACATCTCTCGAAACTAATTCGCCACATTTAGGACAAAACCATTCCCTATCAGATAGAGTTAGGTCTTTGTTTATGTATCCACAATTTGCGTGTAGTTTTGATGATGGTTCAAACCTGCCAATTTTCAGAATGTTTTTGCCGTACCATTCTGCTTTGTATTCCAACATAGTTACAAAAGTTGACCAACTTGCATCAGATATTGCTTGTGCTAAGTTGTGGTTTTTGACCATATTAGAAACCGCTAAATCTTCAATAGCTAAACTATCGTGGTTCTTGATTAGTTCGCTTGAAGTTTTGTGTAGAAAGTCTTTCCTTTGGTTAGTTACTTTTTCGTGGAGTATTGCTAACCTTTGTTTTGTTCTTTTCCCTTTGTACTTAGAATATTTGCGTTGCACATATTTTAATCTACTTTGTGCTTTACGAAGGAATTTTGGATTCTCAAATTCTTGCCCATCAGATGAAACAAAGTATGTTTTAATGCCTAAATCAATTCCAACTGTTGTTTTTTCTTTAACTTTTGCTTTTGGTTTTATTGCTTCTCCTGTTTCACAAAGTATAGAAACAAAGTACTTACCAGTTGGCGTTCTACTTATTGTAGCTTGTCTTATTTCGCCTTTAATGGGTCTATGTAAGACAATATCAACACCCTTTCTGAATTTAGGGATTATCAATTTACCATCTTTTAAAGAAACATTTTGTGGTATATTGAAGCTGCCACCATTTGTTTTCTTTTTGAACTTTGGAAAACTATTTTGCCCTTTAAAAAAGGCTGTGTATGCCTTGTCTAAGTTCGTTATTGACTGCTGTAACGATTGGCTATTTATTTCTTTAAGCCACTCACATTCAGTTTTTAGGTCTTTTAGTTGGCTATGTAAGGCAAAACAACTTAAATTAACCTTATTCCCAGCCCAAGCAATTTGCTTACATTCCAAGGCTAAATTATACACAAAACGACTTGCTCCAATATGCTTGTTAAGCAAGGTGGTTTGTTCCTTTGTTGGATTAATTTTGTACTTAAAAGACTTTAGCATCAATTATAAATATATGCAAATATACAAAAGTTTAAAGAAAAAACAAAATTTATTTAAAAAATTACTATCTTTGTATTGGGTCGCTTTCATCCCACCCACAGCAAAGCTGATGAGTGGGCTTTCGCTCCCATTTTGTAAAAA
>CAZOOW010000016.1:0-1207 GCA_964581535.1 uncultured Candidatus Saccharibacteria bacterium
GGTAGATACCAGTCACCATAAACGTGAGCGCATTTGTAGGATGGATAATGGACTACCGACCCGCTCGCCTGTTTCGGTTCGACTCCGGCTGGTATTCCAGCGGTGAAGTCGAGGACCGTTTGCGCCTGGACTGTGACTGTGGTTGCAACGATTAGACCGATAATGAGTTTGACCATCATTTTCTCCTTATAATGAGCACATTTCACGAATCTTGGTGTAGGCTTCATACAATCCTGGATCAGACGATTGGACTTTTCCAAACAGGTAGTCGTAGTTGTATTTGCAATCACGGAAACACCTACCATCTCCATCCCATCCATCCCCGCATTGATCGGAGACACACTTATAGATTGCCCGATCCTCGTCGCTTTCCACAGCGAATCCACTTAGTCCTGTCTCGGCATAGTCGCACCCTTCATTCCAGTCATTCCGATTCATCATCATGAAGTGAGCGAGTCTAAGGTACTTGTCCTTCTCAAGCAGGGCATTAAGCGCGTCTTCTGGTCGCGTTGTCTCCGGTATCCCTGCCTTGATAAGCGCGGCAATATACGAGACCTGTTTGACCCTCGCTTCCTCCTGTGCCTGAATCGCTCGATCCTTCGCCTCAACTTCGGCTTTCAGTTTCGTCTCGATCTGTTCGATCTTTCTTAACTGTGCATCCTTTCCAGAGGTCGCAAAGTCGAATTGGTCTACCGTTGGAATGTTATCCAATGACACAACCCAACCTGCTCTCTCTGAAACACGCTTCGGAGTCGCTTTACCGGAGCGACCATAGTCTAGGCGGCTTACCTTTTCTGGAAGTCCCATCGACATGAAATAAGTCTTGGCTCGCTGCTTCACTACGCTGTTGTTCTGAAGTTTGGGCGCATTCCGTTCACGAATACGAACACACTCGTCATACCAATCTTGTAACTGTTTTTTGCATGTATCGGGCGACTTCTTTCCATTATCCGCCCACGATGGCCTAAGCGCGATACCGCTCTCGAAAAATTCCGGCATCCTTGGGTAAGGTTCTACCTCTTCGATTTTTCCTGCGCCTTCGTTGAGCGTGCTCTCAAGCCGCTCAATATAGCGCATGACTTGGGAACCGTAATCAAGCCAACATTTTACAGTGTATTCCGAGACTTCTTTTGTGTTCATCTCATTCCTCCCGCCATCACCTCGACCGCGTAAATCATCGCGGCGATGGCGATTATGATTGTGAGTG
>CAZOOW010000017.1:0-1194 GCA_964581535.1 uncultured Candidatus Saccharibacteria bacterium
GAGGCGGCTGTGTCAGGCTCAAATCTGGATGCCCTGGTCGACGCAGCAGTAGATGAGGCGGTCGATGCTGCGATTGCGGCAGGGATTGGGTCATACCCTCCGGGGCATATCTACGGCCTGGAACTCTCCAACAACGGTACAGACCCGTCCAATGATATAGACATTTCGGCAGGCTCTTGTCGTGACGATTTGGACACCGTAAACATTGATTATGCCGGAGGCACAGTTGCCGCCGACGCTAATTTCGGAACCGGGAACGGAGCGTTGGATACTGGAGTCCTGGGGAATGGCAGTTACCATTTTTTTGCAATTTATAGATCGGACACACAGGCCTCTGGTATTCTGATTTCACTTTCCGCCACGGCCCCGACGATGCCAGCGAACTACGATTACAAAAGGCGCATCGGATCACTCAAGCGCGTCTCTGGTGCGTGGCAATTGTTCACGCAGAAAGGGGATGTTTTCATTCTTACGGACCCTCCCCTTGATGTTAACACAAACAATCCAGGGACGTCTGCGATCCTGGCTACCCTGTCCGTACCAACTGACGTTAAGGTGAATGCTATTTGCACTTTTGTCTTGATCGGTGACACATGGGCTTACGTGTCATCACCTGACCAAACGGATAGCCCACCATCAACATCATCAGCCCCTCTATACAGTATCCGTGGGCAGGCAACCGCTGGCATCGGAACGACTCTTCACGTCATAACTGATACTGCTGCTCAAATACGATACAGGTGCGACGCATCAAACGGAACAACATACATGCGCATAGCATTAACCGGATGGGTTTACGAGAGGTAATATAATGTTCATAACAGCAGACACAGCAGGAACAATTACTGGGAGATATGCAAACAAGCAGGCAGATCTGAACTGCATCGAGGTAGAGAAGGCCGACCTTGACGCAGTCCCGTTCCCCAAATGGGACAAGACCAAAAAGCGGATCGTCAATGACGCGTCGGCGCAATCGGCAGCGGACCAAGCGGCGATTGATGATGCGTCATATTCATACGCGCGCGCCCGGGCACTGGCTTACGTGCAAAACTTCAGCAAAGACCCAAACCCTAATCCTACCGATGCACTGGGGCATGTGGTGGACGCGATCCTCGCGAAACTGCTCGACAATGACCCGGAACCGCTGAACGCAATCGCTACAAAACGCGCAGAAATCAAAGCGGCGAACCCAAA
>CAZOOW010000018.1:0-1179 GCA_964581535.1 uncultured Candidatus Saccharibacteria bacterium
GGGACCTCGTCGCCCGCCTCGATACGCGGGGTGCGGCATGACGACGCCGTACTACGCCGACGAGTCCGTGACACTGTGGCACGGGGACGCGCTGCGCGTGCTCGATCAACTCCCGAACGCCAGTGTCGCCGCGATCATCACTGATCCGCCGTACTCGTCGGGCGGTCAGTTTCGCGGCGACCGGATGATGGACGTCAAGACGAAGTACGTCCAGAACGACTCCGTCAGCGGGCACGCACTGACCGAGTTCGGCGGCGACTCACGCGACCAACGGTCCTACGCCTACTGGTGCTCCCTCTGGCTGAGCGAAGCCCTTCGCGTCACTGAGCCTGGTGGGCTACTGATGCAGTTCACCGACTGGCGCCAGTTGCCGAGCACGACCGACGCGATACAGGCGGGCGGATGGGTCTGGCGCGGGATCGTGCCTTGGTACAAGCCGACGGCTCGCCCGCAGTCCGGTCGGTTCACCGCGTCGTGTGAGTACGTCGCGTGGGCGACCGCTGGCCCGCGTGCGATCGACTACGACGATCCGACATTCGAGGGCTTCTATCAGGCCAGCCCGCCGCGTGAGCGGGACCACATCACGCAGAAGCCGCTCGACGTCATGCGGAAACTCGTCCAGATCGTCCCCGTCGGCGGCGTGATCCTCGACCCGTTCATGGGGTCCGGCACTACAGGCGTCGCAGCAGTACTCGAGGGTCGTCGATTCGTCGGCATCGAACAGGTCGAGCACTTCGCCGACGTCGCCCGCGAGCGAATCACGACCAGCATCAACGGCTATCGGCCAGCAGGCGACCAGATGATCCTCGGGGTCGACGAGGACGGTGCCGCGTGATCACCGACCACTACCTCGACGGCGTCCACGCGCAGGTGTGCTGCTGCGGCTGGCGACGCGAGTACCGCACCAGCCTGACCACCGACCACCGGGCGCGGCTCGACGTGCAGCGCCACGCCCACACCTGCGAGCAGCACCGGGCCGAGGACTTCGACGACACGAAGAGGGGGACGTGATGGGGATCATCGAATCCGAGGCCGAAGCGATCGCCTGGGTACACCAGATGGCGAAGACGCCGACGCCGGGTGACCACGAAGTCGCTGACCCGCACCCGTACTGCCTGGGCGATGACCCGTGCTGCTGCGTGCAGTTGATCGCGGCTGAGCAGACGGCGCGAGCCGACG
>CAZOOW010000019.1:0-1148 GCA_964581535.1 uncultured Candidatus Saccharibacteria bacterium
ACTATAGGACCAGGATCTTCTTCTACTGAAATAGATAGATTTTCTCTGTCTACTAATGTAAACACAGATACTGTTACAGGGGTGACTGTAACTCTTGGAGGAAATGTTAGTGCTTATCAAAATATTGCAAAAGTAGAAATCGAAGGACTGTCTCCTGTTTGGAGTGAGAGAACTAGTTCAGGTTCAAGAAATTGGAACTCCATTGATACTTCTTCAGATGGTTTAAATCTAATTACAGCAAATTATCCAGGATATATTTATACTTCATTGGACGGTGGATCTAATTGGACAGAACGTGTTGGTGCAGGTTCAAGAAATTGGTACAGCGTTGCTTCTTCTTCTGATGGTGTTAAATTAGTAGCGGTTGTTTCTGGTGGCGGTTATATATATACCTCAACAGATTCTGGAGTAAATTGGACCCAACAAACAAATTCAGGTTCAAGAAATTGGTACAGCGTTGCTTCTTCTGACGACGGTACAAAACTTGTAGCAGTGAATTATGGAGGATACGTTTACACTTCAATTGATTCTGGAGCAAATTGGACCCAACAAACAAATTCAGGTTCAAGAAACTGGAATGCTACTGCGTCTTCTTCAGATGGCACAAAACTTGTAGCAGCTGCAGCTAATAATTATATTTTTACTTCAACTGATTCTGGCGCGAACTGGACACAAAGAACAGGACCAGGTATAAGCGCAAGTGGTTGGAGGCTCGCTTCTTCTTCTGATGGCACAAAACTTGTAGCAGTGAGTTATGGAGGCTACATTTATACTTCAACTGATTCTGGCGCGAACTGGACGCAAAGAACAGGAGCAGGTTCAAGAAATTGGTACAGCGTTGCTTCTTCTGACGACGGTACAAAACTTGTAGCAGTGAATTATGGAGGATACGTTTACACTTCAACTGATTCTGGTTCAAACTGGACAGAAGAAACAGGAGCAGGTTCTAGAAATTGGACTGCTTCTACTTTATCCTCAGATGGATCTAAAGTTATAGTAGGAAATTATCCTGGCTATGTATACACAAAATCAGCTACTTACTGTACTAACAGTTCTCTCTCAAGTAACACCGTAGCCCTAACAGGATGTAATATCCCCGTAACCACAACTCCTACAGAATATAAAATAACTATAACATCTAAAACTCA
>CAZOOW010000020.1:0-1000 GCA_964581535.1 uncultured Candidatus Saccharibacteria bacterium
CTATTGAGCTTTGTTGCTGATAAGCCGCCACATGCGCCAAGCGCAGGCACGTTATAAGCAAGCTGCTACGTTCATGCTTCGTTTGACAATTCCGTTTGAAAAGAATTTGAAAAAAGCCCCACCGCACTTTGAATACGTTGTGTAGCTATCTTACAATATTCTTCTGTTATTTCGCTTCCAATCCAGTTTCTGTTCAATTTGTGAGCAACCATTCCAGTAGTTCCGCTACCCATAAAAGGGTCATAAACTAAATTTCCTTCTTCCGAAAATGCCTTAATAAGTTCACCTGCCAACCTTTCGGGAAATACAGCACTATGACCATCAACTACTTTTTCACCCCGGCCTATTCTTAAAATGTTATTCATTTCACCCCTGTTAAATTTTGCGTTTTGAATTGCTCTGCCAGCCCTTTTATCGTCTTCCAAAATCAAAATCATTTCATAGCAGCTATTTAAAACCATTCCGTGCATTGCAGGTTGTCCGCTTCCTTTATCCCAAATAATTATGTCCTTTATATCACGATTGAAGTCGCCAATGATTTTGAAAAAGGCTTCTTTGCTGCCAGTTACTATTTGAAAGTTGTAGCATACGATTTTGCTCACCCGCAGCAATTCACTCAAAACATCGCTATGAAATGAATAGAAGTCTTCAATAGGTAGGTCATCGCCAAAGTGCTTATACTTCTTACTGAAATGTTCGCTTTTCTCCCTTGTAGTGTATTCACCATTTCTTATGCGTGTTCGCATATTGTAAGGCGGTGAAGTAACTACCAAGTCAACAAACTTATCAGGCATCCTACCCAAAGTATCAAGGCAATTTTCGTTATATAACTTGTTTATTTCCATCGCTCTTTTTTCAAATTCTTTTTGTTCTGTGCTTCGATTAAAGTTTCCGCTTGATTAACCGCAGCCAGCTTATAACAGCGGTTTTGTGCTATTTGCCCCATAAAGTTTGTCGTTAAATTGAAGCATTGCGCAAGGGGCAAACAGACACAAAGCCG